>JBKJOF010000108.1:0-55378 GCA_046595655.1 Chryseolinea sp. | reverse complement strand
GAAGTGATTTAGTTTAAATTTGTACAACTAACAATTATGACGATGAAGTTTCGCCTGACCGCTCTTATTATTTTACTCTTTGGGCTAAATACCTTTGCTCAACAAACCAAGGCCATTCAGTTTCGCGAAGAGACTTTTGATTTTGGTTCGGTGAAAGAAGAATCAGGTCCTGTAACCCACGAATTTATGTTCACCAACACCGGCAGCCGACCTGTTAAAATCTTAACTGTTCAGCCTTCTTGTGGATGTACTACTCCTTCGTGGTCGAAAGAACCCGTTGGCGTTGGCAAGACTGGTTTTATACAGGCGAGTTTTAATCCGAAAGGAAGACCCGGATATTTTAATAAATCGCTTACCGTTTCTACTGATCTGGACGGAAATCCAATCATCCTTCAGATTAAAGGACAAGTATCAACCGGAGGTGAAGCACCAGCGAATATTGATCTTCCGGCAGTGAATGGAAATTGGAAACTGAAATCGAATTCCTTTAACATGGGCAAAGTGTATTTGAAAGATGAGCCCACTATTCGCGATTTTCCTTTTATGAATAATGGTACGAAGCCAATCGCTATTACCAAAGTAGTGGGTCCTGCCTATATTAAAGCAGACGTTCAGCCTAAGATAATTGAGCCCGGAAAAAGTGGAAACATAAAAATTACCTATGCTGGAAAAATAAAAAACCAATATGGTTTTCAAAGTGACAACGTAGAGATTACGACTGATGATGAAACATCACCAGTGAAATCATTTTCCGTGTATGCCACACTCGAAGATTTTTTTTTGGAAATGAAACCAGAAGAATTATCGAAAGCACCATCACTGCGGTTACAAACTACTAGTGTTGATTTTGGAAGAGTTAAAAATAATGCTTCTACAATTCGTGAGGTGCAATTTGTGAATACCGGCAAAAAGGATTTGATTGTGAAGGCGGTTCAAGGTAATTGTGTTTGCATCACTGCAAAATCCATCAAGACAACTTTGAAGCCCGGGGATGCAAGTAAAATTCAAATTACATTTAGTCCTCAAGAACGAAGCGGAACACAGCAGAAAGCGGTTACAGTTTATTCTAACGATCCGCAAAATCCAGTTCAGCGGATTACATTCTCCGCTTATGTCGAGAACTAAATTAGTGCGCTTTAATTCATTATTGTAAAATGAATAGTCACTAATTCTGTTGCAGAGCATCCGCTACCAACACTATGACAAATCTCAATTTGTACTTTGTCTGTACCAGCAAAGCCACTTTCCGACTGATATGAATAAATTAAATGACTCTCGCTATCGCGGCTCAACGTACTCACACTAGCGTGTTGCGGCTCAATCAGCAAGGAACCACCTTCTTCTATTCCAATCGATCCCAAATCATAATTGTAGATTTCTGTGTTCTTCAGAGTAACATGCATGATTTCATCACCATTTTGTGATGGCATTTTCTCATCACCACAACCTAGCAAAAGCGTGCAAACAAAAACTGTTGTAAGGATATTTAGAAGTTTCATATTCTATTGATTTATTCATTGCATAGACCCAACAAGCTAGGCGTAAGTTGTAAGGCAGCTTGACTTTGAGGTAATTAAAAACACAGGACAGTCAATCAAATAATCACTTTTTTAACGATCCCTATTCTTTACTTTAGGAAATCAGCAAACGACTTTGTGTCAAAATAAAAAGGCCGAATACCCACAATCAATCCATCTTTCAATTCAAAGTACTCAGCGATGGGCATGGTGATTTCATTGCTCGATTTTTTTGATTTACACTTTATAGTAAAATGAATAATCACTTCATCTTTATTGGAGCTTGTGAAATAAACCGGTTCGCCTACAATTTGCAAATCAAAATACGTTTGTGCTTTTGTGAACATCGTTACCATTCCTTTAAATCCAATGTAGGTGCCACCATAAGGTAATCCTTCAGCTTGCGAGTAGATTGCCTCTTTGGAAATGATCTTTTCCATGGAAATAAAATCGCCAGTCTTAAATAAGTATTCAAAATATTTTGAAACCAATTTTATATTATCCTGACTATTCTGCTCAGGCGAAATGTGTGGCGTATCTGTTGTTTGCTTAGTGGCCAATTGATTTTGCTGAGCGTGAAGTGATGCAGCCGAAAAAGAAATTATGAGTAGGGAAGTGAGGAATACTTTTTTCATAAAGAGGGTAAGGATATTAATTTCGGAAATGTAGAATTGTCACCACTTAAATAAGATCGGTGGTGCCGCGATATATTTAAACAAACGCAGGTATGCCCGTAATCTCATTTCCTAAAATCAGCAAATGGATATCATGCGTTCCTTCATAGGTAACAACGGATTCCAAATTCATCATGTGGCGCATAATTGGATATTCTCCGGTAATGCCCATGCCTCCGTGCATTTGTCTTGCTTCGCGCGAAATCTTTAATGC
Organism: Chryseolinea sp.; assembly: GCA_046595655.1. GTDB lineage: Bacteria > Bacteroidota > Bacteroidia > Cytophagales > Cyclobacteriaceae > Chryseolinea. The sequence goes on along the minus strand of JBKJOF010000108.1, from coordinate 52,973 downwards.
CATCTCTACACTGTTTCTTTTTGCCATGGAGATTTGTGGCGTTGTAGCTTTACCTTCATTCATCAGTACACCTAATCGCCAATTAAGCAATTGTGCTTTTGTAATTTCAGTCAACATCTCGGCTAACTTTTTTTGCATCAATTGAAATGATCCAATGGGTTTGCCGAACTGAATTCTTTCTTTCGCATATCGTTTGGCAGAATCATAACAATCCATGGCAGCGCCAATCGCACCCCATGCAATTCCATATCGTGCTGAATCGAGACACATCATCGGAGCACCGAGTCCACTTTTGCCAGGAAGTAAATTTTCTTTCGGCACTTTTACATTATCGAAAACCAATTCGCCCGTTGTGCTGGCGCGTAACGACCACTTGCCGTGTGTTTCCGGAGTAGAGAATCCTTCCATGCCACGTTCAACAATTAGTCCGTGAATTCTTCCCGCTTCATTTTTTGCCCACACTACTGCAACTTCTGCTTTTGGTGAATTCGAAATCCACATCTTGGCGCCATTCAATAAATAATGATCGCCCATGTCTTTAAAGTTCGTCACCATGCCGCTCGGATTTGAGCCGTGATCGGGTTCTGTTAAACCGAAACATCCAAGCCATTCGCCCGAAGCGAGTTTGGGTAAATATTTTTTGCGTTGTTCTTCAGAACCAAACTTGTAGATCGGATACATTACTAGCGAGCCTTGCACCGAAGCAGTAGAGCGCATGCCCGAATCTCCTCGCTCAATCTCCTGCATAATAATTCCGTACGAAATATAATCGAGGCCACCGCAGCCATATTCAACCGGAAGGGTTGGTCCGAAAGCTCCTACGTCTCCAAATTTCTTTACGATTTCATAAGGAAAATGTGCGCGTTGTGCCCAGTCTTCAATGTAAGGCGATATCTCTCTTTTCACAAAATCGCGAATGGAACTGCGCACCAATTTGTGCTCTTCAGTTAACAGATCATCCAGCAAATAAAAATCAGGTTGCTCGTAGGTGTCCTGCTTCAACGATTTCTTTGCCTTTGCTTCAGTTGCGGTAGCCATAAGATTTAGATTTTTGAGTAATATCGCCTCAAATTTACAGAAGTAATTTACATTCTTATCTACTAACAAATGGGCGATCAGGTTGTTGATCCGGGGTTGATTGATCAACTCAAAAAGTTGCAGGCCAAGTACAATGTAATGGGCCAGGATATTTCGTCCTACCTCGATGGATTGCTCCATGCCGATTATTTAACCTATTGGGATTATATCCATTTGGATACGCTGTTAAGCCTCCAAACTCCCAAAACTCATTTTAAAGACGAAAAGGTATTTATCATCTATCATCAGATTACAGAATTGTATTTCAATCTGGTATTGTGGGAAATCGAACAGATTGCCGAAGATGAAAATGTGACGGAAACATTTTTTATCGCACGCATGAAGCGGATCAATAATTATTTTGAAAACCTTGTCCATTCATTTTCGATTATGATCGATGGCATGGAGAAAGATCAGTTTCTGAAATTTAGAATGTCTTTATTACCTGCCAGTGGTTTTCAATCTGCTCAATATCGGTTAATTGAAATTTGTTCTACCGATATGATTAATCTGGTGAACGTAAATGATCGCGAAGCGCTTTCAGAATACAGCGACATCGAACAACAAATGGATAACCTGTATTGGAAAAACGGAGCAACAGAATTGGCCACAGGAAAAAAAACATTGACACTTCAACAGTTCGAAGAAAAATACATGGCCTCGTTTAAAGCAGCGGGCATGAAATATCGAAACAACAATCTTCGGAAATTATACCTCAAAAATTTCCCAAACTCTCAAGCTGTAATTGCAAGCTTACGCGAATTTGATTCCCTCGCCAATGTACGCTGGCCACTGGGGCATCTTAAATCAGCCGGACATTATTTACATAAAGATACTGCCGACATTAAAGCAACGGGTGGCACCAACTGGCAGAAATATTTACCTCCACGTTTTCAAAAAATTATGTTCTTCCCTGAGTTATGGAGTGAGCAAGAGAAAGCGGAGTGGGGCAAAGCTGCATTTATTAGTTGATCGTTGTTGGTTAACTGTTGTTAGGTAATTCACATCAACGACCATCAAACAACAAATTGAATTATCTTTACTTCGTGAAAAAGACAATCCTCTTTCTATTCGTTTTTTCATTCGGAGTACTCACGGGATTTTCCCAGGGCTTTACGCGACAAACCTATCACGATCAGAAGAAAGAAAATCTTAAAGAAGTCTATCAGGTTAAAGATACGCTGCGCAATGTTTTGCATGGTCGATATGTATCCTATTACCTCAATGGAAACATCGAATCCAAAGGTCAGTTTACGAATAACGAAACAACCGGTGTGTGGGAATTTTTTTATGAAACCGGAAATCTAAAAATGCGTGGCATCCTTCGACAGAATGCAAACTATGGCCTGTGGGAATATTTCTATGAGAGCGGCCAGAAAAGTATGGAAGGATCGATTAACGGAAAGTTGCGTGAAGGCGAATGGAAAAGTTATTATGAAGATGGTCAGATTAAAGAGATAGGAGAGTACACGAACAACAAACGCACTGGTCTCTGGAAAAATTATTTTGAAGACGGAACGAAGAAGGGTGAAATCGAATACACGGATGACTTTGGTCGATATACCGAGTTTTATCATTCAGGAAAGATATTGTCTGAAGGTCCGCGGTCAGGAACAAAAAATGCGGGGCAATGGCGATACTTTGCGGAAGATGGAACGTTGCAAAGCGAAGGCGAATTTTCGAACGGCAAGAAAAACGGAAGTTGGACAAACTACTTTCCTTCCGGGAAAATTTCATCGAAAGGAGATTATGTAAACGATGATGAATCAGGAAACTGGGAATACTTTTTTGAAGATGGTGCAGTAAAATCGTCTGGCGAATTTTCGAACGGACAGAAAAGCGGGCGATGGAAAAGCGTTGGCATAGAACGGAACTCAACAAGCGAAATTACCTATGACAAAGGATCGGGAGAGTATCGCGAATATTACCTCTCCGGAAAATTAAAGTCGAAGGGCAATATTTTAAAGAACAAGAAGCAAGGTAAGTGGGAATATTTTCGCGAAGATGGAAAGTTGGAAGGTGATTGTACGTTTGATCAAGGTAAAGGAATGTATCATGGATATTATCCAAATGGAAATCTGCAAACCAAAGGAATTCTTGAAGACGATTTAAAAGTAGGCACTTGGGAAATGTATGAGAACGATGGAAAACTCTCGGGTTATTACAAACCATTTTATGATGAGCATACTCTGGGAAAAGAGATTACAAGTCTGGCCAATAAAACTGCAGCGAAAAAATCGGTGAAGAAATCGAAGGCCTTCAATTATTTTGATGAACGATCAAATGAATTTCATGGCGTTATCGTGGCCACCAATCCTGTATTTCTTGCAGCAGGGAGATTACCTTTGGGCGTTGAGTTTTATCTGGAGGAACGCATCGGGCACGAGTTTGAGTTCGTTGGTATCCGCGATCCATTTTTTAAATCGGATGACAAAATTGCAACGAACAAACTTTTTGAGAGAGGCTATGCCATTAGCATCAAGCAGAAATTTTACAATCCCCTTAATGTTGGAATGTGGTATTTCGGACAAGAAATTCGTTTTACGAACATGGGGCATTTTGTAAACCAACCTATTTTCCCAAATTCCACTCAAGTGTTTACCGTCAATGCCGTTGAGCAACGCATTGAGTGGGGCGCCATGCTGGGGTATCGAATTATGCGGAAGAACGATGCGAAGGGTTTTACAATAGATGCTTTTATTGCAGGCAATGTTGGCTATCGTGGTTTTAATGTCGATCCGGATTACTCGTCTTATTTTGCCGAAGTAAATCAAAATAAATTTTCCACTACTTTTCATTTCGGATTGAATTTTGGAAATGTGTTTTCGTATTGACTTTGGTTAAATTCATTTCTTTTGTCAGCGTATCTCTCGTGTAGAAATACAGTTCACGCAAAGGCGCAAAGAAAATCCGCAAAGAGCGCAAAGAATTCTCATAGCAATTCATTGTATTTTCCTTTGCGTTCTTTGTAGTTAAACCTTTGAGTCTAGCGTGAAATGCATTTTAGTTTTACCCCAAACTTCTATAGAATCAAATCAGCGATTTAAATATCTTTGTGAACCTGAAGGATAAATACCTTCCCTATGCGAACACTGGAAATTATTTTAACACCCGAAGAAGCTTTTGATGAACTCAACTTTGAGTCCATCCTCTACAAAAAAGCCGGAGCAAAGATGGATGGAGACACCATCGTTCAACCCATCAAACGTTCTATCGATGCACGCTCCAGAAATGTAATTGTCAGAATGCAATGTGAAATGTTTTCGCCATTAGAAAGGAAATTACCTATTGCGTATTCGAGAGATTTGCCAAATGTAAAGAACAGTCGCCCGGTAATTATTGTGGGAAGTGGCCCGGCTGGTTTGTTCGCAGCGCTTCGACTAATTGAGCTGGGCGTTAAACCAATTGTATTGGAGCGCGGCAAAGATGTGCAAGCAAGAAGACGAGATCTGGCCTCGATAAATAAAGATCATATTGTTAATCCAGAATCCAATTATTGTTTTGGTGAAGGCGGTGCTGGTACGTACTCCGATGGTAAATTGTATACACGATCGAAAAAGCGTGGCGACATTCGAAGGGTGTTGGAAATATTGGTGGCACACGGGGCGAAAGAAGAAATATTATTTGATGCCCATCCTCACATCGGCACCAATAAATTACCTCAACTGATTGCCGAAATCCGACAAAGTATTTTGAATGCCGGAGGAAAAATTCACTTCAATACAAAAGTGGAAGATTTTCTTATTGAAGGCAATCAAATGAATGGTGTTGTTACAGCACAAGGCGATGCCATTAAAGCTGACGCTTTTATCCTTGCCACCGGGCATTCTGCGCGTGATATTTTTCATCTCTTGAACAAAAAAAATATTTTAATTGAATCGAAGTCATTTGCATTAGGTGTTCGCGTTGAACATCAACAGAATTTAATAGACAAGATTCAATATCATTGTGCAGTTGATCGGGGTGAATATTTACCCGCTTCTTCGTATGCTTTAGTACATCAGGCAAAAATTGAAGGAAAAGATCGCGGGGTATTTTCTTTCTGTATGTGCCCCGGTGGCTTTATCGTTCCCTCTGCTACAGCTCAAGGAGAAGTTGTAGTCAATGGCATGAGTCCATCGAGAAGAGATTCGAAGTTTGCAAACTCTGGCATTGTGGTGGCCGTAGAGGAAAATGATTTCAAAGATTTTAAAAAGTATGGTCCGTTGGCAGGATTATATTTTCAGGAGTCAATAGAAAAGATTGCGTGCGAAGTTGCGGGAGGTACACAGCGCGCGCCAGCTCAACGCTTACTTGATTTTGTGGAAGGCAGGGTTTCTAGTTCGCTGCTGGAAACTTCTTATCAACCGGGTTTAACATCCATCAATATGAAAGATGTGTTGCCATCGTTTATTCATAATGCTCTTCAGCAAGGGTTCCGGAACTTTGGAGGGAAGATGAAAGGTTACCTATCGAATGACGCACAAATTGTAGGAGTAGAAAGCAGAACTTCATCACCTGTCAAAATTCCGCGTGACAAAGAAACGCTGGAGCATCCGCAGATTAAAGGATTATTTCCTTGCGGAGAAGGTGGGGGTTATGCAGGTGGAATTGTTTCAGCCGCCATGGATGGCGAGCGATGTGCAGAAGCAACCGTTAACATTTTGAAAAGCAGGAAGTAGAAAAAGCAGCATGAAAAATTTGGAGTAAAAATTTTGTACCATTTTCTTTTATGAAAAAAAATAGCATGAGCAAGAAAACAGTAATTATCGGAGCAACAACCAACACAGGACGATACGCTTATCTCGCAGCACAAATGCTGAATGAGTACAAGCATGAAATTGTTCCAGTGGGCATAAAGACAGGCGAAGTGCTTGGAACTAAAATTTTAGACATCAAAGAAAAACCCGTCATCGAAAACGTAGATACGGTTACATTATACATCGGCCCACAACATCAGCCTGAATGGTACGATTACATCTTCAGCCTTAAACCCAAACGCATCATCTTTAATCCGGGAACGGAGAATGATGAATTCGAAAAGCAGGCAGAACAAAAAGGTATTGAAGCCTTGGAAGCATGTACGTTGGTGATGTTGAGAACCGGGCAATTTTAGTCCTGTCAATTGGATTGGTGCATGGTAAAGTAATATTAGATTTGAAGAACTTCGAGTATCTTTTCAAAAACAATTTAAGATCATGGCAGACAAAGACACACTGATTTCTACAAAGAACTTTCGGGTTAAGCCAAACACGAAGATAGACCTGACAAAGGTAGACACCTCACCAACCGAAAAACTATCGAAGCAGGAGGGCGAGTCGTTGCTTGATGCCAGCCGCAAGGAGCTGTCGAAAATCCAGGACGAATTGTATGCGCACAATCACTACAGTGTGCTCATTATTTTTCAGGCTATGGATGCGGCTGGTAAGGATGGAGCTGTAAAACATATTATGTCGGGCTTCAATCCGCTTGGCGTTAAGGTATTCAGTTTTAAAGCGCCCACTACACACGAATTGGATCACGATTATTTCTGGCGACATTATTTGGCGTTGCCGGCTCGTGGCGAGATTGCCATTCATAACCGTTCGCATTATGAAAATGTATTGGTCACCAAGGTGCATCCTGATTATATTTTAGGCGAACGTATTCCGGGTATTGAATCAGTAAAGAATATCGATAAAGACTTTTGGGAAGATCGTTACAAACAGATTATCCGTTTTGAAAAGAACCTGGCTCAAAACGGAACCGTCATTCTAAAATTCTTCTTACATGTTTCGAAGGAAGAACAGAAGAAAAGATTTTTAGAACGCATTGATGATCCATCCAAAAACTGGAAATTTTCTCTAGCGGATTTAAAGGAACGTGGTTTTTGGGATGACTATCAACACGCTTATGAAGAGGCCATATCAAAGACATCAACCGACCAAGCTCCATGGTATATTATTCCAGCTGATGACAAATGGTATGCACGGCTTGCTATTGCTACCGTTATTCATAAAGAATTTAGCAAACTAAACATAAGTTATCCCGTGTTAAGCGATGCACAAAAAGCTGAATTACAAAAGGCAAGGTTGCAACTGGTAAATGAAGAGAGCAAGCCAGTGAAGAAATCAAAAAAGAAAGAAAAATAGCCTTCAATTCTTATCCAAAATAGTCGGGCTTCTCCAGCTTTATCTATCGGATTTGTTTTGTGAAATTTCCTTGAAGAAAAGTAGTTGCTAATCACTTTTTATAGATTCAAAAATTGTATTTTTGAAGGTTATAAACATCCACTATGAGCGAAGAAAAGTCGAGGAACGAAGCTAATTATTCAGCCAATAATATTCAGGTTTTAGAAGGCCTGGAAGCCGTTAGAAAAAGACCTGCCATGTACATTGGCGATATCGGAGTAAAGGGACTTCATCATTTAGTTTGGGAAGTGGTCGATAACTCGATTGATGAGGCGCTCGGAGGTTATTGTGACACCATTCACGTAACGGTTAATGAAGATAATTCCGTTACCGTGGAAGATAATGGCCGGGGTATACCAACCGGTATGCACGAAAAGGAAAAGCGCTCTGCTCTTGAGGTGGTTATGACCGTGCTTCATGCTGGCGGTAAGTTCGATAAGAATACCTATAAAGTTTCGGGCGGACTTCATGGTGTGGGTGTGTCTTGCGTTAATGCCTTATCTGAGATGTTACTTGTAACCGTTTATCGCGAAGGAAAGATTTTTGAACAGGAATACAGCCGAGGTGGTCCAAAATATCCAGTGCGTGTTATCGGAGATTCTGATCGCAGCGGCACAACAGTTCGCTTTAAGCCCGATACTGAAATTTTTACATTAACAACGGAATATAATTACGAAACCATTGCAAGTCGCCTACGCGAATTGTCATTCTTAAATCCGCGTATCACTATTCACTTAAAAGACTTGCGTGATAAGGATGAGAACGGAAATCCCAAGTCATCTACCTTTTATTCAGAAGGTGGTCTTCGTGAGTTTGTGGAATACCTCGACTCAACCCGCGAGAAATTAATACCCGCTGTTATTTACATTGAAAATACAAAGGGTGAAATTCCAGTTCAGGTGGCGATGGGATACAATACATCGTACACAGAGAACCTGGTTTCATACGTGAACAACATTAATACACACGAAGGAGGAACGCACGTAGCTGGTTTCCGCAGGGCACTTACCAGAACATTAAAAAGTTACGCTGATAAATCGGGATTGCTTGAAAAGGCGAAAGTAGAAATCAGTGGTGACGACTTCCGTGAAGGATTAACGGCTGTCATTTCTATCAAGGTAGCGGAGCCACAGTTTGAAGGACAAACCAAAACCAAGCTCGGTAACTCCGAAGCAATGGGTGTTGTCGATCAAAGCGTTGGAGAAATGCTTCAAAACTATCTGGAAGAAAATCCGCGAGAAGCGAAACTGATTGTAAGCAAAGTTATTTTAGCGGCACAAGCACGTATTGCCGCGCGCAAAGCACGTGAAATGGTGCAGCGTAAAAATGTTTTGTCGGGCACAGGACTTCCGGGTAAACTGGCCGATTGTTCGAGTGCAGATCCGGCAATTTGTGAATTGTATTTAGTGGAAGGTGATTCTGCAGGAGGATCAGCCAAGCAAGGACGCGATCGGAATTTTCAGGCAATCCTTCCGTTGCGCGGAAAAATATTGAATGTAGAAAAAGCTCAAGAACATCGTATTTACGAAAACGAAGAAATCAAGAACATGATTACTGCTCTGGGTGTAAGTTTCGGAACACCAGAAGATCAGAAGGCATTGAACATGGTGAAACTTCGCTATCATAAAGTCATCATTATGACCGATGCGGATATTGACGGAAGTCATATTCGTACGCTCATACTTACATTCTTCTTTCGATACATGAAAGATCTGATTGAAAGCGGATACGTATACATCGCGTTGCCTCCTTTATACTTAGTGAAAAAAGGAAGAGAAGAGCGATACTGCTGGACGGAAGAAGAGCGTTCAATGTATGTGAAAGAATTAGGAGCAGGAAAAGAAGAATCGGTAGGTATTCAGCGTTACAAAGGTCTTGGTGAAATGAATCCGGAACAATTGTGGACAACCACAATGGATCCATCAAAGCGATCACTCAAACAAGTGAACATTGAATCAGCTGCTGAGGCGGATCATTTATTTTCGATGCTGATGGGCGATGAGGTAGCACCTCGAAGAGATTTCATAGAAAAGAATGCGAAGTACGCTCGCATTGATGTTTAATTTTTTTTGTTGAGCCCTCAGTATGGAAGAGTCAATAATGGCAGCCGAAAAAATAAATCAACAGGTTGAGCAGAGTAATTATATTAGTCGTGATTTAAGTTGGCTTACGTTTAACTACCGCGTACTCGATCAGGCCAAACACACTGATCGGAGTATTTTTGACCGGCTCAAGTTTTTTTCTATCACCGCTTCCAACCTGGATGAGTTCTGTACCATTCGCTTGGGCAGTTTATACAATTACCTTGACTACGGAAAAGAGCGTTATGATTATAGCGGATTGCGCGAAGAACCGTTTCGTAAATTATTATTAACCGAAACGCAAAAATTCTATACCGATCAAAATGATTATTATGTAAATGAACTGAAACCACTCTTCGTTGAGAATGGTTTTTGCATTTCGGATTTTAAACTTCTATCCGTAGAGAATACGCTAAGGGTGAATGAGTATTTCAGGAATACCATTTTTCCAATGCTAACGCCAATGGTGTTTGATAATTACCACACCTTCCCAATTCTGATGTATAACAGATTGCTCTTTGGGGTAGTAACAAAGAATCCAATTGAAGGACAGAGCCATCAAAAAATTTCGTTTTTACAGGTACCCCAAAATCTTCCAAGATTTTATCAGGTTACAGAAGGGGAAGTGATCCAGTTCGTACCCATAGAAGAAATCATTCGCAATAATATACAAGCTCTCTTTCGTAATGTAGAGATCACTAGTACAAACTTGTTCCGAATCAATCGCAATGGCGATTTTACATTGGAAGAAAGTGAAGATATAGAATCAAACTTTCTAGAAGATTTAAAACGAAAAATCAAAACCCGAAGATCGGGCCGCGTGGTAAGAATTGAGGTGGAAGAACATGCAGATCCGTGGATGTTACGTTTATTAAAAATTCAATGGGATTTAGACGACTATAATATTTTCAGAGTGCCAGAAGGAAGCCTCATGGAGTTCTCTGGCTTAACACAAATTATCGGGCACAAGGAATTTAAGAGCAAGCGTGCACAGGCAAGTGAGCCGGTGAAGCCCCTTAATTTTCCAGAACTTGGAACACGCGATTTGTTTGAAGTATTGAAAGAGCGCGATATTCTTCTTCATCATCCTTATAATTCCATGGAACCTGTTCTGGAATTATTGGAAAAAGCTGCCGATGATCCTTATGTACTTTCTATAAAAATTACAATCTATCGTGTTGCGAAAGAATCACGTGTAACTGCGGCCTTGTTAAAAGCAGCAGAGAATGGAAAACATGTAGCAGTTTTATTTGAAGTGAAAGCTCGTTTTGACGAAGAGAATAATTTACGTGAAGCACAGCGCTTGCAAAAAGCTGGTTGTTTCGTGATTTATGGTGTGAACAGTTTAAAGACACATACTAAACTCTTAATGATTGTTCGCAAAGAAGAAAACGATCGTGTTTATCGATATGTACATCTTTCAAGCGGAAATTATAATGAAACAACGTCCCGATTGTATGTCGATATCAGTTTGCTGACCACCAAAGAAATTTACGCCAACGATGTGTCGGAATTCTTTAACGTAATTACAGGACATTCACAACCAAGTACATATCGCAACCTGATTACCTCTCCACGCGACATGCGTATTCAACTTTGCAATTTGATTAAGAAAGAAGCTGAAAACGCTAAGCTTGGTTTGACTTCCGGAGTTGTGATTAAATTAAATTCATTTCAGGATAAAGAACTAATAGACGAACTCTATGCAGCCTCACAAGCGGGCGTACCTGTTAAATTAATTGTTCGAGGTATGTGTTGTTTACGTCCTGGACGAAAAGGCTTAAGCGAAAATATTCAGGTGATTTCCATTGTAGGAGAATACCTTGAACATTCTCGTATCTACTATTTCCACAATGCAGGTAATCCGAAAGTTTATACCGGTAGTGCCGATGCGATGGTTCGGAGTTTTGATCGCAGAATTGAATCGCTGTTTTTATTGGATGATGACATTCTAAAAAAACAAGCGATTAACAACCTTCGGTATAATCTCAAGGACAATGTAAACTCCTGGATGATGAAGGAAGATGGAACGTATGTGATTAAAGAGCGAAATGGGGAGGCGCCATTTAATATCCACAAAGAATTTTATCACATCACGAAGGAAGAAGTGATGGGCGCGAGTCTTGTTTGATTTAGTTTTTAATACACACTCTTTAAATACTTAAAGAGTGTGTATTAAAAACTAGAAGCTCGCAAGTGAAAGACCTACTGTAAATGTGCTGAATGGAGTGCGTTCACCATTCGAAATGAGTCCCTTATTTTTTACAAACAATGGGTTGAGATTATAGTATCCGAAGATGCTGAAACTTCCAAACCCAACCCTTCCTGTCAAGCCGTAACGCACTTGAGACAGATCGAAGTTTTGTTTGTCCTTTATTTTTTTAGTTTGGCCATCTTCCCTGAATTTTACTTTAGAAAAGGAGTCGAATAAATACCCCACTCTTCCACCTACGGAAATTTTAAAGCTCCGAGCAGGATCTTCGGGGTTGAAATTATATCTTAATTCAAGAGGTACTTCAATGTAATTGGTAATGAGTTTGGATTTTTTCAGATTTGGATATCCTGCAGGTGTACGTGAAATCATTTTAACAGAATCAGTGCCTGGAAAATCGGTAAGGACAAAACCATTTTTAAACTTGTAACGCTCGAAGCTAAAACCAATACCGGGCACAAAGCTGAAGTTGGATTTCAGAATCCTGAACTCATATTGATAATAAAGATTGAAAGTAGTGGATCCTAAAAAGCTAGCATGGAAATCTTTAGGAGCTTTCAAAGCGAAGTTGAAACCGTATTCAATATTAAATACCCCAGGAATATCGGGACGGGCTGATGTTTTCTTTGTGATTTTTTCCTGGCTGAAAGCAGGAGAGATGAGTCCGATAAATACTATGAGCAAACTTATTTTTCTGATCATGCGCTGAGGTTCAATCGATTATTTAATAAAGTCCCAAAATTACCCTTTTTGTTGGCAGGGCAAAACCTTAGTGTTTTGCCGAGTAAATTTATTCTCTACATTTGCAGTCCAAAATGCACAGAATACTGCATTCTTAACTTTTTGGGCCTGTAGCTTAATTGAATAAAGCATCTGACTACGGATCAGAAGACTCGGGGTTTGAATCCCTGCAGGCTCACAACATAGGTAGCTACAACGCGTGGCTACCTTTTTTATTTCCTACCTTGTACCTAGAGTATTGAAACCAGCCGAAAGTTTGATTCGTACATCAGTTTCTTTTCAAACGTGTGAATGATCTTGAAACGGTGATTTGTCTTTAAAATGCGCTCTTCGGCAAAGAAACGATTGGACATCTCTACTAAATTAATAGAATATTGTGTGTGTGCGTTAATCGTAAGAATGTTATTATTGCACCCGAATTAAATTTACCACCATGACGAAATACAGAGCCGGAGTATTATTTGGCGAGGAACTAAAGAACCTCTATGACGATGCAAAACAAAATAAATTTGCATTGCCTGCCGTAAACGTATCAGGTACAAGTTCTATTAATGCGGTGTTGGAAACAGCGCGTAAAGTAAACTCACCCGTAATTATTCAATTCAGTAACGGAGGAGCACAGTTCTATGCCGGTAAGGGCATGCCAAACGAAGATCTTCAAGCAAATATTTCAGGTGCCATCAGCGGTGCTTTGCATGTTCATACTGTTGCTAAACATTATGGAGTTCCAGTAGTGTTACACACAGATCATGCTGCCAAAAAATGGTTGCCATGGATTGATGGTTTAGTAACTGCTGGTGAAGAATATAAAGCCAAAAATGGTGTGCCGCTTTTTAGCTCGCACATGCTTGACCTCAGCGAAGAACCTTTGCATGAGAACATCGAAATTTCAGTGAAGTACTTCGAACGCATTGCCAAATTAGGCATGAGCCTAGAAATAGAATTAGGTATTACCGGTGGCGAAGAAGATGGTGTTGATAATTCAGGAGTAGAAAATGATAAATTGTATACACAACCCGATGATGTTTATCAATCATTTGAAGCATTGAAGAAAGTGGGCTCATTATTTACAGTGGCAGCTTCTTTCGGAAATGTTCACGGAGTATATAGTCCAGGTAACGTAGAGCTTCGTCCAGAGATTTTAAGGAACAGCCAAAAATATATTTCGGAAAAACTTGGTTTAAAAGATACGGATAAGCCAGTATACTTTGTATTCCACGGTGGAAGCGGTTCACCAAAAACACAGATTGCTGAAACGTTGAACTACGGTGTTATCAAAATGAATATTGATACCGATATGCAATGGGCATTTTGGGAAGGTGTTCTAGGATTCTACAAAAAGAATGAAGCTTTTCTGCAATCTCAATTGGGTAATCCAGAAGGAAAAGATAAGCCAAACAAAAAATTCTATGATAACCGTAACTGGATGCGCAAAGGCGAAGAGAATTTTGTGAAGCGTTTGGAAGAAGCATTTACAGATTTGAATTGTATTAATAGAAATGCATAGTCAGATTTTTTAACAGTTGCCTAAATGCAATTGACAAAGTTTGTTCGCAGAATGTATTAAATTTTCCCTTGCAGAATTTTCGACCGATGAATGTGTAGAAAATGAAGAAAGAATAGAAAGTATAATTTTAAAACAAAAAGCGGTCTCTATTTCGAAAGAAGTGAGACCGCTTTTTGTTTTAAGATATTCAAATCAAGAATAGGTACTTCTGTTTCTTTAGCGAGTTCATCCCACTTGCGCATGCGGATGCTCGTTTCAAAGAGAGGATCTATTTCAAAAGAATTAGCTTCTTCAGCATTCATCACACCACCTTGAAAGCCTAACGTTATTTTACTCGCTTCACTCAGACTGTTTAAGTATTCTGGATATTTAAAAGTCAGATAACGTTTTGCTTGCACATGACTCTCAACAAGTTTGGCTACCTTTTCAGGGAAACCTTTATCGCGTAAATAATCAGCTCCAATTTTTTCGTGGCTTTTAACTCCAAATCCATTCATGCTATTTTCTGTGTTGCTCATTACACAGATGTGACCGATGTCGTGAAAGAACGCTGCGAGTATAACTTCATCATCATACCCTTCTTTCATTGCAAGCTGTGCCGACTGCGACATGTGCTCCAGCTGTGAGACCGGTTCGCCAATGTAATCGGCATGGCCGAATGTATTGTAGAGTGCAAAGATTTCTTCTACGGTGAGTATAGGATTCGCATTCATGATCCGTGTAATTTGAAAACCCAAAGTAAGAATCAAAATATTACCACAGCATTAAATTTATTTTTGCTTCGTGATAAAAGTTAAAATAAGATTCATGCGTAAGAATCTTAAGGTGCGAGGTGCATTGATAACTTGCAGTAAATTGAAATTTATGAAACCCATCGAACTTGTTGTTTTTGATCTTGCAGGTACAACAGTAAAAGACAACAAAGATGTACATCGTGTATTACAAAAAGCTATGGCAAGTTTTGAGGTTGCAATCTCCATTGAAGATGCCAATGATGTAATGGGTATTCCGAAACCAATAGCGATTCGAGCGTTGTTAGAGAAACGGTATAACGGCTCTCGTACTGTTAATCAAGAATGGATTGAAGAAATTCATTACGCATTTGTATTGGATATGATTGCTTTCTATAAATCCGATTTTGGTGTTGGGGAAAAAGAAGGTGTAAGCGAAACGTTTAGAAAGTTGAAAGAAAATAAACTAAAAGTAGCTGTCGATACAGGCTTCGACAGACAAATTGTGGATTCATTATTGGCGAGATTAGGTTGGGTGGAGAATAATTTGATTGATGCAAGTGTAACGAGTGATGAAGTTGCAAATGGAAGACCACACCCTGATTTGATTTTTAAAGCCATGCAGTTGACTGGTGTTACAGATGTAAGTCGTGTGGCAAAGGTAGGCGACACCGCTTCTGATTTACAGGAAGGTACTGCTGCAGGTTGTGGTTTGGTAATTGGAATTACAACCGGTGCATTTTCGGAAGAAGAACTTCGAAAAGAAAATCATACTCACTTGATTAAAGACATTCCGTCACTCCTTGAAATTCTGGAAAT
Organism: Chryseolinea sp.; assembly: GCA_046595655.1. Lineage (GTDB taxonomy): Bacteria > Bacteroidota > Bacteroidia > Cytophagales > Cyclobacteriaceae > Chryseolinea. The sequence goes on along the minus strand of JBKJOF010000108.1, from coordinate 37,656 downwards.
AAAATAATATTGCATTTGTATTAACATATTGTTAAATTCATGTTAACTAAATTAACATGATGTGAAACGATACATACTTTTTTGTTTACTATTACTCAACTCGGTTTTTGTTTTTGCAAGGTCAGTGGTGTGGTACGAAGGATCTGTTGTCTTAAAATCAAGAGAAGTTTTAACGGGAGAAATTTCTATTGAGCCTGACTACGATCTGATTCTTCATCGAAGCAACGGAAAGGTAGAGGTGTATCCTGCACATAAAATTAATTCACTTTATTTTTATGATGCCGAAGCAAACATCAATCGCAAATTTATCTCCTTAAAAGAAACTGGGCTTTTTAATCATCATCAGTTATTTGAAATTGTTTTGCGTGGCGAAGTAAGTATTTATCGCAAGCAAAAATTATTTACAGGAACCAATCCATCTGATGCGGAGGGTTATCTTTACTACATTTACCACAACGAGCAACTCACAGACTTAATAAAATTCCGAACTCAGATTTATCCTCAGCTTCTGGAATCATCCGGAAATACATTGTCTGTTTTTATAAAAGACCATAGACTCAATCCGAATTCCTCAGCCAATGCTATCGAGATTATTAAATTCTTTAACGATCTTCAATTGAAAAATGAAGATCATCTGCTCGCTAGGTATTAGCTGCCTTCCATTGTTTGTGCCTGAGATGGAAATAAATCATGGAACCAAAAATCAAAACCGTCCCCACAACGGAGATGACATATCCTGAAGATATAAAAACGCTCAGCCAGCTTAGCTTTGGGTGCCCTAGTTCTTTAAGTAAAATGATGCTCATGCTTCCAAGGTATCCAAACGAGTCTGCTACATACATGATGAATCCAACCGTACCTGTATAGCGAAAGGCCGCTATTAAACGATCGAAGAAAATACTATTGAAAGGTACATAACCCATGTACAGTCCAAGACCAATGAGAATGAACCATGTTGTTGGTTCAAGCATATGTTGTTCAAATAAAAATGTACTTACTCCAATCAAAATCATTCCCGTTGCAATGATGACGTGATTGATCATCAGCGCAAGCTTATTATTTTTGATCAGCATAAGACTGCCCATAATAAACAATACTAAGATTGAAACCGGAACTTCGGTACTTGTATAAATTCCGGGAGAGTTTCCATACCCCAATATTTTCCATACTTCAGCAGAATAGTTATCACGAAAATCTCGGAAGATGGTGAGCAGCATATAGGTAATGACGAAGAAGATGATTCCTGGAAGAAAACTTTTGATGAAAGCTTTTCGTTCAGCTTTGCCCATCGGTTTCCGTTTAGTGCGAAGTTCTTCATCTAAAGCAGAGGGTGGCGGAACTTTATCAATCAACCAGAGAAAAATAAGTAGGGGCAAAATAAAAACAAGACTGGCAACAAATGGCATCCACGTTTCAGAGATATTCCAATCTCGGATAATGTATCCACCAACGGAACGGCAGAGGCCAGAAGAAAAAATAAAACTGATAGAAAGCGCTGCACCTAAAACCTCTGTCATTCTTCTGCCTTCCAGATAACCGAACACCATGCCCCAAACCATGCCGAGAGGTAATCCATTCGTAAATAGGAACACGATATTGTAAGGAGCAGGGACAAGAGCAAACAATAACCAGGACACTCCGGCAATAGAAACCATTAATAAAATTCCAGCCGATCTTGAATGTGCTTTTAGCTCGGAGATAATTTTGATGCCGATGAATTTAGACAGTGCATATCCCAATACCTGTGAGATAACTAACAAACCTTTATAGCTTATTCCAAAGTATGCTATATCATCGAAAGTAGCAACAGCAAATGTTTTTCGAAAGGCATAGACACACGTGTATAAGCAAAATGCCGAGATGGATGCATAGAGTGTAAACCAAATGGGATGAGCATCACGAAGCCAGCGAGTAATGAAATGATCAGGAGAGGATAATGCCATGTTGGTTGAAAGGATAAGATTTCCATTTGCCTTCGTGCAAAATGGTTAATGTTTTAAAACCCATGGATGCAAGAAGGGAAGCGGTTTCTTCAAATTGATTTGTTAGATCTGAAGGATGGTGAGCATCTGAGCTTAGTGTTATAGGTATTTCCTTTTTTAGAATTTGCGCCAACATCCACGGACTAGGATAGGGTGTAGTAGATTTTTTTTGATACAACCCGCGCGTATTTACTTCAATGATGCCACCATATTGTTGAATGGAATTTAATGTTTTAGTCACTTCATCTTGATACCATCGATCTGTTTCGTTGAAAAATTTCCCGTCAACATTTTGAATTTTTATTTTGTCGATGTGCCCAATGATGGTTGGAGAGGATGATGTAACCATCAATCGTGTAAGTTCAAAGTATCGACTGATTACCTCTTTTATATTGGAATGAAAAATTTTCTCGTAACCTTCTAAAAACAGAGAATGAAGACCATCGATTTCCCAAGGTGTTCCGTCTGGAAATTTTTCTATGAAGTGAACAGACCCAATTGTGTAATCCAGTTGGGGGGCAAAATCGGAAGGCGAGATTACATTCGGAATGAAATCAATCTCAAGACTTTTGTACAGATCAATTTCTTTATGTTGTGTTTTAAGTTTGTCAACAGCTTGCAAATAGTCTGATAGATTTTCGGCTTTCATACACCATTTGCATGGAAATGGAATGGGTGCGTGCGATGAAAATCCCAGGCTGAGCATACCTAATGATTTAGCTTGAAGAACGTAGTCGGTTAGCGCTCCTTTGCCGTCACAATAATTACTATGGGTATGGTAGTTGGTAAAGTTCAGAGCTTAAAGTTTTGAGTTCCGAGTTGGCGTGTTTAAGGTTTGTTGTATTCGATCTCAAGGTAAATGGTTTATAGGATTAGCATGTAGGAATTCAATCAAAAATTTTAATCTTAACAAAATAATAAACCAAGATGACTACACTATCTCCCACCAATTACGAAACTTTGAACCCGAAATCCGAAACTCAAAACTCAAAACTTTAAACTCGAAACTAAATCCATGGAACGCAAAGCAGACATCGCCATTGTAGGAGCTGGTATTGTAGGATTAGCACATGCCTACATGGCGTTGAAGAAAGGATACAAGGTTGTAATTTTTGAGCGTGAGCAATTTGCTGTTGGCGCCTCTATTAGAAATTTCGGTTTAGTGTGGCCCATCGGACAAGAGCCTGGTGTTGGTTTAGATCGTGCATTGCGGAGTAGAAATCATTGGGAAGAGGTATCGAAGCAAGCTGGTTTTTGGATGAAGGATAATGGATCACTTCATGTTGTATATCATGAAGACGAATGGAATGTGCTGCAAGAGTTTGTTCAACTTTATAAAGATTCATTATATCAAATAAAATTATTATCACCGGCAGAGGTAAAAGAAAAATCTCCCATAATAAAACGACAAGGATTGAAAGGTGGTTTATGGAGTGCAACTGAGGGAACAGTCTACGCACGTGAGGCAATTCGAAAAATTCCGCAATGGCTTGAAGCAAAGTACGGATTGATTGTTAAGTTCGGACATGTAGTAACAGAGATTTCATTACCTATAATAAAGACAGCGCGAGAAAGTTGGAGTGTTGATAAAGTAATTGTCTGTTGTGGTGCAGACTTCGAAACGTTATATCCGGAAATTTTCGATCAGCAACCCGTTTCAAAGTGCAAACTTCAAATGATGAAAGCCGTTCCGGAGAAATCATTTGATCTAGGGCCAACACTGTGTGCAGGATTAACCCTTCGGCATTACGCAGCGTTTGGAAAGTGTCCATCGCTTCAGCTTGTTGATGCGCGATACGATATTACATCAGAAGAATTCAAAAAACATGGTGTCCATGTATTGCTAGCGCAAAATGAAATGGGTGAATTGATTATTGGCGATTCGCATCATTACGGCAAAACACATGAACCTTTTGATAGCGAGGAAGTAAATGATATTATTTTGGATTATTTAAAGTCATTTACAGAATTGCCTAATCTAAAAATAACTGAACGCTGGCACGGCATCTATCCAAAAGTTCAAGGCAACATCAACTTGATTGTAGAACCCGAGCCAGGTGTAACGATCGTTACCGGCCTGGGTGGCGCAGGTATGACGCTTTCGTTTGGACTGGCGGAGGATATTATCGGCAGGTTGTGATGATTTTCCACTGCATGGTTTCAGCTACAAACTTTAATTCTGAAAAATAAAATGATTGATAAAGGTGTAGTGTACTTGTAAAATTTTGAAATCACAAATCACAAATCACAAATCACAAATCACAAATCACAAATCACAAATCACAAATCACAAATCACCCTATTTCGGAAGAATAAAATAAACTACCAGCATCGTCACTTTTCTTCTCGATCGATTAATAGGAAGGTGAGGAACCGAAGCGTCAAAGTAAATGGAGTCGCCTTCCTCTACTTTAATAACTTCATTGTTGATTTGATATTCACAATTGCCACTCAGCATGTATTTAAATTCAAAGCCATCGGTTGTGGTAGGGTTTCCTTTCGCTCCCGGTTCGAGTGTTAGCAAAACAGCATCCATCGTACAGTTTGTAATATTCTGCGACAGAATATATTGATAATGAAATCCTTCACGACCTTCACGTTCAACGGTGGTGTACTGATCCTTTTTAATGTGTAGATAATCTCTTCCATTGCTAAGAATCATGTCTTCAAAAAATTCTTTCAAAGAAATTTCCAACGATTGAATGAGTGTTACAAAAACCGGAAGCGAGGGTATGGTGCGGGAGTTTTCGATTTTAGAAAGCAAGCCCTTGCTTACCTTAGTACGCGTAGCAAGTTGTTGAATGGTTAGATTTTTTTTCAATCGTGTGGCACGGATTTTTTGTGCGATGCGCGATACCACTTCATTATCTACCATAATTTTTTTGTTTACCGATTGTAAACATATAAAAATGTTAATCTAAAAAAGCGTGACATGGTTTGTAGTGGAATGACGTTAAATCAATGTTACCTGTATAATGTTGTCCCTGATTGAAAATTCAAAGTTTACTATTCGTCACTTCCTAAAACCTTCACTCAATTTTCATTTTCGGTTTTAAAGGTTAATGCAGCCGTAATATTTTACTAAACAAAACGTCAAGGTGTTTGTCAACCTTTGATCGCGCAAAAGAATGCCATAGTAAAACAGAAACCGGAGCCGCATGAGCAGTTCCGGTTTCTTCCAACAATTTGCCAGCGGGAGTGCACATCTGCTAACAAACTGTAAATGGTATTTAAATGTGTAGGTAGACAACAACAAACCCCAAAACTTATGAACGAAATTTTACTAAAGAAAAAATGTTCTTTAGCGATTCGACCCTTGCATGTGTTGCTTACTGCAGCTGCATGTCTTTTGCTGGTCTGTGCCAGCTATGCACAGACCACGGTAACCGGCAGGGTAACCTCAGGTGAAGACGCCTCACCACTGCCCGGTGTAAATATTTTAGTGAAAGGTTCTACGCAAGGAACAATCAGTGATGCTGATGGTAGCTATAGTGTTAGTGTTCCATCGACTGATGCAGTTCTTGTTTTTTCATTTGTAGGATACCTTACACAGGAAGTTTCATTGGCAGGTCGCTCTCAAGTGAATGTTGTTCTGGCTACAGATGCCAAGCAATTAAATGAAGTTGTTGTCACTGCTTTAGGTATTGAAAAGGATGTTGTGAAATTAGGATATGCCCAACAGAAAGTTTCAGGTGCAGATTTAATAAAAGCACGTGAACCGAATCCACTAAATTCATTGGTTGGTAAGGTAGCTGGGCTTACGGTTGGGGCTTCTTCAGAAATGCTAGGACGTCCTCAATTGGTTTTACGTGGAGAAACGGGAGTCTTGATAACGGTAGATGGTGTTCCTGTTATTACTGATTCTTGGAATATTAGTCCTGACGATATTGAAAGTTATACTGTATTAAAAGGACCTGCTGCTGCTGCGCTTTATGGATCACGTGGTCTCAATGGTGCTATCATGATCACAACGAAGAAAGGCACGAAAGATCAGCGTGGTTTTTCTATCGACTTTAATTCAAGTACAATGGTTGACAAAGGATTCTTAACCATTCCGAAAGTGCAAAACGAATATGGTGGTGGAGAGTATAATACCTATCGTTTTGGCGATGATGATTTTGGACAAGCTGGTGGTTACAACCAAAATGACTATGATGTTTGGGGTCCCCGTTTGAACGGACAATTAATTTCCCAATACGACAGTCCAATGGATCCTGATACAGGACTTCGCACAGCAACTCCATATACCGCAAGAGGAGCAGATAATCTTCAAAAGTTTCTTCGTCCTGGCGTACTTTCAACAAATAATATTGCCATTTCTGCAAGTGGTGAAAAGTACGACTTACGTGCTTCGGTATCGCACACTTACCAACAAGGTATCATCCCTAATACAGCCTTGAATATTAACAACTTTAATATTTCAATGGGCTACAATTTCTCTAAGAAATTAAGACTTGAATCAAACTTGAACTATAGTCGTCAATACTCTGACAATATTCCAGATGTAAACTACGGTCCTAACAGCATAATTTATAACATCGATGTTTGGGCCGGTGCGGACTGGGACATTAACGATTTAAAAAATTACTGGCAGCCAGGAAAAGTAGGTGTTCAACAACGCAACTTTGAGTATGTACGCTACAACAACCCTTACTTTTTTGCAAATGAATGGCTGCGCGGTCATCATAAAACAGATATCTACGGCTATGTTGCATTGAAATATGAAATTACGGATTGGTTGAACGCTGCCGTGCGTACACAAATCACAAGTTGGGATGTAACCCGTACTGAAAAATTTCCTTTCTCTGCTTCCGCTTATGGTCGCGATCAGAAGTCAGGCGACTATCGTGAAGACAAGCGTACGTTGTTTGAGAACAACACGGATGTATTGCTAAACATTAACAAGAATATCACACCTGATTTTAACATTTCTGGATTAGTGGGTGCAAACCTACGTACCTATTCCTACAACTCATCGTATGCTACAACGGATTATTTAAACGTTCCGGAAGTGTACAACTTTGGTAACTCGAAGAATCCAGTGAAGGTTTATAATTACAGCGCTCCGATGCAAGTAGGAAGTGGTTACTATTCTTTTGACTTTTCTTACAGACATTATGTAACACTTTCAACAACTGGCAGGTTTGATAAGTATTCAACCTTTTATAAAGGTTACAACACTGGGTTTTATCCTTCAGTGGGTTTAAGTACTGTAGTTAGCGATTATATTACGTTGCCTGAAGTCATTTCGTTCTTCAAGTTGCGTGGCACGTATGCTAATGTTAAGAGTGCGTTCACTTCATCTAACATCGGTCCCGCATGGCAAGCTAGTGGTTATGGAAACCCAATCGACTATGGTGATACTTATACTTCTGCATACGATGGTCCAAACTATAGTGGTAATACCTACACTATTTCCCGACCTTATAATAACCAGCCAGCTGCATATTACACTACACAACAAGCCTCAACTACTTTGAAACCATCGTCCAACTCTTCTATGGAAGTAGGCGCTGCGATGAAGTTTTTGGACAATAGAATTGGTTTTGATGTAACCTATTTCGATGCCGTGAAGGGTCCTAATATTGTAAGATCTCAATGGTCTGAAGCATCAGGATTTTCTGGAGGTACTATAAACGGTGTTAAAATAGAAAAGAAGGGATGGGAAGTTTCCATCAGTGGAACACCCGTAAGAACGTCAAGTGGCTTTACATGGAACGTTTTGGCAAACTGGTCTACCTATAAAGAGACCTACAAAGAATTTTATGATGGTTTAACTTCTGTGAACGGTGGCTATATAGGCGCAGACTCACGTATTACTTATAATATAGGAGATCGTGTTGATGGTAATTATGGTTACCAATTCTTCAGAGATAACAATGGGAACATAATTCATAAAAGCAACGGTGATATTTTCAGGGATAATAGAGTGGCACAAAAATTAGGTAACTACAATCCAAACTGGGTTTGGTCTTTGGTAAACACAGTTAGTTACAAAAACTTCTCCTTCAATTTTCAGTTTGATGGTCGCGTAGGTGGTGTTGGTCAGGATTATGTTTATAAGAAATTGTTACAAGGTGGACGTGAGATTTCAACTGTTGAAGGTGCTTATGGCGTAGCGAGGTTAGCCGAATTCAATGCCAATCCAAACAACGACCCTAACAAAGCTCCTGCCGCAACATATGTGGGTCAAGGTGTTGCTCTTACTGCAGACTCGCCTCTGCCAATTGTAGATCAGGTAACGGGTCAAATCACCAACTATGATCAGTTAAAGTTGGTAACTAACTCAACACCGTATACACTCCAAGACTACGTGGGTACAGAAACAAAATTTGATGAACGCTATTTGATAAGCAAAACGTTTGCAAAGCTCAGACAAGTAACCCTCACCTATAGCATACCTGCCACCGTATTGAATAAATCGATCTTCCGTGCTGCCAGCATTTCATTAGTCGGTAGAAACCTTTTTTATTGGTCAACCCGCAAGGACATAGACTGGGACAATTTCATTGGTACTAATACCTCAGCACAGGACTTAAGATCGCCAACACTTAGAAGATATGGTGTTAATATCAACTTAACTTTTTAATGGTAATAATAATGAAAACATATTCTAAAATATTAACCTTGATTCTGACGATTACCTTTCTAGGTAGCTGCCAGAACTACGATGAGCTGGTTGTGAATCCAAATTTACCGACAGCGGTTCCACCTAATTTGATTTTAACCGGAATACTGGAGCACATGAACGATCAAAATGCGTGGGATGGTAAAATGGGTTCTCAAAGTGCTGCACAGTTTTATGTGAGTACGTATGATTATTATGGCACGAATAATTATGATCAGGAACCCTTTACTAAAACTAAGAACAATTTTGAGTACACTGCGGTACTTCAAAACATCGTTCAAATGGATATTGAATCAAAGAACGCGGGCAAGCCAGAGTTGAATCCTTATTCTGCTTTGGGGAAGTTTTTACGGGCTTACTATTATAATTTAATGTCTCAAAAATTGGGTGATGTTCCATTATCTGAAGCACTTTTAGCCGATCAAAATATTGCACCAAAGTATGACACACAAAAGGAAGTTTATGTGCAAATATTAAAATGGCTGGAAGAAGCTAATGCAGATTTAACGCAATTGATTGCCAACAATGATGCAACTTTAGTCGGTGATATTTTCTTGGGAAATAGTTTAGCAAAGTGGCAGAAAGTTGTTAATACCTTTACACTTCGAGTGCTTGTAAGTTTAAGTAAGAAGGAGGGCGATGTCGACTTAAAAGTTAAACCAAAATTCGCAGCAATTGTAGGTGATGCTGCAAAGTATCCCGTGCTTTCTGCCTTGGGGGATAATCTTCAATACACCTTCAACGCGTCTTACAATCCATATCCTAAAAATCCAACGAGCTTAGGAAGAGATGGCACTCGTGAAAATGTTGGCGGAGCTTTTTTAGACTTAGCCACAGCTCTAAAGGATCCGAGAACGTTTATAGCAGGAACGCCTGCTCCTCGTCAAGTCGAAAATAACATTGTAAAGATATCTTCAGGTGGAACGACTACCGCCAGTGCAACAACCAAACCTGCACATCCTTTTAAAGTCGGTGATGTAGTGATCATTCAGAACGTTTCTGTATCTGGGTATAATACCATGGCCACTATTCTTTCTGTTCCAAATGATAGTACGTATACCTATACAGTTTCTGGTGGACTTGCGGATGTACCGCGTCTACCAAAGGCTGACAAGAAAGATGTGCCAGTAGGCGTTGTTGGGAAAGATTTCTCAGACTTCAGTGCTTATGTTGGAGCACCTGCAGGTTTGAGTATGGGTGCTTTAGGAACGAATGCGCAAGGTGGTCAATACTCCTATATTAATGCATTACGTTACTCAGCTGATTTTGCTGGGTCAAAGGCGGAGCCTGCCATCATTATTGGTTATCCTGAATTGTGTTTTAACATTGCAGAAGGAATTAACCGCGGATGGGCTGCTGGTACCGCTGCAACATGGTACAATAGTGGGATTACTGCCGCATTGAATTTTCTCGGTATTACTGAAGGAAGTTCCATTCCAGTAGGTAATCTTACTGGTACGACCGTTTATGGTTCAGTTGATAATATTTCTATTGCTGATTATTTAGCTCAGACTTCTGTACAATATCAAGTGGGATCAACGGGGTTAACTCAAATTCTAAATCAAAAATATTTAGCCTTCTGGCAGAACTCAAACTGGGAAGCATTCTTCAATCAAAGAAGAACAGGTGTTCCATCATTCTCCGAAGGAGTTGGTAGCGGTAATGGAGATAAGATCGCAAAACGTTGGCAGTATCCTCGAGCAGAGTCAGATGCCAATATTGAAAATTACAACGCTGCCGTTCAACGGCAATTTGGTGGAGCAGATGATTTGAACGGAGTGCTCTGGATAAATCAATAAGCACTTTACCTTTAAAACTTCCGGAGCTCGAGCTTCGGAAGTTTTTTACGCTACAAACAAAATGCAAAGCATGAAAAGAATAGTATTGATAAGCCTATTAACAATCTCATTGTTTCCAGTAGGAGCACAATCCAAACCAAAAACCGAAAACATTATCTTAATTACCTTAGATGGATTCCGTTGGCAAGAACTTTTTAATGGTGCTGATTCATCGTTCATGAAGCAACAAGAGCATTTGAAAGATCCTGATCTAAAGAAAAAATATTGGGGAGAAGATCTTGCGGAACGAAGAAAAGCGTTGCTTCCTTTTTTCTGGAACACCATTGCTACAAAAGGTCAGTTATATGGAAATAGATCGTTGGGCAGCAAAGTAAATATTACAAATAATCAATTGTTTTCTTATCCGGGTTACAATGAAATCTTAACTGGCAAAGCGGATAACGAACGTATAGACAGTAACGATAAGTTTTATAATCCAAATACAAATGTTTTGGAATTCATCAACGCACAACCCAACTATAAAGGTAAGGTAGCGGCTTTCACTTCGTGGGATGTTTTTCCGTACATCATCAACGATAAACGAAGTGGTGTTTATGTGAGTACTGGCGTTAAGCCTGTGGAAGGAACAAAACTAAATGACCGCGAAAAAATGATGAATGATCTGGTGATGAGTTTACCTAATCCGTTAGGTGACGTTCGGTTAGATGCCTTTACTTTTTATTACGGCATGGAGTACCTTAAAAAAAATAAACCAAAGGTGATGTACTTTGCCTTCGATGAAACGGATGACTTCGCACACGGTGGTGAGTATGGTGCTTACTTAAATGCAGCACATTATACGGATCGGTTTATTAGTGAGCTTTGGAATTATCTTCAATCCGATCCTACCTATAAAAATAAAACTACCATTATCATTACCTGCGATCATGGTCGTGGAGACAATGCAGAAACGTGGAAGGATCACGGACAAAAAATACCAGTTGCCGATCAGATCTGGTTTGCAGCCATGGGTCCGGATACACACGCCACGGGTGAAATGAAAAGTGAAAGTCAACTCTACCAAAATCAAATCGCAAAAACGCTGGCTGCTTTTTTAGGTCTCGATTATAAAGGAGAAGGTAAGATTGGCGATAAGATTTCGCCAATGTTGGTGGCAAAATGATTTTGATCAGCAACAGAATTGATTTGATAGAATGATCTAATTTTAGAAGATAAGAAGTCACCATGAAGAAAATCTACACGCTTACTTCGATCGCAGCCAGTATTTTACTTTTCAGTTGCAATCCGAAAGAAAAATCAGAGTCAATTAAATCGTGGATTGTTTCTGCACCTGCTGGCGATCAATACACACAGATAAACAAAAATGGACAAACCATTATTCCCAACGGAAGAATTCTTACACCACTCGGAAAACAAATTACGGTGGCTCCTCATCCTTTTGGTTTAGTACTAAGTCCTGACGGCAAAACAATCATCACCTCCAATTCTGGTGTCGGTCCTTTTTCAATTTCTATTATTAACGATTATAATTCAACTGATCCAGTGGTGCGCCAAATTCCAGAAGGAGTGAAGCCTGATGAAGGTTTATTGGAAGCAGTTTTTATGGGCTTAGCCGTTACACCCGATAATCAAAAAGTATATGTGGCCGGAGGACAACAAAACAAGATTTTTATTTTTGATTTAAATACCCAAAAGAAATTGGGCGAGATCAATTGCAATAAATCGTTTGATAAATCAGATTATAGTGATGCCTACATTGGCGATATGGTGCTCAGCAAAGATGGAAGTAAATTATATGCAGTAGATCAGATTGGTTTTCGATTGATTGTAATTGATACAAAAAGTAATCAAGTAATGCACAATGTTAAAACGGGTCGCTATCCATTTGGCATCGCGTTATCGCCTGACGAAAAAACAGTCTACGTTGCCAACGTAGGTATGTTTGAATACAGCTACATTAAATCGCTCGATAAAAAAAGATTAAAAGAAACGGCTCCTAAATTTCCAGTGTCAGCATTTAATTCCAAAGAAATGAAAGAAGGGATTAAGAACGATACACTCGAAGTAGAAGGATTGGGTGATCCGAATGCTCCTGAATCTTTTTCGGTATGGAGTGTAGGTGTTAGCAGTGCGAAACGTTTAGTTGCGGCAAAAGTCAAAACCGGAATATTGGTTGGTGAAGAAGTAGAAGGTATTTCTGCAGTGGGCGGATCAAGTCCGAATTCAATGGTGGCTACTGATGATTTTGTATATGTAAGTAATGGTAACAACGATAATATTTCGGTGATCGATGTAAAGCAAAATAAAGTGACAAACAGTATCGAATTAAAATTAGATGAGCGTCTGGGAAATTTGAAAGGTATCATTCCATTTGGCCTCGCCATCTCACCCGATCGAAAAAGATTGTTTGTAGCGGAAGCCGGCATTAACGCAGTGGCGATCATTGATGTAGCATCACAAAAAGTATTAGGACATTTACCTACCGGTTGGTTCCCTTCCAAGTTAAAAGTTACACCCGATGGAAAGCAGTTGATTGTGGCCAACGCAAAAGGATTTGGCTCTGGCCCGAACGGTGGAAAAGATTTTCATCAAGGACCGGAAGGCGATTACATTGGTAGTCTGATGAAAGGTACTGTATCCGTTATCGATATTCCTGTTGATAATGAATTGAAGAAACACACCGAAAAAGTAATTGCTAATAATTTCTCTTTTAAGAATGCAGAGCAAGCGGAAGAAAATCCAATACCTGCCTATGGAAAAGAGAAGGAATCGCCCATCAAATACATTGTTTTTATTTCTAAAGAAAACAGAACGTATGATGAAATTTTTGGCCAGTTAAAAAATGGAAAGGGCGATTCTACTTTAGCACGATATGGACGAGATGTAACGTTCTCTAACAGGAAGGGCGATTTAAAAATAGAACATGCAGACATTATGCCGAACCATTTGGCGTTGGCAGAGCAGTTTACCATCAGCGATAATTTTTATGTTGATGCTGATGTTTCTTCTGATGGTCATCGGTGGTTATCGGGAACGTATCCGAATGAGTGGCTCGAGACACATCATCCCGCTGCTTATGGTGGCAAGCGAAGCATGAAAGAAGATTCGAAGGCACCCGGAAAATTTGGAATGACAGGAGCGGCAGGTGCTATTTTTCCTGAAGAGTATAATCAACATGGCTCCATGTGGGATCATCTCTATCGCAACGGAAAAGAGTTTTATAATTTTGGCTTCGGAGTGGAGTTTGATGCCGGAAGTTTTTCAGACTCTACCTTTAAGTATGGTGGTGTTCGTTACCTTGTAAATTATCCACTGCCCGGCCCGTTGTTTGACAGAACTTCTCATTTGTTCCCTACATTCAATATGGCGATACCCGATCAGTTTCGTACCGATATTTTTATTCGTGAAGTTAAAGACAAGTATTTAAATCAAGCGAAGGAATTACCTTCTGTATTAACCCTTCAATTGCTAAACGATCATGGAGCAGGTCCTCGCCCAGGGGCGGGTTTTGCGTATCACGAAAGTTACATGTCTGACAATGATCTGGCCCTGGGCCGCGTAGTTGAATTTTTAAGCAACACTCCGTATTGGAAAAATATGATGATCGTGGTAACGGAAGACGATGCACAAGGAGGTAACGATCATATTGATGCACACCGAAGTATACTCATGGTTATTTCACCTTATGCAAAAAAGAATTTCAACAGCCATCAACATTATAGTTTTGGAAGCATATTTAAAACGTTTTGGAATGTGCTGGGCATTCCATCGCTCAATCAATACGATGCCGAAGCAACTGACCTTGCCAATTGTTTTACCAACACACCCGATTATACTCCATACAAAGCTGTGCCCGTAGACTTACGCGTATTCGATCCACAAAAAGCACTTGATCCCTTCGATGAAAAATTTGATTGGGAAGGTTTAAAGCTCTCGCCTAAATTGGATGATGAGGATGAAATAAAAGAAGCGCGCGAAAAAGACAAGCGAATGAAAGTAAAGCATTAGGCACAGATCCTAAAGTCTAATACACCATATTGCATTGTTCTCAATTCTTTTTACCGCTGCTACTTCGTATGCCTCAGTTCAGGTTCAGCGAGACAGGGAAATCGCTTTAAACTTTATTGTTGTTGATTGCTTTAAATTGACTGGATAATTTTAATTGTTTAATGCTTACTGCTCCAGGGGAGCAACCTGTTTCTAGAAAATTATTTTGTTTGGCTATTTGACTCCAGGGGAGTCGCCTGTTTGTGAACCTGCTCAACAACAAAGAAGCCATGCTTGCAGCAAAGCATCACCAATTTTTTAAAATCGATGTTCCTCTTTAGCGATAGCGTTACCCTGCGATTCTTTTAAAAGAGTCGAAGTATCTTATAAATTAATTCCTCCTGTTACCTCGATGCGCTGGCCGTTCACCCATTTTGAATCTTCACTGCAAAGAAAAGCGACAACAGTTCCAATATCATTGGCTTCACCAACACGACCTAGTGCAGTTTGTGATCCGAGAAAACTTTTCATCTGCGGATTGTTGCGAATCGCTGCGTTGTTAAAATCAGTTTCAACAGGTCCGGGCGCAACTACATTTGCGCGGATGCCGCGTGATCCAAGTTCCTTCGCGATGTAACGTGTAAATACTTCTATCGCACCTTTCATGGAAGAATACACAGAGTAACCGGGAACACAATAACGGGAAGTGCCTGAAGAGATATTGATGACACCACCGCCATCATTCAGTAATGGAATAGATTTTTGAGTGAGGAAGTAGACGCCTTTGAAATGAATGTTTAATAAGTTGTCGAAAAGTTCTTCGGTAACATCAGTGATGGCAACCGTTGCACCAACACCGGCATTGTTGATAAGGTAATCAAACTTTGACGTGCTCCAGTTTTTTTGCAGCGATGTACCTAGTTGTGTAATAAAAGAATCGAGCGATTTGATATCGCCCATATCAAGATGAAGTGAAGTCGCCTTTCTTCCTATGCTGATAATTTCTTCAACTGTTTTTTCGGCTTCGTCCTTATTCGTTTTGTAGGTAAGCACTACATCAATTCCTTTAGTGGCGAGGGCAAGTGCCATGTCTTTTCCTAAGCCGCGGCTGCCGCCTGTTACAAGTGCGATTTTTGTTGTCATATAAATTGTTGTTTAACATTGCAAAGGTGCGCGAATGTATCCTTGTTAAATGGTCACCACTTCCGGAAAAATGGTCACCACTTCAGATTTTGCTTAGTGAGTTCCGGTATTCTTTGGGAGTTGTACCAGCGTATCGCTTGAAGTACTTTGTAAAATTAGAGGGATCAAAAAATAGCTGACGGGCAACTTCTGCAATCGGTAGCTTGGGATTATGTAGTAATTCTTTGGCCAGTGCCACTAATTTATTTTCATACAAATCGCAGGGAGATTGATTTAGCCCTTCGTTGATGGTATTGCTGAGGTGAGTAGGATGGATGTGAAGAAGATCAGCAAAGTCTTTTATTTCAAAGGTATTCTCTGCGGTTCCGTTTCGCAGATCATCCATGTGTTTATCAAGCAGTAAAAGATAATCCTTTATAATTTCTTTTTGCCTGAAAGAGATTTCGGAAACAGTTTGAGTTAGCATGAAATAAGTTGAGGTATGAATCAGTAACCGTGTTTCAAAGGTAAAGGTTCTTAATTTTATCAAGCATAAGAACTTAATCGGTATGTAATCCAATGCCTTTGGCCATCAACCCCGCCAACAACGGAATGATAAAGAGTAAGAGCAATTCAAATCGCAACATCCAGAAAATAGCGTTTGGAATTTGTACCACTTCATCCGGATTACCCTTTCGGTTTTTGATGAAGAAGATTGTTGGATAAATGGATAGAATTCCGATCAGTATAAAACACGTTACTTTGGTATGGAAGATCCAGTTCTTCGAATAAAAAATGGTGGGCTTACCAAAACCTCCAAGCCATAAGGTAAGTCCTGCTCCTAACAACGTAAGGGCAGCTATTCCATATACGGCATCAATTCGGGAAAGGAAGCTGAGCTGTGCTCGTGTTAATTCTTTCTTCAGGAATATATGTTCTGAAACTAATGAACCCACAATGGCAAAGATGCTGATGAAGTGGAGGTAGCGTAAAAATATTTCGGTTGTCATGATAAATTTGTGTTGTCGTTATTCTTTCATTAAAAATCCATTTCTTTCTGCATTGTAAAAAATTTAGAAAGTAGGATTTAACTTTTTATGAAACTTAAAATAAGATTGATGTAATCCATTTTTAAAAGCATTGCTTTTGAAGTGACAGCATTGCTTTGAAGGCCGTTTGTTATTTCAGCAGGTGTCATTTCCGTTTAGTTGCTGTTGTGAGTTTCAGCTGACATCGGGTACAACGTTGATGAAAGCATTTCCTGAATAGTCAACACACCTTTAATGTTATCCACTCCCCAGTTTTGTAAGTGTTCCAAAAGAGGAAGCAGCGATTTTCCTTTTTCGGATAAGCTATATTCAACCTTTTGAAGTTTAACGTCATATTGGGTTCGAACAATTAATTCATCCGCTTCGAGTTCATCCAAATGTTCAGACAATATTTTCCGACTGATGTTGGGAATGATTCTGTACAGCTCATTATAACGCATAGGCTTTTCTGACAGATAACACAGTATGCAAGGCTTCCATTTAGTAGCAAACATTTTTAGCGCAGCAATAACTGAACATTGATACAGCAATTCTGTATTTCCTGTTCTTTTAACCAGTAACTTTTTTGTTACTTCTTGACTGGTCTTCATGGGTATTCTACTTTCGTGAAAACTAAAAATCGAAATGAAAGATAATAAAAATGTATTTCAAGTCGCTGAAATAAATGTAGCGCGAATGAAAGGTGTTAGTATTGACGATCCTATAATGAAAGAGTTTATTGATAATTTAGATCGCGTTAACGATTTAGCTGAGAGTAGTGAGGGTTTTGTATGGAGGTTAAAAGGCGAGGGAAATAACGCCACGAGTCTCAATCCCTACAACGATGAACAAGTAATCATCAATATTTCGGTTTGGCAAAGCGTTGAAACATTAGAGCATTATGTTTACAAAACATTTCATACCGACTTTCTAAAGCGCAGAAGAGAGTGGTTCCATTCTTATGGAAAAGTTTACACTGCTATGTGGTGGATAGCCGAAGGAGAATTTCCTACGGTTGAAGAAGCCGTTGAAAAGTTAGAACATCTGAAAAGGAATGGACCTTCACTGACTGCGTTCGATTTCAAGAATAGATTCCCTCAACCATAAAAAATCAGATCACAACATTAGTGTAGAAATATTGCCTCATTATCAGGTAACGATTGCGCAGACAGAATTCTTTATGAGGTGTACGTGTCACAGAAGCGGTAAATACCGCTTTCTGTTTTTGAATAAGGTTGGCATAACTTTTACACATGGTGGCGCACATCCTATTTACCTTAAAAATATCTTTATGAACATTAAAAGAATCTTTGGAGCAATCCTCACTGTTCTCGGAATTGGAGCTTTATTGTACGCTGCGATCATGTTTGTTAACACCAATGCTGGTGCGCACAATGTAAAAGTTTTGGTTACGTTTGGAATATTAGGATTGATTTTCTTTATTTCAGGAGTTAGTTTAGTGCGCACAACGAAAGACGAAGCGTAGCACTAACGTGTAACAGATTGATGATGTTTGAGCTCATTCAAAATGATATGTAAAAGGCGCATTATCTTTTCTGTAATCTTGTTAGTGATTTCCGTTACAACGATGGTTGCTCAGGAAAATCTTAAAGTATTTCTACATCCTGATAAATTCTACAAAAAGTATTTTCCTAACCTGAAAGTAAAACGGGTTCAATTTGATACCACTTACATCAAAATCTATCCAAACTTTCTATCAGTAGGCATACATGTATTCTCGCCCTCGTTGTACTCCACCATCACTCCTGAAAATTCCACAGCAATAGGAAATAAAGCGGATGCAAAATTTAGAACCAGCATTGCCGACATCATTGGGTTCTCCGCCAATTACCGTTTTGTAAGCATCGGGTTTGCTCTTCTACTAAAACAAGGATTAAACAAACACAGTGGTTACGCACCTAGTTCTTATCATACCCTAACGGTAAAATATAACAACGCTAAATATTCGTTGCAGTTTAAATATTTAAAACTGAAAGGCTTAACGGACATTAATCAATCCAGCAATATGCCCGTGAGAAAACGTGCCGACATTCTCAATAGAGAATATCAGTTTGAAGGAGTTTATAATTTCGATTGGAAAAGGTATTCGTATCAGGCTCGATCGTCTTTCTCACAACGGCAAATAAAAAGTCGCGCTGGATTCCTGTTGAAGGGGGGATTGTATTATAAAAAATTTGCTGGAGATTCTGCATTGCTGAGTCTGGATAAGAGAAAGTATTACGAAGAGTTTGCCGACAATAAGGGTATACAGACATTCTCAATAAAGATTGCTCCTGGTGTAGGAGGTAACTTGATACTTTACAAACGCATTTTCTTATCGATGGCTGCATTCACTTCATTCGATCTGTATTTATACAGATATATTAATAGTGCTGACGAAACTTCCAACAGAAGGAGCAGTGCCGTGTTTACAATAGATGGTTATATAAGTTTGGGTTATCAATCAAAACGATTTTATGCTGGACTTCGATATGAAACAGACAGAAGAAATGCTTCGTTGCATGGTATTAACATGGGCGTAATAAATTCATACACTGGCCTTGAATTTGGTTATCGGTTTGATGCACCGCGTATCATGAAGAGATTCTATAAAAAAACAATGCCACCCGGCATGTAGTTTAGTATTCAATCACTTTGAGTATTTCATTTGGTGTAGACATCATAAAGTTGTTTTTGTAAAACCTCATAGGCGTTTTTTCCTTGTACTTCAATATTATCCCAGCGACATTCGATTACAACAATTCCTGCATAGTCAATTTTTTTTAGCGCTAAGAAGTAAGGAGTGAAGTCGTCACCATGAATTCCAGGCGGAGTGCGTCCTTCTTTTTCAGCGATTTCGCAGTACACGGCATATTTTTTTGAAGATGCAATCACTTCCGGCCCTTCATCTTCTTTTAGCATGTGATAAATATCGATGCATAAGCGAAGGTTTTTATGATCTACAGCTTTTACTATTTCAAGTGCTTCTTTCACAGTGTTAATAAAATTACACTCTGTGCTGTTGAGACTTTCAAGAGCGATTACGATGTTATACTTCGCTGCTATCGGAGAAATTTTTTTAGCAATCGAAATAAATTGTTTTTTCGCTACAGCACGATCAAATCCTTTTGGTACTTCACGCGATCCACCACTTCCCCAGGTTATCATTTTCAGATTGGCAGCCTCAGAACGTTGAAGAACAATTTCGACATACGCAAGAATAGACTTCTCATCTACAGCAGGCCCCACTACTTTAAGATCGCCAGGAATAAAAAGATTGCAGCCAAATAAAGGAACGTGCAACGCTTTAATGGTTTTTAATTCATCTCTGAATTGTGCATCTGAAACACTGCGAGGCGAAAGGAGCTTGGGTGTAGACTCTACTAAATAACGAAACCCAAAAGCATGAAGGATGCTATCGTTTTCAATGTTTTGTACAATTCCTATTTCAGGTATGGCTGTGTTTTGTTGTGCATACATAGAGAAGGAAACTATTGAGATGAAGCAAAGGATTGAAATTCTGATCATGGCTTGATGTATGAAGTTAAGAATGACGAAGCACATGATAATATTAAACTATTTATAATTAAACCAAACTCACTTATTTAATTCCGTTAAACGTTGACTTTGGTTAAGTATTGACATACTTTTAATGTGTTATATAGTTTTCGCCATTAATCTTTAGCTGGAATGAAAAAAATCTCTACCCTCGTAGTGTGCACGGTTGCGCTCACAAGCTTTCTCTTTATTAATCACGCCCACGCTCAAACCGGCCCCATTGCCAAACTGGAATTTTTCGATGATTCTACCCACACATTAATGAAATTTGATTCGGCATTTTTTGATTCAGGAGATTTGCTTTATGAGACATCGCCATCAGAACTGAATGGTTTTAATTTTTATAATGTTGGTGACGAACCGCTTACTTTTACTATTACGAGTTCTAATCCTGATTTTCATTGTGATGAAGGGAGCTATACTCTGCCGGGAAGTGACAACGATTTTTATTATATGTTCTTCCGGCCAACAAAAATTGGAATTGCTACCGGTGTAGTTACCATTACAACCAATGATCCGAATCAGCCAGAGATTATTTTTAACGTAGTAGGCTATGGACTTAAACCTCCTGTTGATCCTAGTACGCAGCAATTTAATTTGATCGTTGGAACGCAAGTTACCAAACACATGATAGTGCGAAATACCACTGCTAATCGCGCAAAATTTACAATAATACCACAGGGAACGCCTGCATTACCTCCGATCATTATTTCAAAAGGTGGGTTAATTTTAGATCCGGAAAATGAATTTGTTTTGGACGCTGGAGACTCTACAACGATTGATTTTTTGTTTGATTACAGCGATCCAAATAATGGTCCTTCAGAATATAATGTAGATGTTGAAATAGAGTGTTACCCTTTACATTTTGCAGTGAATAGTCGGTCGGCACTGGAAATTTATATTTATAAAGCCTTTATTGTAACTGGAGTATTTCCTTTAGCTACTATAAATTCACCCAGTCCCATATCTAAAGATGTTCCAGTGTCCGCGATCGATTCATTATTTTTTGATTTGCAGAACTATGGAAATACTGAACTTCATTACTCGATTGATACCGATTCCTTATTAAACGAAACACAGGGTATACGATTGCTTTCTACCGGCTTCGAAGAATTTATGCCTGGCATAGCTCAGCGCCAAAGTGGATGGTCCGAATTAGAATATGTTTTTTATGTAGAAGATAACCATGATTGGACAGTAGAAACCACCAATCCTTTTGTTGGTTCGAAACATTTGCGATGCATTTCTAATAACTTCAATTATGGAGCAGAACTTTTTGCTCCTGAACCCGAAGGCAATGCAACCATTATTGATATGATGGTCAATCTTGATTTAGGATCGGGTTCGCAATGGGTATTCAAAGCAGCAACCGAAGACTATTCACTAAAAAAATTCATTGTTGGATCGGATGGAAGTTTGCGTGTTTTGAATGAACCCTCAACCTTTGAAGCTCAACCAATTCTCGGTCAATTGCCTACAGGATATTTTAACCTGCGCTTTATTCTAAACAATACTACCAATGAATTTACGATAACCATAGATGGTGTTAGCGTCTATACAGGAGTTAGTAATGCAACGAAGTTTATCAATTTTAGCATGGGCAAGGACGAGCAAGTGGCAGGTTCCATTATGGATGTTGATAATTTTAGATGGATAGATGGTAGCGAGAATATTCGCTTGTTGGCTGTTGAACCAGAAATGGGCAGTGTTCAGCCAATGGAAATTCAAGACATAAAACTTAAAATCGACACACGTAACAGTGATCCAGGAACCTATTCTGAAATCTTTACTATCCGTAGCAATGATGTGGTGAACCCCGTAGTTTTTATTCCAGTAACCATTGTTGTAAAACCAAATGAGTTACCCGTGTTAATAGGGAATTTCACGGAAACCATGTTTTCAGGCGAAACAAAATCCTTTACTTTTTTGGCCACGGATGCTGATGACTCTCTGGTGTTAGTTTCCGATCACAATTTTTATGGTTCAGGAAGCCACGGTGAGCCTGCCGGATATGTATCTTCGGAAGCAACGGACTCTGGAAACAAATCTCTAACCTATACCATTAGCACAGGCAAGTCACCATATATTGGATTTTTAAGCGGTACCATTCAAGCAAATGACGGGCGTGGCGGAATCACCTCAAAATTTTTCAATGTTACTATACTTCCGTTCAGAGAGAATGATTTTATCCTCACGAATTTTAAGAATGGAAATGTTGTGGCAAACTTTACAGACACGGTAACACTTGATGTTGCTCATCCGGATATTGATCGACTAACGATTCGAGCTAATTTTCCGCTAGAAATAACAGGTAATGGAATGCTGTTTAAATTGGATGGTGTTGAGATTAACAGAGATCGATCACAACCCTATTATTTAACGCCAAGCGTGCTGCCTAAACTCAATGAAGGGTATCACACTTTGTTGGCAAGTTCATACTATCAAGATGATTCATACATGGATCAATACATAATCGAAACCCGGCAAACAATAGTTCATGTTATCAACTCTGCTACGATCACAAGCTATCAAGTCGTGAACAAGGATGGTGTTAAGATAATGGATTTAACCAATGGATCTGTTATTGATTTAAGTAAGACAGGATCCGATATCAATATCATTGCCATGGAAAGTGTCAGCTCCGTGCGCAGTGTAAAATTTGTATTGAATAACGTTACCGCACGCATTGATAATGGTTCTCCTTATGCATTAGGTGGTACTGCAATTGGTGGTGATACATTCTGGAAAGCAAAGCCTGGTACCTACACACTTTCAGCCACTCCGTATTTAAAATATTTTGCCTGGGGTCCTAAGGGCAAGACGCTTACCGTTAATTTTAAAGTTGTGAATGGAACAATACCTGCGACAGCAATTGCGCGCATTGCCAACTCCAATGAAGAAGAACAAGTAAGAGAGGTAATCGATCGGGAAAATATTTTATCAATTTATCCTGTTCCCGTTAAAGATGAATTACATATCGAGTTGCACGAATCAGTAAAAGGGAATGTTGCAATCAATATTATGAATGCACAAGGCCAAGCTATTCATACAAAAACGGGTAATGCAGATGAATTGAGAAAATATTCCATCAGCACTGTTCAACTTGGAATGAGTCAGGGGATTTACTTTGTAATTGTAAATCGGGAAAATGGCGCACGAATAGTAAAGAAATTTATTAAGGAATGATGTTAATGTAACAGGGGAAGATGAACTTCTCCTGTTACAGTTACTATCCAATTCTGAAAGCTAATATTGCTCCGTGTCTTAATATCTATAGTCCTCATAGAGTTTTTAATTTTTGATCGCTCATAAAGATTGACTTTGGTTAGTAAGACATACCTTTATGATGTTATTTAGTTTTAGTTTGTCTCCACTTTAATCTTTAGCTTCTATGAAAAAAATCTCTACCCTCGTAGTGTGCACGGTTGTGCTCACAAGTTTTCTTTTTATTAATCACGCCCACGCTCAAACCGGTCCCATTGCCAAATTTGAACTTTGGGACGATTCCACTAACACGTTAATGGAATTTGATTCTGTATTCTTTTCAATAACCGAAGAATCCGATATACTACCGCAATCCGAGGAAAATGGTTTTAATGTTTATAATCGAGGAGATGAACCGCTTGTTTTTACGGTTTCTACTTCCAATCCTGATTTCTCTGGCTCCTACGGTACCCATACATTGCAGGGAGAAGCTGATCAGTTTTCTATGGTCTTCCGCCCATCGAAAACTGGACTCTCTACGGGTGTGATCACCATTACAACAAATGATCCTAATCATAAAGAGTTTTTATTTAATGTGAAAGGTTATGGATTAGAACCTCCAGTCGATGCCAGTACCGAGCAATTTAATTTAGTAGTTGGAACAAGTGTAACCAAAGAGATGGTAGTACGAAATACTACTCCGAATCGCGCAAAATTTAAAATAGCAGTAGAGGCATCGCCTGCATTACTACCGATCATTGTTTCAAAAGGTGGACTAATTTTGGATTGGAGAGATGAATTTATTTTGGAAGCGGGAGAATCCACAACGATTGATTTTTTGTTTGATTACACCGCTCCAAATAATCACCCTGAAGAATTTAATATACCCGTTAGAGTAACCTGCGAGCCTTTTCATTTTGCAGC
Organism: Chryseolinea sp.; assembly: GCA_046595655.1. GTDB lineage: Bacteria > Bacteroidota > Bacteroidia > Cytophagales > Cyclobacteriaceae > Chryseolinea. The sequence continues at coordinate 13,424 of JBKJOF010000108.1, read as the reverse complement.
AACAGTCCTGTCACCATTGTATATTTATAAGACGTTTATTATAAATGGAGAATTTCCTTTCGCCACTATAGGTGCACCAAATTCAATCCATGTCGAAGTTCCCATTGCAACGGTGACACCAATCGATTCTAATTCATCATCTTTTACGATCACAAATTTTGGAAACAAAGATTTTAATTATTCAATTAACACCGATTCAGTACATAGTGAAATGGGCGGTGTGCGATTGTACAGTACCGGATTTGAGGAACTCACTCCAGGCTTACTGCATGGACAAGGTGGATGGAGCGCAAAGAATGGATCCAGATATGAGCCCGATGGAATGCAACCGTGGACAATCGACAATAGCAATCCGTTTAGGGGGTCACAACATTTTCGTTGCACATCTGATGGTGGCGGACGCTTGGAAGCACTTGCTCAATTACCCTTAGATTTCGTGACGTGTACCAATGATGTTTCGATTGCCGATATGATGGTTGATGTTGAGTTAGGAGCAACCTGGAATATTGTTGCGCATGCATCCAAGGGTAACAGTACCGTGTTAGCCATAGCGCCAAATGGGCAACTGAGTACTATGATGATAATTAATGGAAGCGATGAACAAATACCTATTCCAGGCTCGTTACCAAGTGGGTATTTTAATTTGCGTTTTACAGTTAAGCGAAGCACCAAGGAGTTTAGTATTTCTGTGAATAGCGAAGTAATTTATTCCGGAATAGGTTTAGCAATTGACATTACTACTATCACTATAGTTTCCTATATGGAAGCTCCAGGTGTAACGCTTGATATTGATGATGTGCGTATTATTGATGGTGATCAAGTTACTCCCTTATTGTCTGTATTTCCTAAAACTGGCAGCATTCCTCCCCTAGGTTCTCATACGATAGAGATTCTTGTTGATTCGCGAAACATAAATGCCGGAACGTATATTGAAACGTTAGCAATCAATAGCAATGATTCTTTACAACCCGTTATCCCTGTTCCGGTAACCGTGGTGGTCAATGAAAATGTGCTGCCTATTTTAACAGGCCCATTTGATAATTCAACAATGATAGCCGGTGAAACAAAATCGTTTACATTTTCGGCAACCGATGAAGATGATTCCGATGTTTCATTCATTGGTTATTTTTCTGGAGACCTTAATCCTGTGGTTACTTCTGGGAATGGATTCCGAACGTATACCATTGAGACGAATCCTATTGAGGAAGGTTCTTATTCAGAAGGTGTAATTATTGCAAGGGATGGCCGTGGAGGAATAACTTCAAGAGCGTGGTCAGTGACTGTACGACCTCCTTTAAGTTATTTTATGCTTACCAATTTTAAAACCGGATCGGAGATAAGGACGGTGACCGATACAGTAACGCTAGATATTGCTCATCCTGAATTTGACCAGCAAACTATTGAAATTAAGCCTTATGCTTTTGGTGATACTGATGATTTTCGAGCCGGTATCAAGTTTGTTCTCAACGGGGTTCAGATAAATAAGGATAAAACGCGTCCTTATTATTTAGATCATTGGCAGCTTCCGAAGTTGAGTGAAGGTTATCATACATTAACTGCTATTTCATACTACATAAATTCACTTGGAGATGAGACGAACTTGACGGTTGATAAAACAATAGTTCATGTTATCAACTCTGCTAAGATCACAAGCTATCAAATCGTGAACAAGGATGGCGTTAAGGTAATGGATTTGGTGGATGGATCTGTTATTGATTTAAGTAAGACAGGATCCGATATCAATATCATTGCTAAGGAAAGTATCCGCTCCGTGCGCAGTGTAAAATTTGTATTGAATAATGTTACCGCACGCATTGATAATGGTTCTCCTTATGCATTAGGTGGTAATCCAATTGGTGGTGATACATTCTGGAAAGCAAGGCCTGGTACCTACACACTTTCAGCAACTCCGTATTTAAAATATTTTGCCTGGGGTCCTAAGGGCAAGACGCTTACCGTTAATTTTAAAGTTGTGAATGGAACAGCACCAGCAAAACAAACGGAACCAATTGCACGTCTGGCGAGTTCAGCAAATGAAGAGCAAGTAAAAGGAGAAGAGGCATTAAATAGTGAAGACGTTTTATCCCTTTATCCCGTACCAGTGATTGATGAACTTCATATAGAATTGCATGAATCAGTAAAAGGTAATGTTGTTTTAAATATTATGAATGCACAAGGTCAGTCAGTTCATTCAAAATCAGGTGTAGCAGATGAATTCAGAAAATATTCTGTCAGCACTTTACAACTTGGAATGAGTCACGGAATTTATTTTGTAATTGTAAATCAAGGAAATGGGAAACGCCTTGTTGGCAAGTTTATAAAGGAATGATGTTGAGATGCACAGGCAATCGATTACTCGCTTGCCTGTGCATTATTTGTCTTTATGCGATCCATGCTATTTCGTACTGCAATAGTCTTACCCTTCAATCAAGTTCAATACCCGCAAATTAGCGTTTAAGCGATTCAGTTTAATTGTGTTACAACATGGATGATACTTCAGTACCCCATGAATTAATACCAATCATGTAAAACGCAAATTAATTTCGCCTCACTATGAAGAGGATGAATTTTATTTTCGCTTACTTCAAATCAAGATTCGATTGTTGCATTTGATTTAATCCATCAGGAAGTATCGAATCTCATCCCTTCTGATTTGTGTGTGTGTGTGATTGGCGGTTAGAAAAATCAGAAGCTTTGTTTGTAATTATTTGTTTAACCTAAATACCCTCTCCTGCATGAAGTATCTCTACGTGTCCTTACAGCGATCGGCTATTCTATGCCTGATCGTGTTGTGGTTGTTAGCCCTCGCTTCCAACTCAGTTTATGCCCAACAAAAAACGGGCTTTGAAAGCGGTGTCATTCGCATTAAAGTAAAAGAGTCGCTGGCTCTTCAACTTCAAAATGCCAGAATGACCAAGAGTTCCAACAACATTTTAGTTACGGGAATTCAATCTATCGACAGACTCAGTCTTCAATACAAGGCGACAGGAATCAAACGTGTATTTCGCGCTGCTGGTAAATTTGAAGAAAAACACAGACGGTATGGATTGCACCGATGGTTTGAGATTGAACTTGATAAAGCTGCTCCTATATTAACGGTACTTGCTGCATATCAATCCATCGAACAAGTTGAAATTGTTCAACCACTTTATAAGAAAGCAATTATTGGTTCTGATCGAATGGACTACGGACCAAGAAGAGTTAATATAAGTCAAGCGACAACACTATCAGGTTCTCCTAACGATCCACTCTTTGCACAACAATGGCATTATAATAATACAGGTCAAGCCGGAGGTACTTCTGGTTCCGACATTAGTCTTCTTCAAGCCTGGGGAATTGAAACGGGAAGCAGCAATGTAATTGTTGCTGTAACCGATGGTGGCGCGCAAGTTAATCACCCTGATTTAGCTGCGAGCATGTGGATAAATACTGGTGAAGTTCCTGGTAATGGAGTAGATGACGATAACAATGGATATGTTGATGATATAAATGGTTACGGCTTTGGTGATAACACAGGACAAATAGCTCCTGATGATCATGGATCACATACGAGCGGAACGATAGGTGCAACAACGAATAATGGTATTGGTGTATCGGGTATTGCTGGAGGTTCAGGTACGGGTGATGGTGTTCGGCTTATGTCGTGTGCTGCTTTCGGAGCTGTAGGCACTGGAGGTTTTGAAGACACCTATGTATATGGTGCAGATAATGGCGCGGTCATTTCTCAAAACAGTTGGGGCTATACAAGCGCTGGAGTTTTTGATCAGTCTGTATTAGATGCCATTGATTATTTTATTGCAGAAGCAGGTAAAGATCAATTTGGAAATCAGGTTGGCCCAATGAAAGGTGGTATCGTAATTTTTGCTGCGGGAAATGATGATAATAATGGTGCACATTATCCTGGATTTTATGAGCCTACGTTATCAGTAGGGGCCGTTAACAATCAGGATAAAAAAGCATGGTATTCAAATTTCGGACCCTGGGTTGATATTGCTGCGCCAGGAGGAGAAACATTTGTTAACAATGATCCTCATGGTGTACTCAGTACTATTTCAGGAGGGCAATATGCTTTCTTTCAAGGAACGTCTATGGCAACGCCACACGTATCTGGAGTTGCAGCATTGATTGTTTCAAAATTTGGTGGACCAGGATTTACTCCTGAAATGTTACGTGGAAGATTAACACAACTGGTTGATGATATTGATGCAGTCGATCCTGATTTTGCTGGACTGTTAGGTTCAGGAAGATTGAATGCGTTTTCTGCACTTCAGCAGAATGATGGCGATGCCCCTGATGCCATTGATGATCTCGCAGCTTCTGATGTCGCGATAACAACTATTACACTTACATGGACATCGCCTTCAGATTCTGGAAATGGCTCTGCTTCCGTTTATGACATTCGATATTCAACCTCTCCGATTACGGCAGGTAATTTTAGCGGAGCAACAAAATATCTAAATCCTCCGGCACCAAAGGCTGCGGGCATAAAAGATACATTGGCCATTTCCGGTTTGTTACCCGGAACAACGTATTACTTTGCAATTAAGTCGGCTGATTTCTTTGGTAACTTTTCAAGTGTATCGAACATTATTGAGCAGGCTACCAACTTTGCACCTGTTATATCATTGTCATCTACTTCATTAACTCAAAGTCTGCAAACAGCACAAACGGGTTCACAAGTTCTGACCATCAGTAATACAGGATTAGGAGTTTTAAATTTCAGCATCGTAGCGTCACCAGGATTTGCATCTCCATCTCCTGCATCAGGTAGTGTATCTCCCGGGGCAAGTCTCGATGTTACCATAACATTTGATGCTAACAATTTGCTGAGTGGTTCGTATGCACAGGATCTTGAAATTCTGCATAACGATCCATTGCAAGATACCTTAGCTGTTCATTTAACATTGAACGTTACCAACAACGGTTTCCCCATTGCATCAATAAATTCCGATACTCTTAATTTCGGAAATGTATTTGAAACCGATTCTACGAGTCGGTATATATATGTTCACAACGCAGGATCTGATTCGCTAGTAATTTCGAGCGTAGTCTCAACCAATTCAGATTTTATTGCTCAGAGTATTGATCCAATCGCACCTTTTGGAACAGCAGGTATCAAAGTTACGTACACAGCATCATCACTGGGTCTTTCCACAGGCACATTAACTATTGCAACCAATGATCCTGCAAATTCGACATTCATTGTTTCCTTGAAAGCGACAGGAGTTATTGCTCCGGAAATTATTGTTTCTCCCGATTCGTTAACCGCAACACTCAACACAGACAACACATCAACTCAATCGCTTACGATTCAGAATACTGGAGGAAGTGATCTTGAGTTTTCTGTTGCAGTTTCATCATCAGCTCCTGCAAGTGTAGCTTCGGTGCAAACTGTATCGGTGCCTTCAAAATCGGCCACGTCAACAAGTAGTGAGCAAAAGCAAACTGCTGTTGTTTCTGGAAAATACTCCAATCAAATCAAGTTGAAATCGATTGGTAAATCTGCTGTTGCATCAAAGGTGTTAATTGTATCTCCTGATGCTGATGTTACTGATCTTGCTTTTGTTCTCAACAGCTTTGATGACATCCAAGCAACGATCCTTTCTGGCGATTCCCTACCCCTTCTTTCACTCGGCACACTTCTTCAATACGATGTTGTGATGACAACCAACAACACACAATGGTTAGCAGCGGGAGGAATTGATCCGGAAACAATCGGAGATTTGTTAGCAGACTACATTGATGCAGGAGGTAAGGTAATTGTAAATCAATTTGCTTACTCCTACGATGCATGGAAAATGGCAGGACGATTTATCAATAACGGATATGGCCCATTTGTAGCATCAACATCTGATGCTGTAGTTGATGTTGAATTAGGAACAATCCTTTCACCTGGTCATCCGGTAATGAAAGGCGTAAGCTCGCTTTCCTTTAGTGGATATGTTCAGAATGTGGCACTTGCTCCCGGAGCAACCGCCCTTGCAGAATGGAATAATGGCGAGTTGTTGCTGGCAGCAAACAGTAATGTCGTTGCACTGAACATGCTCCCTACATTGGGTAATGGCGATTCATTACAGTGGTCTGGCGATCTCCCAACGATCTATCAGAATGCAATTCATTATCTCTCTAGAGGTGGATCATTTGTACGTGTTTTACCAGATGAAGGAACAGTAGCACCCGGACAACAGCTTAATCTTGAAGTTACCTTTGATGCTTCCGGATTAGATGCCGGGGTTTATCGTGCTTCGGTAAATATTACTACCAATGTTCCGTATCATCAATTAATTTCTATTCCGGCTTCACTAACAGTTCTCGGTCCAGAGTTTACAGTGAGTCCAGATTCATTATATGATGAGTTAGAAAATAATCAGACATCAACGCATACGTTAGTATTAAGTAACAATGGGCCTGACGATCACTCATTCACAGTCGCTGTTCAAGGTTCAGGATTCTCAACATCATCAGTGAAAATCATAAAACCTGTATCCGCTGCTCGTAAGTCGTCAGCAAATCCTGCCAAACAAAAACAACAGAAGTCAGCACGGAAGAAAAATATTCGTGAAGATATTCATGCCATTGCAAGTGCTTCTGAGTTTGGAAGAGTTGCCTCGCGCACAGCCGCGGTAACACCAAGTTCAGTTGGATTATATTCTACGGATTTTGAAAGTCTTTCAATAGGTGACATCAATGGCCAGGATGGATGGTTTGGTCAATGGGGTAACTGGACCGTTGAGGCAGAAAATCCATCGAATGGTGCTCAACATTTAAGAGGGTTGGCAGATGGGTTTGGAACCTCAGTCGCTATCTCTCCAACGGTTCCTATTGGCACTGATGCTACCTCCACCGTGTCCATGAAAATCAATCTTCAGGGTTCAAACGCCAGCTGGCAGGTTGCACCTCAATCGCCCACAGCCGGTCTTATTGTAACTAAAATTGGCTTCGAAACCGATGGCAGTATCATTGCTTTGGTAAGTGACGGAGTAGGCGGAGGTTTCTTTGAAACAATTGCATCAACAACACCTACTGGCTATTTTGATTTGACAATATCAGCCAGCAGAGACTCAGCAACATTTGATGTCTATATTAATGACGCGAAAGTATTTAGTGGCTTGGGCTTTGCCGGAGACATTGAAGAATTGGTTGTTATTGGATTTATGGAAGAAGCGGGACCGACCCTTGACATTGATGATTTACAAATTATAGATGGTGCTAAAGAAGTGGCTCCCGAATTTATAACAGTTTCTCCACTTTCAGGAAATCTTCCTTCAGGTGCAACAGCAGAAATTACAGTAACCTTCGCGTCTGCGGATCTTACCTTCGGGTTATATTCAAGCAATATTATTATAGACATTGACAGTGCAATACTATCAGTGCCTGCATCCTTGCGAGTGATTGGCGATGAAGCCATCGATGTAAGCCCAACTGTTTTACAATCTGTTGTAGACTACAAAGGTGACACAACTCAATTCATACACATTGCAAATACCGGAGGTAGACCACTCAATTATGGAATTCAGGTAATTGGTGCACGTACCGATATGGCAAAATTGCCGAAAGGTCCTGTAGGTAAATTTGCAAATTGGCCAACCGACAAACGTATTGTTGATAAAAAAGCAAATGATGATAAGGCATCTAAACCCTTAGTAGCAAAATCAGCAAGTGTTGCACTGATGGCGGGAAGTTCTTTGCTTGAAGAAAATTTTGAAGGTGGAACTTTCCCGCCTGCAGGTTGGAGTACCGTTGATAATGCCGGACAAGACGTGGCATGGGGTTTTGCTGCCGATGCTGGTGAAGGAAATTATTCTGGTGTTGGCGAAGCCGCAACTGTTAGCAGTGATGGGTTTGGACTTGCTGAGTTTGATGCTGAATTAATCTCACCGTCTGTAAACACAACAGGATTAATGAATATTGTTGTACAGTATAATGTGAACTATGCAAACTATGCGAATCTCGATTTTCTCGACCTTGATATTCAGGTTGATGGTGGTATCTGGACAAGCGTATTGAGTTGGAATGAAGATCATGGAACGTTCAGAGGAACACCAAGTGAATTTGTTTCTGTTCCGTTGGATACTTATTTAACCGGAGCTTCATCTTTCCGTTTACGCTGGCATTATTATGACCCCAACGATGGAGATTGGGATTGGTATGCACAAGTTGATGACGTTTCAATTTTAGGAGATGCTCGCACTTGGTTATCAGTAGCTCCTGCATCAGGAATAATTCCAGTCGGTGAAAGTGTTGACCTAGCCGCGAAATTTGATGCCTCTTATCTTGATCCTGGTTTCTATGTTGCCGGTATACTGGTGAGTAGCAATGCAGTTCAAGATCCTTTGGTAGGAGTAGTGGCATCATTAGATGTGCGTGAGCCCGCAGTGATATCAGTTAATCCTGATTCAGTGTATGTAGAATTACCGGATCAATTAGCTTCTCAACAAACACTTACAATTAGTAACTCGGGAGAAAGTGTGTTAACCTATTCGATAACGGATGCACCTATTCCAACGGCAATCGGAGGTGTTCAGGCGAGAAGAGAGTCTTCACAAAAACGTACCACGAAAGTCAATCAAACAATTAATCTGCTTGATACAAAGGCTATTCAATCGACAGTAAAAAAATCTGCTGGTGCAGCACTTTATAGTACAGGATTCGAAGAGTTTGCGCCTGGCGACATTAATGGACAAGAAAATTGGGAAGGTCAGTTTGGAAACTGGACGATCGAAAGTTCCAATCCGTCACAAGGTTCACAACACTTTAGTGGGTTAGCAGATGGAGGCGGGTTATCGCTTGCATTCTCTCCGTTGGTTTTACCGGGTGCTGATGATGTATCGACCACGAGTATGACGATTGATCTTGACCTTGGTGTTACCTGGCAGATCATTCCACAATCGCCAACGGCACAAAGTGTAAACACACGTTTTCAAATTTCTGCTGATGGAAGTTTAAGTGCTCTAGTTCAGGACAGTGTCGGAAATGTATTTTATCAAGCAATACCAGGTTCCGTTCCGGATGGATACTTTGATCTCAGAATTGAGAACAAAGCCAGCACACTTGAATTCACCATTTATATAAATGATGAGGCAATATTTACCGGTGGTGGATTTGCTAGCGAAATCGAACAGGTAGTAATCTTCTCACTTATGGATGCAGCCGGTCCGATTTTAAATATCGACAACTTCGCTATTCTGGACGGAGGTGCTCAAACCCCATGGTTAACTATTAATCCTAAATCAGAGAGTGTACCATCTGGAAATTCAGCAACGGTAAATCTTTTGTTCAATGCGAAAGATGTTGAACCAGGAACATACACTAAGGTGCTCAACATTTCTAGTAATGATCCTGAAACACCAAATGTTTCGGTTCCGGTTACACTGGTTGTTCTTCCAAACCTTCCCCCTGTGTTAGCGCCAGTAACAGATCAGAGCGTTCGCGAATTAAATACATTGAACCTTATTTTTACGGCAACCGATCCTGATGATTCAAATGTTGCAGTAAGTATTGTCAACGCACCAGCCTTTGTTACGCTTACAAGTTCTACTAATGGAACTGCTAAATATTCAGTAAAACCTTTGATCGGTGATGCTGGAAGTTATGAGATAACGGTGGTAGCTCAGGATCCACGCGGAGGTATCGCTACTCAGGCATTTGATCTTACGGTAATACCATATGGTGTTCAAAACTTTAGTCTTATAAACTTCCAGACCGAAGCCGTTATTAGGAATTTTGAAGACACTGTAACATTGGATATTGCAGATCCTCAAATTGAAAAGTACACCATTCGTGCAAACACAAATCCAGCAACGGTTGGAAGCGTGAAATTTACATTGGATGGTGCTGCTGCAAATACCGATAACTCTAAAGTGTATACCATTAACAGTTGGCTTCTTCCTGTTTTGAGTGGAGGGGAGCACACTATTACAGCTCAGGCATTTACAAAGAGCAAGGGAAATGGTGACGGAGGTTATGTCAAAGTAGCAACCATCAGAGTGATTAATACAGTAGCGGTAACTGATTTTGATGTAGTAAACGAAAATGGTGTTAAGCTACTTGACCTTCTGGATGGAGGAGTAATTGATATTAGTCAATCCGGTTTCAACATGATCAACATCGTTGCAAATACAAGCTCGACTTCGATTCGCAGTATTAAGTTTACGCTTAACGGCCCAACAGCAAGAATTGATAACACTGCGCCATTTGCACTTAAAGGAAATACCAACGGTAGCAATACAATCTGGCCGGCAACTCCTGGAAGTTATACAGTAACTGCTATTCCGTATTTGAAGTATTATGGTTGGGGCCCAGAGGGTACCCCACTTACAATACATTTTCAGGTTGTTAACGGAGGTATTCCAACGGTAGCGAATGCACGAGTAGGTGATGCTGGTTCAGACAATGGAAGTGAAGAGATTTTATCCAAAGAAACTGGAGAGCCTACATGGTATGTGTATCCTGTTCCTGTGAAAGATGAACTTCACATCAGGCTCCAGGGTCAGGTTGAAGGCAATGTAAGAGTGAGCATTCTAAACATTCATGGACAATCTGTTCATTCGATAGATGGGGTTGCTGAAACATTCCGCGATTATGCGGTGAGCACAGAAAAGATTGGACTGAATACTGGTTTTTATGTTGTCCAAATTCAGCAAGCCAATGGTAAGCGTGTTGTTCAAAAGTTTATGAAGGAATAAATAGTTAGATTGTTTGAAATTCTTTAAAGGTGAGGTTTAACGACCTCACCTTTTTTATTGAGTTTAAGATTGACAGAAGAAATTTTTAGGGCTTGAATTTTATCAATGGAGACTCAAAACAAACAGGCGCATTTTGAATTGTCGCAATCCAATAGAATTCCTATGGCAATAGCCACGACCTTAAGGCTGTGGTTATTCACTAAACTTAACGGAGGCGTTGGCCCATGACTCAACAGTTTAATATGCATCCGAACAGGACTTTAGAAAATTGGCAATAGTGTGAGAGCAGGTTGGTTTCTTTGATCTTCTCAATAAATCATTTGATATGACACAATAACGTCTTACAGAATTGATGATTGATGTTCATAAACCTCACATTGTTGTTGATATATCGCGTGATGCTTGGGGTGTTTGAATTTTATCGAAGTTATTGAAGAAGGTAGGAGTTTCAAAAAGCATACAAAAGTTATGTATAACTTCGAGTAAATTCTAATTAGATGAGCAAGAAAATCAGGTGGGGTATTTTAGGTTGTGGAAAAATCGCGAACAAGTTTGCGGCCGATCTGCAATTCGTTGAAGATGCTGAACTCACAGCAGTTGCGTCTCGTAACGTGGAGAAAGGCAATGCCTTTGCAAAACAATTCAATGCACGTTTAAATTTCAATACCTACGAAGCACTCGCCTCGTGCAATGAGGTGGATGTAATCTACATTGCTACGCCACACGGATTTCACTATGAACATACCTTACTCTGCCTCCAACATAAAAAAGCAGTGCTATGTGAAAAACCTTTGGCAATCAATTTGAAGCAGGTAAAAGAAATGATCGATATGGCACGATCGCAAAAAGTATTTTTAATGGAGGCGTTCTGGACAAAATTCTTGCCTCAATATCAAAAAGTAGTAGCAATGATTGAAGGTGGAGAAATCGGCATGATAAAAATGATTGAAGCGGATTTTGGTTTTAAAGCAAGTGATCCACTTCCTCAACGCATGTACGATCCAACTCTTGGTGGAGGTGCATTGTTGGATGTTGGACTTTATCCCGTATTTCTTGCGCTCTCTTTATTAGGTAAACCACTTGATGTTCATGCAATCATGTCGCCTTACGACACAGGTGTAGACGAACAAATTGCGATGATGTTAAAATTTGATAATGGAGTATTGGCAGTTTTGAACGCAAGCTTTGCAGCAGATACTCCAGTAGAAGCAACCATTGTTGGAACGGAGGGCTACATACGCATGACGAATCGTTTCCATAATGCTAGTTCAAAAATTGAATTAGTAAAAGATAAGCAACCGGCTGTTGAGATTAAGGTTCATCGCGAAGAAGGTTATGGTTATCAATTTGAAGCGCGTCATGTGAGTGATTGTCTAAGAGAGGGTTTAACAGAGAGTCCGATTATGAATCATGCAGATTCATTGTTGTTGATTGAAACGCTCGATCGCTTGAGAGCGAGTTGCGGTATTAAATATGCAGTGGATTAAAGTCGGAATTTATTTTCTCTTTACTTTATCAACAGATAAAGTATTCTTTCGCGTATTGATGATAGAGTTTTTTTAGCGAAAGAATTAGTTAGCAGGAAATCTTCCGATATGTATTTCATATCAAAAATAATTACGATTTCTTTCCCAAGCGATGATCCAACCTTGAACTTGAAACCTTGAACCTTGAACCTGAAAGCTTGAACTTGAAACCTTAAACCTCACACTTCAACTACAACGAAATCCCTCTCTTCCATGGAATAAAATCATCTTGATTCAGATCAACTGCCTTAGCCGTAATTCGTCCGCTGGCAATTTCAATAATGAAATCAAGAATATCTTCTCCCTCCTGTTCAATTGTTTTTTCTCCTGAAATAATAGAGCCAGTATTGTAATCAATAATATCAGGCATCTTATTCGCGAGCTTCGTGTTCGTTGAAATTTTAATTACCTGCGACACAGGATTTCCTGTTGGTGTTCCTAATCCTGTGGTAAATAAAATAATCTGCGCACCCGACCCCGTTGTTCCGGTTGTGCTTTCCACATCATTGCCAGGTGTACATAATAAATTGAGTCCAGGCTTTTTAATGTATTCAGCATATTGCAATACATCTGCAACGGGAGCCGTGCCGCCTTTCTTTGCAGCGCCAGCCGATTTAATTGCATCGGTAATCAATCCATCTTTAATATTTCCAGGCGAAGGATTCATATCGAAACCAGAACCCACCGCGTTTGCAGCAGATGAGTATGTGCGCATGAGTTTAATAAAGAGTTCACTTGCTTCCTGATCAACACATCGGTTAATCATTTCTTGTTCCACTCCGCATAATTCTGGAAATTCCGAAAGGATTGTACTTCCGCCAAGGGTCACTAATAGATCGGATGTATGACCAATTGCAGGGTTCGCAGAAATTCCAGAGAACCCATCTGAGCCACCACACTTCAGACCAACAACGAGTTTGCTTAATGGCGCAGGCATCCGCTCAATTTTATTGGCTTCTATTAAAGCTAAAAATGTCTGTTGAATTGCCTGAGTCAATAAAGTTTGTTCAGTTCCTGAATCTTGTTGATCGAATACCATCACAGGCTTCGAACTATTCGGATCAAGTGTACTCAGTTTCTGCTGAAGTATTTTTGTTTCTGCATTCTGGCAACCTAAACTTAAAATTGTTGCGCCCGCTACATTCGAATTGTGAATGTATCCGGCCAACAACGCACACAACGTCTCTGCATCTTGTCGTGTTCCACCACAGCC
>JBKJOF010000052.1:0-10679 GCA_046595655.1 Chryseolinea sp. | reverse complement strand
TTCGTTGCTCATGCCTTTCAAATTAAAAGGCAGAGGTGTTACGTTAAAATATTTGGGTGAAGACACTTTGGAAACAGGTGGCCGTTGCAATGTTTTGGAATTGACCTTTGCCAATGCTGCACAATACAAATACAATGTATTTGTAGATATAAAAGATAACCTTGTAAAACAGTTTGCATATTACAACGAGCCGAGTAGAGAAACTGCAGACTGGGTTCGAACATGGGATAATTATCAGACCTATGGTAAGATTTTATTATCAGCAGATCGCTCAGAAAACGAAGGCCCTAAAAATGTAAAGGTTGACGAAACTCTAGACGATAAAGTTTTTCTGGAGTTCTAAATTCTTCCAATCGAAACGCTTGAGTATTCAAATCAGCGATAATAGAATGGGAATAAGAGTCGAGCATCTTTACAAAAATTCATTATGGTTTATCGCGGCAAAGGATAGTTCACGCATAACTATTAGTATGCCGAATGGATAATTTCATTTCAATCCTTTCTTCCTTACTTTTGAAATATGACAAGACCAGACTTACCAAACGTTCCGCCTTTTTACATGACCTATGTAAAGCATGTAAAAGATGCTGATCTTTTGGAGGCCTTGAAGGAATCTGGCAAGTCTACCGTACAACTTCTTCTTTCTATTCCTGAAGCGAAAGGAGAGTTTCGCTATCAGCCCGAAAAGTGGAGCATAAAAGAATTGCTTTGTCATATGATTGATGCCGAACGCATTTTTGCATACCGCGCACTTCGCTTCTCAAGAAATGATAAAACGCCTTTGGCCGGTTTTGAAGAAAAAGATTATGCACCAGAAGCAAACGCTCATAATCGCAGCATGAAAAGTATTATTGATGAAATGGAACGCGTGCGCTTAACTTCCATTGATCTTTATTCTAGCTTCTCTGATGAAATGCTTTTGAGAACGGGTAAAGCAAACAACACAGAAATTTCTGTGTTGAATCTGGGCTACATTATTTCTGGCCACGAAACGCATCATCGAAATATTTTGTTGGAACGCTACCTAAAGGTGTAATTGATGCGCATACTGTTAATCGTTTTTGCTGGCATTGTTTTTCTTTCTTCGTGCTCACCCATTTCGAAGAAGGCACTAACAAAAACATTTAAACAGACGGAAAAGAAATTTCAAGATCACACGGGTTTCGCTTTGTACGATCCGCAGAAAAAGAAAACGATATACGAGTTTAACAGCGATAAGTATTTTACGCCTGCATCGAACACAAAAATTTTTACACTCTTTGCTTCTCTGAATATTATTGGAGACTCAATTCCAGGAATAAAATATCTCGAGCGAAACGACTCACTAATTTTCTGGGGAACGGGAGATCCAACCTTCTTGTACAAAAATACCTTTACCAATGATCGGATCTATTCCTTTTTAGCTTTCGCCAACCAAAATCTTTACTTCTCATCTTCTAATTTTAACACGCCAACTTTTGGAGCGGGCTGGGCGTGGGATGATTACAATGATAATTATTCTGCCGAACGTTTTTCATTCCCGGTTTATGGAAACATCTTCTCCGTTCAATCAAAAAATAAAAAGGCAATTGTTCAGCCGAATTTTTTCTCACCCTTTTTACATGTAGGTGAGCCTCGCGAAAAGCCCGAAGTTATCCGTAGTTTTTATTCCAACAACTTCGACTATTATCCTTCTGCTCAATCAGGCGAATGGGACATTCCTTTTAGAACGGAGCCAGCGTTCATCACAGAATTATTGACCGATACATTAAAACGAAAAGTTCAATACGTTAATAACCCTATCAGCGCGGCCGCTAAAATAATGTACAGCCTTCCGGCCGATAGTGTTTATAAAGTAATGATGCAAGAAAGCGACAATATGTTAGCGGAACATCTTCTCTTGATCTGCGCAGGAATAGTAAGCGATACCTTGCAACCCGAAATCGCCATTGATTATGTGCAACAAAAATTTTTTACTGATTTAATCGATAAGCCCATTTGGGTTGATGGCTCAGGCTTATCGCGCTACAATCTTTTTACACCAAGAAGTGTTGTGCAGGTTTGGGATAAAATGTATCAGCTCGTTCCGCGAGAAAGACTCTTTCCGTTACTTGCCACCGGAGGAAAAAATGGAACGTTAAAAAACTGGTTTAAGTCAGACCAGCCTTACATCTTTGGAAAGACCGGGTCACTCAGTAATAATCATTGCCTCAGTGGCTACCTTGTAACCAAAAGCGGAAAGACGTTAATCTTCTCGTTTATGAACAGCAACTTCACAGCACCAACATCAGCCATTCGGAAAAACATGCAGGAAATTTTGAATTTGATTTATGAAAAATATTAATCTAATAAAATCTGGAGTTGTAGTTTTTACTATTCTTCTTTTATCATCTTTTGCGAAAGCGCAGTCGCTCGACAGTCTGGATATAAAAATCGGGCAGATGATATTAATTGGATTCCCGGGTACAGCAGTTGACTCTGCCGTATTGGGTGAGATTCAACAAGGTAAGGTAGGCTCCATCATTATTTTTGAAAAGAACATTCCGAAAACAAATTCATTTGTTGGATTAAAAAAAATAAACTGGACGTATCAGCATGCGGCCACAATTCCCTTATTCATTTCCATCGATCAGGAAGGTGGGAAGGTAAATCGTCTTAAAGACAAATATGGTTTTCCAAAATCCATCACCGCATGGGAGATGGGTAAGAATACGTCTCTCGATTCTGTTCGATTTTATAGCGAGGCAACAGCATCAACGTTAGCCGGTCTTGGTATTAATGTAAACTTTGGTCCAGTGGTAGACCTCGTTGCCAATCCTAATAATCCTATAATTGCAAAATTCGGTCGTGCATTCTCGGCAAATGAAGATACCGTCAGTATGATGGCGAAAGAAGTTGTAAAAAAACATCGTGAGATGGGAGTAATCACAGCACTCAAGCATTTTCCCGGACACGGAAGTTCGCAGGCCGATACCCATTTGGGAATTGCCGATGTTACCAATACATGGACAGAACGAGAATTGAAACCATATCAATCACTTATCGACTCTGGATATGCCGATGCAATTATGACCTCGCACATCGTGAATATGAAATTAGACTCAACAGGAAATCCTGGAACATTATCGTATAATATTCTTACCGGTATGCTTCGTAACAAACTTCATTTTAGTGGAGTAATTTTTACAGACGACATGCAGATGCACGCCATCACAGAACATTATGGTTTGGAAGAAGCTATTCGTCTCGCTATTAATGGAGGAGTAGACATCATGACTTTTTCAAATAACATTCAAGGCAGTGATGTGCGAACTGTAGATAGAGTTCATGAAATTATAAAGAAGATGGTAGAAGACGGTGCAATAAAAAAAGAACGTATTGATGAATCGTTTAAACGGATTATGAAATTGAAATCACGTTTGCAAAATCCGATAGACTATCAACAGAAATTTGAAAGAGCAGAGCGTCAAATTAAAATTTGGCAACAACAGCAGCAACAACAGCAAATTCAAAATATAAAAATAGCAGAGGAACTTTTACAGAGAGCGAAACAAGACGTAGAACTGACGAAGAAATCGAAAAAGAAGAAAAAGGATTAACACGGTTTTAATAGTCACGAATGCTCAGATAGAGAGCGCTGATTATTCTTGCATTCGGGCTAACATTATTTGCACGCAAATGGATTTGTTCAACCTATTAGCCGCTAAACAAAATCAAGTACCTATTCTCATTAGTGTACCCCATTGCGGTATTAATTTTCCTGACGAACTAAAAGATCAATACAAATCTAACCTTGCATCATTTCCGGATGATACCGATTGGTTTGTTGACAAGTTGTATGACTTTGCTCCTTCCATGGGAATGACCATGATCTCTGCGATTTACAGCCGATGGGTAATTGATTTAAATCGCGACCCAAAAAGCAAACCGCTTTATAGTGATGGAAGAATCATTACAGGTCTTTGTCCGACCACTAATTTTTTGGGAAAAACAATTTATGTTGATAAACGTGACGCTGTTGAGGAGAAAGAAATTAACAGAAGACTTGATCAATACTACCTACCCTATCATACCAAGATTCAGGAATTGTTAAATGACTTAAAGACAAAATTTGGAAAGGTATTGTTGTGGGATTGTCATTCAATCAGACAATATGTACCGACCATTCACAATCAAAAATTTCCTGATTTAATTTTAGGCGATGCAGACGGAACTTCTGCTGATATTATCTTTAGTGAAATAGTGTTGAAAAATTTCAAAGCAACGAATTACTCCCATCAACATAACAATCCATTTAAAGGCGGAACCGTCACCCGTCATTTCGGAAAGCCAACGGAGAATCAACATGCACTTCAACTTGAAATGACGAAGGTGAATTACATGGATGATGCTGAGAAAAAGTTTGATGCCTTGCGAGCCGATAAAATTCGCGATGTGTTGAAAAGAATTTTTGAAGACTTGATTAAACAACTCACCGCAACATGAGTGATTTAAAATATTTTTCTTTCAAAGCCCTTCTTCAGAATGACGCCTGGATTTCTCCGGCATATGTAGGCATTGATGCAAAAGGCATTGTTCAATCTTTATCCAACACACCTCCTCAATTTGCAGCGACTGAATCGGTCCAAGGTTTTGCCTTACCTGGTTTTCAGAATGCGCACTCTCATGCATTTCAATTTACCATAGCGGGTCAAGCAGAAAAACATCAAGCAGGAACGACCGATGATTTTTGGAGTTGGCGAGAGGCGATGTATAGTTGTGCACTGAGCATGGATCCTGAGCAAATGGAAGATGTTGCTACAATGCTGTATGCGGAAATGTTGCGCAAAGGATATACCCATGTGGCCGAGTTTCATTACCTGCATCATGATAAAAACGGAAATCATTATTCCAATTTAGCGGAGATGGGAGAGCGGTTAGTTTCAGCAGCAAAGACGGCCGGTATTAAAATTACATTGGTGCCTGTGTTTTATCAGAAAGGTAATTTTGGTGTAGATGTGTATCCGCAACAGCGAAGATTCATCTCAAAGACTACTGATGAGTATTTGCAACTGCTGGATGATTCTGCGAATGTTGTTTTAAATCAAGATCACGCTCGGTTAGGATTTGGTGTTCATTCAATGCGTGCGGTAAATACGAACGACATTGTCAAGACTTTTGAACAGGGTCCAAAAAACATTCCTTTTCATTTACATGCAGCCGAACAACTAAAAGAGATTAAAGACTGCGTTGATTTTTTAAAACAACGACCGGTTGAATGGTTACTCGATCATCTTCCTCTTGACAATAGATTTCACCTAGTTCATTGTACCCACATGGAAAGCGATGAAGTGAAGCGACTAGCAAAGAGCGGAGCCAATGTTATATTATGTCCGGGCACGGAAGGAAATTTAGGCGATGGAATATTTAAACTAAGCCAGTTTGCAAAAGAAGGTGGGCATTGGTCTATTGGAACAGACAGTCACATCAGTTTAAATCCGCTGGAAGATTTACGTTGGCTGGATTATGCCCAACGCTTCACTACACATCAGCGCAACACCTTTGATGATGGAGCACAAGTACTGATCAGCAAAACTATTCACTCCGGAAGAAAGGCAATGGGGCTTGAGCAAAAGGCATTCTTCGAAGTTGGTAAACCTTTCGATGCTGTAGTGTACAATGCTAAATCGCCATTACTGATGCAGAGTGATTTAAAAAATACATTACCAGCTATTCTCTACACATCCGATCCGTCAGATATTCTGGGAACATTAGTTAATGGAAAATGGATTGTGAAGGATCAGCATCATATTAGAGCAGAAAAAATCAGAAAGAAATTCGTAAGCATATAGTTTTTCAATTGATTGCAATTACCACCGGCTTTCGAAACACATTTACCGTACCAGCTGAATTAAACACTTCAAATAATACCATGTAATAACCAGCACGAGCTTTATTGCCATCGTCTCTATCTCCATCCCAACGAAAAAATCCTTCAGTACCTAATACTTCATTATTGGCAACTTGCTTAATGAGATGACCTTGTGAATCAAAAATTTTAATGTTGGCTACATATCCGCCTTGATCAAATTGAAATTGTATCTGCGTGAAATTCGGTTGACCAATTATAGGAATGAAAGCGGGAGGATCAACCTTTACGGATTCATCTTGCAATGTTTGTTCTCTTGAATTGGAATTAACATAACCCGGAGTTGCATAACCTACAAGTGAACTGGCTGATTTCCAATTTTGTGATTCTTGAGTTGGTGCAGTAAAGGAAACACGTTCCAGCGAAACACCTTCTTCATCTTTTATAAAAACTGAATGCCACGCTTTCGTGTATTGAAGATTGTCCAATAGATTTCCATCATCATCTGCTAGTGCCACAGAACCATCATCATCACTGAAGCTTGGTAGAGAAGAAACATTCAGAAAATTTTCTTCATGTGAAGTTACATGTTCACCTTTCAATACATTTCCGTCTTGGGTAATTGCGAGGTATGCATTTGGTTTGAGCAAAATGTTTTCTGTAGTAATGATCTTGGTATTCAACAAAACACCATCTTCTATATTTGACAATGACCAATCTTTAATGTTCAAGAATTTGGATGATGTATTCACAATTTCCACAAAGTCAACTCCTGTTGGCCGGGGATTAAAAAGGATCTCATTGATCACTACATCCGTTGGTTCAGCTTGTTCGGGCAGACCAAATTCATACGTATCGAAATCCTGTTCAATTAAATTAAGGTTACAGTCGCGAATATTTTGAACGGTTATTGTATAGAGCGTTTTACTTTGAAGAGGTGGATCAATCTGGACATCAATTTCTTTGAGGGATGCATCCACAAATGAAACAGAGGTAATCACTACTTCCGGATTAATTTTAAAAGAAGAAGGTATTGGAATCTCATTCTCAAGTTTCTCATTGAATTGAAGTCGCAAAATGGTTGGTGAAATAGGAATTGCAGAAAATAATTTTGGTGCGGTAAGATCGGGTTTGTTTGCGAAGACTGAATTCTGCTTTCCTGGCGTTCCACCGTTTTCATCTTCTGAAGCAATCCAGTTTTCATTTTCTCCACAAGGATTTGCCGGATCAATTAACTCAAGTGACCAACCTCCTTCTTTTTTATCATCATCCAGATACCAATTATCAGAATACTTTACAGAGTCCAACATTAATCCTCTTGAACTTCGAATGACCAAAGCATCACCATCATTGTTGAGCGTTGGAAAATTTGAAAGACCTAGAACATCTCCGAAAGAAGAAAAGTCGCCCGTGCTTGTTGCTGATGTTAAAATCAAATAGACATTGGGCAGAAGAATCTTTGATGAGAAAGTTGATGAAGAACTTCCATCAGTTAAAATCCAATTAGTAAGATCAATAGCATGCTCACTTCGATTGAAGATCTCAATGTATTCAGCATTCGGTAATTTTATCTGAGGTGATGGATCGGCAAAAATTTCGGTGATGATGACATCTTTGTAAGAGACCGGAAAGTTTTCAAAGTAGAGAAATGGTTTTGCGATCGAGATCATTTCATTTCCAGCTACATCTTTTAAAAATGATATGGTAAGAGAACACTCCACTCCATTTTGAAAATCCTGTGCGAAAGAAAGTCGAATCGTTTTTCCGTCAGGCTGAAGACTTGCAATGGCAGGAATACCTAATCCGTTAGAGGCGGCATAATTTACGATTGTTTCTGCCGATACCTTTTCCAGTTTCTCAGAAAACACCAGATCAATTTCGGTTGATGAGAGAACCTGAAAAGAACTTAAGGTTGGAGGAGTTGCATCAACAATTGGATTTCCGGTCACGACAATATCATCTACATAAAACTTATCGGAACGAGTGGCGGTGTAAACGCAAAACAAACTAAAGTATGCAGAAGAAAGGTGACTCGCATCTTTAGCAACTCCTTCAGAGGTGTACGTTCCCGTAAGGCCTACATCTGAAAACAATTGCCAATTACCCAAAGCATCTCTCGTTACTTTTACTTTCGTTGAGGATGTCGAAATATTTAAACGACCGTCACCACCATCTATAATCTTTGTTCGCGTTGTTCCACTTTGGCGATACAGACTTACCTCATCGGCCGTGTTGCCAAGCATCACAAAGTATCCATTCAAAGAACCCGAAACTTTGGCACTATCAGATATGAGGTAAACGCGCAGGTAGTTCGAGCTTGACGGATTAAATTCCAGCTTCACAAAAAATTCCCACGAAGCATCATTAATGGCAGAAGAGGCTGTTGAGAGGTAGGCATTACCAGCAGCAGCGGGAGCTTGCAATTTCAATCGACTGCCAGAAACAACAAACTTACTTTCATTACCTATCCAAGCGGGGGCAGTTGTAAAATCACCATCCGAGAAACTGTCGGCAAACTGAGCGAACGATTGTTGGGTAAGCGAAAGAATGAAAACCACAACAACTATTTTGGCTGCTAACGTTTTCAAAATACAAACTCTATATATTTCTATAGTATACATCATAGGCACAACTGGAAAATATTACTTTTGCAATTCTAAATTAATAAAAAAATGAAACTCGCAGTAGTTGGTGCCACAGGTCTTGTTGGCCAGGAAATCCTCAAAGTACTTGAGGAGAGAAGTTTTCCATTTGAAGAACTCTATTTAATTGCGTCACCAAGTTCGGCCGGCCGAAAATATACCTTTAAGGGAAAGGAATACACCATTATCACCATTGAAGAAGGATTGAAACTAGTTCCCGATGTTGCTATCTTCTCGGCAGGTGGAGGAACGTCTTTAGACTGGGCTCCAAAATTTGCCGCAGTTGGAACAGTTGTAATCGACAACTCATCAGCATGGAGAATGGATCCTACTAAGAAATTAGTGGTGCCCGAAATCAATGCGAATCAACTTACTATTGACGATAAGATCATCGCGAATCCAAATTGCTCTACCATTCAAATGGTAATGGCATTGGCTCCGCTTCACAAGCGTTATAAAATCAAACGCATTGTTGTATCAACGTATCAGTCCGTAACCGGAACAGGTAAGGATGCTGTTCAACAAATGATGAACGAACGCAAAGGCATTGACGGACCAAAAGTTTATCCTCACCCAATCGACATGAACGTATTGCCTCATATCGATTCATTCCTCGACAATGGTTACACCAAAGAGGAAATGAAGATGGTGAATGAGACACGCAAAATTTTGAATGATAATAGCATCAAGCTAACTGCGACTACCGTTCGTATTCCTTCTATTGGAGGTCACTCTGAAGCGGTGAATGTTGAGTTCTTCGAAGACTTTAACCTGAGTGAGATCAGAACAATTTTATCAAGCACACCTGGTGTTATTGTTCAGGACGATCCGAAGAACAACATCTACCCGATGCCAATCAACGCACACAACCGTGATGAAGTTTTTGTTGGAAGAATCCGCAGAGACGAATCACAAGAGAATACATTAAACATGTGGATTGTGGCAGACAACTTGCGCAAAGGTGCTGCTACAAATGCAGTTCAAATTGCTGAGTTTATTCTAGAGAAAAGTTTGGTGTATTAAAAGTAAAAGGCCGCAAGCTTCATGCTACAGGCTTCAAGCTTGCGACCTGAAGCGTGAAGCGTGTGGCCAAAAACGTATCAGGTTGTTTTAATGAATCGTTTGTCGAGCCAATGCAAAAGGCCGATAAAGAATATTCCAAAGATGATTACGCCCTTAAAGGAATTCAATCCATTTAAGAAACCCATATCCAATTTAAATTCAGTCATCAGTATCGTTACTACAAATGCAATTAGCATCAGGAAGATGCCAAAGCCGAACCAGAAATATTCTCTGAACGTACTTTTCGATTGTTGTTTCTTCACGGCCATACCAACAACCTTATCAGCAAAGTTTGATGATAAGGTAAATTCAGGCTCGTTGTTTAAAGCATTGAATACGGATTGATAAGCCTTTACATCCAGCTCATCACCTTCCGGATTTTTTCCAGCCTCGAGGCTGCGTTGCAATTCTTCTTCGTAGCGATTCATAATACTTCTTCTTTACCAAGATGGTGCTTTACTTTTTCCTTCAACAAATTCCGGGCACGGAAAAGATAATTCTTAACTGTGCCTTCTGGCATTCCGGTTACTTCACCAATTTCCGGATAACTCATTCCATCTACGTGAAATAAAGTTAACACGATTTTGTATTGAGGAGGTAATTGATCTACCAGTTTCAAAACAAATTCATCCAAATCATTTTCTATTAAAACCGATTCCGGATTTTCTTCCTCTACAAAGTAGGAAGTAAAACTGTCTTCTTCCGGAATATCCGTTAATGACATTTTGTTTTTTCGAATATGATTAATGGCTTGACGATAGGCAATCGTAGCAATCCATGTGGATAACTTCGATTTAAAACTAAACTCCGAAAGCTTTTCATACACCTTCAAAAACACATCCTGACAAACTTCTTCGCTCTCTTCTTTGTTTTTTACCACACGCCCAATCATGTGAGCCACAAGTCTTTCATGCTGCTTAATAAGCAACCTGAAAGCCTGCATATTTCCTTCTAAAATGTTAGAAACAAGGGCTCTATCATCCATCATCGGCTCGTGAGACAACACTTTTCAATTAGATGTTGCAGGAAGGTAAAGATAATTTGAATAAACCCCGGAGCACGCAGAGAGTCGCAGAGGCTAGATGAAGAATTAAGGATAATGAATGGAGATGTTGCCTTTAACTCTGCGTATCTCTGCACCTCTGCGG
>JBKJOF010000227.1:0-9148 GCA_046595655.1 Chryseolinea sp. | reverse complement strand
ACCAAAGAAGGCGCACAATACTTTTACTGCTACGAGCAAGGTTACTTACCTATTGAGAAAGATGGCTGCCTGTTGGTGATTAAAAAAGATTTCTAATTCATCTATCAAATGAATCATCTTGATTCAACTCAAAACATTAAACTTTGAACCCGTAAAAAAATAATGCACCGACTCAACCTCATCTCAGGGCCTCGCAATATTTCCACCGCATTAATGTATTCTTTCGCACAACGAAAAGACACCGTTGTATTAGATGAACCATTTTACGCCTTCTACCTAAACAAAAGCGGTTCAGATCATCCCGGAAAGGAAGAAGTAATGCAAGATCAACCGCTCGATGAAAATGTTGTACTGAACTCTATTTTCGGTGAGTGGGGAAAAGATGTTTTGTTTGTAAAAAATATGGCCCATCATATTGAATTGATCGATGAAGATTTTCTGTATCAGATGACCAATATTTTTCTCATTCGAAATCCAACACAGATAATTGCCAGTTATGCTCAGGTAATTGCAAATCCTGTGATGCGTGATATTGGCATCGAATATCAATATCATCTCTTCAACCGACTCGTTGAGCGCGGGCAACAGCCTATGGTTATCGATTCAGGAGATATAATAGAAAACCCAGGATTAGTGTTGGAACAAATCTGCAAGAACATCGGGATTGCTTACACAACTGACATGCTGCATTGGCAATCAGGCCCTAAGCCATACGATGGTGTATGGGCCAGGCATTGGTACTCTAACGTACATTCCTCAACTGGTTTTGAGAAACAACGCGGCAGCACGCGTACATTACCCCGACATCTCGAACCGCTTAACGTCAAAGCACACCACTTCTACGAAAAACTATTAGCATTTTCGGTCAACTCTTGATCTAGCCTAATATTTATCAGTACTTTTATCGAACGATTAAGACCTCCATTGAGCTATTCTACTTTCGTGGAAAAATCAGTTACTATGTTCTATTTGAGCACATGCTGAAAATCAAGCTACCCAAATCAGGTTATTAATCTAATTGTTCCATTTTAGTAAAGCGTTAATGCTGCAAAAGTTTAATTCTAAGAATTCCCAAATTAAAATTCATGTAGGAGGCAAATTGCTATCGCGAGAAGATGCAAAGGTTTCTGTATTTGATAGCGTTGTGCAAGGAGGTGATGCTGTATGGGAAGGGCTTAGAGTCTATAAAAACGGGATATTCTGTTTAGATAAACATCTTGAGCGCATGGAGGCTTCGGCTCATGCGTTGGCTTTTGCTCATGTTCCAACAAAGCAGGAAATCAAAAAGGCCATTTTTGAAACGTTAGAAGCCAACGGCATGCGTGATGAAACTCATATCCGCCTAACCCTTACGCGCGGTGAGAAGGTCACTTCCGGTATGGATCCACGCCTCAATAGCCTTGGTTCTTGCCTTATCGTGTTGGCTGAATGGAAGCCACTTGTATACGACAACACTTCTGGGATACGGGTAATTACTTCCTCACAACGTAGAAATAGTCCACAGTTCTTGGATTCCAAAATTCACCACAACAACCTCCTCAATAACATCCTTGCCAAAATTCAGGCCAACGTGGCGGGTGTAGATGCAGCCGTAATGCTTGATAACCACGGTTTTGTAGCGGAACTGAATGACACAAACCTTTTCATGATCAAGGACGGAAAGGTCTACACACCATTAGCAGACGCTTGCCTACACGGCATTACCCGTGGATTGGTTATTGACATATGTGCAACGTTGAATATAGCATGCGAAGAAAGAAACCTATCTCTAACAGAATTCTATAATGCAGATCAAGTCTTTGCGTGTGGTACAATGGGCGAATTAACCCCCGTGCTAGAGGTGGATGGAAGAAAAATTATAAACAGAGGGAACAAAAACACTCTGAATATGTTACAACAACAGTTCAACACGCTTATACCTAAACTATCTGAACCTTTACCCTTTAATTAATAAATAAATATGAAAAAAGCACCCGTGAAAAAAAAGTCACCAGCAGTGAAGTTTCTAGCTGGAGAGAAATGGAAAGAGATTAAACTCAAGAAAGGAACATCAACAAAGCGTTATGCCGTTTCGGATAAAGGCCGCATTGTAAGTTTCAAAGAGACAATGGAAGAAGGATATGTTCTTCGTCCGCGCCTTACTCAGGGTTATCCAAGCATAACCATTGGTCGTGAAAGCACACGTCAGAATTATTACATTCACCGATTGGTAGCACAGTACTTCTGCAAGCAGGCAAACGACAACCACAACTTTGTTATTCACAACGATCATAAGAAAGAAAATAACAAGGCTACCAATTTAAAATGGGTGAAGCATGAAGTTCAAATTCAACATGCTCTTAAAGATCCTAATGTTTTGATTCGTATGAATCCGGAAGAAGGTCCAAAATTGACTTCTGATAAAGTAAGACAAATTAAGGTAGCATTATTCAAATCGAAGAAACAACCTACGTTAAAGGCGCTTGCTAAGAAGTACAAAGTATCCGACATGCAAATTCACCGCATTAAAACCGGAGAGAACTGGAGCCATGTTAAAATTTAAGTTTTAATTTTCCAGTATCTCTAATAAGGAGGCTGCCTTCTATCTTTAGGAGACAGCCTTTTCTTTTTTTTAAGCTCACTATAAAATTATTGAATAGAGAAATTTATTGAACGACTCTTCACCAATATTTATAAAACGCAAGATTGGTTTACAGGCGGAAATTAAAAGTGTTGATGTATCAGTCAGTCGCTGAATAGGATATTATTTATAATACGTAACCTCTACTCGGAAGCGCGGATCCATTGCTCCTAATCTATCATAAGCAGATTTTGAGATGCGGATAATCGTCTTTTCAGTTAACGCTGTGTCTGGCAGTTTTCCCATTACCCTAACGAATACTTCTCGGTTATTCATTTCATTCCTTACTTTCAAGATTGTACCTACGGGTGCTGTTCGATGAAGCGCCAAATATTTTCGGTTTCCGTCCGTGCCTTCAATTAATTCGGCTACCCCATTCTCCACTAATTCATCCGCATTTTTTACTGATTCTGAAATACGTATTGTAGTAACAGGATTTTCTTTTACTGGTGGGGCTGGCTGAGGCGTATTAACACTTTTTGTTGGCTCTATTTCTTTTGGTTGTGTTGCCGCACTTTGTTCCGGCTGCACAACAACAAGCACTTGGCCAATACTCAACTCATTACTCACTAAATGATTCCAATCTTTCAGTTGTTGGATCGTTATTCCATACTTCTGTGTAATCGAAAACAGAGTTTCCTTTGCCGCAATTGTGTGTATGCCTTTTTGATTTGAAACTACAGGAGATGTTGTTACAGTTTGTGCCGCACTGCTGCCTGTAACTGTATTTCGTTTCTTTATTACTAGTTCCTGCCCTATTGATAATTCCGTACTAGAAAGACTATTCCATTGCTTAATATCATCAATCGAAACATTGTATGCTTTCGCGATGGAATACATTCCTTCCTTCGCAGATACCACATGGATAAAACCACCACCGGTTGTCGGCTGTGATTTAGGACGAGGAGTATACGGTACTTTTAATATTTGTCCAATTTCCAATCCACCATCTGCAGTGGGATTGTATCCCAAAATAATATCGACAGTTGTTCCATATCGCTTCGAGATACCGTAAAGCGTTTCCTTCTCCCCTACTTTATGGAGCACAAATATTTTTCCGTTGATGGTTTCGATGCCGATAGAATCGACAGGGGTTTGCGGCTGAAAAAATGAAGCACCCGCTAAAATCAGTTCATGAATCATACAATCTTGTAACTTACTAACTCTACTTTATTCCTCACGAAAAATACGACTCCTAAAAGCACGAAAAAAGTATCCCATCCTATTCCTGTCAGACGATCACTCATTTTCTCGTGCAACACTATATTACCCATAGCTGAAAGTACTATCAAATGATTGGCCAAACCTTCTTCTTGTGTATAAAAAGAAATAAAGATCAGGCCATCGTGTTCAAGGTACTCTAACGAAGAAACCGGCTGCAAATTTAATTTCTTCTCTAAAAATATTTTCACTGTTTTAAAATATTCACTGCCTTCATGATAATGCTGCGGACGATGGGCGGTAATACGATCGTTTTCAATCGTTTCAATACTTTTTAATTCTTTACCTGATTGTAACTCGAGTGTTACTTCACGCGATCCATAAGTAGACGACATTCCGAAAACAAAACCATTCGAAACGGATATCAACGAAAAATCATTATTCCACCAATCCAGAGTAAAATCAAGTAGGCTATAAACCAAAATACCTTTCTTATCAGGATTGTTCGTCTCCGTGTATATCGTGAGAATGATACGGTTAGAAGAAACCGAGTTGAGATTTACCCACCAAGGTTCTTCCGAAAGCTTATCCTGCCAAAGCCAGTTTCCATCTTTTACATTTAACGCAGCGAATGAAACTTGTTTGTTCTCGCCATGGCGAATTTCAAACACCAATACGCTACCATCTTCTGAAACAACACTGTTCCAAACAATGCCGTTAAAAACATGAGAAAAGTTAAATTCCAGCTTTCGTTCCAAGATTGTTTTAATCTTACTTTTATGCAATGTAGAGCACTATTCAGTTTTCCTGCTACTCCACTTACTTTAATAATTGCGAATATGAAAAAATCGTTTCTCTTCATTATTTTTTTGAGCTTCATCTCCTCTTCATTCGCCCAAACAAAGGTAATGGTGATGGATATTAAAAATGAGATAGATCCTCGAATGACTCGCTACGTAGAGTTAGCTTTAGAACATGCTGAAGAAACGAAAGCGGAAATTGTCATTATTGAAATGGATACTTACGGAGGTGTATTGACTGACGCCAAAGATATTGTAGATAAACTGATGCCTTTTAAAAAGCCGCTCTGGGTTTTTATTAATTCGGATGCCGCCTCGGCTGGTGCATTGATCTCCATTGCGTGCGATAGTATTTATATGTCGCCAGCAGCGAGCATTGGTGCAGCTACGGTTGTTGATGGAAGTGGGGGGAAAGCGCCTGATAAATATCAATCCTACATGCGCTCCATTATGCGAGCTACTGCAGAAGAAAATAAACGTAATCCCAGAATCGCGGAAGGCATGGTGGATGAAAATGTAAAGTTAGACAGCCTGAAAGAAATCGGACAAGTCATTACCTTCTCTACGTCCGAAGCCATTAAGAATGGTTACTGCGAGGGCAAAGTATCTTCTATTGAAGAGATTTTAAAAAAGAATAATGTTGCCCACTATGCTATCGACCATTTTGAGTTAAGCTCTACCGATAGCATCGTTGCCTTTTTCATCAATCCTTTTATCAGCGGCATTTTAATACTGATCATCATCGGTGGAATTTATTTTGAAATGCAAGCTCCAGGTTTGGGCTTTCCGGGCATCGCAGCTTTGGCAGCACTTATACTCTATTTGGTTCCTTACTACATGAATGGTCTCGCACAAAACTGGGAGATCATTGCATTCTTTATGGGCGCTATACTCATTGCGCTAGAGATTTTTGTAATCCCAGGTTTTGGAATTGCCGGTGTATCGGGCATTGTCATTACTATTATGGCGCTTGTGCTCATCATGATCAACAACGATGCATTTGATTTTGAATTTGTTCGGATGAATGATATTCTTATTTCTCTTGCCGCAGCGATGGGTGGATTGATGGGCGGAATAATCTTACTCTTTGTTGGGAGCGCTAAATTAGCCGATACAAAATTTTATAAGCGTATTGCTCTTACCACCACACAACAAAGTAATCAAGGATACACTTCTAACTTTGTTCGAGAATCCATGAAAGGGAAACGCGGTATTGCGCAAACTGTACTCCGTCCAAGTGGTAAAGTAATGATTGATGACAATTTGTTTGACGCCTTTACCATGGGGGATTATGTAGAGAAAGGCGTAACCATTGAGGTGGTTGATGATGAAACAACATCGTTAAAGGTAAAGGCTGTTAGATAGCAGGTGTTCGAAACAATCTTTTTAGTTACGAATCATCAAAAAGCAACTCCGAATTCAGGATAAATCTCATTAGAGAAAATTGCTTTAATGTGAGAATATTTTCTTCTTTATATTTAAATCATTGTACACATGAAAACCCTTGTCCTAATTCTTTTGCTCTTTTCAATGTCTTTTGTTTGTTATTCTCAGGTTGATCCTCAAAAAATGGCTTATGTTAAAAAGTCAGAAAAATATAGAAAAATGAAAAATACAGGAAGGGTACTTACCGTTCTGGGTGGAGTACTTTTCGTTTCAGGAATTGTAACATTGTCAAAATCATCCATCATCTACAATTCTAATGGAACGCAATCAACCATCGGAAATCCTGGACTTGGCGCGTTAGAATATCTGGGAGGCGTGGCCGGGCTTGGTGCTGGAATTCCGTTGTGGATTATAGGCGGACACAATCAAAAAAAGTACGATGCCAAGTTGCAAAATCTTTCAGTTCGTTTTAACGCTACCCCGCAGCACAAAGGTTTAACATTAACATATCGTTTTTGAATCGGATTTTTTTTAGAAGCATATTCCGATCAGTTTAATTTCAACATTAACTCAAACACAATCTACAAATACGTTATCATCGCCAAGCAAACCGAAAAAATAATCGGTTGGCGTAATGTTAAAGATTCGAAGTTTCAATCATTTTAGTTGAGCAAACAACGATCACCTATCAACTGTTCCTATTACTTCTTCAACACCGTAAACTCCACACGTCTATTGTTCGCACGACCAGCATCGGTATCATTGGAATCGATCGGTTTTGTTTCTCCATAGCCATGAGCGGTTAGACGGAAACTTTCGATGCCCTGACTTACAATATAATCGACAACACTTTGAGAGCGACCTTGAGAAAGATTGAGATTGTAATCGTCAGATCCTTTACTATCCGTATGGCCGGAGATTTCTATTTCAACAGAAGGATTTTGTTTGAGAAACTCTACCACCTTATTCAATTCAGTAAAAGATTCTTTCTTTAAGGTAGTCTTATCGAAATCGAAGTAAATATTTTTTAATCTAACCGTTACACCTACTTCAATCGGAATCAGATAGACATCACGGGTAAAAGGTGAAAGCTGATCGTCATCAGCACTAATACTATCCGTTGCATTGAGATAGCCGGAAGCCGAAGCTCCGATCATATAAAACCCGAGCTTTGCTATTTCTTTTTCGTAATGCCCATTCGTAGCCTCTATCTTCAGCACGGATTTCTTATCTCCACGCAAACTAATATCGAGCTTAGCATTAATGAGTTGATCTGTTTTTTTATCATACACATTACCCGTTAACAAAAGTTTTTTCGCTACAGGCTTCAATAAAAAATCAATATAAACTGTAGTATCACTATTAATCACGGGGATGGCTAATGTTTGTTGTTTCGGTAGATAACCTTCGGCTGCTACGCTAGCGGTAATCGAATTAATTTCTGGAAGCTTCGATTCAAATCTACCTGGTGTTGTTGTTTTTATTTTTAAAGGTTCTTTGTCCTTCCACTTCAATTCTACATTGGCCTGAACGGGTTCATTAATTTTTTCATCCAACACCGTACCTATTAAGGTAATTTTGAAAGTCTTGGGCACAAGAGCATAAAGATCAAGCTGCGCTCCATCTACTGCTTTATTCGCACGGCTGGTGAAAACATTGCCGGCATTATCGATGGTGAAATAATAATCGAGCGCACTTGTATTGACGGGCTTGCCCATGTTGATGGGTTCAGACCAATTCATCCAGGTGTCGTCCATGCGATTCGTTTTATAGATATCAACACCACCTTGTCGGCCGGGTGATTGACGTGCACTTCCAAAGTATAATGACTTTTGATCTGGCCCAACAAACGGCCCAACATCATCCGTGTTGGTGCTGAGTTTTAATTTTTCAGGTCGCGACCATGAACCATCTTGTTGCGCGTGACTCGCATATAAATCACTATTCAAGCTGTTCTCAACTTCGCTGAAATAAATAATCATGTGTTTCAGATCAGACGACATGGACGCACCGTAGAAACGACCTTTATTCATCTTGTCAAAATCTTTCACCGATAATTCGCGAAGCGAGTTTCCGGTTACAATCGAGAAGCCCTTCTCTCCTTTTGATCGACCTCCCTTTATAAATAAGTTACCATCTGGAAATACAGTAAATACCTGATTGGACCGGTGCGGATTAAAAGGCGAGGTAAGATGTTGCGCCTGACCCCACACTCCATTGGCATCTTTCTTCGACATCCAGATATCCTGAGTATCGTCTTTGCCTAAAGTATTTTCAGGGTGATTCTGCACGAAGAAATACAAGGTATTGCCATCGGGTGAAACAACAGGTGCAGCTTCGTGATGGAATGTATTTACCGTTTTGTCCATCTTCACCAACTCGTATCGTTGTGTGAATTGCTGTGCAGAAAGGTGAAGACCAGAAACTAAAAATAGCAGGATGTAAAAGAAACGCATACGGATTAAGGGGTTAACGAATAGTAAAGTTAAAACTTTACGGTATAAATCGACAAATAAAAAAACCGGTGGAAGAACCGGTTTAGCGAATTATAATTGAATGAAATGGCCAGTGTTTAGTAAGACAAAAATAAACCTTCTCGCAGTCACTAGAACTTTACAGAAATTTCAAAGATGTCGGATACGGAACGCCAATAAGTTTCTTTAACGGGAAAGGAATGACAATCAGATTTTTTCCCGAGGTCAGATTTTTTTTTAGAATGTGTCGTGTGTCTGGAGACGCCCCAGCATTCGCAATTCTGTCATAAGGTGGCAATACTAGAACTTTAACTGAATCATCGTTTTCAATTGATTTGTTTAGCATGATCCTGTCTATCCTTGCCGTAATTGTCAAGGAATAGATTATTATTAATGTCGTTAGTCCGATCTTCATCCGAAAAGTATGCTCGTCAACGGTTTTCGAAGCGCGTCATTGTCCCACGTTGCTGAACGAAATTAAGAAAACAAAACTTCAAATTTGCACATCACCCCAAGCTGGCATAAACATTTTGTTATATGCCGTTTTTCTCATTTCGTCAAGGGTGTTGGCTTCGGTCTGCCTTGTTCTCTATATTTTTTTACAGCTTCGTTCCAATGCCAAACCATTCCGCTGTCCGCTGGTGCTATTCTTCTTTTACCTTTTACTTCTCCATCGAAATGTCCATTGTCGTCAAATTCAAAAGGTT
>JBKJOF010000191.1:0-5277 GCA_046595655.1 Chryseolinea sp. | reverse complement strand
CACTTCTTCCAAACTGTGCGCCAAGGGCTGGGCCTACCTTATCGAGTTGAGCTGTCTCGTCATCTGTGAATCGAACAATTCTTACTTTTTGATTGGTGTTTGTATTTTTTTTCTTAGAAAGGAAAATCCCCGACAGTGGTTTTTTGGAAATTCGATCAATAAAAAATTTAGCTCGGGTTGCGTTGATAAGTTCCTTCCATTTTAAGGTAGGCTCTTTTGAGTTATCATGAAGTTTCAATTCTTTTTCGAAAGATCCATTAGCGAGTTGTTTCATAAGTAAGATGGCACCATAACCATCCATCAATAAATGATGCCACGAAAAAATAAGCGTTGAATCTCCGTTCGAACGAAGCAAAATATGAAATGCCAGAAGAGGAGGTTGATCACCGGAAATTTTATGATTGATAATTTCTTCCGGTATTAGTACATCGGTTTGACATGTGGTTATTGGAATCTCGTGAGTAGTATCATTCTCTTTCCAAGTAGGAATGGAAAATGGATATTTTTTTTCTGCGGTTAGGTGAGCAAGTCGCAGCAGATTTCGATTTGATTTTATGTTTGATCGAAATTGATCGACATCTAGTTGTCCTTCTAATTCTAAAAGGTAACGACATGTATTATTCGCTGCATGAGTACGTCTAATGTGTTGCTTCTCCAGCGCCAGCATGAAGCAATCAGCAGGCGTTAGTAGAATGTCATTCAGTTCCTGTCTCTCTTTCATTACGTTTTGGCGTATCGTAATGCGCAATTAGCCAATGTAGTGGCCGTGATAAAATTTTCTGGAATCAATTCCTGCTCTGGTAAAGTTATTTTGAATTTTCTTTCCAGAAATAAAATCAATTCAATGATGGATAAGGAGTCAATTCCAAGTTTACCAAACGGTGTGTCAGGATTAACGGATATGCTTTTATCTACGATATTATTTTCAATATAGCGGCAAAGCTCTTGTGCAAGGTTTTCTGGAGTTAGGGTATTCATGTATTGGCTTAACTATTTTATCAAGGTATTACTGTTCTCAATTGTCAGCTTTTATTCGATTTCAAAGATGATTCATTTTGATCTAATGTCGTTTCCTTAGGGCGCATTTCAAATTGATGTAATAAAACTTTGCTGCTGGACTAAAGCCCTTACAATATTATTGCTGTTATCCACGTACTTAAGTCCGTGATTATTCTAACCCTTCTCTTGATGGACTTTAGTTCAAGGCGACAAATTAAATTGCACCCTTTCCTTAAGCCGTTTTCTCTAGCCTCACCTCGTTCCTTTTCAAAAAGAGGATGTAAGTGGAGCTTAAGGAAATGAGATTGCATTTTACTCTAAGAGTTCGTTAGTATCTGATTCATTGTCGCACTGCATTTTGGTAAAAAAAAGTTACTTTTGAAGCCGTTTTGGAGTTTGTGCCCAGTATACATTTTAATTGAGTAGTGCGTTCTAAATCAATGAAGACACGAAGTTCAGCAAGATACAATGCTTTCTCATTCTCGCTCCTTGCGGGACATTATGCAAGACCTGCCAACGATTTGGTTTTAACTCTCGAAGATTTAGTTAAATGAAGAGCTGCGCAGTTATTGGTTCAGGAATAGCCGGCATTGCTTCCGCCATTCGCATTGCGTCAATGGGTTTTAAAGTGGATGTTTTTGAAGCGAACAATTATCCTGGAGGGAAGCTTCGCGAGAGAGTGGTAGATGGTTATCGATTTGATATGGGGCCATCTGTATTTACAATGCCGCATTTAATTGATGAGCTGTTCACCTTGTGTGGTAAAAACCCACGCCATTACTTCAGCTATACCCGACTGCCTACTTCGTTCAACTACGCCTTTGAAGATGGAACACAGATTAATGCGTATGGAGATGCTGAATTACTTGCGAAAGAACTCGGTAAAAAAACTCATGATTCAGAAGAAAGTTTTAGAGCGTACCTGAAAGATATTGCATCGAAGTATGAAATCACAAAGGAGGTATTCATTGAGAATTCTCTCCACGTTGTCAGTAATTATTTTACTTCGCGTGTTGTAAAAGGACTTTTCAACTTTCACAAAATTGGCGCGTTCGAATCCATGGACGAGGCCAACAGGCGATTTTTTAAAGATCCAAATCTAATTCAGCTTTTTAATCATTATGCGTTTTATGTCGGATCCAACCCCATGGTTGCTCCTGCAACGCTGAATATGATTCAACATCTTGTTATTGATAAAGGAACCTATATACCCGATCGTGGAATGTATTCCCTTATAGAAGCGCTCGTGAAGTTGGCAGAAGAGATTGGTGTAATATTTCATTACAACACGAGAGTAGAAGAAATTATTGTGAAGGAGGGTAGAGTATCAGGAATTCGAGTGGCGAATAATAAAGTGTTGCCCTACGATAGGGTGGTGAACAACATGGATGTCTACTACGCGTATGAGAAGTTGCTTCCGAAAGAGCCCAAGCCCAAGCGAATTTTAAGTCAGCCAAAGTCGAGTTCCATTCTTGGATTTTATTGGAGTGTGAAAGGAGATAACAAAAATTTGGGGGTTCATAACATGTTGTTTGCGAAAGATGAACGTGCAGAGTACAAAGCTGTTTTTGAACAAGGTACTATTTGTGATGATCCATCGGTTTACATTAGCGTAACTTCTAAGCATGTAGCAGGCGATGCACCGAAAGGCTGTGAAAATTGGTTTGTAATTGTTATTGCTCCGAATGATCAAGGACAAGGTTGGGATGAGCTCGTTTCGAAAACCAAAAAGAACGTGTTGGCAAAAGTTAATAGGATGCTCCACATCTCTCCTGTTATCGAGCATGAATTTATATTGACTCCACCAATGATTGGGGAAAATTATGCTAGCGCGTTTGGTGCTGTTTTTGGCAACAGCTCGAACAGTAAGTTCGCTGCTTTTTTAAGACACTCAAACAAAAGCAAAATAAAAGATTTGTATTTCGTTGGAGGTACAGTCCATCCGGGTGCAGGTATTCCGATGTGTTTAAATTCGGCCAAGATTATGGCAAAGATGTTTCACTAAAGAGGAGAGTAGTTTAAAGTTTATGCTTTTTGCTTTTTCAGATTTCGAGTATAGGCTTTCGCCTCTCGATAATATTTAAAAGGTACAACCAACATTCCAAAGCACTCAGTATTTGACTTATCCAATTGCTTGTGATGTACTTTGTGACCCTTTCGCAAAGCAATGAGCCACGGGTTTTTTGTTTGTCTTAATACCTTTAAACGTTGGTGAATCAATCCATCATGCACCAACACATAACATACTCCGTACAAGGTTATTCCAATTCCGAGGTAGAGCTTGTAGTCGTTTCCATGCATTATTCCAAACATGATAAACAGCCAGGCGGGTATCGCGAATATGAGGGCGAAGAAATCATTTTTTTCAATCTTTTTTTCATGTGGGCGATGGTGATCCTCATGCATATGCCACAGCAAACCGTGCATAATGTATTTATGAGTTCCCCACGCAACGAGCTCCATGGCTGCAAACGCTGCAAAAACGCAAAACAAGTAAAAAATGTACAGCATGATTAAAAGGCAATCTGAATAACGAAGCGAAAGAAATAAAAAAAAGTAAATAATGCCACTTTTATCTGATGATATAGATTTAACTGTTCCTAAAAGCAGAATTGAAGAGTGAAAATAATTAGCACCACCTGATAATTGTTAGCACCTTCTTCGAATCCCTTTACCATACCATTGATAAATAATTAAGACTCACAGGTAGGCTCCATGATCTAAGTCTTCTGCTTCTTTTTCTTTGCTGCCGGAAATAGAATGTTGTTCAAGATGAGACGATAGCCAGG
Source organism: Chryseolinea sp. (assembly GCA_046595655.1). Taxonomy (GTDB): domain Bacteria; phylum Bacteroidota; class Bacteroidia; order Cytophagales; family Cyclobacteriaceae; genus Chryseolinea. The sequence goes on along the minus strand of JBKJOF010000191.1, from coordinate 1,489 downwards.
GGAATTGGGATGTTGATTAAGATCCGTTGGTTCTTCGCCTACTTGGTGTTGATAATCTTCCGGATCGTGTCCACCATAAAAAGTCCAGAAACCTTTGCCCAATATGCCGTGAATGTATTTGGCCTCCCTAATTTCTTTATTCTCACCCATGATCAATACATCTGGCTTGATCAGATTTTTTTTGAAACCAGTTGTTTGTCCGAAGAAACCTTGAATTACACGTGTGTGATTTTGAGTTAGCATGGATGGGATGGGATCCCACTTTGCTGAAAATTCAAACAACGAAAAATAATCGTTATCCTGACGCAAGCCACGGTCCTGGGGTTGATTATCGATATCAGAAAATTCATACTCTAAAGAATTTCGCTCTAGTGTAAAATCAGTAAAGGCTAATGTATTCTGATAGTTTATTTGTTGCTGAGCTTGAGGGTTGGCAGGATCGCCATCATACATTTGCTCGCAGATGTCAATACCTTCTGCAGATAAGGCAATGTCATAGGTATCAGTGGCAGAGCACATGGCGAAGAGAAAACCTCCACCGGCAACAAACTCTTTTATTTTTTTGACTACTGCCAGCTTGAGCATTGATACTTTGTGGAAACCGTGTTTTCGAGCCGTGTCTTCTGCTTCTTTCTGCGCTTCGATGTACCACGGACTATTGCTAAACTGGCGATAGAATTTTCCATACTGCCCGGTAAAATCTTCATGATGTAAATGGATCCAATCGTACTTCGCTAATTTTCCATCCAATACTTCATCGTCAAAAATAACATCATACGGAATTTCTGCGTAGGTTAGAACGAGCGTAACCGCATCATCCCACGGTTGTTTTGTTTTGGGCGAATACACCGCAATGCGCGGATACTTTTCCAACTTCATGATGTCATAGTTCAATGCAGGACTTGCAATCTCTGTTATGATTTGATTGGTCTGCGCATCAGAAATTATCTCAAAGCTTACTCCTCGAACCACCAATTCATTTTGAATGGCAGGATGATAATCGCACATAAAACTTCCACCGCGGTAGTTCAGCAGCCAGTCAACTTGCGTATCGGTTTTTAAAATCCAATACGCAATTCCGTATGCTTTAAGGTGGTTGATTTGTTTTTCATCCATCGGAATGAAAATGGAGTTGGCCCAAAGGACTTTACCAACTAATAATAGAACAATTAAAACCAGACAGCGCTTCATATCAAACCCGTTAATGAATCAAATTTACGTTTGCTAAACGATTATTTAGTTGGAAGAGATGAAAAATGAGATGTTCCTTAATAATTTCAAGGTTCGCTGTAACAAATAGGCTATTTTAACAACGTATAGATGTTTACTAACTGCATTTGGTTCAATGAATTTGTTCGAAAATATTAAAGAAGGTCTCCGCTCGGTTCAGGCCAATATGCTCCGCTCCGTTCTTACTGCCTTAATTGTGGCGATTGGAATTACCTCCTTGGTGGGAATCTTTACCGCCATAGACGGTATCGAAAGCACG
>JBKJOF010000105.1:0-7445 GCA_046595655.1 Chryseolinea sp. | reverse complement strand
CAATAATGACAGATATAGGGCGAAGTATCAAATGGCATTATTGAGCGCTAACTTTTGATTCGTTGTATATTCGGTGAACAGAAATTCATAACCAGCTCTGATGCCAATTTTTTCATTAAAATTATATTTAGCATAGAATTCTGAATTCAGCGTGCCATAGTCGTTATCGCTCACTAGTAACACATTGAATGATGTGGGAGACGCAGACTGTGTAGTATTGTCAGCATCACTGATCGATGATTGATATGCCCCTGTTACGCTCTTCCCGAAACTGAATCCCACTGCGTCTATATTGGCACCAAATGAAAACTTGGAATTAAGGTTGTACTGAAGATTAATTGAAATGTTAACACTATTGGCTTGCAGTGATTTAATTGTTAACGTATCTAAATTCTCATTGTATGTTTTACTAAATAGTACCTGTGGTCCTTTTTGCTTAGAGGTAAGTATAGCGGGTGCAGTAGTGTGGTCTTGATTCTTACCAAACGCAGATGTTAATCGAACTCCATACCCTATCGTGAACCTTTGTTTCTTTTTACCTAATGGATGAAGGTGATACCAACTCAGACTACCCGAGTAGATATTCTTACCTGCACCTGTAGCAAAATCAACGAAGTTATTATCTTGAAAATATGGCAGGTGTTTAGTCTGCGCATTAGCGACTAACGCAAACAGACTGATGATGCCAGCCATTACGTATTTTGGAATAGATCTATTCATAGAAACTTAGAGTTTACCCAAAAGTATTGTCTAAGTATCACAAGAGTGTCACGATTATTGTTCTCCTAATATATTCCAACTCAAAACGAATATTAAGTTGGGTAAATGTTAAGCTCCCTAAAAGAATAGGCACAATGGTTGAACTTCAATAGGTATTCATTTACCTCGTGTTTCTCAGCATCGTGAAATAATGATTACCCTAAAAGTAAATACTGATAGAACTATTGTGACTACTGGGCTGATGGAATATGAAAATGGATGCAGGAAAAATGCAAATCACTCACCAGTGTAGGTATTATCTGAGAAGTCTATGCGCCATCATAAATATTGCAGTTGATGAAGGTATCCTGGCGCGGGAGTTCTACCCTTTCGGAAAAAGGAAATACCAAATTCCAGCCAACCTTAACATTAAAAAAGGACCTCGTTACGATCAGTGATTTTTGTGATTACACCAGATTAAAAATTGATCATGTGAAAAAGTTTATTCTATACTAGCAGCTTAGATGAAGCATATCTAAAATATAGGTAAAGTATCAATTCTAAGAATACGCTAATACAGGAAGGTAATTCGAGGCGATTGTATGTATCTTGTATGTATCAAAAAAAATAGGCAGCTACAACCTAATGTAACTGCCTGATTTTCAGAGCCCCCTGCCGGAATCGAACCAGCGACCTACTGATTACAAGTAATTTGCCTACCTTTTTCCGATTGTTTTATCATTTTACTTATCTTTACTAAAGCATTGAAAATTAGCTGATTTATTGGTTAATCACTTTTAACCAGTTTCGTATTGTTGAGCAACTTTGTAGGCCAAATGTAGGCCACTTTTAAAATGACTTCAATGCAGGCGATTTAAGACACTAGAATAAAGATAGTTTATGACCAAGGTATCGAAGAAAAACGCGAGCGTGGAGTATGTTTTAAAGCTTGGGCATACAAATAAAAATGGTGAACATCCTGTAAAAATCAGGGTTACATTTAACCGTATTCAAAAGTTTTACCCGGTTGTGGTAGATAGCAAGCCACTGTACTTAAGTCCTGATGAATGGGAAAGAATAAAGGGCTCGGACGTTCGAAAAAATCAAAAGCACATCAAAGAAATTATTGAAGGGGTAAAGGCTTCCGCAATTTCAGCACGCAACGGTCTCAAAGGATTTACATTTGACCGCTTCGAAAAAGAATTTCTACATTCAGAATCCAAGAAAGGTTTTCTGGCATTGTTTGACACCTACTTGAATGATCTTTTAAATGAGGATAGAGTCGGAACGTATAAAGCATACAAAAACGCATACAGCGCATTTGATAATTTCCGAGGTGGTAGAGACTTATCCCCTGAAGATATTACCACAGCCCTACTAAAGGATTTCGAACTGCACATGCTTAAACCTAGGTATGTGCATAATAGAAAAAAGCCATTGAAGGCCGGTAAAAATACTATAGCGATGTACATGCGTGCTCTGAAAGTCATCTACAATGTTGCTGCAAATGAAAATACCTACTTAAAGGAAAATTACCCATTTGCTACAAAGCAAAACGACAGGGGGAAGTATAAAATCAAAACAGGGGCAGGTAAGAAAGCCGATGCGCTATCTTTAGAAGACATACAGGCATTTATCGCAACATCTCCAATCGAAGATACTCCCGAATGGAATGCGAAACTTATTTGGATGTTTTCATTCTACTGTCAAGGAATGAACTTCAGAGACATTGCACTACTTCAATATCAGGATGTTGACTTTGATGCGATCCGTTACATAAGGCGTAAAACAAAAGATACTGAATCCAGCGAAGAGCGGATGGAAGTTCCCCTCTCCGACTCCATTAAGGAAATTATTCTGAAGATTAGCTCTTCCGACAAGCGGTCAAGTTCCTACGTCTTTAATATTTTGACGCGTGGCATGGATGCGAAAAAGCAAGATGATACAATCCGACAGGGGATAAAGACCTGTAACAAATGGTTAAAATCTTTGTGTGAAGAAACAGGTTTGCCACGAATCACTACCTACACCGCACGCCATAGTTATGCAAATCTATTGAAGCAGTCGGGGGAAAGCGTTGAGCTTATTCGTGAGCTCTTAGGGCACTCAGACATACGCACTACAGAAACGTATCTCAAGCGTTTTGATTTATCCAAGAAGCAAAAAGTTAACGAACGAGTACAAGCAATTTTGAAAGCATCATGAAGCCAACAAAGGAACAAATCAGGAATAAGGTGAACCAAGCCCGAATACAAAAGGCACAACAAAAAAAAGAGCTTATGAAATTAACCAAGGCTCAAATTATCGATTTGTATTTGAATCTTAGGGCAGAAAAAGTTTTCCTAGAGATCTATACAAAACCTGTCTTAGATCGGGGATTGCATTATGAAAAACAGTTGACCGATAATCAGGAAAAAGCTGCGGAACAGAAACGTAAGAACGGTCAAAATAAATTCGATATCATAATTTCACTTCACAACATTAAAATAACACCCACCACCACGGCCGGCCAGATCGAAAAAACTTTACTTGAAAAAGGCGCAACCGAAATCCCAGATTTAAAAACAATTAGAGGCTATCTAAAAATAAAGAAAGGAGTTGGAGTCAAACTCCCTAAAGCATCTTAGTTATCCTTTCCAATTTTGACCCGGGCAGTAATTAAAAACCCGGATCAAAATTATGCAAACCCAACAAATCATTTTACAAGGTTATAGCAAAGAGGATTTGCTCTCTGATATTGCCATTTTATTGCGTTCTGAAATTCAGGCACTCCCAAAGCCTGAAAAGATAAAGCCATTCCTATCCATTGATGAGGTTGCCGAACTTACCGACTTAGCGAAACAGACTGTCTACACCATGACCCACAAAAAGCAAATACCTTTTATCAAGAAGGGTGGAAAATTGCTGTTCGAGCGGAAGAAAATTCTTGAATGGTTAGAGTCTGGATGTGTCGAAGTTGAAACACTATTAAAATAAAAAAGTCCTAGCACCAGCCAAGACTTTTTAAACCTAAAAAATTTCAATGAAACACAAATATAACCGAAACCGACCTCAGCTACAAACCAAATTCCGGGCGTGGTATATTACTTGTGATAAAGTCCATTTTCCTGAACCTCCACAACTAAATACTTTCTAAATGGAGGATTCGCAAGTAAGAGAATATTTGGAGGCTGGGCTTTGTGTATTGCCTTGCAAGATGCCTGAGAAAAAGCCAAAAGTTGAGAGCTGGACTCAATTCCAAAAGTTAAGACCAACCCCCGGCCAACATCAAATAAACGGAGCGATGGGAATCGTAACGGGTGAAGTGTCGGAAAACCTTTTCGTATTGGATTTAGATCTGAAATATGACTTAACCGGAATATTACTCGAAAGACTTGAATCTGAAATCGGTGCGGAATTATGGGACAGAATTTTTCAGGCTGCCTACATTCAGAAAACAATCAACAACGGTTTACATATTTTTCTTCGATGTGAGCAAATAGAATCTTCAATGAAGTTGGCACAACGGCCAGCAACAAAAGAAGAACTGGAAAAAAGTTCGCATGATAAAGTTAGAGTCCTATTAGAGACAAGGGGTGAAGGGGGTTTTATAGTATGCGCACCTACCCCCGGGTATGCAGTCGTTTCCGGTTCACTTTTGGAAATAGGTTTCATTTCAATCGAAGATAAGGAAAGGCTCTTTGAAGTTTGCCGGTCTTTCAATGAAGTATTTACCGAAATCAAACCGCCAACATCAAAAAAGTTTACGAATGATTTTAAAGATTTAACCCCGTGGGAAGATTACAACCAAAAAGTAAGTGGTGGCGATTACATTCTTTCACAAAGTTGGACTTATCTAAAAACGGTCGGAGCAGATCAACACTATTGCCGAGCTGGAAAGAAAGGAACTACTTCAGGCACGTGGAATCAATCATTAGGTTTATTCCATTGCTTCACAACCTCGTCACAATTGGAAGGCGATAAGAGTTACAGTCCTTTTGCCCTATTCACTTTCATGGAATGCAATGGAGACTTTGCCGAGGCTGCCAAACGGCTTTATTCCTTGGGCTATGGTGAACGAATTACGAATGATCGTGCCAACGCAAGCGGAATAAAAATAAGTGACTGGAGAGCCTTACAAATCGTTTCTGAACCAGCTGAGCAAACCCCATTATTAACTATTGGGCGTGCGCCTATTGCCACGGCTGGAAATTACTCTTTGGTTATTGGAAAGAAAAAATCACGAAAGACACTTTTTCTCACGTGGTTAGTAAGTCAATACGATGGAAATTCAGCAAATGACTTTTTACTATTCGATACTGAACAAGGCACGCGTCACGTCTGGAAAGTAATGGATCGTATTAAGCAATTGACAGGAAAAAGTATTGGTGTATTCTACTTGCGCGGTAAATCCCCCGCTGAACGCAAGAGTATTATTGAGACAGTAGTGTTGGAATACAGCACCCGCCCAAAGGTGGTTATTATTGACGGAATAAGGGATTTGTTATCCAACATTAACGACCCCGACCAAGTTAGCGACCTGCTTACATGGCTTGAAAAACTAACATTAGATCAGAACCTCCACGTGGTAAACGTCCTCCATCAAAATAAAACAGATAACAACGCACGCGGCCATCTTGGAAGTGAGCTATTGAATAAGTCAGAAATCACAATCGAATTGGAACGGGATGAGAAAGCGGATTGCACCATCGTAAAATGTGAATCAAGTAGGGATATTCCTTTTGAATCTTTCGCATTCCGTCACAATGAAAAAGGATTACCAGAAATCGTTGGGCTACCCACAGGCGGGAAGGTCTTACCAGAAGACGAAAAGAAGAGCCGACTCCGATTTGTATTCACTGACTTAGGAATATTATTAGCCTACTCAGATTTGACGGAAGGTATTAAGCAGCACTTTAATGTAGGTGTGAGTAAAGCAAAAGGAATGGTTGCTGAGTTCAATAGAAATGGATGGATTGTCAAGAGTGGAATTGAACGAAGTAAGAATGTGGTTTATAAATGTATGATCTAGTGGGTTAGTGGTTTACTCCCCTATACATAGGGGGGAGTTAACCCACGGTTAAACAGAGAACTGAACTAGTTTAACCCACTTAACCCAGTAGAGTAAAAAGTGGATAGAATTATGAAAGCATTACAGATTCTCACAGAATTAGATTATCAGGTTAAGCGGGATCTATATCAGAACGTGCCATTACATGCCGTGCCCCGTGGCAAGTTTTTAGATAAGACCGGCAACGGCTTAACTCAATGCATACTAACGTGGCTAAAGCTACACCATCACTACGCGGTTAGAATCAACACCACAGGCCGGAAGTTAAAGGACACCACTATTATCGATATAATTGGCAAAGCTCACGTAACGCCCGGCAAATGGATACCCGGCACGACACGCAAAGGAACGGCTGACATTCATGCGGTATTACACGGAAAACATTGCAGCATCGAAATAAAGATAGGCTACGACCGAATGAGTAAAGATCAGGAAAGAACGAAGCAAGATGTAGAACGTGCCGGGGGTTGCTACTTCATTGCTAAAGACTTTGAAACCTTTTTGGAATGGTATAAAAATATCACACAAAATTAAATTATGAAGGATTTTAACAAATCAAGTCAATTGGCGCGCGAATGGCGAAGCATCGATCGGCTTATCAGGCTGTCAACCCAAAGGAATTACAAAGGTACTGGATTAGAAGACTCCACGCCTGAAAATCTTGCCATCTGCATACTTTTATTCTTGCAATGGAATGGCTATACGCCTAAAATGATAAATAAAACTTTAATCTCGGTTGATATTGATGGGTTGATACTCTTTGAGACCTCTACCAAGGGGAATGTTCCCTTTGCAAATGGTGATTACTATCGCGTGCGTTCTCTAAGGGGCTTCTTTAGTTTTTACGACTCGAACTTTGGATAATTTTTAAACTAAATTTTTAAAATATGGATACACACAACACCGCTAACAACGGAACTTCTACGGAACACAGAGACCAGCTAGGAAGGTTCTCCAACGGTAACTCAGGCAGGCAGGCAGGAAGCAAAAACAAGCTTCGTGAAAAAGTAAAAGGTTTTGTCAATATCAACATTGACGGATTACAATCTTGGTTTGATGGCCTTGATCCTGAAAAGAAGATCAAAGTGCTGAATGACTTACTTCCCTTTTGCATATCGAAACTTCAATCAGTATCATCAACCGATTCGGATGGCAATGAAATTGAAAAGGCAGTATCTATAGACTGGACGCGTCTCAGTCCCGGTGCGCTGAAGGAAGTGCTAAGTTTAACGACAATCCACAAAGCCAATGAAAACAATGGAAACATACCAGAACGGAACTAAAATAATTTTCCAGCGACAAGATAGACTGTGGCCTATAAGTGAAAGTACACTTTTGAATAACGAAGAGTTCGAAAGACTGGTCGCGTTAAGTGATTGCAATTGGGCCATAGTAAAGTATCCATCTAGTATGCCTGAAAATTGGATTGGTCAGCATTCACCTGATACTGTTTTGATTGACTATAGCGGATTGAAAACTGAGACATTAGAAGCAATTCAGGATAAAAGACAATTGAGTGATGAAGACATAGAGGACTTACTTAAAAATACTAAAAAATGAAAAACACAACTCCCAACTGGTCTATGTGGCGAGAAAATTCCGATGGAACATTCTCGGACGATAACACAACTCTTATTGCTGAAGACTTTAATAAACTCCGTAAAATACAGCAAAGCAACGGCTATGGAATTATTTT
>JBKJOF010000116.1:0-56003 GCA_046595655.1 Chryseolinea sp. | reverse complement strand
TTCAGCACATGGATTCCAAACTCAGATTTCTTATTGGATGACAGGCCTCATTTTGAAATCTTAGGAGATAAATATAAAAATGCCGACCCAAATTCTGAAGAAGAAATTTGGATACCCATAAAGAGAAAATAATAGCTGCACCTAACCAATGTTTATGCAACAGCAGGGTGAAGTGTAAGGTTTAAGCTTTTATCTTCGTTCAACGTTTGGCCACCTCGGACAATTTAGTTTTTCAAAGTTCCGCAACTGCACAAACACAAACGTTGCACTCATTACCTTTGGACATAGTAAAATATCTTGAACGAATCGATTATACTGACGTCATTGACGTTACAGACGATGTATTAAGAAAACTGCATAAAAAGCACATCTACCAAATTCCATTTGAGAATTTGGACGTTTACTACGAGAGGGTATTCGACTTAACCGTGGAGAAAGTTTATAACAAAGTAGTCAATGATGTACGTGGCGGTTTTTGTTACGAATTGAATTTGTTGTTTCACTGGCTTTTGACGGAGATAGGCTTCTCAAGCAGAATAATAGCTTCTCGTATTTTCAATGAGGACGGAACTCTCGGGCCAGAGTTTGATCACATGTCTGTATATGTTAAGACGGAAAAAGAATTTCTGATTGATGTAGGATACGGTGACTTGTTCGTCACTCCAATCGAGATTAAGAGTGGAGTACAATTTGACGGAAGAAATTACTTTCAAATAGACAAATGGAATACAAGAGAGTACTTGGTTTCAATGTCATCGGACGGATTGAATTATTCGAAGCGATACACTTTTAGTTTGGACCTGGTTAAGGTGGCAGACTTTGATATTATTTGCTTGGACAAGAGGACTAACCCAAATTCATATTTTGTTAAGAATATAATTTGTACAAAGCCGACAGACACCGGCCGCGTAACAATTTTCAATAGCAAGCTTATTGAAAAGATAGGAGAGTTGAAAATAGAAACGCCAATTCAAAGCAACGAGAAATTGATACAGTATTTGAAAGATAAATTTAATATTGTGGGATCAAATTCGAGAGACATGAATTCAATAAACGTAGACAATAAACTATGAAAGAAATTCCAAGAAGAGAATTTGTTAAAATGTCTTCTATCGCGGCTGTGCTTTCTTCAATTAGTCTTTCGTCAATTGCCCATGATAAAAAAGCAGGAGAAGGAAAGGCAGAAGTAAGTTTTATGGGTGACGGACTTCATCTCACAACCAAAAAATATGCACAATTGCTAAACCAGCTCACTGAAAAGAATACAGTGAAGGAAGACAGTTATTCCATAGGTGGATGTGTTGCTGAGTTGGAAGAGAAATTTGCATCCCTACTAGGCAAGGAAGCTGCCATTTTTATGCCGACTGGTACGTTAGCCAATCAGATAGCTATTCGTTCGCATTGTGGACAAAACCATAGGGCAATCGTGCAACAGGAGAGTCACGTTTACAATGACACAGGTGATGCCTCTCAAATTTTAAGTAATATTAATTTACTGCCACTCGGCATTAATAAAGCTGCGTTTACTGTTGAGGATGTCGAGGAAGTCATTAAGAGGACAGAGAGTGGAAGGGTGTCATCGCGTATTGGAGCTATTTCGATTGAGTCACCTGTGAGAAGAAAATTGGGAGAGACTTTTGACTTTTTGGAGATGAAAAAAATTTCTGATTTAGCTAAAAAAAATAATATTAAAATGCATCTCGATGGCGCTCGTATATTCTTAGTTACTCCATATACAGGAATTAAGGTAAAAGAATATTGTTCATTGTTTGATAGCGTTTACGTTTCTCTTTATAAGTATTTTAACGCTGCTTCAGGAGCGATTTTAGCGGGGCCAAAAAGTTTTATAGAACCGTTATTCCACACAAGAAGAATGTTTGGCTCGGGTCTGTCACAGGCATGGCCATTTACTTTGATAGCAAACTATTATGTGGACGGCTTTGAAGAACGCTATGCAAAATCAGTAGCTATTTCAGAAACTCTATTTACAAATTTGGCCAAACACAGTCAGTTTAAAATTCAGAAAATTCCATACGGGACAAATATTACTAAATTGATATTAGAGAATGTGAATGCGAAAATGTTTACTGAAAATCTTATAAAAAATTCAATCCATGTTGGGTATAGAGCCACATCGCCAAATGAACTTCTATTACAAACGAACGAATCATTAATTAATTCAACAGCGGCAGAACTAGAGAATATTTTCATTAAGAGTTTATCCTCTTAATGCAATGGTTTATTCGAGTTGCCAATAAATGCCAGATAAAATGTAACTGCTGGCATCATCTGCAGAACTTTGCGAGTGAATTGACTTGTTAAATATTTTACAACTAAAGCAGCGTGTGCCGCGAGATAGTTTAATCTTTCAAAACCACCGTGTCCGAACAATTTGCCATTTTGTTATTCAGCAGAAGTTTGTCGGTATTCGAATGCGTAAGCTGTGCGGCTTGATGATAGTGGTGATGCGCATCTTTTTTATTTCCAATTTCGAAATTGAAATCGCCAAGCGCAGAGTGATATAAATGACTTTGATCAAGCCCTTTAATTTTTTTCAATGCGTCTAAACCAGATTGAAATGAATCCATAAATCCAAGCACAATCGCTTTGTTCATTTCAACAATCGGACTGGGTTTTATTTCCAGGAGCGCAGTGTATAGTTTGTAGATTCTTTGCCAGTTTGTATTATCGAATGAAGAAGCTTCAGCATGGCAACAGGCAATCATTGCTTCAAGATGGTATTCGGTAATGTCTTCTCCTTCGGCCGAACGGTCAAGGTAAACTTTACCTTTCTCAATTAAATTTCTATTCCATTGCTTACGATCCTGATCTTTTAGCAAAATGATGGTACCATCATTGTTCAATCTGGAATCACCTCTTGAAGCTTGAAAGCACATCAATGCCAACAACGCCCGCGTCTTCGGTAAATCCGTTAATGTGTTTCGGGTTAACAGTAAGCACAACCGAATTGCTTCTTCGCAAAGATCAGTTCGAATCAATTGATCCGGATGTGAAGAGTTGTATCCCTCATTAAATAGCAAGTAGATGGTATGAAGCACAGCGTCTAAACGGCCAGGCATCGTAGTGGGCGCTGACAAGTCAAGACTAATTTTCTCATCTCGTATTTTTTCGCGTGCGCGATATAATCGTTTTGTTATCGTCTCATCATTGGTGAGAAAGCTCTGCGCAATTTCTGAAATACTTAGTCCGCAAAGTGTTTTTAACGTGAGCGCGATCTGCGATTCGTATGGAACAGAAGGATGACAACACGCAAAAATCATTCGTAGTTGGCTGTCTTCAATTTCATTTTCAAGAAAGAGTTGATTTACCGTTGGGGTAAGTGTCCACTCTGACTTTAGCGCCAGACTGATTTCAGCATGAATACTTTCATGAAGCTTTTGCTGACGCAACCAATCGATGGCTTGGCGTTTGGCAACTTTGTATAACCAAGCCGATGGATTTTCTGGAATGCCTTTAAGTTTCCAAACGTTCATGGCTTTTAGTAACGTGTCTTGAACTATATCTTGAGCAATATCAAATCGTTGAAAGCCCAACAAGCGTGTCAACACTGCGGCCATCTTTCCCGCCTCATAACGAAAGAGATGGCCGATCTGTTGATTTAATTGTTGTTCATGCATCTATAAATCTAGGAAATTTATCTTCGGTAGAATTCTCTTCTTCGGTAGAATTTCCGCATCGTATAGGTGGCATCTTTAACAATCAAATTGTTTTCAAAGGTTAATACATCACCATGGCCATCGCGATAGCTGTAATTTTAATTCGCATACTTTACATATCAAATTTCTGAATTTCGCGAACTTCAACGACCCCACCTAGTTCGTAATCAGGGCAATCCTTTGCTAGAGCAACGGCTTCATCCAGATTTTTTGCATTCACTACAAAAAAACCTCCTACTACTTCTTTGCTCTCCGTAAACGGTCCATCGGTAATGGTCTTTTTAGATCCTTTAATTGTTTTACCTCCTGGCAATAAGGCTTCACCTGCAACATAACGTTGCTCTTTTGTAAGTTTCTCTATCCATTCGAACCACTTCTGCATGTGTGCTTGCTGTGCTTCGGGTGAAAGATGACTTGGATCGCCTCCGATAAAAATGAACATGTACTTTTCCATAGTGTAAATGGGTTTTGGTTAAACATAATTTAATCCCTTGACGAATCAATCGCATGGACATGGACAAAAGAATTTTATTTTTTTTCAGCGAGCAAACAAAAACCTCCTCAAGCTTGAGGAGGTTTGATTAAATCTGAGGGAAGAATATTAGTTTAAGCTGTCTTTCCTGCGCGGAAGCCTTTCGTAGCGAAATAGAGAATAAATAAATAGCAGGGAACCATCAGTAAATAAGCATGCTGCGTATTCCACATTAACGAAACCTTTCCATACAATAAAGGTAAGATAGCACCACCAGAAATGGCCATAATCAAAATAGCAGAACCAATCTTTGTGAATTTCCCTAGCCCGTCAATTGCCAATGGGAATATGGCTGGCCACATTAATGAATTAGCAAGTCCCAATGCTGCGATAAATCCAACGGATACATATCCATCCGTAACCACTGCGAGAACTGTAAAGATTGCACCAAGAATGGCACAGATCGCTAACGCTTTTGATTGAGAAATATATTTTGGAATAGCAATAATTCCTACAACGTATCCAACCAACATAAATGCTAATGTGCCTTGTGTAAAATATCGAGCGGTAGATAATTCAATTCCAAGAGACTTACCATAACTAATAATCGTATCTCCAGCCATTACTTCTACACCTACATATAAGAAAAGAGCAATAACTCCCAGCACCAGATGCGGGAATTGAAATACACTTGTCTTGCTTGAGCTTGTTGAAGGCACTCCACTTTCGTCTTCACCATTGTCGTTAATATCAGGAAGGCCAGAAAATAAAATAGCAATGGCAAGAACTACAAGAACTCCGGCAATGATAGTGTATGGCACGATAACACGACTCGCTAATTCATTGAGTGTTGCTTCTTTAGTAGCAACGTCCATTGTCTCTAGGCTTTTTACAAGAACATCGGCATCGCTTAAAGCGATGTAACCAAAAATAAGACCAGCCAGGATGCCAGCTATCTTATTACATATTCCCATTATGCTAATGCGGGTGGCAGCACTTTCAATAGGACCAATAATAGATACGTATGGATTAGATGCTGTTTGTAATAATGCTAAACCGGTTCCGATAATAAACAATCCGACAAGGAATAAATTAAAGTTTCTAGTCTCTGCAGCAGGTACAAAAATAATGGCGCCAATTGCCATGATGAATAATCCTATCGCCATTCCTTTCTTGTAACCTGTTATTCTCAGCACATAAGAAGATGGAATTGCCATTACGGTATAGGCAATGAAAAAAGCCGTGGCCACTAAATAGGATTGCAAATCTGTTTCGAGCTGACAAGCAATTTTTAAGTAAGGAATCAACGTGCCATTAACCCAGGTTACAAATCCGAAAATAAAAAATAAGGCTCCAATGATGATCATGGGAACGAGATACGATTTCTGCTTATTGCTCATGAGTTTAGTGGTGGTTCGGTCTAAGGTTTATGAATCAATTCAATTTGTCAAGAAGTTTGCAGACTCTGGCTCACTATCTAAAAGATAAACCATATTTTTGAAGACTTGATAAAAGGCGTCAGAATTTGATTTTCGACCTTGTAAGCAGCGTTCGAAGTTGAATCCTGAACTTGCAAAATCATCGAAAATTAAGAATGTTTGCGCAAACACCAACTATAAATAGAGAAATAGAATTAACCCAAAACCGATGAGCACAGAAAAAAACCCACAAAAAATGACGTTACTTGTTTTAGCCGCAGGAATAGGCAGCCGTTACGGAGGCATTAAGCAGATTGATGGCTTTGGACCGAGCGGAGAGACCATAATGGATTATTCACTCTTCGATGCGATTCGCGCTGGCTTCACGAAAGTCGTGTTTATTGTTCGAGATGAAATTTTGGAGACGGTTAAGGAAATGTTCTTGCCAAGATTGCAAGGAAAAGTGGAAGTAGAATTTGTCATCCAATCTCTGGAAAGATTAATACCCGCTGAATACAAAAATCCAGAGCGGATGAAACCATGGGGAACGGGTCATGCCATGCTCTGCGCGAAAGACGTTATCAAAGAACCATTTGCTGTTATCAATGCTGATGATTTTTATGGTCGTTACGCATTTGAATCAGTTGCCAATTTTTTCAAAAATGAAACCAGTGGCGCTCACGCGATGGTAGGGTATACCTTGAAAAATGTTTTATCTGAATACGGAAGTGTATCACGCGGTTGTGGCGATCGTGATGCGGATAATAATCTGATATCGGTTGTCGAACGAACAACTATCGTAAAGGAAAACGGAAAAATTATTTCGAAAGAAAAGGATGGCGATTTGATAATGGATCCTGAAACTCCAACATCCATGAACTTCTGGGGATTCCATCCTTCTATTTTCGGTTACACCGAAGAGAAGTTTATCGACTTTTTAAAGAACAACTCTCAAAACATTAAAGCGGAATTTTTTATTCCTCTTTTCATCAACCAACTGATACAAGAAGGTAAGGGAAAGGTTAAAGTAATCTCTGGTGGAAACGTTTGGTTTGGTGTTACATACAAAGAGGACAAGGAAATGGTGTCTGCAAAAATTATGGAGTTGGTTAATAAAGGAGATTATCCAATAAAATTGTGGTAGTGAAAACCAGCTTGTGAACACTCATCAACATACCGAATTCATCAAAACTAAAGCCCAATCGTTGGGCTTTAGTTTTTGTGGTGTTTCCAAAGCGAAATTTTTAGAAGAGGAAGCTCCCAAATTAGAAGCGTGGTTAAGGCGTGGCTACCAAGGAAAAATGAGCTACCTCGAAAATCATTTCGACAAACGACTCGATCCTACCTTACTTGTGCCGGGTGCAAAATCGGTTATCAGTTTAGTGTACAATTATTATCCTCAAAAAGATTTAGCGCAGACAGGAGAATTAAAAATTGCCAAGTATGCTTACGGAGAAGATTATCATTTCGTAGTAAAAGAAAAACTAGAAACGCTCTTTCAAGAAATTCAAGGTAAGGTAGGAGAGGTAGCTGGCCGCGTGTTTGTTGACTCTGCACCCATAATGGAGCGAGCGTGGGCAAGCAAGAGTGGTTTAGGTTGGACAGGAAAAAATAGTTTGCTGCTCAATCGTGAGTTAGGAAGTTTCTTTTTCCTTGCTGAAATTATTCTGGACCTGGAACTAGAATACGATGGACCAACAAAAGATTACTGCGGAACCTGTACTGCCTGTATGGATGCTTGCCCGACTGATGCTATAACACAACCCTATGTTGTGGATGGAAGTAAATGCATTTCTTATTTTACGATCGAACTCAAGGAAGAAATTCCAACTGACGTGAAAGGTAAATTTGAAAACTGGATTTTCGGCTGCGACATTTGTCAGGATGTTTGTCCTTGGAATAAATTTTCAAAACCAACAACAGAATCAAGGTTTGAGCCGCATGCTAATTTAAACAAGATGACTCCGAAGGATTGGGTAGAAATTACGGATGAAGTTTTTGAAAAACTTTTTAAACGATCGGCAGTGAAGCGCACTAAACTTGAAGGATTAAAACGCAACATTCAATTTTTAAAACCATAATACCATGAAAGCTTTTTTCTATCTCATCGCATTCATTCTTACCATTACACTCACCTCTTCTACCACTTCGTTGAAAGATGAGAAGAAACCCAAACCAAAAATTCAACGCGTTGTGGCCTTTAAGTTCAAAGCAGATGCGTCTGCCGATGCCCGCAAGAAACACATGAAGGATTTTGAGGTTTTTGTAAAAGAAGTGAAACAAGTATTGTCTTACCGTGCTGGTAAAACGGTAAAGGGCGAGAGCACCTCCGAACCTGAATATGATGTGATGCACTACGTTACTTTTGAAAAGGAATCGGACATATTAGCTTACGATATTCACCCTGCACACAAGAAATTTATAGAGCAAAATAAAGCCAGCTGGGAAAAAGTAGTTGTTGTAAACGGGGCTATTGAGTGATTTTAGCTACGATACAGCGTAACAATTCAGTTATAAAGTAGAATAGGCCGGCAGGGAAACATTCTTATTTCATTTAAAAAAGTAGTTTTGTAAAGAGCCCCTATTCACCACCAAATAAATTGAATTATCAGGGAAGCTGTAAATACTGCTATCTTTGAGAAAATATGGCCATTGATCTTCTAATTACCATTGCCCTGGTTATCCTAAATGGGTTCTTCGTTGCGGCAGAGTTTGCCATCGTTAAAGTAAGGTCTTCGCAGATTGCACTCCAAACAGGCACGGCCTCCAAACGGGCAGCAAAAATAATAATCGATAATCTTGACGGATTTCTAGCAGCAACTCAGTTGGGAATTACCCTTGCCAGTCTTGGCTTGGGTTGGGTAGGTGAGGATGTAGTGTCTAAAATTATCCTGAATACAATTCATGGTTTAGGTTTTGAATTGACTGAAGAAATGGCGCATCGCATTGCATTGCCTATCGCCTTTGCTGTCCTTACCGTAGCGCACATTGTTTTCGGAGAATTAGCGCCCAAGTCTCTTGCCATTCGATACCCCGCCAGAACCACGTTGTTCTTATCCATTCCATTACGGATTTTCTATTTCATATTCAGACCCTTTATACGTTTGCTAAATGGGTTCGCCAATTTGATCTTAAAGATTTTTGGCATAAAACCAATAAGCGAACGCGATATCCATTCGGAAGAAGAGTTGAGATTAATCATTGCCGAAAGTGAAGAAGGAGGAGCGATAGAAAGTAGTGAGCGCGAACTCATCCAAAATGTTTTTGATTTTGATGATCGTGTGGTAAAGGAAGTCATGGTGCCTCGCATGAAAATTTCTCCGCTCAATGTAAACATCTCATTGGAGGAAGCGGCAACGCTTGTTTTCCGTGAAGGATATTCGCGCTACCCTGTTTACGATAAAAGTCTAGATGAAATTATCGGCATACTTTACGCAAAAGATATACTTCAAAACTTTGTTGAGAAGAGCGGCAAAACTCTGGCAGAGGTAATGCGTAAAGCCTACTACATTACCGAAAATAAAAGAATTGATCATTTGCTTCGTGAATTTCAAAAGAAGAAAGTGCAGATGGCAATTGTGATTAGTGAGTATGGAGGAACGATTGGTATCGTTACACTAGAAGATATTCTGGAAGAATTGGTGGGAGAGATTCAGGATGAACACGATCATGAAACTCAAATTGTAACACAAGTAGGTAATGGATACGAAGTGTTAGCGACTTCTCCTTTGCGGGATATCAATAAAATTATTGAACCTACTTTTCAAGAATCAGAAGAATACGAAACGTTGGCAGGTTTACTACTCAGCCAAAAACCATTCGATCTGAAAGAAGGCGAAGAGATTGTGGCGGATGGATATCGGATTAAGATTTTGAAAATGAATCGTACCCTGCCTGAATTGGTTGAGCTCAAAGCTTTGGAGGTGGAGAAAAAATAACCGCTTAAATAGAAAAAAAATAGCCTGATGATTTTCATTAGGCTATTTTTTTTGGATAATTCAGAGTTCTATTGTCACATTTAACTGCCTATTTATTGACAGTCGTCTTGCTGAGACTAGCAGCCAATTTCACAGCTTCATAAGCATTAATGATTCCGCCAGAAATACTCAACTGACTAAAAGGAACCTGATCTGCAGTTCCCGGCTTAGTTACTTTCAATCCATCAAACTTGCGCGTAGATTGATTGAGAATGGATTTTAATTGCTCCGCTTTTAGATCAGGAAAATATTCTAACAACAAGGCTGCTACGCCAACGGTAGCTGGGCAGGCCATACTGGTTCCTTGCAAATCTTCATAGGTATTATTAGGTGTTGTAGAATATATCTGAACACCAGGCGCAAACAAGTCAACTGTTTTTTTTCCGTAGTTGGAGAAAGAGCCAACAAAATCTTGGTCACTACCCGAAGCTGATGCTCCTATTTCAAGCCATGCTTTTGCTTGTTTTCCATCTTTATAGGTACGCGTTGGGAAGTTCGATTCTTTATCCATGTCGTCATTATCATTACCGGCTGCATGAATTAACAATACACCTTTCGCTTCTGCATACTTCACCGCTTTGTCTACCGCTTCCTTGTTGGGTGAGAATGATTTGCCAAAACTCATGTTAATAATCTGAGCGCCATTATCGGCAGCATAGAGAATAGCATTCGCAATATCTTTATCACGCTCATCTCCATTCGGCACAGCACGTATTGACATGATGCGTACATTATCTGCAATACCTTTTATTCCGATACTGTTATTTCGGTTGGCACCAATAATACCAGCCACGTGTGTTCCATGTTTTGCATCAGGGCCTTCAACATCATTATTGCCGTATCCTTTCTCGTAAAGGTTGGCAGGATTATCTCCGATAATAGTTCGGGAGTTAAAATCAAGATTGTATCCGTAAGCAACCGCTGTGTGATAATGATCAACGGCTTCTTTCAATTGAACAAGGGATGATTTTATTTCTTCCAGGAAAGCACCGACCTCAACATCATCGCCAACGCTCTCTAATACTTTTAAAAGTGTTTGCTTTGAAAAGACTACGTCCTGTTCGGTTGAGGTCACTGAGAGTAATGATGATTTCGTTACTGGTTTTCCATCTAGATTCAACCGGATTATGCTATCGCATGAAGTAATTACTTTTAAGGCATTGGCATATAAACTGTATTGCTGATCATACTTATCAAACTGTTCTTTGTTCGATTTAAAATCACGGTCGTATTTGAATTTTACTTTTTTCCAGTACTCATATTCAGCCTTGTCTTTCTTGTTAAGCTTTTTGTTTTCAGCATTTTCATACTTTGGTTTTAACCGCGCATACTCACGAGTTACCTCATAGGTATCCTGATCTACATTTCCATTTTTGCCCCCTATGAAATTCCATCCGTGGATATCGTCTACATATCCATTTTTATCATCGTCTATTCCATTATCAGGAATTTCATTTGCGTTTACCCAGATTATATCTTTTAAATCTTCATGCTCAATGTCAATTCCGGAATCGATAACGGCAACTAGTACTGTTTTAGAGAGCTTTCCTTTTAAAAGAGTGGTGTAGGCACGATCGGCACTTACGCCTTGTACATGATCGGTTTCGGGGTCGCGTAGAAACCAATCTTTAGGAACAGAAGTAGTATCCTGCTCTTGTGCCAAAACGGGTAAGGTGTAAGAAATGCAAGTCAGTAAAGAAATCAAAAGTATGATCCAGCACTTGCCCTGAGTTTTATTCGTCATGAGAAAATTTTTAGATTCGGTAAATTTCCGAAAGATAATGGGGCAAAAATTAATTTCTGGCTTTTTTGGATGGATGGTTTCCATGAGAATCTTTAGAAGAATGATAAATCTTACTTTGGTGCAACTTGGGGTTATTCTATAAAAACTACCCCTCTGTTATGCTCCATCTTTGTATCACAAAACACAGCGCTATGATTCTAATATTTACTTCCTTTCTCGCGTTCTTCGGAATGTTTTTCTGGCAAGCAAGTAAATTTCAAGAAGTACGAAACAACCAGTGACTGAAGGAGTCGGCACGCAAGCCCAAATCTGATAAGCGATCGTAATAAAACCTCATCTAACTCCTCATTTAACATCTCTTGGGCGGCTATTCCATTTAGCCCTAAAAAATAAGTAGATTTACTTCTTATCCCAAAAACTATGTTCAAGTTAAGGCTAAATTATTCGTTGAGCATTCTTGCTCTCGTATTGACTATTCAACAAAGTATTGCCCAGGCTCCTCGCATCGTCATTAACCCGATGGGTCACTCGGCCAAAATTCACAATCTTCTTTTTACGCCTGATGGAAAGAAAATTATTTCCATATCGGAAGATAAAACGATTCGCGTGTGGAATGTAGAGAATGGCGAGATGGATAAAAAATTCGAATCACAAATTGGCGATGGCCCCGAAGGTATGCTGTATGCGTCAGCTCTTTCGCCCAATGGAAAATTATTAGCCGTTGCAGGATATAAAGTAAACTCTGAAAAAGATAATTACATTATCATTATCGATGTTGAGAAGGGTGTTCAAGTAAGCACAGCCATAGGACACACAGATGTTATTATGAGTTTGAGCTTTAATGGAAAAGGAAATCTCCTGGCCAGCGGTGGTGCTGATAATGTTGTTAAGATATGGAAAGTGGATACCGAGCCAATATTAAAAATGATCACTTCCATACCCGTTCCATCACAAGTCTCCTGTGTATCGTTCAATTCAAAAACTGAAGAACTAGCGGTTTCTCATGAAAGTAAAGATATCTTGGTTTTTAATTTAGGTGGTATCGATAAGGGTATTACTAAATTCCAACCTCGCGTTTTAAAAAAACACAAACAGAATATTGATAAGGTAACATACTCACCAGATGGCGTTTTCATGGCCAGCAGTAGTCTTGACAACGCCCTTATCTTATGGCGTGCAGATGGAAGTGTTTTAAAAGAATTTGACAGGCTTACGAATCCCATCAATGCAATTGCATTTTCATCTGACTCAAAAATATTGGTTGGCTTGGATGTAACCGGTAAAGGGATGAGCTGGAAAGTACCAGAAGGAGCAAAATTTACTGACTACGAAGCACATGATAACACCGTGTTCAGTGCGGCCTTCTCTCCCTCGGGCAACGGAAATTATATTGTAGCCTCAGCTGGAGGAACAAACAACGAAATACTATTATGGAACCCAATCAATGGCATGACCATTAGAAGAATAAAGGGTAAGGGTAGTGCCATACAGGATCTTGGTTTTGGTGAAGGACTCGATCTTTTTATTTGTCGCGATCTTACTAAAAGCGGGAAACCACAATTCAAATCAAGTTTTGATTTCGCTTCTTTAACCGTAAACAGAAATCCATCAGTTTATAATCCAACAGCAAAAGATTTTAATAAAGAGCTTGTTCAGGCAAGTGAAAACTCTATCGAGTTACCAAAAGGTAAACTCATTGAAACCGATCCAAATCAAGATGGCCGCATACTCGACTTTCAGGGAATGGCCGATGGAAATGTTGTTGTGGCCAGCGACTTCTCATTAAAGATGTATGATAAAAATGGCTTCCTCAACAAGGAATTCATTGGACATTATGGTGCGGTTCGGTCAGTATCCATCAGCAATGATGGAAAGTATATGGCCTCTGGAGGTGAAGATCAATCGATCATACTTTGGAAACTCTCCGAGACAGGATACGCACCTAGTATAAGAAAAGCGTATGAAGGATTGGGAGATGACTGGTCGAAGTTCTTTGATTCGTTACCCATGGATTCACTTACAAAGGAACCTTCAAAAACTGCATGGCAAACGGTGATTAATTTCCTTAAATCAAACGGAGATAAAACCTATAAGAATTTAGAAGAGACGCTTCACTCTCTTGGTGAAACTGTGATTCCATTTGCCACATTATTCCTTACTGAAGATAATGAATGGGTGTGCTGGACACCTCGCGGATATTTTTCATGCTCTTCTGCAGGTAGTCAATATTTCGGATGGCATGTGAATCGTGGTATTATGCAGCTGGCTGATTTTTACGCGGCTGAACAATACTTCGAAATTTTGTACAGACCAAAGCAAATGGAGAAGAGTATCATTCAAGGTAAACGTGTAGAGGATATTTTGCGTGAATCGGGCGAACGGATTTTTGATCTGAGCAAAACACAACGACCTTCAGCCGCCATTTTTGATATTACTGCAACTACACGATCAACCGATTTACTTCATTACGACAAAGGTAAATTCTATACTCAGGCTAAAACTATTCCGCTTACTGTTGAGGTTTATGATGGTGGAGGTGGTATTAAGGAAATTAACATCTACCAAAACGATAAGCTCATTATTACGGACACTGAAAACCTAAAAACTAAGGGTGAAGACGATAAGATTGTGCGCACCTATGCTGTAGAAATGGCCAATGAAAATAATGAGTTTAAAGTTAAGGTGTTGAATTTTCAGAAAGTTGAATCACGTGCCGATGTTTTGGACATTGAATATAAAGGTGAAATAATTGCGACCTCTACCCTTCATGTTTTAACAATAGGAATCAATGAATATCAAAATTCATCTTACAACTTGAATTACGCTAAATCAGATGCGCAGGCATTTTTAGCAAAAGTGCAGGACAAAGGTAAGTCGATATTTAAACGCGTTAATCCCATTGGTATTTACGATAAGGATGCAACCAAGGAAAATATTTTGAAAGGCTTTAAAGCAATTGCAGCCGCGGCAAAACCTGAGGACTTATTCATTTTCTATTATGCTGGCCACGGAACAATTGATGAAGACAATGCAGATGAATTCTATTTTGTGCCAACAGATGTAACTAAACTCTATGGTGACCCGAAACAACTTCAGACAAAAGCAATTTCTATGAAAGAGGTGAGAGAATTATTTACACAAGTGAAATCACAGAAGTTATTAATGCTGCTTGATGCTTGTCACTCTGGTGCAGCGTTAAAGAATTTTAATGTGCGTGGCGCAGCAACCGATGAGAAAGCAATTGTACAACTCGCCCGTAGCACAGGAATCGTTGCGATTGCATCCAGCGGATCAAAGCAATTCGCCACAGAGTTTGAGCAATTGAAGCACGGTGTATTTACCTATGCATTATTAGAAGCCATGGATGGAAAAGGTGACAACGGTGACAAGAAGCTAACGGTAAACGAACTTAAATTCTACATGGAAGACCGTGTTCCTGAATTGACTAAGCAATATGGTGGTACAGCGCAATACCCAACCGGATACATTACTGGTAATGACTTCCCTATTACTGTGATTGAAAAACCGTAATAAAGTACACAGACCATAGTCGACTGTCGACTGTGGTCTGTGTAGACATAAAAAAAAGACCTGATCGCTCATGTCTTTTTTATTGCTGGAAATTTAAGTGTAGAATAAATCGATAACCTTCATAGCATTACCTTGATTGAGCGGATAATACACGTTGGCGATTTTTTCATATAACATAATCCCAATACTCTGTACAACACTAACCTTTTCACCTAATGGCGGAGCGCCTTGAAGTGCACACTCCAGCACAATGTTGATCGGTTGGTCGGCTTTGGCAGCCAGGTATTCCGAAAATGCAATTTGATTCATGCCATCGAAAAAAGAATCAGCCGATTCGTAGCGCTGGCTGGTTGAGTTGTACACAACATCTGGAACCACACCCAAGATATGCACAAGCCGAAAGTGTGTAGCCGATGCTGAAGCAGAAATCATCTCCAAGGGAACGAACGGTTCGATTGTGATGGTGGCACCGTTGCGTGAAGCATTATGGGTAGATGTAAATCGAAACGCGCACGTCTTGGTAAAATCCTGGTTAATATTCAGTTCAAGGTGTTTCAATACGCTGCGGTGTTCCGTGATTAATACCGGACGTTGTCCGCGTATTCCTTCTGCACTTTTCACCGTTACACGAAATACTTTCACCAGTCTGTTTCGCAAATTAGAGTCCATTAAAATTGAAACTGGCTTGAAGGCCGCCTGGAATATTTTTGCTGTAATGGACAGACTTGAAAATTCCGAGATGTTTTCACGCGTTCGCTGAAACTTTGGATGCGTGAGAATACGGTTTTTGTCGGGGCCGTTAGCTTTGCGTGCAAAGTGACCGTCTTTGTTCTTGTAAAATGAAATTCCATCCATCTTACCGGTGAACTTGATTAAACTTTCTTGTTTTGGCATATAGTTATTTGTTTAAAGTGACAACGCATGACCAAAGCATTTCTGTGCTGGTTGATGATTCAAAAGTATAGGGGCAGATTGCAACCAGTTTGCAGTCTGCTTTTTTGCTGAAAATATTTTTGATTTTTTATCCGGATGAACCAGCGGATTTCAGCGGGAGCGACTGGGACATCTACGGGACATCTACGGGAGGTCTTAGGGACGTTGTGGGTTCAAGGTTCATGGTTCAATGTTCGAATCTAAAGTTTAAAGTCTTGAGGGTGTCTCTGAAAACTCATTTTTTAATGGCCTCATCCCTTCGCGGAGGTTTTTAGAGATGCCCTTAAGTCTAATTTTAGAAATGATTGTTTATGTTTGGGTTTAGGATAAATGTAGGTTGTGAGTAATTGATTCTTTCAAATTCAAAAATATAACGATGTATGGCAGCAGGAAAAAATCCCTATTTGCGTTATCGCATTCTTAATTCCTGTTTCACTAACCGACAACATCGGTACTGGACCAAGGAAGAACTGATTGAAGCATTGGCTAAACATGATTTAGTGGTGGAAGTCAGGACACTGCATTACGACATTGACAACATGCGTAATGATGCAAGACTAAAATATAATGCGCCCATTGGATATAGTAAGATTAACAAGGGATATTATTATACTGACTCGGAATATTCTATTGATGCCATTCCGTTAAGTGCAGAAGAGTTGCATTCGCTTTCGTTGGCGGTTAATGTTATACAGCAATACAAAGGCGCTCAGTTTGTAAAATACTTTGAAGGTGCGATTGACAAAGTGGTGCGCATCGTTGATCAGGTTGGTAAGCAAAGCATGCCGGCACAAAACTGTATTGAATTTGAGCGTGCTCCTTATTATAGAGGTATTGAGTATTTAGATGATTTACACAACGCGATTACTCATCAGCAACCTTTGCGTATTACATACCATAAGTTCACAGCCGCGTTACCAGATGACCATGTATTTCATCCCTATCTTTTGAAGGAGTATAAAAATTTTTGGTATGTGCTGGGTTACAGCGAAACGCGGCAATTATTACTAACACTTGCACTCGACAGGATTGAAGGTATACGGAATGAACCAGTAGTTTATAAAAAGAACAATACTTTAAGTCATGAACAATATTTTAAGCACACCATTGGTATTATGCATGCTCAAGGACCTATTGAAGATATTGTATTGTGGTTTACAGTAAACCAAGGTCATTACATTAAAACACAACACCTGCACCATTCGCAAAAGGCTATTCAAGATGATGCAACCGGGTTGACGATTAGCTTGAAGTTGATTGTGAATTATGAATTGATTTCCTTATTGTTAAGTTTCTGTCCGAATGTAAGCATATTGCAGCCGTTGAGTTTGAAAAACAAATTGAATGAGTTGATGGGGAGGGGGTTGGAGGTGAATTGTTAGGGTTTAAGGTTTCGAGTTTAAAGTTTCGAGTTTAAAGTTTCGAGTTTAAAGATCTATTCTTGGGATTTGTTGGTTCTTGTGTTTTTATAGGGGTTGTTGGTTAATCTCATTTTGATTTAAGGGCATCGCTAAAAATTTTTTTCTATTTGGCTTCGCCCCCTTCCCTTTCGGTTGAGAAGGAAAAGTAGATGTTATAGAGATGATCTCAATGGAATTTGTTTACGTGTACGGATTTCGTTAGATATTTGTAAGGATTTTCTTTGAAGATCATCTCGAAAAAAAATAATTCCTTAAGGAGACTTGCAAAAGAATAAAAAACTTAACAGATTTAAGTGTTGATGATGCTTTCATGTTGGTGGACAATTTTGTTAGCTAAAAGGCTATGAGAGAATGTTTCAATGCTTGCAATTTTATTATGAATGGAAGGTTATCCCTTCTCGCTTTATAGAAATATAATAGAGATGTTGAAGCTTTGGCTGGAACTTAGTTGCAATGCTGATTTTTAAAAGTATAGTTTTCTGATCTGACTACTTACTATTGGAATTGGATTTATGGAAGTAACTTCCATTCATTCTGACATATGCAGAATTTAAGATCACACGAAAGAAATTTCCGCACTGTGGAGCTCACTTGGGAGGCACTGACGGGGAAGTAAATTGATAGTTAAGGCCTAGAAAATTAAAGACAAAAGACATTTTAAAGTTTAAGCAGATGCTTCACAATTACACTCTTTGGAACCAACATATCTGGTTGACGGCAATTAAAAAGATCGTACTTTTTAGTTTAGTTATAATCTCGATGAAATCATTTAGTCAGGTGAACCCTGCCTCGCTAAATTCCATTATACCCCCTTCTCCAAATGCTGCTTCATTAGGCAGATTTGGTGATGTACCGGTAGGAAAATATACAGGGGTTGCAAATATTTCCATTCCGCTTTATAATGTTAGTCTCGATGGTCTTGAACTTCCAATTTCATTAAGTTATCATTCTGGTGGGATTAAGGTAGAAGATGAGGCGAGTTGGGTAGGGTTAAATTGGGCATTGCAAGCTGGTGGTGTAATCAGCAGGACGATGCGATCATTAAATGATTTTCATCCGGATCATGGTTTCTTGAAAAGCCCTGACATGCCTGACAGAGTTTGCGATCCTGAAAATCCTTATCGCAATGGATTTTGTGAATATGTTGGAGGAGTTGAAGCGTATAGCGATTTGCACGGCTGCGATTTGCTTGTGAATGGAGTCGTTAAAGATTTCCAGACTTTAAATCACCTTAACCTTGACTGGGAGCCAGATGTATTCCATTTTAATTTTTTGAACTACTCCGGGCAGTTTGTTTTTGATAGAAAATACAACGAAAACAAATTAATTCACTTCAGTGAAAAAACTCCCTTGAAGATTGAAACTGTTGATGACAATGATCAGCCCATCACATTAGTAAACCCCAGTTTGGTAATTTGGCTTATAACAGACAATAGTGGGTTTAAGTATTATTTTAAGGCGCGGGAATACGTTGGGTATGGAGAAAGCACTGTAAGCAGTTGGTATTTATCAAAGATTGTTTCGCCTTCAAATAAAAAAATTGATTTTACTTATGGAACAGAGGCGCAGCCTGTGCAAAAAACATATCATGTTCAAGTTTACAGTGGTAATTTGCCCCAAGTGGATTATACTGATATATCACAAACATTTTCCCAACTTTATCTTGAAAAAATCTCCTTTGAAAATGGCTACATAATTTTTGATAGGGGACAACAAGGCCCCGCAGGCTTTGGTACACGAGAGGATTTGCAGTACGCCAGACGGCTGGAAGAGGTTCGTATTTACGGTGATAATGCTCAACCATTGAAGAAGTATTCTCTCCAATATTCCTATTACAATGCTTCAAGTTTGATTGAATTTAAGCGATTGAGATTGGATGAAGTTGTGGAATCAATTGGAGGTGAAACCCATAAATGGAGTCTTAAATATAATAGTCTAGCCCTGCCGTCTAAATTTTCTTTTGCACAAGATCATTGGGGATTTTATAATGGAATGAATAATAGCATTTTGGTACCAGCATATGCAGGCTGGGTGAAGGTTGGCCGAGCTCCAGATCTCGATCTCGTTTGGGGTGAGTTTACTGGCGCAAATAGGTCTGTGGATCCGACCTATTCAGGTGCTGGGTTAATTGAATCAATTCAATACCCTACCGGGGGCAAAACCGATTTTGTATTTGAAAGCAATAGATATGATGCAACCTTGCGTGTAGGTGACGATTTGGATGACTACACTTATGATCCATACCAAGCTATTGGGATTCATTACGCCCCACCCACAAATGGAGTTCCTCCTAGCACAGATGAAAATGTCAATAGTGCAACTTTCACCATTAAAGAAGCTGACCCTTTATTTACGAAAAACATTTTAATAGAGATGTCACTAAACTTTAACGGTAATACGGGCGGACTATTAGCTGCTATAAAATTAAAAATGATTAATAACGCCACTGGTTTGGTCGATTACACAATGCCTCCCCCTGTCTTGTCCTCTAACGACCAACCAAATTACCGGTATTCAGAACCTATACGTTTAAATTCAGGAAGCTACCATTTTGAGGTTGAGTTTGAGCCTGGGGCGCGTCCCTGCACTGCAATAATTTCTACGAAGATTAGAAGACTAAAAAGTCCTGCTTATACAAAAAATAAACCTGCCGGTGGAGTTAGAATAAAAAGGATAACATCCTCTGATGGCATGAACAATGCCAATAGCCAGGTAAAAGAATATGTATACGATAATCCGGTGAATATTGATGGTATCGATGTTGCGGTCTCAGATGGAAAAGCTTTGATAAAACCGGATTATGGTAGGCAAAACCATACTTTCGGTGGAGAGACAATTGTTACACCTGAGCTCACGATAACTACTCTCTGGACCGATTATTCTTTTGAGCGCCACGCTACCAGCAAGGTTAGTTTAGGAGGAGGAAGTTCTGTTGGTTATAGTAAGGTGTCTGAATTACATGGAGCCCAGGGGACGAATGGTAAAATCATGGAGTATTTTTTTATTCAGAGCGATATCAACGTAAATATTCCTTATAAAAGTCGACCTGTTGGTTTGCCTACCGATTTAAATCCTATGAATGGAAAACTTTTGAAACAGGAGATTTACGACAAAACCAGATTGATCAAGTCCATTGAGAATTCTTATTCGGTAGTTGATATGCAAAGGCTTCCGGCAATGGCGGTAGAAAATCATCAGACATTCATAGGCGGTGCTGCTTGTGCTTACTCCATGTATTTCTATCCCATTACTTCGCAATGGAGTCAACTATTAAGTAAAACCGAGACTGATTATTCTGGTTCATCCTCTCTTGTTAGCATTACAAATTACGAGTACACACCTAACCAAGAGTTGAGGTTGGTAAAAACAACAAATAGTAAAGGGGAAATTCATGAGGTGCATAGTCTTTATCCAACAGATTTTGCAGCCCCGGCAGCTACTTCCGGAACAGCATATGGAATAAAAATGCTGCAGGATAAGAATATCAATTCAGCGGTTATAGAAAGTTACACCTTGTTTAAAAGACCGAGTGACATCACACCGGCATTGATTGCAGGCCAGGCGACAAAGTACATCCAAAATAGCAATAACCTGAATCAGGTTGTGCCTTCTCAAGTGCTTGTATTGGAAACCCAATTACCAATCACTACCTACATAGCTCCAACAATAGCAGGAACGAATCTCAATTTTCCTTCATACTATGTGCCAAGGATTAATTTTGATAAATATGATGATCAGGGAAATATAGCTCAGCGAGGCAGAATTGGTGATGTGAAAGAATCATATCTATGGGGATATGGAAAAAAATACCCTATTGCTCAGGTTGTGGGTGGGGATTATGACAAGGTTGCCTATACCAGTTTTGAGTCTGGCATTGATGAAGGGAATTGGGTTTTTAGTGTAGTTGGAATTAGCAATTCATCAATTGCTAAAACCGGCTTTTACTTTAAAGCACTTACACCTACTGTTACAATGAGTAGCAAGATTTTACCTATTGGAAAGTATTCTCTTGAATATTATGCCAAGAGTCCTATCGTAATTAGTGGTACGGGAATAACCGTTACAAATGTTTCTAACTCTTTGGCGGACGCTAACGGATGGATTCTTTATAAAAAGGAAATCACTCTTCCCACCAGTAATAGCCTTGTGCTGAGCGCGGGTAGTGGCTCCATTCAGATTGATGAAGTTCGCCTTTATCCGTTGGGTGCATTAATGACGACTTACACATACAAGCCACTGGTAGGTGTAACCTCTATGACGGATGCAAATAGCATCACCACTTATTATGAATACGAGAACGGCAGGTTAACATTTATTAAGGATGATAAGAAGAATATCCTAAAGAAAACCGATTATAATTTCAAGGTAAATTAATTACCAAGAAATTTTGAATGGTAAGGTTTCAATAAAGTAGAGTCACATTTTGAGTAATTATTTAGTCTATAGTTAATCTTTTCAACATGGGTTTAATTTCCAAAACTATTCAATTGATGCCACTTAAATGTTCTCGAATGCCCTTGCAATGGACATTGGTATGGCTCATTTTTATGCTTCCTACTTTCAATGCTGTTGCGCAGTTTATTGTAAAGTCAGGCAGTCCATGTGTGGGATCGGAAAATTATTTTATTTACACTCGGAGTAGTTGTTCCGACGTAGTGTGGAGTGTGGGAGGTTCAAATTATACGATTGTTAGTCAGACCTCGAATTCAATACGAGTAAAGTGGAATAGCGCCCAAGCGAATGTTTATGTAGCGGCAAGTTATTCGTGTAGCTCAGCTCCAAATAGTGGAATAGAAAACTACCCATCATTCACAATTGCCTCTACTGTAATTCCTTCTGTGACGATTAGCAGTAATAATAGTACTAATGTTTGCGCGGGTAATTTTATTAGCTTCACTGCTGCCGCACTTAATGCAGGATCTTCACCGGATTACAGTTGGAGGGTGAACGGCAATCCAGCGCCAGGTTCAACCAGCAGCCCTAACTATGTAACCAATGCCCTTACAAATGGTCAGCTAGTAACCTGTGTCGTTACGAGCAGCAATCCGTGTTCATCGCCTGTTGTTGTAACTTCGAACTCATTAACGGCAACCGTAAATCCTTTAACTGCTCTTAGCGTTAGCCTTACCGGCACTACAACAATCTGTTCGTTATCAAGTTTCACATTAAGTGCTGCTGTTTCCAATCCGATTGGAAACTTAACTTACCAATGGAAGAAAAATGGAGTTAACATTAGTTCCAATTCTTCAGGTCTGCCTTCTTACGTATTAATGCTGGTGCCAGTAAACAATGCTGATGTAGTCACAACAGGTGATGTTTTTACTTGTGTGGTATCGACAGATGCGGGTGCCAGTTGTTACACAACGGGTACATCGAATTCGTTAGCAGCAACAATTACTACCCGGCTAGCCTTTACGGTGTCTGCACCTATTCCAAAAAATTCATTTTGTCAAGGCGAAAGTGTGGCCTTTGCCGCATCTTCTAGTCAACCAATAAGTAGTTATAAGTGGGAGGTAAATGGTATCGATGCGCCAGGTCAAACTGCAAGTACTTTCAGCACAACAGCCTCATCGGCAGCACAATTGAAATCCGTTAAGGTTAAGGTGACAAATTCTACAGGTTGTCTTATTAGCCCAACGGCAATCAGTGACAATTCAAGTTCAGCTGTTACGGTTGTGCCGTTGCTCACACCCCCAACAGTTATACAGCCTTTTTATCTGCTTCCCAACACGCCAGCAACACTTACTGCCAGTGGTGCCGGGGCAAATGAAAGCTACAGATGGTATACTTCACCAACCTTGGGATCGCCAATCAGCACCACAACACCTGTGCTGACTTCAAACACAACTTATTATGTTACTAAGTATTCAACAACATCTTGCGAGAGTAATCCACGTGTGCCATATCTCATCACTATGAATAATGCCCCCACGGCAGTCGTGAGCCCTGATCAAAGTGTTAAGCTTACCAATGATCACAGTCTAAACAAAGTAGTGTTTAATGGCACCGGTTCAGATATCGAGGGACCTATCACATCTATCTGGACGCAGATATCAGGTTCTCCGAC
Organism: Chryseolinea sp.; assembly: GCA_046595655.1. Taxonomy (GTDB): domain Bacteria; phylum Bacteroidota; class Bacteroidia; order Cytophagales; family Cyclobacteriaceae; genus Chryseolinea. Next base: position 32,763 of record JBKJOF010000116.1, on the reverse strand, counting down.
CGTGATGAATGGCAATCCGCAAATTACTATTGGATATTCGCTGCCAGGCAACTACGTTTTTAGATTCACTGTTACTGACAACGTTGGTTTCAAAGTATACAAAGATGTTAACTTACTGGTAGCCTATCCACCCAATAACTATAATTATATTATTGAGCAAATAGTATTAAAAAAGGGTATCACTACAGGCTCGGGAGTTGATTCGTTGACCGTTGGTGACAAGGCAAAAACTATTCAGTATTTTGACGGCCTTGGGCGCCCTCTGCAAACTGTAAGCATGCAGGCATCTCCTGGGCTAAAAAATGATATTGTCCAACCGATCGTATACGATGAATTTGGAAGGGAAATAGTAAAATATCTACCCTTTACATCTGGTAACGATGGGTGGTTTAAGACCACCTTTAAACCGAAAACCGATGTGGCAAATTATGCCACTACCACCAACCCTCAGTATCAGTTTTATCAAGGGACTGCTACAGTTGCTATCGATGTTAAGCCCTATGCCGAGACACTATTTGAGGCTTCGCCTCTTAACCGCACGATGAAGCAAGGGGCACCCGGTGCGGCTTGGCAACCAAACACTAGCGTGTACAACACACCTAGTGATAATGCCCTGGCCGTTGATTACCAGATTAACATAGCGAATGAAGTATTGCTTTGGACTTTTAGTTATCCTGATGTTTCAAATCCGTTTGGTAAAGTAAATGCAGGTACAGCCGCAGCGCCCGATTATTATGCGCCAAACCAACTGCAGAAAAATAAATCAAAAGATGAACATCATAATGAAATGATTACCTATGTTGACAAAGATGGGCATACCATACTAAAACGTGTGCAAGCGGTGAGTGGGAACGTAGCGGTAAACGACACAAATTATGCCAGCACTTATTATATCTATGACGACTTTGGAAGTTTAGTTTATGTTATACCCCCGGAGGCGGTTAAACAATTGGCGACAGGGTATTATCAAGCAGGAGCAACGGATGTTACGAAAGACACATTCCTGAAGCAATGGGCATTCCGATATGCTTATGATGCAAGACATAGAATGAACATAAAGCAGGTTCCGGGTGCAGGCTCTGTTTACATGGTCTACGATAATCGTGACCGTTTGGTGATGACGCAAGATGCCAACCAACGAACAAGTTCAATATGGACGTTCACGAAGTACGATGCATTGAACAGGCCGGTGCTAAGCGGTATTTATACCAGCGCAAATATACTAGCCCTGATGCAAGCAGCGGTTGACACGTACTATGCCGCATTACCGGGCAACGGTGGTGCTTGGTTTGAATCGTATAATGGCACAACTGCTATTCATGGCTATACGAATTTATCCTTTCCGTTAGAGCCTAATGCGAATAACTATCTATCCGTTACCTATTACGACAACACAAACTATCAATCTATTTGGCACGGCTTGTACGCTTATACAAGCGATGCACTCTCGCAAGGAGTGAATACGCAACCTGCTACGGGGAGTCAAAATCTAGGGGTGATTGGTTTGGTTACTGGTACAAAAGTAAAAGTTTTAGATGATGGCGCGGCCGGTGGATATACCTGGCTTAAAACGGCCACCTATTATGATGACAAGTACAGAGTCATTCAAGTAATAACCGATAATTATAAAGGAGGCACAGACCGGATTTCTAATCTATACGACTTTGTCGGCAAGGTATTGAAATCGAAAACAACCCATACTGAATCCGATGTTTCATGGAAAGATATGGTAAGCGCGCAATTTATCGGTAACGTATTAAAAAGTAGTGCTGTAACTTCTGGCGCTGCTTCTGTGCAGCAACTTGCTGCTGGAAGTAATGGCTGGCTTGAAGTGACCTACTCAGAAGGAACTACAACTCGTTTCATCGGCTTAAACGATTCTAACCCCGATGCAGCTTCAGCCAACATTGATTATGCGTTTCGGTTTACCGCAACCAACACAGCAAATGTATATGAGAACAATGTGCTAAAAGCTACCATTACTGGAGTGGTGGCGGGCGATGTATTTAAAATATCACGTACCGGAACAGCGGTGAAGTATTATCGGAATGGGCTCGAAATAATTCTTTCACCAGTTTCCACAGCATCTTCAACGTTGCTCATGGCAGATGCATCATTCTCCACCAGTGGTGCAACATTAACCGGGGTACGAACTTCCTTCAGTACCACTGGCAAATCCATTACGCGCACGCTTGACTATGATCATGCCAGCCGGTTGATCAACACCTGGCACCAGGTAGATAACGGCACCGTCTTTTTGCTCGCTAAAAACGAATACAACGGACTCGGCCAGCTTGTTGATAAGAAATTGCACAGCACTGTGGTTGCAGCGACCGATGCGAAGCAATCGGTTGATTATCGCTATAACATCCGTGGCTGGTTAACATCTTTGAATGATGCTGCACTTACATTGGATGGCGCAGAGCCCAAAGATTACTTCGGCATGAACCTGGCCTACAACAATACTGATTTGGGTATTGGAAACACAGGCTTGTTCAACGGCAACATCAGCGGCATGACGTGGAGTAACAACCAGGGATTGGGCACCATCAAACAAAACGGATACGTGTACACTTATGATCCAATGAATAGGATTGCCAGCTCTAGCTTTAAAGAATGGACATCTTCATGGGCAGCAACGACTAATAATGGCTTTGCAGAAACAGGATATAGTTATGATTTAAATGGCAACATCAAAACAATGCAGCGAAATGATAAACGTGCTTCTGGTTGGATGGACAACATGACTTATAGTTATGGAACAGGCTCAACACAAAGCAACAAACTTTTGCGTGTGAATGACGCAGGCGATAAGTTCGCAGGCTTTGTGGATGATCAAAACAACAATACACTGGATGATTACACGTACGATGCCAATGGCAATTTAACCCGCGACATTAATAAAGGCATTGGTACTACGCTAAGCGATCCCACCAACATCATTACCTATAATTATTTAAATCTCCCTGAAACGATAACGAAAGGAGGGGGCAGCGTGAGATACATCTACGATGCTACTGGCCGAAAGCTCAGCCAAGTGGTAACAACTGGAGCAATACAAAAACAAACCGATTACGTTGGTGAGTTCACCTACGAGAATGACGCGCTGCAATACATCAGCCACGAAGAGGGCCGTATTATGATGTCAAGCACGAAATTAATCTATGCCGATCATGGAGAAAATGCAGCCAGTATAACCACCAGATTCGGTGCAACGCTTGCCCTTGTTACTCAAAATGGAACAGAAAAATATGTGCAGGTAACTTCAAGTGCAACGTTAGGCAGTGGAGCATTTGCGATTGGTGGCACATTTCCGGCCGTGGCTGGTGAACGTTATAAAATACGCGTAAAAGGATATCGAAGTAGTACCGGAGCGTCTGGTCCTTTCCTGTTAATTAAAGCTAGTGGAGTAAACGTAGATTGGCCCGGTGCCAAATTGCCATTGTATCTTTCAACAGAATGCTGGATAGAACAAATCATTACCATACCAACAGGCGCGACAACACTAGAGGCCGGTGTTGTCTGGAATTCAGCAGTTGGGGGAGAGGTTGCGTACCTCAACGAATTTGAAATCATAAAACTGGAAACCACAGCACCCGAATATCAATACAATCTTAAAGACCATTTGGGCAACGTTCGCCTTACGTTCACAACCAAACCAGAAACGGATGGCGCTACTGCAACCTTAGAGGCTGGCAATGCCAATGCAGAAAAAAGTAAGTTTGTACGATATGACAATGCCCGTATTGTAAAATACTATCTGTTTGACAAAACAAATGGTTCGGCACCCACTACGGTATCAGGCGGCTCTCAACGCCTGAGTGGAAAGACCAATGAAATATATGGTTTGGGCAGATCACTGAGTGTGATGCCTGGCGATGCCGTCAACATGGAAGTATATGCGAAGTACATTGACTCCAATAGCGCTAACCGGACTGCGGCATTGAATACTTTAATTAGTCAGATTGCCAGCTTAACAGCACCAGCAGGAACAGTAATTGATGGTGGCACGTATGCATCGAGCACGAGTACATTTCCATTTTCTGGGGGATTAAACGGAACTGCGGCAAGCACCGGCACGGGACCAAAGGCCTATTTAAACTGGTTGGTGTTCGATCGAAACTATACTTTGATTACATCAAAATGTGGCTATCAGCGTATGACCACTGTAGCACGTGAAACCGGCCAAGACATAGCCCACGAAAAACTGATGGGCACGGTAAGCATAACCGAACCCGGCTATGTTTATATTTACTTAAGCAACGAAGAAGGAGCAAGTGCTTACGAAGTATATTTTGACGAGTTTAAAGTGGATCAGGTAAAATCGCCTGTAATACAGACGCAGGATTACTATCCCTTCGGTTTGACTTACAACTCTTACTCTAGAGAGAACGCAACTGAGAATAGATACCTATACAATCAAGGATCAGGCGAAAAGAAATTCTTGACTGAAAGAGTGTTTGATCTCGGACTGAACGTTGATCAATCAAAGTATAGGACTTACGATTATCTCACCGGAAGATGGTGGCAAGTCGATCCAAAGGCAGATGAAGGGGATTTGGTTTCGTTAACTCCTTACAATTACAGCTATAATAATCCTATTCTTTACAATGATCCAGAAGGTGATTGCCCTTGGTGCATTGTTGCTGGCGCTCTAATTGGAGCGGGACTCAATGCTTATGATCAGTATAAAGAAGGTACTTTAGATTTGTCGAATGGAAAGAGTTTAGCTAGACTAGGTACGGCTGCACTATCAGGTGGAATTGCTGGATCAGGTCTTGGCGGCTTAGTTGCTGGAGTAGCAGTGGCTGCAGGTGGAGAGGCAGCAGATCAAGTAATTTCTACAGGCAAAGTAAATGATCTTACCAAAGTTGGTATAGCCGCGGGTGCTGGATTAGGAGGTGGCCTCTTAGCAAAAGGAGCCCAAGCAGTAGCGGTTAAAACGGGACTTGTTGCAATAGCCAAGAGTGTAATATCCTCAAACAGTACTTCAAAGCTTGTATCAACGGCTGCGAAAACTGTGGTAACAAGTAACAGTAGGCAAAATGTAAAGCTTGCAGAAAAGGCAGCAAAAGCAACCGTAGAAGGTGTCAATGGTATTGTTTCTTATGCAGCTGGTAAAGTTGCAAATACTGCTTTAACTCCGCCAGCCACCACCACTACCACTACTACTACCACTACTACCAAACCAGAAGAAAAACCAAAATAGAATTGAGAACCCAATGCTAAAGTCCTACATACATAAAAGTTTAATCTCTCATGTCCTTAATCATGTTATTGGGATTATCATTTTCGCTGTTTTTATATTTGTCGTAGTAAAATATCAAGCCTTAATTGGAATTAAAAACCAATACGATATAATTCATTCCCCAAGTGATGCTTTATTATTTGCTTCTATCTTCTTGATTTTACTTGTCATGCTGATTCAAGCTCGTAAAGGTTATCTGTTATATATTCCATCTACTTACTTAAGCTTTGGCTCGACTGGAATATCATTTAAGAGATTCAAAAAAGAATACAGATTTGTCAAATGGGAAGATATTGAAGCAATTGATTTAAAAATTGAAAGTGAATGGTTATTGAACTTGCATATTAAAACCAAAAGCGAAGGCTCGATAAGAGTTGAATTGACTGAATTATGGATTTTGTCCATCACACGAAAATGTTGCGTGAACTATAATTTTTTAAAACTTGCTGCAATAGCTAACGAGAACACAACACTTAAAGAGAAATTGAATCAGGAACAAATGGAAGATATGTATAATTATTCTGGAGTTAAATGATCCAGCAAAACACTAAACAAAATCCCAGCCTTAGCGCTGGTTTTTTTTATTGTGCCAAAGCCTTAGTAAGCGAATCCTTCATTTTCTTTTTCGAAGAGAGTCCATCAATGATTTTGAAGAGTGATTTTTTTTCGTCTTCGTCCAGTGAGTCAATCAGTGTGATCTTTTCCATCACCGATTTATCGTAAGAGTTTACGTCACGTAATAAGTCATCGGCAAAGAGTTCGGAGAGCTGAGCGCCTAAAGCCTTAGCTACCTTTACCAATGTAGAAACCGAAGGATCGGTTTTATCCTTTTCGAGTTTAGAATACTGGCTCTGATCCATTTTAATGATGGTAGCCACTTCCTTTTGAGACAAGCCCCGTGCTTCCCTGATCTTCTTGATACGTTCTCCAATCTCCATGTTTAAGGCTTTTAAGTCCATAAAGCTATCGAAAATGAAAGTTTAGATCAAAATAGTTAAATCGATATAGGATTTATAAGTCCATTACAATATGTTTGGGAATAGATTTTTAGTTCCAAAGATTTATGGACACCCCGAAACGCAGCCTTGATATTACGAATGCCGAACACATCGGCTACAAACACGGAGGTATTGAAATCACCGTCTTAGGAGGAATCAGGCTTGAAGGTCTGGACAGAATGCGCACCACATTGAAAGTACAGGTCGAGCATCTAAGCTTACGGCACAATCTGGATTTATACAATGACACACAAGTCGAGAAGCTGGTCAGAAAGGTAGCGGAGAAATTAGAGATCGGAACGAGTGTAATCACAGCAGCATTGACAGACCTAACAGATTTATTGGAACAGTACAGGCTTGACGAAATCGAAAGACAAGGTGCAAACCAAAACGATAAGCGAAAAATATTAAGTGAGGAAGAACAGCAACAAGCGAAGCTTTACTTATCAGCACCGAATTTAATCGAGCGCACACGCGAAGATATCGGCAAGGCCGGAGTGATCGGAGAAGAGAACAACAGGTTGTTAATGTATTTAATCTTTACAAGTAGAAAGCGTGAGAATCCGTTGCACGTCATTAGCCTTGGAAGTAGTGGTATAGGTAAAACACATTTACAGGAAAAGGTAAGTGCGTTGATACCGGAAGAAGACAAGATGGAAAGCACAAGCTTAACAGCAGCAGCGATCTACTATTTTGGAAGGCATGACTTGAGGCACAAACTTGTATTGATCGAAGACCTGGACGGAGCAGAACAAGCCTTGTTCCCAATCCGTGAATTGCAAAGCAAGAAAAAAATAATCCGCACCGTTCCGGTGAAGAATACAAAAGGCGAAACCAAATCTATACAGCTAATAGTAGAAGGTCCGGTATGTATTGGAGGATGCACTACGAAAGAAAGCATCTACGAAGACAATGCGAACCGATCCTTTTTGATTTACATCGATGAGACCAAAGAGCAAGACGAAAAGGTAATGGAGTACCAGCGCAAACACAGTGCAGGTAAGATTGATACTACCCAGCAACAAAACATCGTGAAGCAATTACAGAACATGCAACGCATGTTACATCCTGTACAAATACGAAATCCCTATGCAGAGTTTTTAAAGATACCCGATGAAGTTTTTAAACCGAGAAGGACAAATGCGCATTACCTCGCCTTCGTTGAGTTGGTAACATACTACCATCAGTATCAAAGAGAAAAGCAATACGATGTAGAGACAGGAGAAGAATACATAGCGGTAACCCTCGAAGACATTGCTGAAGCCAACAAGTTGATGAAGGAAATACTTTTAAGAAAATCAGATGAGTTGAACGGGGCAACACGAAGCTACTTTGAAAGTCTGAAAGAATACCTGAAAGAGAAAAAGCAAAGTGATTACAGTAACCGCGAGATCAGGCAACACCTGCGCATCAAAGGGACAACGTTAAGACGCTACCACAACGAACTGTTAAGCTGTGGCATGATCAAAGTGAAAGCAGGGAAAAAGAATGTAGGCTATCAATATGAAGTGGTGAGCTATGAAGAATATGAGAAACTACAAGGCCATGTCAACGGCATGTTAGATGAAATCTTAAACAAGCTGCAAGCCGGTGCGCCACAGGTGAGCCACTCGCAAAATGGCTCACCTAAAAAGAAGCCTTTCAATAAGTTAGCCAGCGTGAGCCGGTGAGTTCAAAAAAGTATATGAGGACTAAAATTTTAGTACGCCATGAAAAGCCTTGCCATAAAAAATCAATCGTTCCGTTACCTCGAACAAAGTTTTAAAGAATGGTTAGATGTATTGGGCTACGCACCCGTGAGTGTGTACACCATGCCTTTACATGTACGCGAGTTGTTACATTACCTTGAGGGTAAAGGTATCAACAACATCAAAGAACTTGATACCAAACACATCCGCTCTTACTACAATAAATTAAAAGAGCGAAGCAACACACGCTTCGGTGGTGGACTTAGTAACAATCATTTGAACAAACACATACAGGCACTCAGAAAATTTACTGACTACTTGCGACAGGTAGGTAGGCTCACACTTCCAGAGTTACCGATTAAGAACGAAGAAGCTGACGCGAAACAAATACCTGTTCTCACAGAAGAAGAAATACAATTACTTTTTAAAGCTACCTATAAAGCACCTGCGCGTAAATCAAACCTGAATGACAAACAGGTCGAAGCCATGCAAGCAAGAGAACGCGCGATGCTTGCCATCTTTTACGGTTGTGGCCTGAGAAGAAATGAAGCGGTGAATGTAAATGTAGGCGACATCAATTTTGATCAATCATTACTCCATGTTCGTAATGGCAAGAACTACAAAGAAAGGTTCGTGCCGATCAACAAAACTTCATTGAAGTATTTACAAGATTACATCTACGATCACAGGCCAGAGATTTTACAAGGCAGTAAATCAGAAGCATTGTTCATCAGCATGAAGGTAAGACGCATGAATGGACAAACGATGTTGTTACGCTTGAAGTATTTACAACACCAAACCGAAAACGCAGACTTGATCGAAAAAGAAATCGGGTTACATACTTTACGGCATAGCATTGCTACACATTTACTCCAAGCGGGAATGCAGCTTGAAAGCATTGCACGTTTTTTAGGTCATGGTTCTTTAGAGTCAACACAAATCTATACACACCTTGCCGGAGTAGAGCAGAAGAAAGAACAGACGTTTACCAATATCAGAAAGTACTCACGGGTTCAATTGCACGAAGATGAATTTTAATACCTATCTCAAGAAACAGGAGCAAAGCACGAAGAGTATTGAGAGCTGCGAGAAAGTAGTAAGCTTGTTTTTAAAATGGATGAAGAAACAATCCATCGAACCAGAAGATGGAAGGTATGCAGATGTATTGGCCTACATGAAACACTGCCAGAAGAATGGAACAACACAACGCACCGTTCAGAATTACCTTAACATGATCAAACACTTTTATGATTACCTGATTGAAGAAGGTAAAATAGAAATCAATCCGGTTGCAGGGATTAAGGTACAGGGAGTGAAACGAAAAATACTATATCACATCTTCCAACCAAAAGACTTACATGCCATTTACAACAGCTTCGAAATAAACAGGCTCACCGATAAACGTGATAAGGTAATGTTAGGCTTACTTGTTTATCAAGGCTTGAAGACGGAAGAGCTTGGTAAACTGGAAGTGAACAATGTAAAGATGAAAGAAGGTAAGATCGAAATCCCCGGAGGTAGAAAGAGTAATGCGAGAACGTTACAACTTGAGTCGCACCAAGTGTTAGAGATGTACGATTACATTTTACAAGTGAGAAAAGAAATCCTAGATCGATCACAAACCAAAACAGAAAATCTTTTTATCGGCCTTGATGGTGGAAGTAATGTAAGTCCGTTTACTCATTACATGTTAGTGAAGCTTGGAAAGAAATTTAAAGGTATTGAGAATGCAAAGCAGTTACGGGCAAGCGTGATCATGAAATGGTTGAAGCAATACAACCTGAGACAAGTACAATACTTAGCCGGCCATCGCTACATAAGTTCGACAGAAGCTTATCAACAAAATGAAATGGAAGGGTTGAGTGAAGAAGTGAACAAGTTCCACCCATTGGGATAAGAACGGAAAAATTGGAGGACGCAATTTGCGACCTCCAATTTTTAATGAATATTTACAAAAATAATTTAACCACAATAGGTAGTCGCAAAATGCGACCACCTCAATTTAAGACAATCGTATGACCAAAAAGAAAGCTGACATAGCCATCCCTGATGAAACAGTAATCAGTAAAATATTTATCGTAAGGGGAAAGAAAGTAATGATCGATACAGACCTTGCCGAATTGTACGGAGTACCAACCAAGCGACTGAATGAGCAAGTAAAACGAAATATGAAACGCTTCCCTGAAGACTTTATGTTCCAACTTACTCAAGAGGAGAAACAAGGTTTAATAGAAAGCTATGCACACTTGAACAAACTGAAATACTCACCCAATCTTCCCTTTGCTTTTACTGAACATGGGGCGGTGATGTTGGCAAGTGTGTTGAACAGCGAAAGAGCCATTGAAGTAAATGTGCAGATCGTGAGAATATTTACACGGATGCGGGAGATGTTACTTACTCACAAAGATATTTTACTGAAGCTGGAAAAGTTAGAAAGGAAAGCAGTCCAACACGATGGCGACATTAAGTTGATCTTTAAATATTTGAAAGAGTTACTCGATCCACCGACCGAACCCATGCGCAAGATTGGGTTTAAGTTACCGAAAGAAGATTAGTATAAGCTGAAAGTTCCTGCCCGAAATCCCCGCCCTGCTTCCGACCGCACATGCCTTCGCTCGCTTGCCATCCTTCGGCATGGCTCAAGGTTGAAGCGGAGTGCTACGCACAAGTTGTTCAGGCCTCGGAACACAAGTCACGCCAAAAGCTCCACTACGGCAATTAAAAAAATCGCGCATGGCCGTGTGTTAAAGTAAGTCAGTTAAAAAAATATGATGGAGACTTACTTTAACACACCACCATCTTTGCCGACACGCAATCCATATTTTTTTTTAAACGCCTTCGTTCCTCTTTTGTCATGCCTTGTGTACCTCGGACGTTTTGATTTTATTTTTTATCCGCCAGTTGGCGGACTGATGGACAAAACTCACTTCACAACTTGTGCTTGCACGGTCTATGTCCGCCTTTATCCCTTGCGGGGGGAACAAGGAGGCGGCCATAGCCCTGTTGTTCGTGCGCGCCTTGTTCCTCGCCAGGCTCCCCCGCACCCCCACACGCCTGGCTCGGGCGCGCTTGGTACTCCACATGATTTACATTGATCGAAGTTCATCAAGTCTCCACGTGAGCAGAAAGACAAAATACAAGAGCGCATACTTTAGCAGCGCCAATGAAGTCCACGGCACAGAATAAAATGTGTGCTGTGGCTTGCATCATTTTTTTGAATGCCAAGTGATGGCCAAGTTTGGTTGAAGCTATTGGGTTTAGTGTACATCACTTGCCCTTCAAAAAAACGTCAACCTTCTTTTGCTGGAAAATCAATCACGTTTTTTTAAAGGTCAAGTGCGAAAGGTATTTACTCAAATGCCAGGACAAAATCCAAATGAGTACTTGAGCTTTAAAAAAATGATGCAAGCCAGCCGGAAACTTTGATCGAGGTACAATCTTCTTCTGGCGCGCTAAGCATTGCACACACTCGATATACTTTATCAGTTACACCAATCTTTGTTCGGAGTCGTTAGCGCGTGGGTGCGTGTCGGCTGTGCGGCTACTTTACATAATTGCCTTATATGACAGCTTGGGGTGTGAAGTGGCAAGTGCGGCTGATCATATAAGAAGCTGTTATGTTAAGTTGCTTGGGGCAGTTTTGTTGGCGTGATCTTTTGCCTGTGTGATGGCAAGGCTCTTGGATGCTGCTTTGGTTCGTGTGTGGATCAGTGCGGCAGTAACCATGTGCCTGTGAGCGAGAGGACGCAAAGAGCATGACAACAAAACTGCAGAAGGGTCGGGAGTGTGTTGGGAGTGCGGGGGTCTTTACCTATCTTGGCGTATCGAAAAAAATGGGTTGCCTTAAGCTGACATATCAAGAAAAAGAGGATGGAAATTTTTTCCAAGGCCTATGGAAAAAAGATGACGGCCAGAAAAATTGTGATAATTACTATCCCTTCGGGTTGACTTACAACTCGTACTCTAGGGAAAACTCAACACCGAATCATTACAAGTTTAATGGTAAAGAAGCGCAAGATGAGTTAGGTCTTGGGTGGTTGGATTATGGAGCAAGAATGTACATGTCTGATATTGGCAGGTGGGGAGTGATTGATCCGCTATCGGAGAAGGGTAGAAGATGGAGTCCATACAATTATGCCTTTGATAACCCAGTAAGATTTACAGATCCAGACGGAATGTGGCCGGACCTTGGGTCAGCTTTAAATAAGCTTGCAGGTGCAGCTAAAGATTATGTTGTTAAAAAAGTTGAGGAAAAAATTAAGAGTACTTTGTTAAAAATTGCTGGTGAGGCTGGTGAAGTTCTAAAAAATGTGACACCTTACGCTAAAGTGGAATTAACAAAGACCAAAGGAGAAAGAGCAGCACTTTCGCAGGATAAAGGGATGGGAGTAGACGCGAATAAAAAGTCTACCACTGAATTCAAGTTAACTTCAGAAGCAACAAAATCAGGGATTAAGAATACTGCGATGAGTAATTCAAGTACTAAATCTGAAACATCTTCAGGTTTTAGTCTAGGGGGTCCGATGGGATCAATAGGTCCAATACCACTAGTTGGAAATCATTCGCAAAGTTCATCAACGACCACAGAAAATGGTGAAACTGTCTCTACAACAAATGAAGTAAGTTCGAGCATTTCGTTTGGGGGGGTAACTGGATTATTTTTAACACACACATCTGAAACAAATAATGGCGGAACAACAAACACACTAACAGTTGCGCCTGTAAACTTAGGAGGGACAATTGGAGTGGGATCGGTTATTGATTTTAAATTTAGCGCTGGGATTAAGTATACTTCCAATGAATAAAGATATTCAAATAGGTGCGGGAAATAAGTACATCTATCTAGCGGTGCTAATTTTTCATTTTTCGATTGCTTTATTTTTTTTGATATACTTGTTTAATAATTCTGATGCTATTTATTTGTTCGTTGCAGCGGGCTTTAGTTTTATTTATCATTTTGTTCATTCTTCAAGACTGAATTTTATTTATTATAGTGAGGGCTTTTTTACTATTGAAAATGTATTGAGAAAAAATCAGAAAGAAAGTATAAGAAATTATAAAAATGCTTATGAAGGTAACTTTAGTTTTCTAGTCTTAAATTCTACGCTTGTTGAATTCAAATATGGAAAGACATATAAGATTATGGGGGGTACGGAAAGAACTTATGAAATAGATTCGAAGATCAAACAGCTAAAGTACAGTTGGGAGCGTTCCTTGGCTCCAAACCTGCATAAGTAGTGCGCCATAGAGCGGTTGAGAATATAGATTTTTAGAGTATACACGGAAGAAACTTTTGCTCTAGAGAAGGTTTGCAATTTTAAAAGAATATCCCCCCAGCTCGCGCGGATATGCTACTCTCGGGCGAAAGTTTCTTTCGTTCGTCAAAGCAATCTTAATAAGATGAAGAGCCTTTGTCTGGAACTTAGTTTCAGTGTAGCCTTTTTAAAGGATAGTTTTCAACTACGATTATATACTATTGAGATTTGCTTTATGGAAGTAACTTCCATTTTTAGATTCTTTCTCTAATTAAGTTATGGAGGGAGCACGGAAGAAACTTCCGCGCCAGCTTAGGGAGAAATATATATTTTAGAATAAGCACGGAAGAAACTTCTGCGCTAGAGAAGTTTTATGGAAGTAATTTCCATTTTAGATTCTTTCTCTAATTAAGTTATGGAGGGAGCACGGAAGAAACTTCCGCGCCAGCTTAGCTAGAGAAGAGTGGTTAAAAAGAATCAAAGCCTTATATTTACTGAATAGATTTTAATACCGTTATGAGTGAGAAGTATAAAGTCCGAGATCAGGATCGTCCCTATTTTATAACCTTTGCTGTCGTGGAATGGGTAGATGTATTTACCAGGCAGCAATACAAGGATTTAATAATTGATTCTTTAAAATTCTGTCAGAAAGAAAAAGGTCTTATTCTATATGCTTGGTGTTTGATGACCAACCATATCCATCTTATTGTTGGACGTAAGGGTGAGGATAATATCGAATGTATCATTCGTGATTTCAAGAAATATACTTCCGTCCATATTTGTAGGGCTATTGAAAGTAATGTGTCAGAGAGTCGCAAATTCTGGATGTTGAATTTATTTCAACAAGCAGCATTGGTTAGTAAGAAGCATCAGAAATATAAGTTTTGGCAAAATGAATATCATCCCGTAGAACTATTTTCGAATGAAGTAATGGATCAGAAGCTGGAGTATGTTCATAATAATCCTGTTAAGGAGGGTATTGTAGAGAAACCAGAGGATTACCTTTATAGCAGTGCGAGGGATTATTGCGGATTGAAAGGATTATTAGAGATTGAGTTTATGAATTAGAGTGGATTACGGAAGTAACTTCCGCGCTAGGTCGGGATTATTGCGGATTGAAAGGAATATTAGAGATCGAGTTTATGAATTAGAGTGGATTACGGAAGTAACTTCCATTTGCTGAGTAGCTGATCAATATAGATTTTTAAAGTAAGCACGGAAGTAACTTCCGCACTAGGTCGGGTATGCACGGAGGAAACTTCTGCTCTAGAAAGGGTTTATAATTTAAAAGAATATCGCAAGTAATTAGCGGATAACAGCCTGCATCTTTTATCTTTACAATCTTGAAAAAGTTAGCCACTATAGCCTTTATCATCCTGAGCCATACCTCCTTTGCGCAATTGGATTCGTTAAAGAGAGCATTGCCTCTAGATACACTTTCTCTTCTTACAAATAAACTGGATTCAATTGAATCATCTGCACGGGGCAGAATAGACAGTGTTACACAATACTATCAGCAGGCAACAGGAAAAATCGAGGGATTGTCATCGCGCTATCAGCAAAAGATCGATAGTCTTGGCAAACTTAAACTACCCACCGATAAGTATTCCAAAAAACTAGATAGCCTAAACAACCTTATGGCTGAAACCACACATAAGGTTGAAGAAAAAATTCAATCCATTAAACAAAAGGCGACCGAGAAACTTAACGCTATTCCGCTTCCGCCTGAACTTCAACCAAAAGTTACAGAGCTTACGAGTTCGCTGGACAAAATCCAGATGCCCGCGTTAGGTTCCGAGATCAAATCACCTATCGATCTTGGCAACCTCAATACTTCTTTGGATCAGGTTATTCCGTCAACAGATTTAAAAGGTATTAGCGGAGAACTGCCTTCATTGGGTAGCGTATCCGATGTAACGAAGGATATCGGTAGTGTTTCTGATCTTACCCAGGGTGTAAGCGAGAAGGCAGGTACGTTGCAACAAGGTGCAAGTCAAATTACACAGGCTGGAGGCCAGGTAAACCAACTCGATCAGCTGGCAGAGAGTCAGGCGATGAAACTGGATGGTGTAAAAGATTTAAAAGATGCAGCAGGTAATGCCACCACAAACCTGATGCCTTCTGAGGATGAAGCAAAGCAGCAAGTATTGCAGCAAGTGCAGTCGGTAGCCGTTGATCATTTTGCTGGCAAGCAGGAAGTGTTACAGGCGGCTATGGATAAATTAGCAAAGTATAAAACGAAGTACGAGAGTTTACCCAGCATCGATAACCTACCCAAACGATTCTTCAGCGATATGAAGGGAAAACCGTTCAGAGATCGTATTGTTCCTGGTGTTCAATTCCAGTTTTTGGGTAAGCAAGGAAATCTTCTTGTTGATTTTAATGCTTATGCTGGTTTTCGACTCACCAGTAAGTTGACCAGTGGTATGGGATGGAATCAGCGCGTGGCATACAATACGCGTCTGGATGAGTTCAATGCTAAGGCGCGCATCTTTGGACCTCGTGCTTTCGCAGAATACAACCTACCTAAAGGTTTTATGCCTCGCATGGAAGTCGAAGTTATGAACAGTGCCATTCCACCTTTCTCTTCGACCGTGGCGGTAGATAGCAGAAGCCGCGAATGGGTGGTGAGTAGTTTTATCGGAATGAAAAAAGAGTATCGGTTTATCAAAAATGTAAGAGGCACTACAACTGTGATGTTAAATGCATTTCATCCGCGCAACAAAAATCTCTATGGTGATATTGTGAATGTGCGCTTTGGTTTCGAGTTTCCGATGAAGAAGAAAATTGTGTCGACTCCATAGGGTTCACCTACCAATCCGGCTTACTCTTATCCTCATCTGCATGTTATTTAGAAGATGCAAAGCATAAATGGTAAAGAGATGCCCCATGCCAGTTTCAACAAATTTACCAGCCATTGGTTTTTGAAATAGCTGAAAGCAGTGGGCATGGATGCAGCGAAGGAATATGAAGCGAAAGATAATGCAGAACGCAAGCCTCGGTCTTGGCAACGTGATGCCTTGACAATACATATTGACTCACAAGGTGAAATGGAACAAAACTAGAGTACCTTCATTTAAATTCGATGCACGAAGGATGGAATTTAACCAATAAACCCGAAAACTATTATTGGTCATCATCAAAATATTATGAATATGGTATTGATGATTTTGGTTTCTTAACGCATTATGGGTAAAGATTTTGAAGGCAGAGAAATACGAGCGTGTTCAGTTTATTTTGGTCTGTGGAGACGCAAACCGAGGAATGGGAATGGAATGACAAGTGCCCACTTGAGGCCTTAGCAAAAAGTGACGCGTGGTTACCAGTTCAATAATATTTGTCAAATTGTAATCATCTAAACATAAAACTTAAATTATGAAACTAAACTCTCCGCTATCAATCTTATTATTGTTTATCTGTTGTTTTGCAAATGCACAAAACAGTATTAAAGATTACAAATTACCTGGTAAAGGATTAAAGCAGTACGATTTTTTATATGCGGGCGAGTGGGATCTCCGTAAGCCTAATGCTCAATCTATGTTTCTTGTGCGAGGTGGAAAGGTAGTTTGGCAATATTCAATACCTCTGTTTACGGCTACCGGGGCAGTACAGGAATTTGACGATGCCACTCTTCTATCAAACGGAAATATTGTGTATGCATGCATGTCGGGAGCCGGAATTATTACTCCTGAAAAAAACATTATTTGGCAGTACACATGTGCCCCGGGAACTGAAACTCACTCTTGCCAACCCATTGGAAAAGATAGTGTGTTGATGGTGCTAAATGGAAAAGAGGGTAAAGTGTTGATTTTTAATACTGCCACTAATAAATTATTAAAGGAAATTATTATCCCTACAAAAGGAACAGGCTCTCATTATCAATTTAGGCATGTGCGTATAACCCCAGGTAAAAAAAGCATTATGGTTGGGCTTCTTACCGAAAAGAAAGTAGTGGAATTTGATTTAGATGGGAAAGAGTTATGGTCTGTTGATGCTACGGCTTGCTGGTCGGTAATTCGTCTTCACAATGGCAATACTTTAATTTCAGGCGATTTCGAAGGTTACACTCGGGAAGTAAATCCTAAAGGGGAAATAGTATGGGAGTTTACCCGTGCAGATGCGCCTTTTAAATTGGGTAATACACAAGCCGCACAACGATTAGCCAATGGGAATACCATCATAACCAGCTGGATTGCAGGTAACAACAATACAAAGGAATGGGCAGGTACAGTACAGGTATTTGAAGTAACTCCTGATAAGAAAATTGTATGGGCGTTATCAGAATGGGGTCAACCCGATTTAGGGCCTGCTACTTCTATACACATTCTGGGCGAACCTGGTAACCCTGATAACGGGGAATTGCAACGTTAACAGGAATCTCTATAGTTCTAACGAGGTAGACAGTTTAAACAAATCCCGGGTGCCTCACGTACCCGGGATTTTTGTTGCAAGAACCTGTAGGATTTTCAGTTATAAGCCACAAAGATTTCAAATCTACAAGTTGAAAGTTCGTTATTATTTTTTTCAATGTTCAGATTGTCCTGGAACTTCGGGTATGCCCGGATCATCTAGTATTTGCACAGCAGTACCATCGCCAACATGTTGCCAGTCGTGCAATACCCAAACTATCTTTTTATCTTTAGTGACTTCAATAAGTTGTGGGCCTTTACCACCCTGACCACGTGAGGCAAAAATAGTATTGCCATTTGCTATCCTGGTACAACTTTGAGGTGCTGAAGTAAATTGGTATTCTGCTGGCAGATCTGTTTTGCAATTAAACTCCCAAACCGTTTCACCTTTAGTATTAACTTCACGTGTTGTGTTGTCGGTTTCATCGGTTATCAATGTGTTACCATTTTTTAACCTAAGGGCAGCCCATGGTTTAGTGCTTTTATAACTCCATATTTCTTTGAAATTTTTATCGTATTCAACAACACGACCCATATTTAATAGTGAAACCAAATATGTTCCTTGTTCCGTAATACGTGCACGTCTAAGCTGTGGATGTATATCGCCCGGGTTGGCCGGGTGAAGGAAAGGCAATTCGTGTTCTACTTCGACTTTGCCTGTTTGTATGTTAACAACAAACAACTTAGGGGGTAGCCCGCTCACAACAAACATAACTTTATCTAACCCGATGGGCTGGCATGAGTGTACTTCGGTGTGATCTGCACCTTTGGAGTTATTGCAATCGTAGCGCCAAAGCACTTTTTTATCCGGAGAAATCAACGCAATATATTGCATGCGAGTAAATAAAATATTTCCGTTCGAAAGCATCCAGATATCATCATACTCGGGTCCTTTACCGGTAGAATAGGTCCAGATAACTTTGCCATCGTTTACCAAAGACATCCTGTTGCAGTTCTCGCCTACATAGAGCATAGGATGTTGTGCCAGACCTTTACCCGGCAAATTTGCTGGCGTTGTTTCTGAAGAAGATATCAAAGGCGCGAACTCTTCTTCAGGTGCCAGAGCAGGCACGTTTGGGGCGGTGAAAAGGTTTAGTACCTCCATACAGGGTGTTGCTGAAGATCCACTTTTAATTTTACCTTTCTGCTGTGCAAGAAGTTGGTTTGAAATAGACGCTAATATTAGAATAAGGATAAAGCTGTTTTTCAATGTTTTCATAATTTTAAACTGTTGCGTAGTGTAGTCTGATAGGGGTGTTTTATACCGCGTAATTTGTTACAAAGACAAAAACTAAAGAGTGTGCGAGAAATTTAAAGTCCTTTCTTGAATCACCTGTCATCATAAATTTACTTCTATTTTTTTAATCGTTTAGAATTTGATGTTTAAAAATGGCATATTATTAAACAGATTAAAAAATATTTGATCAGCTCGCCAACCAGATGACCCTGAATTTCTTACAATAACTTACCTAGAATGGAAGCCAATTTTACAAGACGATAAATGTAAACTATAGTGCTGGAAAGCCTTCGCTGCTCGCGTGGATATTCACCTGTTCTCGAGCGAAAGTTGCTTTCGTTCGTCAAAGCAATCTTAATAAGATATGAAAACTTTGTCTGGAACTTAGTTCCTGTGCAGGCTTTTAAAAGGATAGTTTTCAGGACTTATTTACTATTTAAAGTTTTCGCTATGGAAGTAACTTCCATTCATAGGGCGGTTGAGAATATACATTTGTAGAATATGCTCGGAAGAAACTTCCTCGCTAGCAAAGGAAAGAAACTTCAGCGCTGGCAAATGGGAAGTAACTTCCAAGCGTAGTATTTTTGAAAAAACAAATTCTAAAAGACCACGGAAGAACTTGACAGACATTCCAGACTGACCAACGGTGGAGATTAAGTTATAAAAAAAATAGCCACAATTTTTTAGGCTTTTCCATCCTGTTCTTTTGTTCTATTACTCTTGAATATTCAGCTTTACCAGTTTACTACCTCCATCAATCGTCCAGAAATTAGTTTTGTCAAACGCTAAACTTACAAGAGCTCTATTATTTAATGAATAAGGTAAAAAGCCTTTTGAAACAATGTTAAGAGAATTGGGATCAATTTTGTAAAGCAGGTAATAGCCTTCAGTGTTCTTTAATAAAACATAAAGGAAATTGTTCGCCTGTGTGACGCCTAGTAATTCGGAAACATCAGTCACTTGAGAAAAATCCAGGGAGCCGACTATCGTTCCGGTTGTAGTGATTTTAAAAAGAGAACGCCAATCATCTAAAAGCCATAAATTATTGTTGTAATATTCTATATCGCTGCCACTTGTGCCGGGTAATGACACCTGAAATGAACTTATTATGCTACCATTTGATGCACTTAATTTCGATAAATAATTCCCGCTATATCCAATCCAATAAAAATTTCCTGTCTCGCATCCTAAATAATTCCAGGAATATTGAAACGAATTAATTTTCGTAACATTTCCAGAATTGTCGTACTGAACTACGTACGAATCATAATAGTAGCTACTGACTAAATTGGTTCCATTGAAACTTAAGTCAGACGCGTAGTAAGAGCTAAGTGTTTTATCCGATAGATAATTGACTTTAAATTTTGGTGTAGGATCAAATTCTTTTACAAGAACGTTAGCATTGAAATCTTCATAGAGGTTGAAGACTGAATCATATTGGTTTAGATAGTACGACTTGTCATATCCTTCTTTTTCGGCATAGATTACATATGATAATTGTCCTTCGGCATATAAACTATAAGATCCATCCTCTCTGCTAAGTGTAGTATAAGAGGTTTTAGAGTTGGCGAGACGCGCTGTAACTTTTGCTTTGGGTATTGGTTGTTGATTTTTTTTACTTAAAATCTGACCATGAATTAAGGTAGGATGTTTCTGTGTTGATTTATTATATCCTTGTTGAACATCTACATTGCCTTTTATAATATCCAAAGGTTGAGGATCAGTATACGGATCGATGCAGCTAGCAAGGATGATGCATAATGCGATAGAAATTCGAACTCTGTGTAACGTTAATTTTGTTGCCATGCTGGAATACTTTATAGAATTACTTTTTTGTGAAATTAAAACTCAGCCCGGCAAGAACCTGGAAGTTTCCTAGCAATTGATCGTAAGACGAATCTTGCAAAGAATAATAGGGTACAATAGAATCGGCATAGTATGAAGCTTCGCAAAAGAAACTCCAATTCTTTTTGGGTTTGTATCGTAAGCCAAGTCCTAGTTGACTGCCTACATATTCGTACTCATTACTTTCCGTAAACGTCTTGTACTTTCCCGCCTCTGTAAACTTTGTGTAGTTAAGGCCAATTAGAAAATATGGAGTTAGTTTTGTTCTTAGAAAATCAATTGTAATTCCGTGGCTGATGTGTAGAAACTTAGCTGTTACTTTTTCGGCTGTAACAGGAGGGTTTTTCATTGCGTTATTTAAACTCAACGAATTCGCACGAAGAAAAACGTTTAACCTACCCGATGTAAAATTCACAGATCCCCCAAACCCAATGATGTTAAAACTATTATCCAGGGTCTTATCTTCAAAACGTATGTAGGGAGATGTGAAAATAGAAAGGCTAAAATAGTTTAGGGTTTCATTGCGTTTTTTCGCAACATATTCCGAAAAATCCTCATCACTACTTTCGTTTTTTTCAGCGACTTTGTTGTTCTTATCAAAGTCATAGTTACTTAATCGCCAATGGCCGTGCTCAAACATCCATTCAATTTCCTGTTGTTTGCCGTTGATTAAAAAGTTTGTTCTTATGGGCTTTGATTTTGAGAATAGCTCTTCATCCGCTACGCTTATTCCTTTATATTCAACCACAGAAAGTTTACTCTTTGAAGCATAAACCCGTTTCCAGATTTGATACAATATAGAATAGCGCATTGCTTCAATGGGGCTGTATGTAAAAAATCGAGATTCTAAATGTTTTAACGTTTCTTCATCATTCTCTTTCAGCATTTCTAAAAAACTATCCCATCCCTGTTCACCCACAAAGGCATACGAGATATTCCCTAATACGTTATCCCATTTTGGTTTGTCGCTATTAATTTCGGCTGCAAAAAATTGGCATTGTTTGATGAGCAGAAGCCGAAGCGAATCTTTATTATTTTGAAGGGTAATTATCTTTTTAGCGTGGTTAATCAGGTTTGGAAAATTTTGAGAGGGAATAGCGAAGAACGTGTTTTGTCTGTTTGTTATCGTCCATGTGTTAACTCCGATGACGGTGTATGCCTCTACTCCTTTTTCATTCTTTGATACTAATAACGGACCACCGCTATTACCCGGGTCGATGCTAGCAGAATGTTGAATGAGGTACGATACTTTTGGATCTACTAATTGCTCAACGTAAGATTCTTCGTTGGTTATATTTCCTTTAGCAAATTGCCACAAGGGTTTTCCGAGCAAACCCGGAAAGCCAGCAGACCATATTTCTTGTCCATCGAGTTGCTTGTTGTTATTGATTGAAAAGGATTTGTCAAACACTTTTTCATTGTCAGGAAATTTGACAATAGCCAAATCAATTTCATTGTCGGTATAGATAATAGGACATGCCTCGTATACGGTTTTTGTATTTGCCTTACCTACAAACTCAAGGTTTACATATTCTGAGTTGGCTACAACGTGTCGATTGGTAATAATATAATTCTCTCCATCCGCATCAACATATACAAATCCACTTCCATGACCACCCTTAGCAAACGAGCGAAAAACCTCAGCCAAATCATTATAGTTTTTCTGCTCAAATTTTGTTGCAATGTTTTCAAAAGTTTCTTTTGTTTTTTCATAGAGTACAGGCTTCACTATTGGTATGTAATTTTTGACCTGCGAAAAAAGTGAAGAGATATTAAAAATGTACAGTAGAAGAATTAATGTAGCTATCTTTTTCATTCTGAAATTTTAATGAACTATTACAGGGGCAAATAACGGAAGAAACTTTTGAGTCTGGAAGAGTGTAGAGATTAAGTTGCAAAAAAATAGCCGCATCTTTTGACGCGGCTATTTTCATAAGTTGATATTTTATTGATTAGGACTCTTTATTCGATGTGCCTCCGCCTTTTCCAGAACCTGAAATAGAATTTCTCATGTCCGTATCGGCTTGAACGTTTTGCATTTTGTAGTAATCCATAATACCCAAATTTCCATTTACAAAAGCTGCTGCAATGGCTTTTGGAATTTCCGCTTCGGCTTCAATTACTTTCGCGCGGGCTTCCGTTGCTTTCGCTTTCATTTCCTGATCGAGGGCAACCGCCATCGCTCTGCGTTCTTCTGCTTTTGCTTCGGCTACTTTTAAATCAGCAGTGGCCTGATCGATCTGTAGTTTAGCGCCAATGTTTGCACCTACGTCTACATCAGCAATATCGATGGAAAGAATTTCGAATGCGGTTCCGGCATCTAATCCGCGAGATAAAACCAATTTGGAAATTTTATCGGGGCTTGCCAGCACTTCCTTGTGTGTCTTTGCCGAACCGATGGATGAAACAATACCTTCACCAACGCGGGCAAGGATAGTGTCTTCGCCTGCGCCACCAACTAATTGTGCAATACTTGCGCGAACGGTAACGCGTGCAATGGCAATTAACTGAATACCATCAGCAGCAACAGCAGCTACCTTTGGAGTTGTAATTACTTTAGGATTAACCGAAATCTGTACTGCTTGAAATACATCGCGTCCTGCTAAGTCGATGGCTGTAGCTTGTTTGAAAGTTAGGTTGATGTTGGCTTTGTCTGCAGAGATAAGGGCACGAATTACATTCGGCACATTGCCACCAGCAAGGTAATGCGTTTCTAATTCGTTGGAAGTAAGTTGTAAACCAGCTTTGGTTGCAGTGATGAGAGAATCTACCACAATGCGCGGTGGAACTTTACGAATGCGCATGAACATAAGTTCGAACAAACCAACTTTTACTCCTGAGAATAATGCGGTGATCCAAAGACTGATGGGCACGAAGTAAAGAAAAATGAAGAAGAATATTATTCCTCCGAAAACGATGACCAATAATGGTACTGCTTCTGATTGCATATTTTTAGTTAGATAGGTTGTACGGTTATTTGATTTAATTCAATGTGCACGATTTTTACTTTCTGTCCTTGTTCGACATAGTCGCCCGAAGTTTTTACTTCGACGGTTTTATCGCTGAACGTGGCTTTTCCTATTGGACGCAAGGTCGAGTTAGCGATACCTTCGTCACCAATGTGTAAATTCTGAACGATTCCTTCGTTCACTTTACTGTCGCTGGAGGATTTGAGAGAAAATCGCGACCAGGCTCCAGATCGGAAGCTAAAGACAACGGCTAACACCGTTGTGCCAATGGTGCCAAGTAGTATGTAGAAACCATAATCTCTACCAAAATGATTGTAACAGATTACAATGCCGGTAATAGTAAAGATCAATCCCAATAAACCGACCACCGTGGTTCCGGGTATAAAAATCAGCTCTACAATAATTAGCGCCAAGCCAATTAAGAGGAGTGATAGAATGATAATCCACATCAGCATAAATTAGGGAGAACGGTAAAAGTACACATTATACTATGATTAAACTGATTGGCAGGCTGCATTTCAACTTGTCGCAAAGAAACTGGGGCGTTTGCCTAAATGCCTTCCAATATTTTTGGTGTCAACCGCGCATTTAAGTTCTTGGTTTTCAAACCTTCTCCCAATGGATTTTAGTGCAATACAACAATTTCTATTGCACCTAATTGGCATGACTCTGTTCATGGCAAGTGTTAATCGCGCGTGAAGCATATGTACTTACAACTCGAAACTTTAGACCCGAAACCCTGAACCCTTGCCTAATACGCCCGCGCAAAAACAACTCTTCTTACCGATGGTTTACCAGAATAGATACAAATACCTGCTTCATCTTTTGCGTCTAATGGAATGCAGCGAATGGTGGCTTTCGTTTCTTCTTTAATGGCGGCTTCTGCTTCAGGCGAACCATCCCAATGAGCCAGTACAAATCCAGCTTTCTCATCGAGCACTTTTTTGAATTCTTCGTATGAATCGACAGTTGTGATCATCTTTGTGCGGAATGCAAGAGCGCGCTGATAAATGTTATCCTGAATCTTATCGAGAAGTTTCGGGATTTCCGTTACTACATCGTCCAGCTTAATGACTTGTTTTTCTTTTGTATCTCTGCGAGCAACCTCTACCGTTCCATTCTCTAAGTCGCGTGGACCAATAGCAATGCGAACAGGTACACCTTTTAATTCCCATTCGGCAAACTTGTAGCCAGGTTTATAGGTATCACGATCATCAAACTTTACAGAGAGACCTTGCTTGCGTAAAGAGGCAGAAATTTCGTTTGCCTTCACGGTCAATTTGGCCAGGTCTTCTTCACTTCTAAAAATTGGTACAATGACAACATGTATCGGAGCCAGTTTCGGTGGCAGAACTAATCCTTCATCATCGGAGTGCGCCATAATGAGCGCACCCATTAAGCGTGTACTTACGCCCCATGAAGTTCCCCACACATGATCGAGCTTGCCATCTTTGCCTGTGAACTTAACATCAAACGCTTTTGCGAAATTTTGACCTAGAAAATGAGAGGTTCCGGCTTGCAGAGCTTTCCCATCCTGCATCATGGCTTCGATGCAATAGGTATCTATAGCACCCGGAAATCTTTCGCCTTCTGATTTTCTGCCTTTAATAACAGGCATAGCCATAAATGTTTCGGCAAACTCTGCATAGACATCCAGCATTTGCAAGGTTTCTTTTACTGCTTCATCTGAAGTTGAATGCGCTGTGTGACCTTCCTGCCAAAGGAATTCTGCAGTGCGCAAGAATAAACGTGTACGCATTTCCCAACGAACCACGTTTGCCCATTGATTAATCAGTATAGGTAAGTCGCGATAGGATTGAATCCACTTTTTATAAGTGCTCCAAATGATGGCCTCGCTGGTTGGTCTTACTACTAATTCTTCTTCCAGTTTAGCGTCTGGATCGACAATCAACTTTCCTTTATTATTTGGATCAGTTTTTAAACGATAGTGCGTAACGATAGCACATTCTTTTGCAAAGCCTTCGGCATTTTTTTCTTCCGCTTCGAATAAACTTTTCGGTACAAACAATGGGAAATAAGCGTTTGAGTGGCCAGTGTCTTTAAACATCTTGTCAAGCGCTTGCTGCATTTTCTCCCAAATGCTGTAACCATATGGCTTAATCACCATACAACCGCGAACATCAGAATGTTCTGCTAAGTCTGCTTTCTTCACTAGCTCATTGTACCACTGCGAATAATCTTCGCTGCGAGTTGGAATTTCTTTACCCATCGTTGGTATAATTATTGTTAAATTTTAATCCGGAGGGCAAATATAATTTTACCGGAATAAATACCGGCTAAATTTTGTAGCTTTATCTAATACTTTTAAAACGATTTATCGTTTAGGTTAAAAGAATAAATCAAATAGTTATGAAAATCAAGATCGTATTACTCAGTGCTATTTCTTCTTTTGTGGTCTTTTCAGCATTTGCGCAGGCTGTTGAGAATGACGATATGTACTTCAACAAGAAGGATCGTGCGAAACTAGATGCTGAAAAAGCAGCGATAGAGAAGACTTATGTTTCTTATGAAAAAAGTAATGATTCTTATAAAAGCTCAGAGCCAGTATACGCAAGTATTGCAGACTATTCGTCTCGCAATGTAAATCCGGAGTATGCAGCGCGATCAAATGCACAAGAAGCTCAATTTGACGACCAAGACTACTTCTTAGCCAATTATCAGTTCAATAATGCACCGGCAAATAATCTTAATCAGTTTAATAATAATTGGAATAATTGGTACAACAATCCAATGTACAATTCTACCTATATGGGTGTTGGTATTAACACTTGGAACGGCTCTTATTATGGTATGAACAACCCTTATAACAGTCCTTGGTATGATCCATTTTATTCAAACAATGGATTCTCCAGCTCGTTCAGTTACTACTCCGGTGGATCTTACAATTATGGTTGGGGTGGAAATTATAACTTCCGGAATCAACCTTATTATGGTGGCTCATCATGGGGCAATGGTTATGGTTCACCTTGGGGTTACAATAATTATGGATATGGAAATTACGGCAACAACTATGGGTATTCACCTAATGTAATTATTGTTAACACAGGTGATTCGCGAGGCAGAGGTGTTACCTATGGTAAACGTCCTACTAGTAGCGGAGGTGTAGTTTCTTCTGCACAAGCAAATGGTGTAAGAACAAGATCGAATACAGTTACGAATGATGGAAATTCGGGAAGTGGTCGTTCATCGTATACCGGTGGAAGAACATCCTCTTCTTCCACTCAGCAATCTGCTTATTACAATCGTTCATGGAGAGACGCACAGCAAACCCAAACCAATTTCAGTAATCAACCTACTCGGAACTGGGGCGGAAATACACAGCAAAACAATCCTTCCGACTTCAATCGGTCAAATTCAGGTAATAGAAGCAATTCGTTTGATAACGGTGGTAATAGCGGAGGCGGAACTCGCACACATTCATCAACGCCAAGTAGTTCCGGTAGCAACGGAAGAACACGCGGTAGAGACTAATCTCCAATACTTTTTTGTGTATGTATAATCGAAGGAAAAAAAACACCCTCGCAGGAATTTTATTGTTCATCGCTTCCTCCAGCATGGCTCAAAGTTATGTAGAAAGTGCATTGTTATTTAGCCAGACTAAACCTGGGGGAAGCGCAAGAATACAAGCCATTGGAGGATCTCAAATTGCGTTGGGCGGTGATTATAGTTCTGCCCTCTCAAATCCAGCGGGACTAGGAATGTACAACCGATCTGAAGTCACCTTTTCAACAGCTGTGGCTGGATATAATTCTTCAGCTAGTTATTTGGGTAACAAGGATAAGGATGGCAAAACCTTATTAAATATTCCAGGTATCAGCGCGGTGTTTCGTGGTTCAAAGCAAAAAGGCGATTTTTTAGGAGGCGCGTTTGGCGTGAGCATGTCGCGAGTGAATGACTTTCAAGGAGTAACCTCTTTTCATGGAAGAAATAAAAATTCATCTATAATTGATGCGTATTTAGATGACGCTTTTGGATATACCACGGCTCAGTTTGATGAGGATAACGGTTGGCAATACAATACACCTACAGGTTTAGCATATTACAATTTTTTGATTGGGCCGTTAAGTACTTACGATGAATCCCTTCCGGACGATGAATATTTTTCGGATGCTCCCATCACCTCTAATCAAAATTCACACATCGAAACTAAAGGTGGCACAAACCAATGGAGCATTTCGTACGGAGCCAATTATAAGGACATCTTCTTTTTTGGGGGCGGCATTGGAATATCTTCATTGAAATATCGCTCAGAAAGAATTTTTAGTGAATCATACCAAAGTGACACAGTTAGGAGTATGAGCTTAACGGAAAATATCAAAACTCGGGGCTCAGGCATAAATCTAACGTTAGGATTTATAGTGAGACCTATAAACTTCCTGCAGATTGGAGCTTCGTTTACCACTCCAACGCTTTATAGCATTACAGATAATTACGATGCCTCAATGAGTTCAAGTTGGAACAACTTCGATTATTATGGTATTGAAATTCTTCGTGAGCAATCTACTTCTACAGACATCGTTATTTCGGAATACACGTTCACGACCCCACTTAAATTTAGTGCTGGTGCTGCGTTTATTTCGAAATTCGGTTTTCTGACTGGAGACATTGAACTCAGTAATGCAGCGCAAACGAGATATTCATCATCTGACAATTTAGATGCGGATCCCATAGACTTTACATACGAAAACACACAAATTAGGAGTCTATATAAAACAGCTGTGAATTACAGGTTAGGTGCTGAATTCCGCCACAAAATTTTCAGATTGCGAGGTGGGTATGGCATGCAAGGAAATGGGTATAAAAACGGTCTGGGCTTGGATAACAGTATAAAAAATATAACTGGGGGTGTAGGCATGAAAACAAAATCATATTTCATTGACCTGGCGTTGATAAACAGTTCGCAGAAGAAATATTCTTATCAACCTTATTTTCTTGGAGATGGAAGCGGGCCAGTAGCCGATATTAAAAAGAAGTCATTTACAGGAATGATTACTGTAGGCTTTACTTTTTAAATTCGATCGCCTCTGTGAGTTTTTTGAGAGTAGGATCATAAACACTTAAATGAGCCTGTCGATAGCAACTTAATCGTGAGCTTCTTAATAGGCGAAGCTTTTCATCTTTTTCTTTTTCGTCAAGGCTATTCAGCAAAGGTCGGTCTGTTTTTGTATGAAGCCTACCTAGAAGTACCTCAATAGAAACGTCTAAGAAAATACTTAGCCCGGTTTGATTAATGATTTCAATACCTTGATGGAAGCAAGGCGCTCCACCACCGGTTGCCATCACGAAACTTTTTTCTGAGGCAGCCAATTCGCGAAGGAGTTGTGATTCGATTAAGCGAAAATGATCCTCGTCAAGCTCACGAAAAATATCTTTCACATCTTTCTGTTCATGGTCTTCAATCGCCTTATCAAGATCAATAAAAGGTAAGGTAAGCTTATCTGCTAGTTGTTTCCCTAATGTGCTCTTGCCGGAGCCGGGCATTCCGATAAGGTAAATCTTCATTGGCTCAATGCGTTAATTCAATCACTTCGCTGGCCTCTGGTGTGTCGTTGTTATGCCACATGCCTTTTACAGTTCCATTAACCCAAAGGGTTATGCCAGGATTGGAGCGCACAATTGTTTTTAATACAGTAGCGTCAACAAAATAATAAGGAATAGCCAATTGATGTTGATGACGAAACGTTTCGAATTGTTCTGCGCTTGACGATGTGAGTACCATCATCTCAACTTTACCTTCCAATGCTTTTATCAGCGCACGAATCTGTTCCATGTTTTCTGTAGAGGCTTTTGAGGCATCGTAAATAATGAACAACAGCTTCGTTCCTTCGAAGGTCATGGCTGTTACATCCTCACCTTCAACAGAAGAGACGGAGTAGTCGGTGATCTTGGCTTTGGTTTTGTCTTCGTTTAATTGTTTGACCTCAACATAATTATAGAGCAATGTATCGGTTAAGTATTCGCGTGACTCAATTAGCTCATCATCTTTTAATCTTTTAAAGGTGTATTCAAAAATGGCCTGCTCCTGCGGCTTCATTTGTTGAGGAATATTGTTACCAATTTTGTAAGCGCGGAAATCAAGGAAAGGTAAATGCTGAACAGCATAAATTCCCAACACAAAACTAATTACCGTGACAAGAATAATTACAGCATGGCCTTCTTTGGTATAAAGTACAGGCTGATAATTTTTCCGATACCAAAACAAATGAAAGATGAAGAAGAATAGGATAATGTCTTTAATGAATGATTGCCAAGGCGTAAGCTTGATGGCATCACCAAAGCATCCACAGTCTGTTACCTTATCTAGAATAGCAGAATATCCCGTAAGGAAAGTGAAGAAGATGATGAGCGCCAATAGTATTTTTGTTGTGAGACTCATTTTGTAATGAATCAACACCGCGACACCCAGTACGATTTCCAATACAATTAAAATCATCCCTAGTTCTAATGCGTACGGTTTGAGTAACAGGAAGAACGAACCAAAATCTTCTGCAAATACTTCGAAGTATTCTTCCAGTTTAATTTCTGTTCCGATAGGGTCATTCAGTTTAATGAGCCCCGAGAATATGAAAAGACCTCCAACAAAGAATCTTGAAAATTGATCAAAAAATTTCTGCATACTTATTTCATTAATATCATAGCAAATACCGCGTAATTAATCATATCCTGATAATTCGCTTTAACACCTTCGCTCACTACTGTTTTTCCTTGATTGTCTTCAATTTGTTTTACGCGCAAGAGTTTCATTAAAATAATATCGGTAATGGAAGTAACTCGCATATCGCGCCAAGCTTCATTGTAATCATGATTTTTATTTTGAAGTAGGTTGAAGGTTTCACTTACCGCTTTATCATAAGCGGGTTGAAGCGTTTCAAATTTCAGATCTAAATCTGTTAAATCTTGTAACTCGATTTGCATCAGGGCGATAATGCAGTAGTTGATGATACCTATAAATTCATCTTTAATCGGATCGTCAACTTTTTGAACGCCCTTCTCTTGGATGCTGCGGATGCGCTGCGCTTTGATAAAAATCTGGTCGGTAATAGAAGGTAAGCGTAAGATGCGCCAAGCCGTTCCATAATCACGTGTTTTCTTTTCGAACAGCGTTTTGCAGGTGGAAATAACGGCCTGATATTCTTCGGATGTTTTTTCGATCAAGGGAGTAAACTTTAGTTGGCAAACTTCTTAATTTGAATGCGAATTACAGCAACACAGGCGATGAAATCTGACTTCGAAAGTAATTTTTTTTCTGCAAACAAGACATTAAATATCCGTGGGCGGTTGCTGGATCTCTCAGCTCCCAAAGTAATGGGCATCTTAAATGTAACACCGGATAGTTTTTACGATGGCAGTCGCTACACAACAGAAGCATCTATTGCTCAACAGGTAGAGAAGATGATCAACGAAGGCGCCACGTTTATTGATCTAGGAGCTTATTCCTCCAGACCTGGTGCAGATGACGTGCCTGAGGGAGAGGAGATAAAACGATCTGTTGAAGCAATTCGGATTATTATGAACCGTTTCCCCAATGCTTTGATTTCCATCGATACCTTTAGAAGTTCAGTAGCGCATGCCGCAGTCCATGAAGGGGCATGCATGGTGAATGATATTTCGGGAGGAGCATTGGATGCCGATATGTTTGAAACAATTACTAAACTAAAAGTTCCTTACATCTTGATGCACATGCGTGGCAATCCCAAAACCATGAAGACACAAACGGAATATTCAAATATTCTGAAAGACATGGTGGATTATTTTCATGCTAAAGTTTCTCAACTGAATCAGCTGGGAGTAAATGATATAATCATCGACCCGGGCTTCGGATTTTCCAAAACAATCGAGCAAAATTTTGAATTGCTCAACCATCTTGATCATTTTAAAATGATGGAAAAACCTTTGCTTGTCGGGCTTTCTCGCAAGTCCATGATTTGGAAAACACTTCATGCAAAACCAGAAGATGCATTGAACGGAACAACTTCGCTTAACACCGTTGCTTTGATGAAAGGCGCAAGCATATTGCGTGTGCATGATGTGAAAGAAGCAATGGAAACCATTAAGTTAGTTTCGTCACTTAAAGGAATCGCGGCTTAAGATTAATACCTTTGTAACGCATGATTTTTCTCTTCAAAATTGGATTTCTGGAAGTAAGCTGGGTAGATCTGGTCGATATTGGCTTAGTGAGTGTGTTACTCTTTCAGGTTTATAAACTTATTCGAGGAAGTATCGCGGTCAATATTTTTCTTGGCATTCTTGCTCTCTATTTAGTTTACCTCATTGTTCGTGCCGCACAGATGGAATTGCTCTCCAGCATCCTCGGTCAGTTTATGGGCGTGGGTGTGTTGGCAATGATTATTCTTTTTCAACCGGAGATCAGAAAGTTTTTACTTGTAATTGGCAGAGGAACAGAATTCAGAGATAATTTTTTTAAGACCATTTCAAATTGGAAAAACCAATATCACGATGACTTTGATATCCATCAAGTGATTGAAGCGGTTAAAACTTTGAAAGCCACAAAGACCGGAGCAATCTTGGTTTTCTCGCGTGACACCGAGCTAAAGTTTTATGCAGAAACCGGTGATGCTCTTGATGCGGCTGTGAACAAGAGATTGTTGCTATCAATCTTTAACAAAAATTCTCCGTTGCATGATGGTGCAGTTATTATTCATAAAGGTAAAATCAAGGCGGCACGTTGTGTATTGCCAGTGAGTGAAAATGACCACTTACCTCCTAACTTTGGGTTACGTCATCGCGCATCGGTTGGAATGTCAGAAAGCACAGATACATTAGTGTTAGCAGTATCTGAAGAAACCGGTCGTTTGATTTTAGCACGCAATGGAAAATACCTCCGTGGACTGAAGCTAAAACAGGTCGAGGAAAAAATCTTAGAATACCTTCATAATAACGAACCTGTTAACTGGGAGGTAAAAATAGAAGATGTAGAGGTGGCTTAGATATTATAGCAACTACCTCCGTCTTCTCTTTGAATACTTCTTCTTATAACTACCGCCTTGCTTCCTTACTTTAATAGTCTGCAATTTCTTACTGCTATCGAGCCGGTAGTTGGGCGATTTCTGATAATTTCGTTTTATCGCACTC
>JBKJOF010000103.1:0-33594 GCA_046595655.1 Chryseolinea sp. | reverse complement strand
GGTGAAGTGTTGGATTTTGTTCTGGATATAAGGAAAGGTAGTACGACTTTTCTTCAACATGATTCTGTTGTCTTGTCAGAAAAAAACAATCGCTCGGTATTAATACCAAAGGGTTGCGCGCATGGATTCATTACCCTTACTGAAAATTGTAAATTGTTGTATTTGCACACTGCTGTTTATCAACCGCAGTTTGAACAGGGCATTTCCATTTCAGACCAGCGTGTAAACATGACGCTGCCGATCGGTATAGAAGAAATATCAGAGCGTGATCAGCATCATGCTTTACTTAATGAAAATTTTGACGGAATTCAATTATGAAGTGTAGATTTTGTACAACACCGTTGACGCATCAATTTGTTGACCTGGTAAACAGTCCTCCATCAAATGATTACTTGTCGGTAGAAGAACTAAATAATCCTGAAGTTTATTTACCCCTTAAACTTTTTGTTTGCGATCAATGTCTGTTGGTGCAGATTGATGAGTATAAGAAAGCTGATCAGCTTTTCAGCAAAGAATATGCATACTTCTCTTCCTACTCCACGAGTTGGCTGGCACACAGCAAACGCTATACCGAGGACATGATTAACCGCTTTGGTTTCAGCGGCAAATCGCTGGTGGCCGAGATTGCTTCGAACGATGGATACTTGCTTCAATATTTTAAAGAACGCAATGTGCCGGTGTTGGGAATAGAGCCGACTGAAAGCACCGCAACGGTAGCACGCCAAAAAGGAATTGAAACGGTCATCGAATTCTTCGGAGTGAACTTCGCCTCTAAGATGGCAAAGGAGAGAGGGAAGGCCGATCTGTTATTGGGTAACAATGTATTGGCGCATGTTCCCGATATCAATGATTTTGTTGGAGGAATGAAGATCGCTTTGAAAGAACAGGGCGTAATCACTATGGAATTTCCACACCTGCTTCAACTGGTATGGAACAATCAGTTCGACACGATTTATCATGAGCATTTCTCGTACCTTTCTTTTACAACGGTGAAGAAGATATTTGCTGCTCACGGACTGGAAATGTTCGATGTGCAGGAGATTCCAACGCACGGTGGTTCCTTGCGCATCTTTGCGCGACACAAAGAAGATCAGTCGAAAAATATTCTGCCATCGGTAAATGCGTTGTTGGAAAAAGAAAAAGAAGCGGGCATTACTACACCTGCATTCTATGATGGCTTCCAGGTAAAGGTTGACCAGGTAAAACTGGACTTCTTGAAATTCCTGATTGAGAAGAAAGCAGAGAAAATGAAAGTAGCAGCCTATGGAGCTGCCGCCAAAGGCAATACCTTGTTAAATTACTGTGGTGTTCGTCACGATCTGATTAACTTCGTAGTAGATGCATCTCCGCATAAGCAAGGAAAATTTCTTCCTGGTAGCCACATACCTATTGTTAGTGAAGGTGAAATTCAAATTACTAAACCTGATTATATTATTATTTTTCCTTGGAATATAAAAGAAGAAATAATGACACAGTTGAGTTATGTGAGTGAATGGAACTGTCGCTTCGTAATTACTATTCCTGAATTTAAAATTTTCAATCCTAAATAAAATATGGTACCAGTTTTTAAACCTCTAATCGAAAAAGAAGAAATAGCAGCATCAACCAAAGCACTTGAGTTAGGCTGGCTTGGGATGGGTAGTTTTGTGAATGACTTTGAAAATGAACTCAAGAAATATCTCGAATGCAATGACCGATATGTAGTATCTCTAAGTACAGGACACGCGGCATTGCATTTGGGATTGTTGATTGCAGGGGTTGGCCCTGGAGATGAAGTTATCACTCCATCATTTAACAACATTGCCGACTTTCAAGCAATAATTGCAACTGGAGCCGAGCCTGTTTTCTGCGATATACTTCTTGATACTCTTTGTATTGATTTAGATAAAGCCGAGTTGTTAGTCAGCCCTAAAACAAAAGCAATTATTGCTATGGACTATGATGTTTTCTTATGCGACCACGATAAGGTGGCAGCTTTTGCGAAGAAGCATAACATCAGGGTTATTCATGACGCTGCACATTCATTTGGTTCGAGATATAAAGGTAAAATGATAGGAAGTTTCTCAGACATCGCTATGTTTAGTTTCGATCCTGTTAAAACGATTACATGCCTTGACGGAGGTGCACTAATTGTTAAAACAAAAGAAGAGATGGCTAACCTGCATGAAATGAGATTAGTAGGAATGGGGCAGCCTGCATCTGTAATGTATCAAAACAAAAGAGCTTGGACATATCATGTTAAACAACTCGGCTTTCGATATCATATGTCAAATGTGCACGCTGCGATTGGTTTAGCGCAACTTGCGAAAATTAAGTTAATCTCTGAAACAAGAAGAAACGCTTGCATCTTTTATAATGACGCACTCAAGGATATAGATGAAGTAATCACACCAAACACAAGTTTTGACGATATAACTCCATTCTTATATTACATAAGGGTACCGGCAAATAAGCGGGAAGAGTTAAGAGACTTTATGATTGAAAATGGCGTTGATATAGGAATTCATTGGCAACCTGGTCATTGGTTTGAGTTATTTAAAAATGCCAAGCGCGGTGATCTTTCGGTTACTGAAAAGATTGGAAAGGAAATTTTATCACTACCGCTGCACTCAAATATGGCCGAAAAAGATATGAATGAAGTAGTTTCTAAAATAAGAATGTTCTTTAAAAAATAAGAAATGCCAAGCGTTATACTATTGGGGTCGAAGCCAGGAGCTGTTGCTGCATTGTCCATTCTTCTTAAAAAAAAGTGGGATGTTAAATACGTTGTAGTTCCTGCAAATTATTCTATCAATTGGATCGAAGGACCGCATCTTAGCGAATTCGCTCTATCAAATGGAATAAAGGTGTTGACAAGTCAAAATGATATTCCTAAAGATCAAAAGGTTGATTTTGTCATTAGCTACATGTATAGAAATTTGGTTAAGCAAAATGTGATTGATCTAGCGAATAGAGCTGCAATTAACTTTCATGCAGGTCCTTTACCCGAATACGGGGGATGGGCTTTTTATAATGTTGCAATTCTCGAAAATGCAAATGAGTATGGATGTACTTGTCATTATATGGACAATGGTTTTGATACAGGACCACTTTTGAAAGTAAGCCGTTTTCCAATAAATGCCACTGAAGAGACTGCGTATAGTCTCGAGAGAAAAACTCAAGTGGCAATGATTGAACTGTTCAACACGTTTATCGAGTTAGTGAATAATAATAAAGAGCTACCTATTGAAGAACAGGATAAAGCAAAAATGAGGTATATGAATGCTGCGACATTTACGGAATTGAAAAGAATTCCAGATGGTGCAGATGCAGAAACAATTGATAGATATGCACGCGCTTTTTGGTATCCTCCGTATGAATGCGCGTATACAATGATTAATGGTATTAAGGTTGAGATAATTCCGCAAATAGCTAAGGTAGAAGTAGCTACTCGCCTTCATCAAGATGATTTGAATGCATTGGAAATTCTATAGTTCGTAACTAATGAAAGAATTTCCTATTACCGACAAACATTACGTGGATGAGCTTGTGGGTTACGTGAATTCTCAACTCAATTTTTTTTATCCTGATGGGAAGGATTGTAAAACAGGGATAAAGAAGAATATTGATGAGGCGTTAGATAGAATGTTTTATTCACTAAGTTTTGTAAAACTGAAGGGTTATACTGAGTTTGATGTGCTTCATTCTGATTTGTACGCGCAGTTTTTATATTATTTGTCTAATTCTGTTTGGCGAAATGATAAAGACAAAAACTTAGCATCTAAGTTATTTTACTTGAACAAAAGTTTACATGGATTGAACTGCATGTACGATACTCAACTTCCTGATATTTTTATACTGATTCATTCGGTTGGAACTGTCCTTGGCAAAGCACAATATTCAAACTATTTTGTAGCCTGTCATAACGTTACCGTTGGAAGTGATAAAGGAATTTCACCAGTTTTTTCAGAAGGGGTATATATGGGGCCAGGATCTTCTATTATTGGCAATTGCAAAATTGGCAAGTACACTCATTTAGCAATCAATTCAGTGGTACTTGATACTGTCACACAAGGCGATTCAATCATTATAGGTAACTCACCAAATCTTATTTCTAAGCCATTGAATCGAAATCTGATTAGTCAGATTTATTTCAAAATGGATGCAAATTCATAAATCTTAAATGCTTTTTTATTTACCAAATTGGAATTGAATGAACTCTCCCCTCGTTAGTATTGGCGTACCTACATACAATAGACCGAAAACTTTAGCAAGAACTTTAAATTGCCTTGTAAATCAGAGCTATACTAATCTCGAAATAATTCTCTCGGATAATTGTTCCACAGATCCAGATGTAGAAGCCGTTATTAAAAAATTTGCTGTTGATTCCAGAGTTAAGTATTTTAAGCAGTCCGTTAATCAAGGTATAATATTTAACTTTAATTTTGTTTTAGAGAAGGCTAATGGTGATTTCTTTATGCGCCTCGCAGATGATGATTGGCTAGATACGAACTACATTGAATTGGCAATATCATTTTTGAAGAATAATCCGGAATACAACGGTGCTTATGGATATGCGAAATTGTATGATAAAGATGAATTTGTAAAACAGGATACTCTATGCGATTTTTCCGAATCTTTTGCGATTGAGCGAGTCGTTAAGTATTTTAAGAACGTGGGCTATAATGGAACTTTTTATGGTTTAATGAGACGAGATTGCCTTTCCTATCTCGTTACGAAAAGCATTATTGCTAACGATTGGTTAATTGTAGCTAGAGTTATTGCCTCTGGAAAGTTTAAAATGTTGGATAACACGAACTGCTATATTTCTTTAGGAGGCGTGTCCGTATCAACAGAAAATTATGTTCAAGCTTTTAATTTTTCAAATTTCACTAAGTCATTTCCATTTTTTGCTGTTTCATTAAATGCCTTTAGAGATGTTTTGTGGGCTTCAACAGCGTATAAAGACCTCAGCTTATTTCTTAGATTTAAACTTGCTTGTAAATGTTTTTTAACAATTTGTAAGCGATTTAATGTAGCAAAGGAGTTAAAGGATGGATCAAAAAAGTTTATGGAGAAAATATTTAGTAAACGGTAAATTAAAACTCAGTTCAATTGCGTAATCTTATTAACCAAGTAATGAACCGCCTCGGGTACACTCATACCGAGAGGGCAAAAGTTCAATTGAATAAATGGAAAACAAGTTTTGTTCCTCCGGGTCATTACTATAGTCCGTTAAATGATTTGAAGTTTATAAAGGAAAATGAAGACACAATATTCAATAAGACTTCGGATACGTTAGGCGGAATCGATCTTAATACGGATCATCAACTCAACCTGCTGAATGATTTCGGTAAAATTTATCAACGATTGAATTTGCCAGAGGAAGCCAGCGAAAATTTCCGGTATTATTATAAAAACAGCATGTTCAGTTATTCAGATTCCATCTTTCTGAGCTGCATGATGATTCAATATCAACCTAAGCGCATTATTGAGATCGGTTCGGGTTTTTCTTCAGCACTCATGCTTGATATCAATGAAAAATATTTGAGCAACACGGTGGCACTGACTTTTATAGAACCTTATCCGGAAGAACGTCTGAACAAACTGGTAAAGCCGTCTGATACCTGCATCATTCGAAAAGAGTTTGTACAAGATACCGACATGAGTATTTTTTCGGAGCTACAGGAAAATGATATTTTGTTTATCGATTCTTCGCACGTTTCAAAAGCTGGAAGTGATGTCAATCATTTGCTTTTTACGGTATTACCCACACTTAAGAAAGGTGTCATCGTTCACATACACGATGTGTTTTACCCCTTTGAATATCCCAAAGAATGGGTGCTTGCAGGCCGGGCCTGGAATGAGGATTACCTGGTGAGGGCTTTTTTGCAATATAATTCGAGTTTTAAAATCGAGCTGTTTACGTCCTATGTGGAAAGCAAGCATGGTGATTGGATCCGAAATCACATGCCCCTTTGTCTCACCCAACACGAAGCATGGAAGAGAAAGGATGGAACGCCTTTTCTTCTGGATACAAACGGACAGAGTATCTATTTGCGAAAAGTGTAATAGGATAGCCTTTTCGCAATGCCAACGCGTTTTAGATGAGAAAAAAGATTTTAATCATATCGCTTTTTATCCCGTACCCATTAAGCCGAGGGGGAGATATCGCAGTCTACTATTTTCTCGCGCACTTGTCTAACGAGTACGACATTACGTTCTTAACGGAGGCGAAATCGGAAGCAGATTTCAATAACCTACAAGCGCTAAAGGCCCGGATTCCGAAGATAAATGTTGTTGTGCAAAACAATATTCGGGTGAAGGCAACGCGACT
This sequence comes from Chryseolinea sp., assembly GCA_046595655.1. Lineage (GTDB taxonomy): Bacteria > Bacteroidota > Bacteroidia > Cytophagales > Cyclobacteriaceae > Chryseolinea. The sequence goes on along the minus strand of JBKJOF010000103.1, from coordinate 27,278 downwards.
TCGTTATTTTTTGAACTGGTTTAAAAAGTCTGTTAAACGGACACTCTTACCAGGCTCAACACAGCGTTTAAAAAAGAGCCGTGAGCATAAGGTTGATAAATTGACTTTTGAAACAGCACGGCCCGAGTTTGCCCACTTCATACTGGATCATTTAAAAGTGAACCAGTACGACTTCATACAACTGGAATTCTTTAATACATTAAATCTGTTGCCGTTATTACCTTCAGGCCAATCGAAGATATTTGTGCACCATGAGCTATTATACAAAAGCATAAGCAGGTTGGCACTGTTTGATACCGAGTTGAGGCACTATCTTGTTGCAAGTGCAATGTGCTACGAGCATGCTATGGTCCTCGTTGCCGATGTAGTGGTGGTGTTCAATGATGATGATAAGGTATTGTTGTCAGAAGTACACAAAAATGTAGTGGTGAGTCCCTTCGGAATACCCGATTCGTTGATAGTAAAGAATAAAACATCATCAACGTATGGCAAGTTTATTTTCTTAGGCGGAGAGCGACACCCTCCAAACCAAGAGGGTCTTATGTGGTTTTTGGATACCCTATACATTCCGAACTACAATATGCTGAAATGGCCGGTGTATATATTAAGTGCGTGGTCTGACCAAACTAAAACCAAATACAGTAAGTATGATCGAATTATATTTACCGGGTATGTTGAAGACCTGGACCCAATATACGATGGTGCTGTATTGATTGCACCGATACGGTCAGGAAGTGGAATACGGACAAAAATAATACAGGCATTTGCGAACAAGGTACCTGTGTTCAGCACTCCTTTTGCAGCAGAAGGATTATATGCGAGCGAATTGGATGAACATGTGCTATTCTTTTCCGATGAAACGAGTTTTCTCAAAATTTGCAGCGCAGTAGTACATGATCCGATGGTTCTTCAACAAACAGCGGAGAATGGATACAACTATTATGAAACGCATTTCAATGCGCGAAAGCTGTTGGAGATGCGCATGCAAGCATATCGGTAGGCGATCATGGAAGCGAATGGTGTAATGTTGAAGTCTGGTGGTTTAAAAAATGGTGAACTACTGCGTAAATGAAAACGATTTATAATCGAATACGAGATAGTTTGCTTGGTTTGCTGGTGCCTTTTTTCATGAGGATAGAACCGTTGGTCAGACGGGCTCAAATGAATGAAGAGCTGAGCAAATTTAAAAAGTCCGGTAGTGGTGTAATGTTTGGCTATCCTTATCGATTTGGAGGCCATGAATATATTTCAATAGGAAAGAAGTTTAATGCCTTGCACAATCTGCGTTTAGAGGCCATCAGTAATCGGGGAGGACTAACGTTTTCTCCGGAGATAATCATCGGAGAAAACGTTTCTTGCGGTTCAGATTTTCATATTGGCGCTATTCATAAAGTCGTTATTGGAAACAATGTGCTTCTGGCCAGCAGGATTTATATATCGGATCACAGTCATGGAGAAATTAGCAAAGAGGAATTGCTTATTGCTCCTAACAAAAGAGAATTATTTTCGAAAGGACCAGTTGTCATTGAAGACAATGTATGGATTGGTGAGGGAGTTGCTATTCTTCCCAATGTTACGATAGGAAAAAATTCAATTATCGGTGCCAATGCTGTGGTGACGAAGTCTTTTCCTCCCTTTTCGATTATTGCGGGTAACCCGGCAAGATTGATTCGTTCGTATGAACACGATGCTGTTGAGTTAGGAAAAGATCCTTCATTGTTTGATCAGGTTAATTAGTAAACAGTAAACGGAATGGTAAATGAAAAATATAATAAAGAAGATTTTAAATAAACTGCCTTACGTGCGAACGCTATATGCTGATGTTTCAGAGTATAAACGCAATGCGCGATACAGACCAGGTCATTATTATTCCCCGATTGTTTCGGTTGATGAGATAAAACTCAATCAAGAGCGCATTTGGAAATCGAACGAAGTATCGAAGATTAAAGGAATTGATCTAAAGACGGATGACCAGCTTGCCTTAGTCAAATCATTTGAGGCGTATTACGATGAACTACCTTTCCAGGCAACGCGGGATTCAGAAACCAGATATCAATTTGAAAATGGTCTATATTCCTATACAGATGGTATTATCCTTTATTCCATAATGAGAGCACTGAAGCCAAAGCGAATTGTGGAAGTAGGGTCGGGCTATTCCTCTGCACTCCTATTGGATGTAAATCAACGGTTTTTTCAAAATTCGATTGAATTGACATTTGTTGAGCCGTATCCTGAACGATTAAATAAGTTGATTAACGAAAGTGATAGGAGGAGCGCAACGATAATGGTTGATTTTGTGCAATCGGTGTCTTTAGATGTGTTCAAAGAATTAGATGCCGGCGATATTTTGTTTATTGATAGTTCGCATGTGGTTAAAACGGGAAGTGACGTTCATTTCCTACTGTTTGAAATTTTACCCATTTTAAAAAGTGGTGTGTACATTCACTTCCATGATGTATTTTATCCTTTTGAATACCCTAAGCAGTGGGTTTTTGAAGGAAAAAACTGGAATGAAGATTATTTTCTAAAAGCATTTCTGATGTACAATCACGATTTTACAATTTGTTTGTTTGCCGATTATCTTCATAAGTACCACGCCCATGCTTTTGAGAAAATGCCGCTCTGTTATAAGAACACGGGTGGCAATTTGTGGATTAGAAAGAACTAACAAGGAAAAAAGATTCATTCGCGCCAAGGCTTTCAATTTGTGTTAGTGTCCGTTATCATTCCCAACTACAACCACGCAGACTATCTGGTGCAGCGAATTGAATCTGTACTCAGTCAAACGTACGAGAATTTTGAATTGATCTTGTTGGACGATTGTTCTGCTGACAATAGTCGTGAAATTTTACAGCGATATAGAAATCATCCCAGAGTTAGCCACTTGGTGTTAAATGAAAAGAATTCCGGTATCCCCTTCAAGCAATGGGTACGTGGCTTTGCATTGGCTAAGGGAGAATTTATCTGGATTGCCGAAAGTGATGATTATGCTGCTCCTGATTTCCTGGCGAAATGCGTTGCCAGGTTAACTACATCGGGATGTGATTTTGTACATACCGATTCCATGATTGTGGATGAAAACGGAATGGGTACTGCACTTTACAGCAAGAGGCGAAATGATTTTTTTAACATCAATCATTGGTCGAGCGACCATGAAACATCACCCGATCGGACAATTTTGGATTATCTTCTTTATCGCTGTATCGTTAACAATGCAAGTTCGACATTGTTCAGAAAAAAACTGACTGAAGGGTTGGATCTTCAAAAGCTCGTCACTTACAAGAACGCTGGCGACTTATACTTTTATGTACATGTATTGAGTAAGACTTCTTGCTGTTATGTAGCGCAGCCATTGAACTTCTTTCGGTATCATGGCAAAAGCATTACGATTAAGAATACAGGTAAAGGTCTGGTGAAAAAAGAGACGTTTGAAATATTGATGGAGTTCATTCTGAACTATTCTGTCCAAAACATGGCACAGCGTGCTAAGTTAAAAACAGCATTGAAATTTGTATTGCTCTATTTTGGCAAAGCCACTCTGAAAGAAATGTCGATGACTTCATTAATAGCCTTGTTGTATAAGCCGGTGATGGCCGGGCTTTTGTCAATTAAGGATGCATTGTATTTAAGCTTTCACATTCAATATGAAAAGCTCGGAATTCGAGGAATTGACTTTCTTTCGAAATCTGTTTTGAGGACTGATGCCTGGCGGAGAATAAACGTGGAAACATAAAAGTATGCATTATCTTACATGTTTTACTGGAGCTAAATCTTAAAAAGTGAAAATTAACGGGCGGCATTGCGTCAAACTTTATTTGTTCTGCGAAGCGCTGATTAAACTGAAGAATGTGGTAGGACTATGAAAATACTGCACGTTTATGACGAATTTCCCAAAACGTATCAGCATTATTTGCTTGAGCCGCTGAAACAATTTCGGCAATTTGAGTATAGCCGTGTATTAACCTTTGAGCATTGTGAAGAGGCAGATCATGTTGTTATTTCTGAGCGGGGCATGGATATGTTTCAGCGCTTACTCTTTAAACTTGGATTGACAAAGTATAAAAACTCGTTTGAGAAGGTAGCCTATCAGTTTGATATCGTTCATATTCACCATAGTTATCTGTTCCCCAAGCTTATTCCGTTATTGACAAAAAGAAAAAGCAAGACCAAGTTCATTATAACGTTGAGAGGTGCCGACACCTATTTGAAACCGTGGATTGACAACCGGTGGAAGAAGTTTTATTCCGAATCAGGAAATCAAATCGACAGGTTCGTTGTAGTGAGCAATCACCAAAAAGACTATTTGTCAAGTCGATGGAATATACATCCGGGTCGAATCGATGTGGTTCCGGTTTCAATGACTTTAAAACCATTGACGCTTTCTAAACGTGCCGCTCCTGAAAGTGAATTGAAGATTATTAGTTCTTTTCGTTTTACCTGGGAGAAGAACATCGAAGGAAATTTACGGGTTATTAAAGTATTGAAGGAACGTGGTGTGAATGTGAAGTATACCATTTGTGGAGATGGTTTGGATATCGGAATGGTGTATTATTTTATTGATCGTTACAACCTTCACGATATTGTGAAACTTGAAGGAAAGGTTAATCCTGAAGAATACATGTGTATTTTAAGCCACCATAATATATATCTGCAACTTAGTTTTAGTGAGGCCCTGTCAGCAAGTGTTATTGAGGCGCAAGGCCTTGGTTTACCGGCAATCATCTCAGATGCTGATGGCATACCAGAATCTATTTTGGATAAAAAAACAGGATTTGCAGTGAAAGACTATAATTACGAAGAGGCAGCAGACAAATTGATGATGCTTTTTGAAGACAAAAATCGATACGAGCTGTTTTCTCAGGCGGCAATTCTTAATGTTAAAGAAAATTTCTCTGTCGAAAGAGAGATACACCGTTTGAAGATTATTTATGATAAAGTAATGATTAATGAGCAGCTTTCCAGTTCGATATAGTTCCTTCTTAACATTAAAAAAGTAATTTGGTGACAGATGTTCCGTTGGGCACTTTTTTAAGTGGTGGTATCGACAGTCCGTTAGCTACAGCCTTTGCAGCTGAACGAAAAAAAACGTTGAGTCGATATTTTGACTATCGCAAAGGCGGCTTTTTCGATGCCAGTACCATACCTCCTGATGTTGTTCAATCACTTACAAATGTAGCGAAGGCCAACACCTACGTGCGCAGTAAAGATATTGCTAGCCTCATAAAATATTCCGGCAAGGCATTGTATAGTGGGCGGAACTCAGCCTAAATCTGGAAATCATTATACCATATCATTTTTTTTTCAAACGAACATAAAACATCTGACATGGCACCTACAAACGCCAATGCTAAAAGCCTCGTCAAAATAATTATAGCTAAACTTCCCCCTCTCCACCGGAGAGGGTCGCACACTATCACTGGCAGCACGCTCGACCAAGGGGTGAGGCTTCACTTTCAAAACACACCAGTAAACCATTTATAATTCCATCGACCAACCATGTGCGGATTTTTAGGTGAGGTAAACAATACTTTAATTGATCGAAAAGAATTTGATGCGCTGCTTAAGTTGAGTCATCAGCGTGGCCCGGATAAAACGGGATACTGGTCAGATGGTAACAACTGTCAGTTGGGCTTTAATCGCCTTGCCATTATGGACGTTTCTGAAAACGGTTCTCAGCCAATGATGAGTCCATCGAATCGTTTTGCAATGGTATTCAATGGTGAAGTCTACAACTTCCGTGATTTACAACATCAATTTAGTATTGATCAAAAGAATTTAAAGTCGTCTTCTGACACCGAAGTGCTTACCCATGTTCTGGAGCAGTGTGATATTGAAAACTTTGCCAATCTTCTAAACGGCATGTTCGCTGTCGCGATATTTGATAATGATCGCAAGTTACTTCATCTCATTCGTGATTTTGCAGGCATCAAACCGCTTTACTATGGATTGCACGACAATGGGATAGTCTTTGCATCGCAGTTCGATCAGGTATTCAAGCATTTTGCCTTCATTAATGATCGCGTACTTCGCCCGGAAGTAATGAAAGAATATTTTGCCTTGGGATACATGCCTGCACCGAATACGGTATTCGAAAATATTTTTCAATTAGAACCGGGTGAAATGATTACGTATAGCCTGGCGGAGCGGATAGTGATCAGCAGAAAAAAATACTATTCATGGAAGAAAGAGGGTAAATATTTAGAAACAGCCAATCAAACCATCAAGCAGTTTGATATCATATTTCGCGAAACGATTAAAGACCAGTTAGTGGCAGATGTACCCCTAGCAACATTTTTAAGTGGTGGAATTGACAGTCCGTTGGTCACTGCAGTAGCTGCTAAAGAGGATAAATCTTTGCGTGCCTATACCTTCGAAATGGAAAATTCGGATATGAATGAAGCTCCATTTGCCAGTCAATACGCTGCTCATTTAAAGGTCCACCATTCAATCGAAAAATTAGAAAAGGATAAGCTGATTAACATGGTTGGAGAGCATTTCAAATATATGCCCGAACCTCATGGTGACTATAGCAGCTTGCCCACATATTTAATTTCACAGAAAGCACGTCAGCATGCCACGGTCATGCTATCTGGAGATGGAGGCGATGAATTATTCTGGGGATATCCCCGGTTTTTGAGACAAGCTCAATATGCGCGTTATTTTCGTTATCCTGTTTTTTTAAGAAAGATAATGACTCGTGTAATTCGAAAGACAACAGGAAAGTCCATTACGTACGCATTGGATGACAATAAGTATTTTGGAGATTGGACATTTAACCTTCAATCCCGTTTCAATGCTCGCGAGTTAAAAACACTGATGCCGTATACGAATATTACTCACGCGTTATCTGAAACATATTCCTTTAAAGGAAATTTACGGAATAATGTGGAAGTTCTAAACTGGCTAAAATGGAACGAGTTTTATGCTCATCTTCAACGTGTACTTCGCAAGGTTGATCTGGCCAGCATGGCCAATTCACTTGAAGTTCGGGTTCCTTTTCTGGATAAACGCTGTATTGAATTCAGCAATGAAGTAAAGCCGGAGTTGGGCAATGGACATTTTACACTCAAGGCTATTCTGAAGAAAGCATTGGCACGCTATATACCAGAGTCCATGATGATGCAGGGCAAAAGAGGATTTTCAATTTCAATTGGCGAGCTATTTCGCAATGAACTGAAAGCAGATCTGATAAAGCAATGCATCGATACTCCATTTTATGGAGCCGAACATTTGAATGTAAATTTCATCCAACAATACACATCTGATTTTTTGGCAGGCAAGCACACTAATGAATGGGGTGTATGGCATTTTTATGCATGGCAGAAATGGGCCAGCATTCATATATTAAAAATCAAGACAGATAACACTTAATTGCGAATGGCCGATTTTAAGGTTGTACGTAAACTGTCCTCATACCAACCTCTCGTATAGAGAGAACCAGTAGAATCAATAAGGTGATGGATTTGAGGACCTATGTAGTTTTAATCAGATAATGGTAACTTCATTTATTTTCTCATGTGCGGTTTTCTTTTTGAGTTTACAGTAAAACAACCCTTAGCTCGCGAGTCGTTTCATGAAATTCTGAAACTCTCACAAAAGCGCGGACCAGATCACACGGCATATTGGTCCAACAATGCAACGGTACAAATGGGTTTTAATCGGCTGGCGATCCTTGAACTATCCGCAGCCGGAAACCAACCTATGCTCAGTCCAGCTGGCAGGTATGTGTTGGTATTCAATGGTGAGATCTACAATCATCTGGTTTTACGCAAACTGCTTTCGTTCACAAATTTTAAAGGTCATGGGGACACAGAAACGATCTGTGCCTGTCTTGACGAATGGGGCGTTGAAAAAACAATAGCACAACTTGATGGTATGTTTGCCATTGCCCTCTATGATCATCAAACAGGAGGCATCACGCTGGCCCGGGATTTTGCGGGGATTAAACCTTTGTTTTACGGATGGGATGGTCATACGCTAATGGCCGCCAGCCAGTTTGATCAGGTGGTGAAACATCCGGTGTTTAATGGACAACCTGTGGATGAACAAGTGCTTAAGCTTTATTTGCAACAGCATTTTCTTCCTGCACCTTTTGGTTTGTTGAAAAATACTTTTCAGGTAGCCCCCGGTGAGATGGTTCACATTTCAGCCCAAGGTCGTCTGGAAAAAAAACCGTTTTGGGTCTTTCCGGAATATTACACCCCTACAATTTCGGAACACTCAGACGCGCTTGCCTATTTGAGTGAAGCGCTGGATAATGCGGTTAAGGAAGAGTTGTTAAGTGATGTGCCATTGGGTGCATTTCTTTCAGGAGGCATTGACTCACCCCTCATTTGCTATTACGCGATGCGTCATAAGGATTTGTTAAAAACGTTTACCATAGGATCCGATAGCAAGATTCATGATGAATCAATTGACGCATCTTTATATGCTCAGCAATTGGGATCGAGGCATACCACTTCTATAATGAACGATGCATCCGGTAGGGATATTCTCCAAGAGGTGTTTGCATCGATGCATGAACCTATGGCTGATTTCAGTATTATTCCTACGTACCTGGTTTCAAAGCTTGCACGTGAGCAGGTTACGATAGCATTGTCGGGTGATGGTGGTGACGAATTGTTTTTTGGTTACGAACGTTTTTGGAGTATTGCTAAAAATATTCGCTACCAACATTTGCCATGGGTAATCAAAGCAGGATTATATAAATCAGACCAGTGGTTAAGCAATAATAAAAGAATCAATAGTGTTCTTTTGGATAGCAGCCAAAGCCATGCGCACGGAGATTTACATTCAAGATTTCCGGATGGATGGATGGATAAATTATTTCCTCATCTTAAAACCGTTTCGCTGCCCGACTTATACAACACGTATGATTATCCGAATAGTCGCTCGACATCAACTTTGATTCAACACATGCGTAAGGCTGAGTTTTATGGGATGATGCAAAAAACGTTGCGCAAGGTTGATCTGGCAAGCATGGATAACTCACTTGAAGTTCGTGTTCCCTTTCTTAAAAAATCTTTTATTGAAGCGAGCTTAAAAATAGACCCTATGCTTAGCTATGCACCGGGTAAAAAGAAACAGATGTTGAGGGATTTATTGCGTCAGCGCTTGCCTGAAAGTTCACAAGGTGAAATGAAGCGGGGATTTTCCGTTCCTCTAGGCCAATGGATACGAAAGGAAATGAGAAAACAATTTGAAGATCTACTTTTACAGAAATCCTTTCTGACTACCTATGGAGTACAGGAGCAGCAGGTAATGGATTTACTAAAACACCATGAGAATGGCAAAGATATGAAGTGGCCAATTTTTACTTTAGCTGCACTCAGCGCATGGCAAAGCAAAACGCACGGGTAAGAATTTTATTCACTATTCCGAATTTTGACACAGCCGGTTCAGGAAAGGCTTTGTTAAACATTGCTACGCGATTAGACACGAATAAATTTGAGCCGCACATTATGTGCATGCATGATCGTGGAGAATTTTTTGAAGTAGTGAAGCAAAGCGGTATTCCAGTTCATTTGTTAGAATACACGACACCCATGAAACCGTATTGGAAAGGATTTCGAGCGTGTTGGAAAATTTCTCGCGCATTCAAAACGATCGCGCCTGATATTATCCACTCCTTTCATTACGCTGCCGACTATTCCGAAGCGTTAGCGGCTCGTCTTGCCGGGATCCAATGGATATACACTAAGAAGAATATGAGTTGGGGAGGAGGTTCAAAGAATGCCTGGCATCTCCGTTCCTTGCTGGCTACCCATATCATGGCACAGAATACTGACATGATTAAACAGTTCTTTTCGAAAACCAAGAAAGTGACCCTTGTTCCGCGGGGCGTGAATGTTGAACAGTTTACACCAAGCCTAAAAGATCCCGTGCTCCGACTCAAATATGGAGTGAAAGAGGGGGAGCGAATTATCATTTGTGTAGCGAATCTGGTTCCGGTGAAAGGCGTGGAAATTTTGGTTGACGCCTTTGCCCGGTTGGCAAAAGATTTTCCAAATTGGAAAGTGTGGATTGTGGGAGATGATCAGAATGAGTATGGCCGGTGGTTGAAGGAAAAGGTAAGCGAGCTTTTGCTTGGTGACTGTATTATTTTTACGGGTAAACAGATTAATGTAAAACGCTTTCTCGATCAAGCCGAAATTTTTGTACTGCCTACCTTAAAGAAAGGACGTATGGAAGGGTCTCCTGTTTCTCTGCTGGAGGCGATGGCAAATGGGAAAGTGATTTTGGCCAGTGATATACCTGGCATTCGTGATCAATTGATTGGATTTGAAAATCATCTCTTTCAATCGACTAATGATAATGATCTATTTCTTAAGCTTAAGGATTTAATACATTCGGATAGGAGGGATGAATTGAGTATTCAATTTATGAAGCATTGCGCTACTTATTTCTCAATCGAGTTGGAGGTTAATCGACATTCGAATGTGTACACGGCAATAATATCTTGAGTAAACGTAAAATTTATTTCGAGAATTTAGATGGCCTTCGAACGGTAGCGTTCTTAATGGTTTTCTTTAGTCACATCTGGAGGAATCTATACTTTAGATTCGAAAACGAAGGATTGAATACAGTTGTTGGAAAAGTACTGGATGTAGGTCCGTTAGGCGTCAATCTTTTTTTTGTGTTAAGTGGTTTTTTAATCACATACTTACTACTTGTTGAAGTTGGAGAAACAGGCCGTGTAAATATTAAAAACTTCTATGTACGCAGAGTCCTCCGAATATGGCCGGTCTATTATGTAGTAGTGTTGTTATTTGTATTCCTGATTCCATCGTTAATCGGTCAACTGTCTAAAGAATACGCAGAGATTCGACCATGGAATATTGTTAACTACTTATTGTTCATGGTCAATTTTGATCATATCAACTACGGTATAAATTTTCGATGGGCAACCGTTTTGTGGTCAGTTTCCGTAGAAGAGCAGTTCTACTTATTTTGGCCACTGGCACTTTCTATTTTGTCCATCAAGCGCTTGCCATTTTTCCTGGCTTTTTTGATCATCTCTTCACTGATCTTTCGAGGTCTTTATTTTGATAGTTATCGGATGGTACAGTATAACACATTGTCGGTACTTGGTGATTTATCCATTGGCGCGTTGGGTGCCTGGCTTTCATTGAATAGATATGATTTTGTTTCCAAGTTAGTCGGTATTTCATCGGGATGGAAAGTTTTAGTGTATACAACAGGATTTACCATATTGATTTTTCGGTACACCATTTTTGAAGGGATGTACTTAACACCACTGATTGGTTTGTTAGGCTCTGTGTATTTTCTTTTCATCATTCTGGAGCAAACCTATTCCTCGAATTCATTTTATAAAATGAAGCAATTCTCAATACTTACACAGTATGGGAAATATACTTATGGGCTATATAGCTACCACTTCATTGCAATTTTTATAGTCAATGGCTTTCGCACCTATTTTAATTTTGATCCACTGAATGGGTTGTTTTTTTGTTTTGCAGTTGTCGCCTCTTTAGTGCTGAGCGTTGTGGGTGCCAGGATTAGCTATTCCTACATGGAGGAACCACTTCTGAAACTAAAGTCAAAGTTTAGCTATGTTTAAAACTAAAGCACAAGTTTTGAAGTCCGATATCATACCGCTGCATTCAATTTACACAGGTCTTCCGAAAGAGTTTAACCTCGAAGCCATTTGCGTTTTTTCTGCCATAGGATTCTTTTTGGATCAAGACACCTATTACAAAGGTCAACAAATAGTAAAACCAGGGAATACCTTCACGGTTAATGATAATGGAAATATCCTGGAGGAAAAACCCTGGTTTCAATGGCACTATGCGCCAAAAGAGCGGTCCTTAAAACAGACTGTTGATGAATTTGCAGACTTATTCGAGACAATAACAAATGAACAAGTAACAAATAGTAGAGTAATCCTGCCGTTATCCGGTGGCCTTGATAGTCGCACTCAAGCAGCAGCTTTGAAAACTCTTGGAAAAGATGTACACGCTTACAGTTATTCTTTCGAAGGTGGTCACGATGAAGCTGGATATGGAAAAAGGATCGCTGAAGTTTGTGGCTATCCTTTTGAATCCTGGCAAGTTCCTTCTGGTTATTTATGGAATGGTGTTGAGCACCTCGCTAAAATTAATGGATGTTATTCAGAATTTACACATCCACGACAGATGGCATTTGTGGATCGATATGCTGGCTTAGGCGATATTTTTAGCCTAGGCCATTGGGGAGATGTATTGTTTGACAATATGGGTGTGTCGGATAGTTTAGCATTCGATGAGCAAGTGAAGGTGGTATTGAAAAAAATTGTTAAGAAAGGTGGGTTGGAATTGGGTAGTACTTTATGGAAAGCATGGAATTTGGCAGGCGATTTTGATATGTATTTAACCGACCGTGTTCGTTCGTTACTGGCAGCTATTGATATTCAAGATTCTGCCAACGCACGCATACGGGCATTCAAGAGTTTATACTGGGCTCCACGGTGGACAGCCGTCAACCTCAGTATTTTTGAATCGGTTCGTCCGATATCGGTACCGTACTTTGACAATAGAATGTGTCAGTTCATTTGTACGGTTCCTGAAAAGTATTTGGCGAAGCGAATGATTCAAATTGAATATTTGAAACTACGCGCTCCGAAACTGGCCCAAATTCCCTGGCAAGAGCACAGACCGTTTAACCTGTATAATTATCAATGGAATAAAGCACCATACAACTGGCCTTATCGCGCAATGTCAAAACTAAGTCGGTCGCTGAGTAATAAAGAACGGATTCAACGTAATTGGGAGCTACAGTTTTTGGGTGATGATAACAACAACAACCTTCACCGATATCTGTTTAATAATGAGGCGTTTTCTAATCTTGTGCCCAAAGATGTAACCAGGAAGTTTTATGATGACTTCCAACAAGTCGATCAGGTTCGTTACAGTCATAGCGTGAGCATGTTGCTAACGTTAGCGCTCCATGCAAAATTGAATTTGGATCAGTACAGGAATTTATGAAGCCGATACGAGTAGCAATATATTCAGGCGCAATACCTTCTACCACTTTCATTGAGCGACTCATTGAGGCGTTGGCGCAACAGGGCTTTACAGTACTATTGTTTGGAAGCGTCAAACAAAAAATGCGATATACTTCTCCGAATATTAAAGTGATTGGAAACAGGGGAGGTGCCGTGGGATTTCTAGAGACTGTAATCCAATTCATAGCGCTTAGGTTATCCGCACCCGATCAATATAATACGCTAAGAAAGCATTTAGGCTTTGGACCTTTCTCAGGGGCAAGTTCGTTTCGGAAATGGCAGGTTCATCTTCCTGTTGTTTTGAATTTGCCGGATGTCTTTCATGTGCAGTGGGCCAAATCTGTCAGCGATTGGATTTACTTGAAAGAGAAATTTGGAGTGAAGGTGGTATTGAGTTTAAGGGGAACACACATTACCATTTCTCCAGTGGCAGATGAAAATTTAGCCCGAACTTACCAGCAAGTATTTCCGGGCATCGACTCCTTTCATTGTGTATCCGAATCGATTTTGGAAGAAGCATTACAATATGGAGTCAAGAGAGACAGGGTGCGCATCATCTATAGTGGTCTTGATATTATTCCGATGAAGGCACAGCGGAAACCTAACCAACCTTTGAGACTATTGTCGGTCGGAAGATTTCATTGGTTGAAGGGATACCAGTATTTGTTAGATTCACTGGTGATACTAAAAAGGCTAAATGTAAAGTTTACATTCACTTTAATTGCCCAGGGCGATCTGCCGGAAGAGATACTATTTCAACTTCATGATCTCAAACTTAAGGAGGATGTGATGTGGAGTAAGGGATTAACTCACGATGAGGTGATGCGACAGATGACGGAACACGATGTCTTAATTTTACCTAGCCTTTCGGAGGGTATTGCCAATGTAGTATTGGAAGCGATGAACGTTGGCCTGCCCGTTCTGAGTACCGATTGCGGAGGAATGAAGGAAGTAATAGAGGATGGCATAAATGGATTTTTAGTACCTGTTCGCAATCCGGAAGCCATTGCTGAGGCCATACAAAAGTTTAATGTTCTTTCTCCCGAAGAAATTGAACAGATAAGAAGAAATGCGCATCTCACCGTTGATCAACTCTTCAACCGTGAGCAAAGTGTAAAAGATTTTGTAACCCTGTATCAAGAAGTAGTGTCGTGCGCATAGGTATCGTTCTGGCTGCTGTTCCGGGTTATTCAGAAACTTTTTTCAGAAGTAAAATTCGTTTCCTGAACGAGACTAAAGGCATTGAGGTTGTTTTGTTTGCCGATCGTAAAATGCCCAATGTTTCCTGGGCAGAGTGTACGGTGGTATATGGTTCGATTATACAGGGTAAAGGATTTTTAGGAAGTGTGAAATTGATGCGCCTGTTATTTCATATGTGTCTATGGTGCCCGATAAAATCATGGAGGTTATTCACACTCAATAAGCAGAGTGGTTTTGGCTTTTATCAAAATATAAAATCGCTGGCACAATCGGCTCATCTGTTAAATCATAAACTGGATTGGCTTCACTTCGGTTTTGGCACGATGGCCCTTGGTCGTGAAAATGTGGCTCGGGTTATCAAGGCAAAAATGGCCGTTAGTTTTAGAGGTTTTGATATTGCGATCTATCCTCTGAAGCATCCGCATTGTTATGATTTAGTCTGGAAAAATGTTGACAAGGTGCACGTGATTTCTGACGATTTAGGTGCGTTGGTTAATAAGAATGGATATCCGCAGTATAGGCCTATGCAAAAGGTTACTCCTGCCATAGACACCACAAAGTTCATACAACCGAATCAGTACAAGTCTCTGAATACTCCGTTGAAAATTATTACCGTGGCTCGCTTGCATTGGAAAAAGGGACTCGAGCACACGTTAGATTCACTACGTCTGCTCAAACAAAAAGATATTGACTTTCACTATACAATTGTGGGTGAAGGAGAAGAGTATGAACGCCTTGTATTCGCGGTTCATCAGTTGGAGCTTCGTCAGCAGGTGACCTTTTCTGGTAAACTTTCCCCAGAGGAAGTTATTGAAAAACTGAAAGAAGCTGATTTGTATATTCAGTTCAGCATACAAGAAGGATTTTGCAACGCAGTGCTGGAAGCCCAGGCTATGGAATTGCTGTGTATTGTCAGTGATGCGGAGGGTTTAAGTGAAAATGTTCTTCATAACGTTACGGGATGGGTAGTGCCAAGAAGAAATCCTTTAGCGCTTGCGAAACAGGTAGAGGAAGTTATGGCGATGGATAGTCAAAGTTTAAACGAATTCAGAAGGCAGGCGAAGGAACGTATTGAGCAGCAGTTTAATTTAGAGCGTCAGAAGAAATTGTTTCTGGAGTTTTATGAATTTAATAATTCGCTTTGTGCCAATTAGCGCAAAAGCTTGGTTCTATTTTGAAGGAAGGCATTTTGTTTCGAGGTAGTTGGATGAATAGAAAATTGAAAAAATATTACGGATATCCTATATGCTAAGATCAATAAAACAGAAACTCGTGATTGCATTGGAAAAGAGAGGGTGGTACAATCATCCGAAAGAACGGATGGATTACCTGGGTACTTCTGTGATTGCAACAAAGGGAGCATTTTTTAGGCAACATGAAAAAGATGATGCCTGGTTATATTTGCTGGCAAGAAATCACAAAAATATTTTGGATATAGGCTGTAATATCGGTCAGTCTTCATTGCTCATGCTCATAGGGACAAAAAACAGAATAGTTTGTGTTGATCCAAACCCGAGTGCGCTGTCGCGTTGTGCGGAAAATCTGATTTTCAATAGCCTTTCGAATACGGTAACGTTTATCAATGCGTTTGTTGGCGAGGAGGAAGGAAAAGAGATTCCTTTTTTTACGATTGGTACCGGGGCTGCAGGATCGATGTTTTCCGGATTCGCAAAAACAGCAACATCCCATAATCAATCATTCATGGTTAAAATGCGAACGGTTGCCAGCATTTGCGATGAACTTAATTTCAAGCCTGATCTTATTAAAATTGACGTAGAAGGGGCTGAACAGTTTGTGCTGCAGGGCATTGATGACGCTGTGCTGGTTAGTCGTCCTGCACTCTTTGTTGAGATTCACGGGGGCAAAGAGTTGAACATTTCGGATAACACAAGGAGTATTTTACAATGGTGTAGTAGAAAAAACTACCAGGCCTACTATTTGAAAAACCATAATCTTTTGGAGGTAAAGGAGATTAAAAAACGAGGCAGGTATCATGCCTTGCTTCTTCCTGAAGAATCGCGATATCCCGAATATTTAAAGAACATACATGAAAACTCGACACTTGAATCTTTACTCACGGGAAAACAATAAACTTTAATCACCGCGCGAAGTAGTATTTATGTCCGAAATGAATTTTCTCTTTTCCTTCCTGAAATATATTCAGCCTCTCTGGTACCTTAATCTTAAGTCTAAGGCAACCCAACCCTATTGGGTGGATTATCTGAAATTAGGAAAGGAAGAGCAGGCGCTCCTTACTCTGGATGATCAATACAGTACAGAAGAAGGTCGGTTGCGGGATGCTGCATACCAAGCCTGGCAAAAGGGTATTATGCAGGTTGATCCTGTGATGGGATTAAAGCAGATAGTCAAACGGCTTCCGATTGTTGACGAGTATCGGTTTATAAAAAAATATTTTCATCCAGCCTGGTCGTTTTATGTTTTACTGATTCGTCTGCTTTCGTTCAGGAATCCTGTAGTGGAGATATATTCTTTTTTTCGAAATAATGCTGTTAAGAAAATCAACGTTTTTCAAGATCCCAAGCTTCGGACTGACTATGATAAATTTCAATCTTCTTTGGTGGCTCAGTCGCCCCTTGTTACGGTGATCATTCCTACACTTAATCGAAAGGTGTATTTGAAAGATGCACTGGATGATTTAGGGGCACAGGTGTATAAAAATTTCGAAGTTATTGTCGTTGATCAGAATGAGAAATTGGAGGAAGCTTTTTATACCAGCTGGCCCTTTACAATTCATGCTATACACCAATACGAAAAGGCCTTGTGGTTAGCCCGCAATACTGCAGTAAAAATGGCCAAGGGCACATATCTTTTATTGTTTGATGACGATTCGCGCGTTGATGCTGAATGGATTGTGCATCATTTGAAATGCATTGATTATTTTAAATGCCAAATTTCAGCAGGCGTTTCAATTTCATCTATCGGAGACCGTATACCACAGAACTATAGTTACTTTCGTTGGGCTGATCAGCTCGACACGGGTAATGTTATGATCCACAAAGAGGTGTTCAAGACGATTGGATTGTTTGACAGACAGTTTGAGCGACAGCGCATGGGCGATGGTGAATTTGGTTTACGTTCTTATCTAGCTGGATTTCAGAGCATATCAAATCCATTGGCCAAACGTCTTCATTTGAAAATTGAAACCGGTGGATTGCGAGAGATGGGAAGCTGGGATGCTTTTCGCAATAAGAAGTGGTTTGCCCCAAGACCAGTGCCCAGTGTGTTGTATTTGATACGTAGGTATTACGATAATGAGTCAGCATTACGCTACCTTATAAAGATGTTTCCATCGATGATGATACCCTATCGTTATAAGGGAAATCGAATATTGATGGCTGGTTCTTTTATTGTTGCCATTCCTTTTTTTCCATTGCTGCTAATTCCCATCATTATTTCCTGGCTAAAAAGCAGTGCCATGTTGAAAAAAGGACCTCTTATTGAATTCATGAAATAGCAACAGTCTAGGCTTTTAGCGTTTGATATTTTTTCAATGAAAATTTTACAAGTTATAGATACCCTCGGAATTGGGGGGGGTGAGCGGGTGATGGTGGATGTAACAAATTTGTTGCATGATAGAGGTATTTTTGTTTCAGTATTGACCATTGTTAAGGAGGGTCCACTGGCGCAATACCTAGATTCGTCCATTAAAAGAATAGCATTGAATAGAAAGTCAAAATGGAGTTTAATAAAAATGTATGAGCTCCATACAATTGCAAGGGATTACGACATTATACACACGCATCTACGATACAATTTCCGGTATGTGTCCATGGTAAAGAAATTGTTCTTCGGAAAATATGAAATATTATTTCATGATCATTTTGGAGATATCGAAAAAGATAAGTCTATACCCTTTCTCATAAAGCAATTGGCACAGCAAGCTTGGTTTGTAGGTGTTTGTCAGGCCTTGTCTGATTGGGCTGTAAATCAATTAGAACTTGTGCAAGACAAAGTCTTTTGCATTCCGAATATTGCAGTAAAACAGAAGCATCTTTCAGATAATTTAATACGAAATAAAAGTCGATCAAATAGCATAAGGGTCATGATAACCTCAAATTTCAGGGCTTCTAAAAATCTTTATTTTGCATTAGATATTATACAGGCTCTAACAACCCGAATGAATATTCAGGCCGATTTTTACGGTCAAATTCAGGATGTTGAATATTTTGAGGAGTTTAAGTATAAACTAAAATCATTGGGTCTTGATACAGCTACTTCAATCGTAACGGATTGCTCTAACATTCAACCCCTCATTTCCCGATATGATATGGCTTTACATACTGCAACCATGGAGAGTGGTCCGCTCGTGCTTATTGAATATTTATGTAATGGCCTTCCTTTTTTATCCTATCAAACAGGTGAAGTAGCACGTCAGATATCATCCAGAATTCCCATTTTTTTTATGGGTGATTTCGCAATTGAGAACTGGGTTAATAGAGTTGAAGAAATTATGAAAATCCAGCAAAGTGACTTAGCTCGATCAATGGATGAATGTTATGTGGATTTTTTTTCTGAAGAGAGTTACTACACCAAGTGGTTAGAATTATACAATAGAATGTTGGAAAATAAGCAATGAAAAAAGAATTATTGATAATTTCCGATAGTCCTATGTATGTATCAAATGGGATAATCTACGCCTTTGAGCCTACCTTAATTGAAATTGAAGAACTGACCAAACTCTTTGATGTGGTGGTTTGGATTGGATTTGAAAAGTCAGGTTACATTGAAGCTAACTTTCGTCCTGCAAAAGCGGATGGTGTAAAATTGCAACTATTGCCAAATGCATCCGGAGGTGAATATTGGTATCAGAAGCTGTCCATTTTATTTTACTTGCCTTTTTTGTTTTTAAAGATCCTTAACGCCATTCGAGGATTTAGTTATGTACATACACGAGGTCCATCTGTTCCCGCCCTTATTGGTATTCTGTATTCGTTCATGGATCATAAACGAAAATACTGGCATAAGTATGCAGGGAATTGGGCACAGACAAACCCTCCCTCATCGTATGCTATCCAACGGTTTTTATTACGAAAACTTAATCGACATAGTATCACGGTTAATGGTAAGTGGCGAAACGAAAAACCCAATGTTCTCACATTTGAGAACCCCTGTCTTTTCGAGAGCCACCGTTCGATCGGTGCCAATTTGATTCTTAAGAGAGGATTTAATCCTCCTTTTACATTTTGTTTTGCGGGTCGACTAGAAACACCGAAAGGAGTTTCGCGGATTATCGATTTAATTTCTGACCGTTCTATAGAGCATCTTTTTAAGTGTGTTCATTTTATTGGAGATGGATCCGAGCGCGAGGTATTTGAGGAGAGATGTAAATCGTTATCCATAAAATGTTTCTTTCATGGATTTCTTTCAAAGGAAGAGACATTTTCCAAGTTGAAGGAATCTGATTTTCTTCTCCTGCCAACAACAGCTTCCGAAGGATTTCCAAAAGTGATAGCAGAAGCGGCAAATTTTGGATGTATCCCAATCGTTTCAAACATATCGAGTATAGGGCAATATGTAAATGACAGGAACGGTTTTGTATGGAATTTTAAGGAAGAGAGCTTTACCGAATTTTTTAAACGAACAGATTTCTCGACTGAGCATCTCAGAGAAGTATCGAAATTGACATATGAAATAGGAGAAAACTTCACGTTTAGCCGGTATTTAAAGAGGGTGAAAAACGAAGTTTTTTTTCTGGATTAGAGAATAGAATTTTTTGATAAAATGGTTGCAAAACTAGATATACGAAATAAATCGATTGTTTATTATATCATCCTACATGCAGGTTTAGGTTTAGTAGTTTCGCTCTTTGCTTCGGCAGCATTTTATTGGCAAATGTTGATTATAGTGTATGGTCTACACCGTATAATCCGCAGCCGTAACAAAAATAACGAAGCAGGCTTGTGGTCTGCTTATTTTGCTGGGATGGAAGTCTTTTTAAGAATGACCAGTCAGTCGTTATTTTGGGAGTTCGGTAAGTATGGAGTCATATTGTTTTTAGTAATAGGGTTGTTATTCAACACGCGAAAGTTAACAACCATTTACATGATCTATTTTCTGTTGCTGGTACCCTCTATTTTTGTAGGAGCATATGTCGATTTCGCAGAAGCTAAAGACATGATTTCTTTTAATCTTTCGGGTCCATTATGTCTGGCAGTATCCTGTCTTTATTTTTTTAATAGAAAAATTTCAACTGCTCAATTGTTGGTCATGTTCCGTATGTTAACGCTACCTGTTATTTCGATGGTAGTGTACCTCTTACTAACCTCTCCTGATTTATCATCTGTTGACTTCGGTTCGGGCTCCAATTTTACAGCTTCGGGTGGATATGGCCCCAACCAGGTTAGTCTTATCTTGGGTATCAGCATCTTCATGATTGTTATTTTTCGTTTTTTGGGTACAAGCTTTAGTGGGATTAAGTGGTTGGATTATTCAATGGCTGCCATCATACTATTTCGAGCATTGGTAACCTTTTCGCGAGGTGGTGTTTTTGGAGCTGCATTGGCATTAGCTGTCTTTCTTATTTTTCGCATTCAAGGAGGAGTCAAAGGGAAGCAAGTCTTTAATTATGTTCTGATTTCAATAGTGATTACTGCAGTAGGTTTTTTTGTTTGGGATTACACCAATACCGTTACCAATAATGCATTGCAGTATCGCTATGAAGGCGTTAACCAGCAGACAGGAAAAGAGAAGGAGTACACAACAGGTAGGATATTGGTGATTACTCGCGACTTCCTGGTTTTTCAAAACAATTTATTGTTAGGGGTTGGACCGGGTAAGGCCAAGGACGAAGGAAGTGAATTGGGTGTCCAAGGAATACCAGCGCATACGGAATGGACCAGAATGCTGGCGGAACATGGACTGTTTGGTGTTGCTGCACTCTTAATATTATTTGTTGCACCGATCGTTCATATCTTTGGTCTTTCAAAAAACACGAGACCCTTGTTGTTTGCACTTTTTGTATTAGCGCTTTTCTCCATGTTTCATGCCGCCATGCGTCTTTCAATAATAAGTTATTTATACGGATGGGCATTACTAATCCCTGTAGGTGAAAAGAAGTCAATCATGAAAAGCAAACCAACTAACAACGAACAACTAGTAACGAATAACTAGAAACTTGAAATGCCTCGCCTTCTCTACATAGGAAATAAGTTATCCGCTTTCGGCTCTACGCCAACCAGCGTAGAATATTTAGGCAATCTGCTAGAGCGTAATCAATACCAGGTCATGTATGCTGGTGATAAAAAAAATAAAATCATCCGCATGCTCAACATCGTAAAAATGTTGGTATTCCATCGAAGTCAATATGATTTAATCTTGATTGACGTGTACAGTACGCTTGCATTTTATTTTGCAATGATAGGAGCCTTCATCGCTCGTATATTGAACAAGCCCTACATACCGATTCTCCACGGTGGTGATTTACCTGCTCGTTTTGCAAAATCGCCTAGCATGATCAAGTCATTATTAAACCAAGCGCAAGTTGTAGTTTCACCATCGAATTTTCTCTACCATTATTTTAAAGATGCAGGCTTTTCTCGTTTACATTGGATAGCTAACCCTATTTCAGTTGTGAACTATCCATTTATGGAGCGAGGTAAGATACGTCCCAATCTATTGTGGCTCCGGTCTTTCCATACCATTTATAACCCGGTTATGGCCATTCATGTTCTTAAAAAAGTGATAATGAAATATCCGTCCGCAAAGTTGGTAATGATTGGTCCGGATAAGGATGGGATAGCTTTGGACGAATGTAAAAAATGGGTAGATGAATATGAGATGGCAGATCACATCAGCATCCTTGGAAAACTATCAAAACAAGAATGGATTGATATTTCATCCAGTTGTGACATCTTTATCAACACCACCAATTTTGACAATGCTCCGGTGAGTGTAATTGAAGCCATGGCCCTTGGATTTGCTGTAGTAAGTACCAATGTGGGTGGAATTCCTTTCTTAGTAAAAGATGGTCACGATGCCTTATTGGTAAACGCAAATGATGTTGATGCCATGATAGAGAAAATAGAATACCTTTTATCAAATCCAGAGATCACAAAAATGATATCGTGCAATGCCCGCGCCAGCGCAATGGAGTTTGATGACGAACTGGTAATTAAAAAGTGGAATCAAGTATTAAAGCAAACTTTAAATTGAGTCGTGAGAGGTTTGTATGAACATTAATAGAAGACTTGGAGAGATATCACATTGCTCTGAATAAACTCCATGATGTGCAATATCAGATCTGTGAAATCTGCGTGTATTCGATCCGCGTGATTTGTGGGAAAAACAAAACGACTCCTCCAGAACCGACAACTGCAATCCGGTAACTAGCAACTAGCTACAAACTCCCGTAACTAAAAACCCAAAACTCGAAATTGAACCTCTTCGAATCCATACTGAAACTTCAAGGCTATCCCTTTCACAAAGCAGAAAATGATTTTGCTAAACTTACTTCGTTAGCACCGATGGAATTTAAAGAGTGGCAAAATCAGAAGCGTTGGGAGATTGTTCAGTATCATTTTAATAACAATCCATTCTATCAGGATTTAATAGGGGGGGAGTTACCCGAAAGCTGGAGAGACCTACCCGTCATGACCAAAGCTTCCTATCAACAGGAAATTACGGGAATGTTGAGTGTACCCTTCAAAGACAAGAAAGATGTCTACATCGCCAATACGTCTGGTTCCTCTGGACATCCTTTTTATTTTGCGAAGAATAAATATGCTCACGCACTTGCCTGGGCATTGATCAAAGATCGCTACGCCAAAAAAGGAATTGCATTCAATGCTTTGCAAGGACGGTTTTATGGTATCCCATTAGAGAAAAAAGGATATTGGATAGAATCATTGAAAGATGTTCTAATGAACCGTGTGCGCTTTCCGGTTTTCGATTTATCGGAGCCAGCGTTGGAGAAGATTTATAGAAAAGTAATCAAGAAAAAAGTCAATTACTTATATGGTTATACATCGGCCGTTGTGCTCTTTGCCCGATACCTGATTAGTAAGAAAATCGTTCTGGCTGAAACCTGTCCTTCTTTGGTGGGCTGCATTGTTACATCGGAAGTGCGGACAAACGAAGATCTTCTGATTATGCAGAAGGCCTTTGGTGTCAACATCATAAACGAATATGGCTCTTCCGAACTAGGCATCATGGCATTTGAAAATGATCAGGGTGAACTGGGGGGTTCAGATGAACTGATTTATTTTGAAACCGTGCGCAATGAAGAAGGCTTAATGGAATTACTCTGTACATCGCTGTTCAACGAAGCATTCCCCATCATTCGATATAAAGTAGGAGATTTAGTGGATGCATATGAGAAGGAGGGTAGAACCTTGTTCCGTAACATTGTTGGAAGAACCAACGATTTGATAAGACTTCCTTCTGGTAGAGTGGCAGCGGGATTAACGTTTTACTATATATCGCGAAGTATCCTGGAAGCTTCAGGCATTCTGAAAGAATTCATTATACGCCAAACCGGCCCTCGTGAATTCGAATTTGATATCGTGGCGGATCGGAAGTTAAATGCAGATGAAGAAAATCTCATTCGTCAAAAAACAGAACTGTATCTGGAGCCTGATCTTGGAATACGATTTAATTATCCGGAAAAGATCAACCGTCCTGCATCGGGGAAAATAAAACATTTTTATTCTGAGTTAAAAAAATGATCAGTATTGTCTGCCCTGTCTACAACGAAGAGAAATACATTAGTCAATTGCTGGACTTCTACAAAAACGCATTACCGGTTGAGAAGGAATTATTTTTGATTGATGGCGGATCAAAGGATAACACGCGATCCATCATTTTAGAATTTGCAAAAACAAATCCATCAGTGTACTTGCTGTACAATCCAAAAAAATATGTCCCGTTTGCCCTGAATGCTGCCATTCCGAAATGTAAAGGAGACTATATCATTCGCCTGGACGCACACACGCATTATGCAATCGACTACTTTGAAAAGATCCTGGCTGCTTTTAGCTCAAGTTCCGCTGAAATAGTAGGAGGGCCGATGCGTGCAGTGGGTGTTTCTGAATTTCAGAAGGCTGTTGCCTATGCCACTTCTACAACGTTTGGTGTTGGTAACAGTCAGTTTCATTTCAAAGATTACAAAGGCTTCACTGATAGCGTGTATCTAGGTGCATGGAAAAAAGAAATATTCGATACCCTCGGTTATTTTGATGAACGAATGGTTCGCAACCAGGACGATGAATTTCACTACCGTGCGCGGAGTGCTGGACATAAGATATTTCAGGACCCGCAGATCATTTCATATTATTACCCTCGCGATAGCGTGCGTGCATTGTTTAACCAATACTATCAATACGGGCTATACAAACCTTTGGTGTTGCGAAAAGTAAAATCAGAAATAAAACTTCGCCATTTAATACCGTCTTCTTTTGTTGTCTATTTTGCATTGCTGCCCGTGTTCCTTTTTTTTGTTCCCGCTACGAGCATCTTAACAATGCTGTATGTTGCCTTGTTGGTTTTGTATTCGTTTAGAAATGAACTGATGCTAAAAAGTAAACTGGCATGTATTCTAATATATCCCACTTTACATGCTGCGTATGGACTTGGTTTTATCAAAGGGTTAATTTCACCTCCAAAATAGAGAGGTCACTGAAATGAATAAAGTGGAGAAGAATGAATTAATGAGAGCCACGATAGAGTGGGATGTACTGAATTGGTCCAATGCGCTTGCGCACTGGACGCCTGTACTCAGAACCTTAAATAAAGAAACGACAAAGATTCTATGCCTGGGTGAACGTAATGGTGGTCTCAGTTTGTGGTTTGCCCTTCAGGAATTTAAGGTCGTGGTGTGCAGCGATTTTGGAGGCCCCACGGCCGCTGCAAGAAAATTGCACGCGAAGTACCAAGTATCTGAATTCATTGAATATGCCGATATCAATATTTTCGCGTTACCGTATCACGCTGATTCCTTTGACGTGGTTGCCTGTAAGTCGGTAATAGGGGGTCTGAAGTTGGATTATAAAGACAAGACTACACGAACTCTTAAAAACCAAAAGCTGGCAATTGAAGAAGTCAGAAGGGTGTTAAAAGATGGGGGTTATTTTCTAGGTGCCGAAAACATGAGAGGATCGTGGTTCCATCAACTTCTAAGGAGAATGCTGAAGGGAAAGAATATAGGATGGAGACATTTCAAGGTAAACGAAGTGAAAGAATTGTTTAATGATTTTACAAAGGTCAATATTTCTTTCTTTGGATTCCTCGGTTCCTATTTTCCATTCCAATGGCTGAACCGTATCTTCTCTGCAGTTGATTCAATACTTTCAAAACTCTTCCCGAGTAAAGTCCTATACATCAGTTTTATAGCTGCCAAAAAATAAACGAGCACCTCAAACGTTGAACCCTGACTGCTGAATATTCAACCCCGTCACTCCAAACATAAAAAACAAAAGATCACAACATGCTCCATGAACTAAAATACTTCTACCAAGATATCAAGCGAATGGTGGGAAGGCAAAAGTTTAGGATACTTTACGTTTGTTTTAGTAGGGACTTCTGGGGAATTGGTCTATATCGTTTGGAGCGAATTCTCTTTAGTTTATTTGGCGGGGCTTACGCTTACATCCGCATCATCTTCATTCCTCTTTTTAATATTATTCAGGCCTACTCCAACCTTGACATTCATTACCATGCTCAGATAAAAGGAGGATTGTTAGTCCTTCATCCATCCGTGGGAGTGGTGATCTCTGGCTTTTCGATAATCGGAAGTAACTTGACACTAACTGGGGGAAACATAATTGGGTCAAAAGCCAAGTCAAAGATTGTGATATTGTCATCGTAGACAACTGTGAAATGGGTGCGAATGCAGTTATCATCGGACCAATCATTTTAGGAAATAGAATTCAGATTGGCGCTTCGGCATGTGTAGTGAGTAATTACGGCAGTGATAATCTTTTACTAGTAGGTGTTCCCGCAAAACCTCTTCCGGTCAGGGAAATCGCTTTTAAACTTTATAATCGTTGATTGCTTTAAATTGACTGGATAATTTTAAGTGTTTGATGGTACTGCTCCAAAGGAGCAACCTGTTTGTAGAAAATTATTTTGTTTGTCTATTTGACTCCAGAGGAGTCACCTGTTTGTGTACGTGCTCAGCAACAAAGAAACCATGCTAGCAGGAAAGCATCTCCAATTTTTTAAAAGCAATTCCCCTTCTCTTCCGGTAAACATCAAATCAACCTATAACCCCACCGAAGTAACCCCACCATCCACAATAGCAATCTCCCGAACTCACCCTCTTAATCCCACTGCCCTTATTGACAAAGATGGTGGGATCAAGATGGGTGTACTCTGGGGATACTCACCATAGCGCTGCTTGCCTTTTGCGGTTATCAATTCCGGACTTAGCTTTTCAACACTCAACCACTTGATGGTTTGCTTGCGCATGGAGTCAGAGAAGCGAATACACTTCGGTTTTACACGGTGTCGCAATTCGGTTTTCTATTGAGCCTTATCTGGCTTGTATTCTTTGGCACCCTTTCCTCGTTTATCAACATTACGGTTAAGCTCCCGGCGGGTGGTTGACTTGTGACAACCTACAACTATTTCATTCTGGCTTTTGCCTGCTTTTAAAAGCCTACCAATTACATACCTTTGCTCTTGCCGAGTTGTTCATAGTTTGTCATCGCAACACAAAGTTTAAAAACCTGGTCAATTGAAGGGAGGCTTTGACCTCCTTTCTTTTAACCTTTTGTGGTGCACTTATTATTTGATCTTAGGATTTAATGAATGGAGAAGAAAGGTAATAGAGTCCAAGATTGAAGAATTTAATACGGTTGTAAATTCCCTTGAATATCATTTAGAAAATATCTTAAACTGCCTTACCAATAGAAGTACGAACGCCAATGCAGAATCTTTCAACTCCAAAATCAAAGGGTTCAGAGCCAATTTAAGAGGCGTTACAGATGTTAAATTCTTCCTCTTCAGACTTGAAAAATTGTTCTCTTAAACCTTTACTCCCCAGAAAATGAATGTGATCCCGATTTACTAAATCAATGATCGAGGACTAGTTCGGTTTATCTGAATTGATAATCAATTC
>JBKJOF010000102.1:0-18067 GCA_046595655.1 Chryseolinea sp. | reverse complement strand
AGTAAAGGTGTTGAAGAGATTGAGAAAGGTTTAATGGAAAAAATTGTTCTGTCACGAACACAATCTGTTCACCTTTCAGATGACGTTGATGCGGTGGATGTGTTCGAGGAGCTTTGTAATACCTATTCGACAGCACTGGTATCATTTGTCAGCAGCCCTGAAGTAGGAACTTGGCTTGGAGCTTCTCCCGAAATTCTGGTGGGGATCGAAAACAATACCATCTTTAAAACTGTGGCCTTGGCAGGAACTAAAACCTTTCAAAGCGACATGAACTTGAAAGCTGTAGGCTGGACGCAAAAAGAAATTGAAGAGCAGGCATTGGTTGAGCGATATATTATCAGTTGCTTCAAAAAAATCCGACTTCGTGAGTATGATGAACAAGGCCCTAAAACTGCAGTGGCCGGAAATTTACTTCACCTTAAATCTGAGTTTACAGTGGATATGAAAGCCACGAATTTTCCCCAACTCGGATCGGTTATGCTCAAACTCCTCCATCCTACCTCTGCAGTCTGCGGCATGCCGCTTGAACCAGCGTTAAAGTTTTTAAATGGGCATGAAGGTTATGATCGGCAATATTATGCTGGCTATCTTGGTCCGGTGAATTTTAATAATCAAACGAATCTTTTTGTAAACCTTCGCTGCATGCAACTACAAGATCAGAAAGCACTACTGTATGCTGGTGCAGGGATCACCATTGATTCGGATCCTGAAGAAGAATGGAGCGAAACCGAATTGAAACTGAACACGATGTTAAAAGTTATTCACCCCTCCGTTGTAAGGTAATAGACGAATGATTTACTTTTACCTATCGGTGTTCTGCTCTACCCTTATTTGCTAATGCGTCTTCAACCCATCTACGATATTGCCGAGCTCTGCTCCCGCCAAGGTATAACTCAAACTGTTTTATGTCCAGGATCACGCTGTGCACCTTTGACACTTGCTTTCGCACGACATCCAAAAATTCAGGCGCGAACATTTAGTGATGAACGTAGTGCCGCTTTCGTTGCTTTAGGCATGGCACAGTCAACAAGAATGCCAACGACTTTGGTTTGTACTTCTGGCTCTGCAGCGTATAACTTCGCGCCCGCTGTAGCAGAAGCTTTTTTTAATCAAGTTCCTTTAATCATCTTCTCAGCCGATAGACCATCGGAGTGGATCGCACAGCAGGATGGGCAAACAATACATCAAACGGATCTTTTTGGAAAACATGTGAAGCGATCGTTTCAACTTCCTCAAGAGTATGACCATCCAGATAATGTATGGGCCATCAATAGAATTGTCAACGAGGCGATTAATCTAAGTCGACAGGAACCACAAGGGCCTGTTCACATAAATGCTCCCTTTCGCGAACCGCTCTATCCCGCAAAAGATGAAGTGATCACTTTCACGGAAGGTATCCGGGTGATTGAGGAACATCCTACATCATATGAAATCTCAACGCAGCAAAAGCAACAGATTTTGAATGACTGGCCTTCTTTCAATCGAATTTTAGTCGTGGCTGGTCAGGGTGACGTTGAGGCAGATCAAATTGAATTACTCATTAATTTCTCGCAAAAACATAACGTGCCGTTTGCTGGAGATATTCTCTCCAATCTTCATTCTATTGAAATGCTGGTGAGGCATACAGATCTTTTCCTGGGGTATGCTCCAGATTCTGTAAAGAAAACATTACAACCCGATTTGCTAATTACCTTTGGGAAGTCAATACTTTCTAAAAACCTGAAAGTATTTCTTCGGAATTATATACCGAAACAACATTGGCACATTCAGGAAGCGGGTGTGGTTGCCGATTCATTTCAGCATGTCACGCATATTTTCAGAACGAAACCTGAATCGTTTTTTCATTATTTAAATACCTTTCCTCAAAGCGAAGGTTTCAGCAATCAAAAACAAAACAACTACAACAAACTGTGGGAAGTAGAAGAACGAAGAGCGCTACGATCTCTTCAAAAATTCTTTCCGCAAAATGATTTAGGAGAATTCGAATTGATCAATGAAGTCATTCAACATCTACCAAAAAATTCAAGTTTGCATCTGGCCAATAGTATGAGTGTGCGGTATGCCAACTTCATCGGGCTCAATGGCAACAAAGAGGTAAAGGTATTTTCCAACCGAGGAACAAGTGGTATTGATGGATGCACAAGCACGGCTGTTGGTCATAGTTTATCCAACACAAATTTGAATTTCTTGATTACTGGTGACCTGGCTTTTTTCTATGATCGAAATGCATTCTGGCACAACTATTCACTTCCAAATCTTCGTATTGTAGTGATCAACAATCATGGCGGAATTATTTTTAAGATGATAGACGGACCGGGCTCATTACCTGAATCGGATGAGTACTTTGCAACGCACCAACGGCTAAACGCCAAAAAACTCTGCGAAGAATTCGGGTTCGATTACTTAAGACTTGATAACAAACGCAAACTCAAAAATTTACTCAAAGACTTCTTTGAATCAGCCGGAAAAACAAAAATCATTGAGCTAGAATCCGAGTCATCACTGAACAAATCCATATTTGAAAATTTGAAACAGAAAATAAACGAGAGTTATGAGCTTTAAATATCCCTGGCAAGTCGCCAAAGAATACAAAGAGATTTTATTTCATACCTATGAAGGTATTGCCCGTATCAGCATAAACCGCCCCCATGTTCATAATGCTTTTACGCCTTTGACAGTATCTGAAATGATAGATGCAATGAATATTTGTCGCGAAGATGCTTCAGTGCGCGCCATCATCTTAACTGGCGAAGGTGGAAAAGCATTTTGCAGTGGCGGTGATCAAAGTGTAAGAGGTCATGGAGGTTATGTGGGCGAAGACACAACGCCCCGATTGAATGTGCTTGATCTTCAAAAAATAATTCGGTCAATACCTAAGCCTGTCATTGCGGCTGTTGCCGGATGGGCAATTGGTGGAGGACATGTGCTTCATGTAATTTGCGATTTAACCATTGCCGCAGAAAACGCACGCTTCGGACAAACCGGGCCAAAGGTAGGCAGCTTTGATGGAGGCTTCGGAGCTTCCTATTTAGCGCGCATTGTAGGACAGAAAAAGGCAAGAGAGATTTGGTATCTCTGCGATCAATATGATGCTAAAGAGGCTATAGAAATGGGGCTGGTGAATAAAGTCGTTCCATTAGAGATGTTGGAAGAAACATATGTAGCCTGGGCAAAGAAAATAATTCAAAAGAGCCCATTGGCCATTCGATTACTAAAGAGCTCCTTCAATGCAGAACTGGATGGACAATCTGGTATTCAAGAACTCGCAGGTAATGCAACTCTTCTTTATTATTTAAGCGAGGAAGCAAAGGAAGGGAAGAATGCATTTCTTGAAAAGCGTGATCCAGACTGGTCGAAGTATCCACAGTTTCCATAGGTAATTTTAATGCAGCGTTGAAGTTTTTTTTAAAATGATCAACTATCCTTTTTCTTCTATTTTTATAAACAACCGTGAAGTTGAGCTGAAGAAAATAATTTCTGGTCAAGAGATAGCTCAATCTGATTTTGAAAAATATACTTTCTCATTCATTCACGATTGGTTGAATAATGAGAAAGAATTTCGTCAGAAAACCAGTGGATCAACGGGCGCTCCAAAAGAAATTTCAATCAGCCGTGAGCAAATGATTGCAAGCGCTCTGTTGACGGAAGAAGCAATTCAACTCAGGCGCGGTCTTAATGCTCTTGTTTGCCTGGATACCAAATACATTGCTGGCAAGATGATGGTGGTACGGTGCTTTGTTACCGGAATGAAAATCATAGCTATCAATCCAGTTGCAAATCCTTTAAACGAAAGTGATACTCGCCATAAAATCGATTTTGCTGCCTTCGTTCCATATCAGATACAGGAAATGCTCTCGTCTGATACGTCCTTGAGGTTGAATAAAATTCAAAATGCAATTATTGGAGGAGCCGTTTTAGATAATTCAACAAGAGAAATACTTCAATCTTATAGCTGTCAATTCTACGCCAGCTATGGCATGACAGAGACGGTCTCGCATATCGCTTTGCAAAAACTAAACGGACGAAACTCATCAGAATTATTTCAAACACTACCGGGCATCCAAATCAAATTGGATCAACGAAGTTGCCTGATTATTAAAAGTCCATACCTCCAAGGTGAAATATGTACAAACGACATTGTCGATATTATATCAGACAAAGAATTTAAATGGATCGGTCGTTATGATAATGTAATTAACTCAGGAGGTATTAAAGTCTCCCCAGAAAAGTTGGAAATTTTAATCCTAAAATTTTTTAGAGCTAATGAAATTAAGAGATCTTTTTTTGTTGCTGGCTTACTTCATAAAAAGCTAGGCGAACAAATTACGCTCGTAGTAGAAGGCGATAAGCTAAGTGATCAAGACATTGCCAAAATTAATATAATGTTCAAACACACTTTTGCACATTATGAAATTCCCAAGAGAATGTTGTTTAAAAAAGTATTTGATATTACAGAGACAGGAAAGATAAACAGGGTGAAAACGATTGAATTGATTGAAAAATGATTTAAAACAGTACGCCTCACAAATTATCTCCTAATTTAGTTTTAAACCCCACCATCACAGGGTATAGCCTTATTTGACACCATGCTCATTACTTCAGGGCTGTGATTTTTAATTTTCAATTGAAAGGTTACATCTGTATCATTTTTTTTATATAGTTTTGATTGTCTATTTTAGTTGGCTTTAAAGATCCCGCCTTAATCTATCCCGATCTTTAGAGCAGCGTTTTTTTTAAGAGGTATTTAAATTTAGTACCATGAAAAAGGTATTGGTCATCGAAGACGATGTTCCTTTGTGCTGGTTGTTGGAGAAAATTCTTCAGAAGAAGTATGAGGTCATCATTATGAATAACGGTATGGAGGCTTGGTCATGGCTTTCTGACGGAAATATTCCAGATCTCATCATCTCTGATCTTAAAATGCCGTCTCTTGATGGAATTGAACTTCTTGAAAATCTTAGCTCGAGTGGCCTGTTTAAGAGCATCCCTGTAGTAATCCTTTCTGGTTACGAAGACGCAAGCAAGCGTAAGCAGTGTCTTGATTTAGGAGCGTTTACGTACCTAGTCAAACCGTTTGAACCTCAGTCTTTAGTGGCAGAGGTAGATCGTGCATTATCCTTTAAGGGACAAAATGTTTTTGTGAACTAATATGGATACAGCGTTACATATTACTGTTCAAGATTCTCCATTATCTTTGGTTCCTGAAACAAAATCAAGTGTGTCCCTCTTTACCAAACATTTGCTGCGAATAGATTCCTATGATCATGTTCCTGATCATGAAAATATTCAAGAAACAATTTATTTTACGAGCGTTGATATAGATAACGCAATGCTACATATCAAATCCAACGCAACATTAGATGCCATTTTAATTAATGCGCAAAACATATCAGAGAAAACAACCGCACTTAAGAATTTAGCTAAAGAAGGATCTATCCCATTGGTTATTTATTCATCAAAATTTGAGCAGACAGCAAAAGACCTTGCATTAAAATTTGGTGCTGACGAATATCATCATGGAGAAATTACTTACTCGTTTCTTAAGCGGGTAGAGTTTATTAAGAAGCTAAAAGATTATAAGAACCAACGCGGCAACAAACCATATGCATCGTTTAAAACACACGAAGAAATTCCTAAAATAAAGCTTTGGGCTTCTAAAAGGGCTTTTGATATTATGCTCTCAGGCATTGGCCTTCTCTGTATATCTCCCTTTTTGATCATCATTGCAATTTTAATCAAGCTGGAATCAAAAGGTCCTATATTCTATATTTCAAAGCGTGCAGGGGCTGGTTATAAGATTTTTGATTTTTACAAATTTCGTTCCATGCGTGTTGGTGCTGCTGACGAATTAAAAAAACTGGAGCATTTGAATCAGTATTCTGAAAACTCTACAAATGGTGTTTTCTTCAAAATTAAAAATGACCCACGTGTTACAAAAGTTGGTAACTTCTTAAGAAATACAAGTTTGGATGAAATACCACAGCTCATCAATGTTTTGAAAGGAGATATGTCGTTGGTTGGAAATAGACCACTACCTCTTTATGAAGCTGAGAAACTTACGAAGGATCAAATCGCTTGGAGGTTTTTAGCTCCTGCGGGAATTACAGGACTTTGGCAAGTGACCAAAAGAGGTAAAGAAGATATGTCGCCCGAAGAACGAATTGCATTAGATATGGAGTACGCCATGAAAAATTCTTTTTGGCTGGATATGAAAATTCTTTTAGGTACTTTTCCTGCGTTATTGCAAAAGGAAAAGGTTTAGTTAAGTCGGTTAAGCTTTCGGGATGTTAGAGAATTTTTTGTTTGGTTTCTTTCTTCTAAATACTACTTACGTTTTAGTTCTGTCTCTTGGCGGATTACTTTACAAACGAATACAAGTAAAAAGATCAAGTGTCTTTAGTAAAATTGCAGTCTTCGTTCCTTGCTACAAAGAAGACATTGTAATTCTGAGTACTACCAATAATCTGTTCTCATTAAAATATCCCAAAGAAGCATTTGACATTATCGTCATCGCTGATTCTCTTAAATCGGATACACTGTCGCAGCTTGCTAAAACGAAAGCTATTATTGTACCTGTAAGTTTCGAGAAGAGCACAAAGAGTAAATCCCTGAACTTTGCCATGTCTCATCTTACCAAGCAATATGATATTGCTGTAGTGTTGGATGCAGACAATATTCCTGCGCCTAATTTTCTGGAAGACATTAATGATCTTTATAATGAAGGCTATCATATTATTCAGTGCCAACGCGTAGCCAAAAATACAGGTAGCCCGATGGCTTTATTAGACGGAATAAGTGAAGCGATTAACAATCACTTATTCAGACAAGGATCCAACGCCATAGGGCTCTCCTCTGCACTTATTGGATCAGGAATGGCATTTCCGTTCCACGTTCTTCAACAAGAGCTTTCGCTGATAGACTCCCCGGTGGAGGATAAGGCTCTGCAAATTGCTCTTGTAGAGAAAGGTTACAGAATTTATTATCGAAAAGGAACACTTGTTTTTGATGAAAAGGTAGATTCACCAGAAGCATATAAAAACCAAAGGAGACGATGGATTGCAGGACAATACCAAATGTTGAGAGATCATTTTTTCAACGGTCTGAAATTACTTTTTAAGGGAAATATCAACTATTTCAATATTGCTGTTCTTCATAATTTTTTTCCATCCAGAATCAATAGCTTGTTTCTTCTTTTCTTTTTCTCTGGAATATTCACATTGCTACTCCCTCACGTTGACGTGATTTTAAGATGGTGGTTGATAACTTTTCTTTATGTATTTGCTCTCTTAATTGCCATTCCAAAAGTCTACTACTCCAAGAATTTACTTCACGCAATTCTCTTATTACCGACTGTAATTGTAAAAACATTTCAGGCAATCTTCCAATCAAAGAATGCAAATAAGAGTTTCATTCATACGGAACATAAGAGCACAGAAATAGACACACCCTATCAACAAAAGTAATGAGCACAGTTTCGAGTCCTTTAATTTCAATGATCATTCTGAACTACAATCAGATAAAAGTTACCTGCGAGTTTATAGAATCAACTAAGAAGTTATCCTATAAGAATTTTGAAATTATTCTAGTAGATAATGCGTCCAGAGAAAACCCTACAGAGATCATTCAAAAAAATCATCCCGATGTCAAACTCATCGTTACTAAAGAGAATCTGGGCTTTACCGGAGGAAATAATGTAGGTATAAAAGCAGCAAAGGGTGATTATTATTTTGTGGTTAATAATGACACGGAAGTAACGGAAGATTTGCTAGAGCGATTGCTCGAGCCTTTTCAGTCGGATAAAACAGTTGGTGTAGTTAGTCCTAAAATCCATTACTTCCACAACCCAACTATACTACAATATGCTGGCTTCACTGAGATTAACCCCTTTACTGGAAGAAATAAATCTATTGGAGATAAGGAAGAAGACAATGGACAACATAATACACCTGGATATACTGCTTATGCACATGGAGCGGCAATGCTGTTAAAAAGAGAAGTGGTTGAAAAGGCAGGATCACTCGCTGATATATTCTTTATCTATTACGAAGAACTGGATTGGTCTGCTCGCATAAAAAGAGCTGGATATAATATTTACTATCAACCGACAGCACTTATATATCACAAGGAATCAATAACAATGGGCAAAGAGAGTGCCATCAAAGCATATTACCATAATCGAAACAGGGTGTTATTTATGCGAAGAAATTCAAACGGTATTCAATTGGCATTCTTCCTGTTTTTCTTCACATTTGCAGTTGCTCCAAAAACTATTTTAAAGTATTTACTTAAGGGACAATTTGAGCATCTGAAAAATTTCTTTAGAGGGGTTTTTTGGAATCTAAAAACAACTTCGGTGGCATCTTTAAGCTAACCAATAACAGGTCTAAAAACAGTAAAATATTTCACAAACAATAAAAAATTAGATAATGAATAAACCCAACTCATTAGTTACCGGAGGTGCCGGTTTTATAGGTTCGCATGTTGTAAAACATTGTTTATCTCTAGGACATAACGTGATTGTTTTAGATGATTTAAGTGGTGGTTTTGAGGATCATATTCCAGCAGGTGCAACCTTCATCAATGGCTCCGTAACTGATCACGTTCTTATATCGAAATTGTTTGATCAATATAAATTTGATTATGTATACCACTTAGCGGCCTATGCAGCAGAGGGATTGTCTCACTTTATAAGGAGATTTAATTATAACACCAACCTAATTGGAAGCATTAACTTAATAAACGAAGCCGTGAAACATGAGTGCAAGTGTTTCGTGTTTACTTCTTCAATCGCGGTTTACGGCCCCGGCCAACTACCCATGACAGAAGATATGGTGCCCGTTCCAGAGGATCCGTATGGTGTTTCGAAATATGCGGTTGAACTTGATCTTAAAGCTGCTCACGAAATGTTTGGATTGAATTATGTAATCTTCCGTCCTCACAACGTCTACGGTGAAAATCAGAATATTGGAGATAGGTATCGAAACGTGATTGGCATTTTCATGAACCAGATCATGCAAAAAAAGCCAATGACAATTTTTGGTGATGGCATGCAGACGAGAGCATTTAGCTATATAGACGATGTTGCTATTCCGATAGCCAATTCAGTAAACACACCAGCTGCATTAAATGAGGTCTTTAATATTGGTGCTGATAAACCATATACCATTAATGAATTAGTTGAGGTCGTTAGTAAGAATCTGAAAGTAGAACCTATTGTGCAATATTTAAAAGCTCGTAAAGAAGTAATGCATGCCTATTCAGATCACTCAAAAGCACATCGAATTTTTGGACTTGGAGAAGCTGTAAGTCTGGATCAGGGAATTAAAAAAATGGCCGAATGGGCAAAGGTTGTAGGTGCTAGGAAAGGACAGGAATTCAGTAACATCGAAATAAAGAAGAATATGCCCGAAGGATGGTAGTGTCTAAAATTCTCGAAGAATTAACACAAATAGAGGTTAAGTTGGTAACCTAGTAAAGCCCAAAAGGATTTATTTTACTATTTTTATAATCCTTTATTCCTCTTTGAATGCAGATTGTGCTTAAGTCGATCCGTTTACTTACAATAACCCCTAGGGTGGTATGTCAATCATTTTGCAATACACTATTGATTCAAATGGCAGTAGTAGTTTGCACCGTTGTGACATCGTGTACATCTATCCGGGCTGTTTCTAAAGATGGTTCTCTCATTTCACCGATTCAAAATTCCGCATCGCAAATCATTATAAACATGATTGAAGTTGTATTAATTTTTATAGCAGCTAAGTTGGATAAAAACCCTAACCCACTTGTTTATGAATCAGCAGTATGAATCTCTTTCCAAACTGGTAAGGCTTGCGTTAGTTGCTGTCTTCTCTTTACTGGTTTCATTTTGTATTTACGGACAACAAGTACCAAAAATGACACCAGGAGGGAGAGGATACCTTGAGTATCTTCCTTCAGGATATGCCTCCTCGGCAGAGCTTTATCCTTGCATTGTTTTTCTTCATGGCGCAGGAGAACGAGGTGATGGAACTCCCGCTCAGCTCACAAGGGTTACAGCGAATGGGACACCTAAGTTTATCAAGAATGGTGCGACAATGTGCTTCACCGTTAATGGCAAAACTGAATGCTTCATTGTGTTATCTCCTCAGCAAACAACTAATAAATGGAGTTGGATTGGAGACATAATACCCTTCATGAAATTCGCCTTGGCCAATTATCGAATTGATCCTGATAGATTGTATTTAACTGGATTAAGTATGGGTGGAGGGTGGCCTGGAACTTATGATGTAAATAATGATCCAAATATTATAGCTGCATTTGCTCCAGTATCAACTACAGGAGATTTTCAATTATCGAAAGTAACAGCTGCACGAAAAATTCCAGTATGGGCATTTCATGGAGATCAAGACAAAGCCTTCACTCTACAGCAAGGGAAGTCTCCAATTAATGGAATGAACTCTGTTGGTGCTAACCCTGCACCAATGTTCACAATTGTACCTGGTGGTAGTCATGGTGGTAGCACATGGGATAAGACTTTTTCTCCTACCCACACCTATTATAATCCCAATATGTACGAGTGGTTCCTGACCCAGAAGCGAGGTGTTGCAACTCCTAAGCCTCCTTTGGTGAGTGCTGGACCTGATAAAGGTATCACTTTACCGGTGAGCACGGTGTCCCTAGTAGGCACAGCGACAGATAGCGATGGAACGATAGCGTCTAAAATCTGGACTCAATCGAGCGGGCCAACTACGGCAACGATCGTTTCACCAACCGCCTTGACTACTAGCATCAATGGATTGGCTCAAGGAACATATGTTTTTAGCTTAAGTGCAACTGATAATTCTGGTTTACCTGCATCTGATTTAGTGACAGTGCAGGTGTTACCAGCACCCACGCCCATTCCGCCAAATGCAAATGCTGGAGGGGACAAATCGATTACAGAGCCTACTAGTTCGGTCATGTTTTCTGGCTCGGGTACTGATACTGATGGAACTATTTCAAGCTATTCTTGGGCGCAAACTAGTGGACCCAATACCGCAGGACTTGCGGGAAATTCTACAACAAGCTTGACTGCTAGTGGGCTTATAGTGGGCTCCTACTCATTCACGCTTACAGTAACTGATAATTCTGGATTAATCGGTACAGATCAGGTTGTAGTCGTGGTACTTCCATTGCCGCCAAATAGCCCTCCAACAGCAAATGCTGGTGCGGATAAGGAAATTACTCTTCCTGCTAGTTCAGTTGCACTTTCGGGATCTGGAACGGATTCAGATGGCACAATTTCATCCTACGTCTGGACGCAAAGTAGTGGACCTTCAGCATCTACAATTTCAACACCGAACTCAGCGAATACTATTGTAACAGCTCTTGCTGAAGGAGTTTATGTGTTCACTCTTACCGTTACTGACAATAAAGGCGTTACTGGAGTTGATCAAATTATCATTACCGTATTCCCTGTACCACCCAACAACCCTCCTACTGCCAACGCGGGGGCAGACAAAGATATAACCCTTCCCATTAATACAACAACGTTGAATGGATTAGGTATTGACTCAGATGGAACAATATCCACCTATGCTTGGGTGCAAACCAGTGGTCCTAATTCAGCAACAATTGCTAGCCCTGCTGCTGCTTCAACAACATTGAATAATCTCATTGAAGGAAGTTATGTATTTACCCTCACCGTAACTGACGACAAAGGAGTTCAAGGATCTGATCAAGCTGTTGTAGTCGTCCAACCTGTGCCACCAAATCAACCTCCTAATGCCAACGCAGGGGCTGATAGAAACATTACATTACCTATTAACACACTAACTGTAACAGGATTTGGAACGGATACTGATGGAACAATTTCAAGTTATAATTGGGTACAACAAAGTGGACCTTCTACATCTGCCGTCACGACTCCAACACAAGGAAGTACTCAGATCAATAATCT
Organism: Chryseolinea sp.; assembly: GCA_046595655.1. GTDB lineage: Bacteria > Bacteroidota > Bacteroidia > Cytophagales > Cyclobacteriaceae > Chryseolinea. The sequence goes on along the minus strand of JBKJOF010000102.1, from coordinate 6,147 downwards.
CGCTGAAGGTGTATATACTTTCGAATTTACAGTTACAGATAACGATGGAGCTAATGGATCTGATTTGGTTGTCATTACAGTTTTTCCTGCTGCTAATGTATCTCCAACTGCAAATGCGGGAATGGACAAAACCATTACACTACCCTTAAATTCAGTTTCATTTACCGGAATCGGAATTGATTCAGACGGAACCATCGCCTCTTTCCTGTGGGAACAAGTAAATGGTCCTTCTTCGGCAACTATATCTGGATCTGCGGCAGCAAATGCTACAATGAGTAATTTAACCAGCGGCATCTATACCTTTTCTCTTACCGTAACGGATAACGATGGAGCAAAAGCCACAGATCAGATCGGTGTTACTGTCGATCCAGAACCACCTAACCAACCTCCGGCTGCTAATGCTGGACCTGATAAAAACCTTACGTTACCTGCAAACTCTACTACTTTGAGTGGATCAGGCACTGATGCAGATGGGACAATCGTTAGTTATTTATGGAATTTTGTTGGTGGCCCTGGCCAAGGAACATCTGGTGTATTAGATCAACCGAGTATCGATCTTTCCAGTTTAGTGGAAGGTATTTATGTTTTTGAACTAATTGTTACTGACAACCGTGGAGCAACATCAATTGACGAAGTAAAAATATTTGTTGACGCTCAGAATCAACCTCCTGATGCGAATGCTGGCGGAGATAAGAACATTACAATCCCAACCAATTCTGTAACCCTTACGGGTAGTGGTTCCGATCCTGATGGAACTGTTGATTCTTATGTTTGGGAACAAATCAGCGGCCCTAATTCGGCAACATTTGATAATACGTTTACTCCACAAACATTCTTATCAGGACTTATTCAAGGTATCTACACCTTTAGCTTACGGGTAACAGACAATGATGGTGTCGTTGATACCGATCAGGTAACCGTTCTAGTTGATCCAGCTCCCCCCAACATTCCCCCCGTTGCAAATGTTGGCGCTGACTTGGAAATAACATTGCCTATCAATTCAGTTTCAATATCCGGTTCTGGAGCAGATTCAGACGGAACGATTGCTTCTTATAACTGGTCCCGTATTAGTGGGCCAAATTCACCAACCTCAACGCCTACAAACCAACCCGCGATAACTTTTAGTGGGCTTATCGCTGGCTCGTACGTGTTACGCCTTTCTGTAACCGACAACAAAGGTGCTGTTGGTCAAAAAGATGTAAACGTAAAAGTAAACCCTCAACCGGTGAACGTTCCACCTGTTGCCAATGCGGGAAGTGATCAACCAATAGTGCTTCCTATTAATTTAGTTACTCTAAATGGTTCAGGCACAGATAGTGATGGAACTATTGCACAATACAAATGGCTTGAGATTAACGGTCCTTCTATTGCATTATTTTCATCTGGAACAAATGCGACAACACAAGCTCAAAATCTTGTTGAGGGCATCTATGTTTTTCGATTGGTCGTAACAGACAATAAAGGAGTTTCAACTTTTGATGAAGTTGCTGTGACTGTTAAACCAATACCTTTCAATTTACCTCCAGTGTCAAGTGCAGGTGGTAATAAAATTATTACTCTACCAACTAACTCGACAGTATTAAATGGTTCTGGTACAGATACCGATGGATCAATTGCTGGTTACACCTGGTCGCAAATCAGCGGTCCAACATCAGCAGCAACCTCTAGTCTGATTCTCCCTAACTTAACGGTTAGTACGCTTTCGACAGGAATCTATGTGTTCCGATTAACCGTTACAGATAATAAAGGATCTACTGGTTTTGATGAAATTAATATCAGGGTTCAGCCTGTTCCAGCTAATCAGCCACCAACTGCTGACACAGGACCCAATAAAATCATCACACTACCAACGACCTCCATTTCGTTTACAGGATCCGGAAGTGATCCTGATGGTACCATATCAACTCTAGCGTGGACACAAGTTAGTCCTCCACCATTATTAGCTACCCTCTCGGGACAATCAACCACAACACTCTCTGCCTCTGGTTTAGAGGAAGGGACATACATCTTCAGATTAACAGTTACTGATAATTTAGGTGCTCAGGGATTTGATGAAGTCAATGTTCGCGTTAACCCCACTCCTCCTAACACTCCACCATTGGCTAATGCTGGAATTAATATTCCGATTACACTTCCAATAAAAAGTACAACGATCACAGGATCAGGAATTGATTCTGATGGAACGATTACTTCTTACGCATGGACAACAACCTCTGGGCCGAGCACACCCACATTAACTGGAGCAACATCTCCCGTTTTAACGGCCGATAATCTTGCCACTGGTATATACATCTTTAAACTTACTGTTACCGATGACGATGGATCAACAGGATTTGATGAAGTTCAGGTTACGGTAAATCCTTTACCGAATAATATTCCTCCAATTGCCAATGCAGGTATTGATCAATATGTGGTAACGCCACCAACAACTACTTCTTTAGTAGGCACTGCAACTGATAGCGATGGCACAATTGCAAATTCGGTTTGGGCTCAAATATCAGGACCTAATTCTGCAACAATAGTAACTGCAAGTTCTTTAAGAACATCTGTTACAAATCTGCAACTAGGTACATATGTATTTAGTTTATCAGCAACAGATGATAAGGGAAGTCCCGCTTTTGATCAGGTAACAGTAAATGTTTCTACTAATTTACCACCCACAGCATTTGCTGGCGACCCAGTTGAAGTTATTTCTCCGGATTCTGATATTGAGTTAAAGGGTGGTGGAACTGATCCTGACGGAACCATTGCATTGTATGCTTGGACGCAAATCTCAGGTGCCGCAACCGGTACCACTGCTTTAGATCAACCTGCCTTAACAGTTTCTGGACTTGGTCTTGGAAACTATGCTTTTAGACTAACGGTTACAGATAACAATGGTGCAATAAATTTTGATGATGTTGAGATTGATGTACGAGCAGTAACGATAAATGTACCTCCTGTCGCGCAGGCAGGAATTGATACACTTGTTCTAGTTCCTGAAAATTCAATTCATCTGAAAGGATCGGCAACAGACAGTGATGGTACCATTAATACCTTCCAATGGGCTAAGATTTCGGGGCCGAACACTCCAACCTTTTCAGACAATGCTACATCAGACCCCATAGTGAGTGGGCTCATTGAAGGTATTTACATTTTCGAATTGACTGTTGCAGATAATGGTGGCGCGATCGATACGGATCAAGTTCAAATTGAAGTGAGCACAACACCTAATCTTTCTCCGTTAGCAAATGCAGGGGTAGACTCAACTCTGACACTACCAATAAATGTTGTTCAACTTCAAGGATCTGGCACAGATTCAGATGGTACTGTCGTTTCATATTCGTGGATTCAGATCTCCGGTCCAAGTAGTGCAACTATTTCTGATAACACCATACCAAATCCAGTGGCGAGTGAACTCGTTGAAGGTGTGTATGTATTTGAATTAACAGTGACAGATAACAACAATGCCAAGGCTAAGGCTCAAGTCACAATCACCCTGGTTCCGTTTCAACTTGAAGCAACAATTTTTCCGAAAATATTTTCACCAAATGGTGATAATAATAACGACAAGTGGACTTGGCCAAATTCCAGTCTTTTTGATGGATGTGAAATAAATATATATAATCGTTTTGGTAAAAAAGTTTTTAGCATGACTTCATACGATAACACTTGGGATGGCACATCGAATGGCGTTCCGCTTGAAGCTGAAGCTTATTACTATATAATTAAATGTGGAGATGGCCAACAAACCACTGGAGGAGTGCGAATTGTTCGTTAAAAATTGAAAGCATGAGAACACTTTTACTTATTTTTTTCTTTGCCTTTGTGTCCATTGTCTCCTTCGGGCAGAGTGCTTCTCCTTTCAGGCAATTTTATTTTAATCCTTACTTGGCTAATCCAGCTTTTGCCGGAATCAACGGATCTACTGAAGTCTATCTCGTTTACAGGAAGCAGTGGTTAAATATAAAGGATGCTCCTACCACTATGGGTGTGAGTTTCCAGTACCCAACAAAGAAGAGAGTGGTTTTAGGTTTGAATATTGTGTCTGATGAAGTTGTTGCATTGAGAAACACCTCGGTACTGGCAACATTCGCTTACGCACTTCCATTGACTTCCACTCAAACTCTTCGCTTTGGTTTGTCTGGAGGTGTTGGAATGAATGATCTTAATTTGAAGAATGGTGAATATGATCCAAATGACCCGGTTATCATAAATGCAGCGCAAAACAATTTATACGTTGATGGAAACTTTGGAGCGTTATATACTAACAGAGGCTTTAAACTTGGATTTGCATTCACTCAGTTATTTGATGGAAACCGATTTAGCTCAAAATCTCTTGGAGACGTAAAGGTGTCTTCTCTAAATAACCGATTGTATTCTATTGGTTATAAATTCCCGGTAGGTACCTCTCTAGCAATAGAGCCTTATTTTCTTTATCGTGAACGTGCTGATAAACAAAATTCATGGGAAGCAGCTTCTGTTGTATACATTAAAGAAAAAGTATGGGTTGGTGCCTCCTATCATCAAACTAGTGGCTTAGGTTTTTTCGTAGGCCTGAGCATAAAAGATCTATTCAAGTTTGGTTACAGCTATGAAATACCTCCAGTTAATAATACACTTCCTGGAACAAGTTCTCATGAATTGCAATTGTCTCTGCGAATAGGAAAGAAAAGAGAACCAATCAGCAAGAAGCCAAGACAAAAAAACACTTCTACCACTGAGATTGACAGCACTCAAGTAGAATCTTTTGATAAACCAATTGAGGTTGCTCAACTTGATGAACCGAAACAAAATACACCTAGCGAACAATTGCCTGTAGAAGAAAAACAAACGCCTGTAGAAGAAAAACAAACACAACAATCAGAAACTAGGCGTGAGGATAATCCAACATCGGTTACTCCTGATAAATCTATTGCAAAATCAGATCAGCCCACTGCTAAACATGAGGATGCTGAACCAAAATCAACTGTAAATTCTGTCAAAGCCGGATCAAAACCTCCGAGAAGCTTTGCTATTGCAAAAGGTTACTACGTTGTTGCTGGTGCATTTAAAGTAATGCAGAACGCCATGGGATATTCTCAAGACTTAACCTTAAAGGGGTATGAAGATGTTACGGTTGCGATTAATCCTAAGAATAATCTTTACTATGTTTACATCTTCTCAACCTACGATATAGAAGAGGCAAGAAAGGCGAGAAACCAATATAGACTGAAAAGACCTTTTAGTGAAATTTGGTTATTCACAGCAGAGTAAAATTCCCACGATTCTGAAAGTAAAATCAATCATATCTAAAACTCCTAAAATAATAAATGGTGAGCCAGATATATTATTTTAAAACTCAGCTGTTAAAGACAACCTATGGTTTTTAGTTCTTCAGAATTCATTTTTCTTTTTCTTCCCATTGTCTTAGTTGTTTATTTCCTTCTTACTAAAAGAAGCAGCTCACTATATGCCCGCTATTGGCTTTTAGTTGCCTCTGTTTTCTTTTACGGATGGTGGAATCCACTAAACGTTTTAATAATTGCTGGCTCAATGGTCTTTAATTTTTATTTAGGATCGTCAATAGGCCAGAATAAAAAAAAGTGGATGCTGGTTTCTGGAGTGATTCTAAATGTGGGTGTTCTATTTTACTTTAAATACATCAACTTTTTTCTAACCAATGCAAACCTTCTTCTGGATGCGAATTATTCGTTAGTGCATATTGCTCTACCCTTGGGTATTAGTTTTTTTACCTTTACTCAAATTGCCTTCTTAGTTGATGTTTATCAAGGGGAGCCTAGTCACTATAAATTTCATGACTATTGTTTGTTCGTTACATTTTTCCCTCACCTGATTGCTGGACCTATTGTTCATCACGCTCAATTGATGCCGCAATTTGAGGACACTAGAAGCAAGGAAATTAATTATGAGAATTTATCAAAGGGGCTATTTGTATTCAATATGGGTTTGGCAAAAAAAATCTGTATTGCCGATACCTTTGCTGTTATTGCCAATAAAGGATATGCCCACTCCGAGGTTCTAAATACTTTTCAGGCATGGATCACTTCCTTATCGTATTCAATGCAGTTGTATTTTGATTTTAGTGGCTACTCCGATATGGCAATTGGACTGGCACTTTTATTTAACATACACATTCCTTTAAACTTTAACTCACCTTATAGAGCG
>JBKJOF010000210.1:0-6555 GCA_046595655.1 Chryseolinea sp. | reverse complement strand
TTTTCAGTAATTGAAGATCTGGATTTCGAATAGAATTAACAACTACGCTTGAAATAAGACTATGCCTTTCGAACATCGTTCCAAACCACTTCTGCCACGCAAGCAGTATTATCAACGCGTGTTACGTTACGCCTGGTTTGCTTTCGAGTTACTTGGTGTTTCATTGGGAATCGGTGTTATTGGGTATCATTCTTTGAATGATTTGCCTTGGCTCGATTCTTTATTAAATGCGTCAATGATCTTAACAGGCATGGGACCAATTGACTCAATGAAAAATGATGCAGCAAAATGGTTCGCTTCGTTATATGCTATCTTTAGTGGCGTTGCATTTCTAAGTACGGTTGCTGTATTCTTATCGCCAATCGTGCATCGGTTTTTGCATAAGATTCATTTGGATGATGATAGGGAATAAAAAAGCCAGCCGATAAATGGCTGGCTCCTCACAAAGTAATGTTGGCTATTCTAATTCTCCTTCTTAAACTGATCAAACTTTGATTCAGCTACTTTCTTTGGAAAAACATTGTTGTTGGGTTCTACATCAGCTAATTCAAAATTAGGATCAAGTAAGATACTCACTACCTCTTTTTCTTTTACAAACACTTTCGTGATTTCGGTTTCATTCATTCTCCAGATCTCTGGAGGGATTCGTTCAATTTCTTTTGAACCATCTTTATAAGTCCATTCAATAACAAGTGGCGTTACGAGGCCACCGATATTCTTGAGTTTCAACTGGTAGATATTTTTGCCTTCTAGTTTCTGACGAATTGCGTTATCGTCAATGCGACTTTTAAATTCACCATAGAATTGTTCGGGTGTATTGATCACAGAAAACTCTTGCGCGCCTTTACTAAAATCACTTGCGGGAGCGTCACCACTTTTCCCAGCGGATAAATCTCCTGTTTTAGATTTCACATCTTTCTTTTCAGGATCTACTTGTTGTGATCTTAACTTAAACCACTTCACTTCTTCTACCGATACATCTACATTGTCCGTTCCATAAAACCATCCGCGCCAGAACCAATCGAGATCAACGGCAGACGCATTTTCTAACGTGCGAAAAAAATCAGCCGGTCTTGGATGTTTATACTTCCAGCTATTGGCGTATTCTTTAAAAGCTTTATCGAATAACTCAGTGCCCATAATCGTTTCGCGTAAAATGGTTAAGGCCACCGTTGGCTTTTGATAATAATTTGCACCAAACGCATTCAATCTTTCATTATCCGAAGTTGTCATTACAGGCCGCATAATACTTTTATCTCCTTTCATATAAGGAACGATGTCTTTCGGTGTAGTGTGATCGTAGGCAGGATAGCGTTCTGTTTCAGTACGAGTTTGTAAGAATGTATTAAGCCCTTCATCCATCCACATCCACTGACGTTCATCAGAACTTACAATCATAGGAAAATAATTGTGACCAACTTCGTGCACAATGGTTCCAATCATTCCAGCTTTAGAATTGTCACTCATCTTTCCTTCTTTGGTCGGACGGCCACCATTAAAACTGATCATTGGAAACTCCATTCCAATGTTAGATGTGTTCACCGAAATGGCAACAGGGTAAGGATAGTCGAAAGTATATTTTGAATAAACCTCCAATGCATTTTTCACCGCCTTTGTTGACTCTTCTGACCAAACCGGCAATCCTTCTTTCGGATAAAAAGACATAGCAAGCACTGTGTTTGTTGGAAGTTTTACAGCTTGAGCATCCCAGATAAATTTACGTGAACTTGCAAAGGCAACATCACGAACATTATCTGCCTGGAAGCGCCACGTTTTCTTAGCTGTTGATTTTGTTTTTTCCTTTACCCTTGCTTCTTCTTCTGTTACAATTACTACAGGCTTGTCAAAAGAAGTTTTAGATTTTTCAAAGCGTTCCAACTCTTTGGCCGATAAAACTTCTTTAGCATTTAAAAGTAAGCCGGTCGATCCGATAATGTGATCGGCAGGAACTGTTAGATTGATTTTGTACGTACCAAACTCAAGTGCAAATTCTCCCAGACGCTGAAACTGTTTATTCTGCCAGCCTTCATAATCATCGAACACACACATGCGTGGAAACCAATGCGCGATGAGGTAAACATTGTTGTTGTCTTCTGGAAAATGTTCATATCCTTCGCGTGAAAGCAAAAAATCAGCACGATTTGTTATCGGATAAAACCACGAAATAGAAAAAGTATACGATTCATTTGGTTTGATGGGCGTGGGTAAATCAATTCGCATCATCGTGTTATTAATTGTGATCGGAAGACCCTTACCTGTTTTATCCGTTACAGATTCGATGGTGTATCCGGCTTCAAATTCAATGGGTCTCACCATGTATTGCATGTTAAGAGTTGCAATTGAATCTCGAAGACCGCCAGTTAAATTCACATATGTTTCACCAAAATCTTCATTGCTTTTTTTATTGATATTCTGATCGAGTTGAAGCCAGATGTACTTCAATGATTCTGGCGAGTTGTTGAAATAGGTAATCGTTTCTTTCCCTTTCAGCTTGTTAGTTGGTTCATCAATTTCCGCATCGATAATGTAGTCGGCACGGTTCTGCCAATACTTTGGGCCTGGTGCTCCTGAACCCGATCGATATTCATTTGGTGTAGGGAGCAGTTGATCTAACTGCTCAAACTTACCTTGCCATTTTTTTGGATCTTGTGCCAATGCCGAAAAGCAAATTAGCAAGGCGAGTGAAGAGAGGTATAATGATTTCATGGTTAATGGGATTATATTCTAAAGATCGCAGGATAAATCAAAGAAAGCCACCCCGTGTGGGATGGCTTTCTTTGATTTATTTTAAATCTTAATTGCCTTTCTTAAACTGGTCGAACTTTGTCTCCCCTGCTTTTTTAGGAAAGGTATTATTGGTCAATTCAACATCAGCCATTTCAGAGCTAGGATCCAGTGCAATGTTTGTTACTTCTTTTTCTTTCACAAATACTTTTGTAACGGTTGTTTCATTTGTTCTCCAGATTTCTGCTGGGATGCGTTCAATTTCTTTCGAACCATCTTTGAATGTCCATTCAACAACTAAAGGAGTTACTAACCCTCCCACGTTTTTGAATTTCACTTGATAGATATTTTTACCCGCCAATTTCTGACGAATACCATTATCATCAATACGGCTTTTGAATTCACCATAGAATTGATCAGGTGTGTTGGTTACCGTAAACTCTTGTGGCCCGTTACTGAAATCGGTATTCGCTTTCGCGTCTTTGTTTACAGAAAGATCGCCTGCTTTTACTTTTACATTTTTCTTTTCGGGATCTAATGTTTCAGAACGCAAGGTAAACCACTTCACATCTTCTACTTCTACATCCACATGGTCGGTTGTGTAGAACCATCCTCGCCAGAACCAATCCAGATCAACAGCCGAGGCATCTTCCATGGTGCGGAAAAAGTCTGCTGGCTTTGGTTGTTTGAATGCCCAGCGTTGTGCGTATTCTTTAAAAGCTTTGTCAAATAATTCTTTGCCCATAACCGTTTCGCGAAGTAAGGTAAGTGCAGCAGAGGGTTTAGAGTATGCGTTGTTTCCAAATTCCATTCCTCGAATGTTATCAGACATAGACATGATCGGACGCATCTGAGATTTTTCACCTTTCATATAACCTGTAATGGTCTTTGGTGTTCCGCGCAGGTAATTCAATTCAGGATAACGTTCCTGAATCGTTTCTTTATCGAGAAATGAATTCAGCCCTTCATCCATCCACGACCACTGGCGCTCATCACTGTTTATAATCATTGGGAAAAAGTTGTGGCCTACTTCGTGAACAATAACGTGTACCGTTCCCAGCAACGTCTGTTGTGAATACGTTCCGTCTTTATTCGGACGACCGCCATTGAAACAAATCATAGGATACTCCATTCCTTGATTGGCTGTATGAACAGAATAAGCAACAGGGTATGGATAATTAATTGTACGTGCTGAATAAACTTCTAGACAATTCTTAATCGCGCGCGTTGATTCTTTTCCCCAAAGCGGATTGGCTTCCTTTGGATACAATGACATCGCGATCGGAGTTTTATCTCCAATCTTTACAGCTTGAGCATCCCAGATAAATTTACGGGAATGGGCAAAAGCGAAATCACGAACATTCTCTGCATAAAATTCCCAGGTCTTCTTTGCGGTTGATTTTGTTTTCTCTTTTTGTGTGGCCTCCTCTTGTGTAACAATAAGAACCGGAGCATCGAATGTTTTCTTTGCTTTTTCATAGCGCTCTAATTGTTCTTTGCTCAAAACATCTTTTGCATTTTGAATTGTTCCCGTTGCCCCTACAATATGATCAGCAGGAACGGTAATACGAACGCGATAATTTCCAAAGGTTAAAGCAAACTCACCCATGCCTAGGAATTGTTTGTTCTGCCATCCTTCATAATCATCGAACACACACATGCGTGGAAACCATTGAGCGAAGGTATAAATGTAATTTCCGTCTTCCGGAAAAAACTCATAACCACCACGTCCATTAAATAACTGACGATTGTATTCGGTGTAACTCCAGTCTATAGAGAATACAAATTTCTCTCCTGTCTTCAATGGCGCAGGAAGATCAATCCGCATCATGGTATGATTGATAATGTAGGGAAGTTTTTTTCCAGCAACATCTTTTATAGATGCAATCGTGTATCCTCCTTTATAATCCGTACCACCAATACCCGATGCCTGATTCAGAAATGCTGCTGGAATTGAATCACGCACCGAACCTGTTTTGCTTTGATCGGTCATGTTGTTGTCTGCAAAAATATTCTGATCAAGCTGAAGCCAAAGAAAACTGAGTGGTTCTGGCGCATTATTAAAATAGGTAATTGTTTCGGATGCTTTCAACAATTGATTGATATCATCTACCTCTACATTAATAACATAATCTGCGCGCTGTTGCCAATAGTTTGGTCCAGGTGCGCCCGATCCGCTACGATAAGTATTGGGTGTTGGCAGGGTTTCTCCGAGTTGTTCAAATTTCCCTTTCCATGCTGGACTAGGAGTAGGTTGTGTCTGTGCCGCGGCATTCAATGCCAGCAGAACAATGCAGAATAAAATGTACGTGCGTTTCATGATTGGTCTGATCTATTTTTAGGTTAATGAATACTTGGTAATAGTTGATCGTTGTTGGTTGGCCGTTGATCGTTTTACAGAATCGTTGTCGTTAAAGTAATCTTCAACCCTCCGGCCTCCCTTCTCCTTCGGAGAAGGGCTGGGGATGAGGCTCCTAATTCTTTTTCTTAAACTCATCAAACTTAGTTGACGATGCAACAGGCTTAGGAAAAATATTATCCTGACCATTAACATCGGCTAATTCGTGATTTGGGTCGAGTACAATATTCGTTACCTCTTTAGTCTTTACAAATACTTTTGTGATTTTACTTTCATTGGTTCTCCACACTTCGGCAGGAATACGATCGGTTTCTTTTGATCCGTCTTTAAATGTCCATTCGATGATGACAGGTAAAACCAAACCACCTTTGTTTGATAGGGTAACTTCATAAATGTTCTTGCCTGTTAAACCATTGATGATACCCTTATCGTCAACATTACTCAGAAATTCTCCATTGAATCGTGGATCGGTTGGAAGAACAGTAAACGGTTCAGGTCCATTGTTGAAATTGTCAAACTTCTTTTCGTTTGATTTTACAGAGAGATCACCCTTCGCTGTGGCTACACCTTTTTTCTCTGGATCTAAATTTTCTTCACGAAGCGTAAACCACTTTACCTGATCGATGGATTGATCACAATTGTCAGTGGTGTAAAACCAACCTTTCCAAAACCAATCGAGATCGACAGCAGAAGCATCTTCCATGGTGCGGAAAAAATCAGCAGGCATCGGATGTTTGAAAGCCCAGCGATTTGCATATTCTTTAAATGACTTATCGAAAAGATCTTTGCCCATTACCGTTTCGCGAAGGATGTATAAACCGGTTGCTGCTTTTTGATATTGTTCTGAACCGAACTGAATAACTTGTTCAGAATTTGTCATAAGAGGACGTTGCAAATTCTTATCACCTTTCATATAGCCTACCAATTTTTCAGGAAGACCTCTGCTCCACTGATCTTTCGGGTAGCGTTCCAACTCTGTAACAAGTTGTACAAAACTGTTAATACCTTCATCCATCCATGTCCATTGACGCTCATCGTTGTTGATGATCATCGGAAAAAAGTTGTGTCCCACTTCATGCACAATAACACCAATCATATCCAAGCGTTTCTGAACACTGAACGTTCCGTCTTTGTTTGGCCGCCCGCGATTAAAACAAATCATCGGGTACTCCATACCTTGATCAGCCGCATGAACAGAAATGGCAACTGGATAAGGATAATCGATCGTCATGCGAGAATAAACTTCCAAACAATTCTTTATCGCAAGTGTCGATTCTTTTTCCCAAAGCGGATTACCTTCTTTCGGATAGTATGACATCGCCAAAGGAGTTTTGTTTCCAATCTTCACAGCCTGTGCATCCCAGATAAATTTACGCGAAGTAGCAAAGGCAAAATCGCGCACATTGCTTGCGTGATACTCCCATGTTTTCTTTTCTGTTGATTTTGTTTTTTCTTTTTGAATAGCTTCTGCT
>JBKJOF010000188.1:0-5522 GCA_046595655.1 Chryseolinea sp. | reverse complement strand
AAAACTGAGATTCTGGATTTATTAGCGCAAGTCAGACTTTCGCCAGTCAGTCGTTCGATGGTTGAAATTCAGGATCGGATAAAGCAAAACGAGAGTGGCGAACAACCTGAGGTATTCTGGATTTCGGACTTACAAAAATCAACCCTTGGAGACGTGTCCATTTTAAAAGACAGTTCGTTTCGATTGCATGTAGTGCCCATTCACTTTGACGAACTTTCGAATGTATTTGTTGATTCGGCATTTCTGGAAAATCCGTTTGCTGCTGGTGGGGAAAAAAATGTGCTTCATGTTAGGGTAAGAAATGATGGAAAGAAAACGGTTGATCAGCTTAATCTGAAATTGTCTATCAACAACATTCAAACAGCAACAACATTGGTTAATGTTCCGGCCGGAGGAATAACCGAAACAACTTTTGACCTGGCTTCCGGAATGAAAGGATTGAACCCAGCGAAGATTACCTTTAATGATTTCCCTGTCAGTTTTGATAATGAATTTTATCTCGCCTTGAATTTCACCGAAAAGATCACGGTCATTGAAATAAAAAATGAAGCGAAGCCCACTGTGATTGAACGCGTCTTTGGAAATAAAGAAATTTTTAGCTTTCGCGGATATTCTATTGGAAATTTTAATTACAGCTTGTTGACTCAAGCCGATTTAGTTGTGGTGAACGGGTTGAAAACAATTGATCCATCTTTAGCAAGTGCATTAAGAAATTACATTAATAGTTATGGAACCGTATTGATTGTACCAAACTCGAAACCAGATGTATTAAACTATAAAAATTTTCTTCAACTACCTGTTCTAAATGAATTGCCAGCTAGTGTGCTTGCAGAATTGGATAAACCCGATTTCTCTAATCCGTTCTTTGAAAATGTATTCGAAGAGAAATCTGTTTCGCTAGTGATGCCCAAAGCCATCAAGGTATTGGATTGGGGTAATGATCGCGGAGCTATTCTTCAATTTAAAAATGATCAGCCTTTTCTTTCTGCATTTACTCAAGGTGGAAAAATTTTCATGTTGGCATCCTCCCTTGATCCGTCTCAAACGGACTTTGCCAACCATGCACTCTTTGTGCCGGTGATGTATCGCCTCGCGGCAAGCGCTAAGAAAAATGAAAGCAAGCCTTACTATTCAGTGAGTGAAAATTACATTAACCTACATGTCGATAGTTTGCGTGGCGAAGATCCACTACGTTGGGTAGGTGCTGAAGAAATCATTCCGCCACAGCGAAAGGTAAATGATAACCTGGTTTTTGATATTCCGAAGTTCTCTATTTCGAAAGGTTTTTATAAAGTAACAGCGGGCCGCGACACCGTGAGTCTTCTGGCCTTCAACCTCGACAAAGCCGAATCGCGAATGGCTCAATACACGGGTGAAGAGTTGAAGACGATGCTTGGTTCAGGAGAAAACATCAGCATTTTTGAGGTAGCCTCTGCCGAGGCTTTCAGCAACGAAATAAAGGAGCGATATTTGGGCAAACCATTGTGGAAATATGCGCTGCTCTTGGCCATTTTTTTCCTTTTAATGGAGATACTTTTGATCCGATTCTTAAAATAGTGAAAGTGAACAGTGAATGAAAACGGTAAGCGTCAATATTCCTGAAGAGATGAGTGAGTTGGAAATAAAAATAATTCTGGCTGGAGGGTTATATAAAAGAGAGAAGCTCACACTCGGTCAGGCTGCCAACCTCGCTGGTCTCACTAAAGGAACATTTATCGAATCAATGGGTCAATATGGTTTTTCAGTTTTCGGAGACTCAGTAGAGGACTTACTCAACGATATAGAAAATGCCTGAAAATGCAACACGCGAAATCTTAATTGTATTCAATAAAGAATTTAGATTTGCCAATGGATTTACACAATTAACTATTAACGGATAACTAATCTCAACTGGCGAAAAATAAGAGGTATGAAGATCCTGATACAAAACGCTGAAATCATAGACGCCAACTCCCCCTTTCATCAACAAGAAAAAAATGTTCTCATTACCAATGGTCGCATTGCGGAAATTGGTGATAAAAATTATTCAGCCGATAAGGTAATCCCCGCCAAGGGAATGAAGCTTTCTATCGGATGGTTTGACTTAGGAACTTTTGTTGGCGATCCGGGACTTGAGCAAAAGGAAGATTTGGAATCAGGTGCCAAGGCAGCTGCGGCCGGAGGCTTTACTGAAATTGCCATTCTGCCGAACACAGCTCCGTCAGTACAATCTAAAAATGAAGTCGCTTACATTACCCGAAATAACGATAACCGATTAGTACAAATCCACGCGCTGGCATCGGTAACCCGAAATAACAAAGGAGAAGAACTCACGGAGATGATCGACCTGCACGAGGCCGGTGCCGTTGGTTTTACCGATGGATTAAAACCGATCTGGCATACTGATATTTTATTAAAGTCCCTGCAATACCTTCAAAAATTCAACGGAGTTCTTATTGATCATCCGGAAGACACCTGGCTGAATTTATTCGGACAAATGCACGAAGGTATTAACAGCACCATGCTCGGACTGAAAGGCATGCCGCGCATTGCAGAAGATATTGCCGTAGGCAAGAATATAGAAATTCTGGGTTATGCTGGTGGAAGATTACACTTCTCAAGAATATCATCGGCCAAATCAATCGACATGATTCGTGCAGCAAAAAAGAAATTAAATCTTACCTGCGACATTGCGTCCTATCAACCCTTATTAGAGGATAGCGTTTTATCTACGTTCGATACCAACTACAAAGTGAACCCACCATTGCGTGAGAAGAGCGATAATGAAGCGCTGATAAAAGCACTAAAGGACGGAACCATTGATGTGCTTTGCTCCGGCCATACACCACACGAAGATGAAAGCAAGAGTTTAGAATATGATCTTGCTGATTTTGGAATCATCAACTTACAGACATTTGGAGCGAACCTCACAGCGCTTTCAAAATTTGTTGGCTGGGATGTGCTGCTTGCAAAAGTGACTACTAACCCAAGGCAACTTCTTCAACTGGAAATACCGAAAATAGAGGTGGAGGAAAAAGCAAACCTAACCTTGTTTGATCCGAATAGAATATGGACGTTAGATGAGAAAACCAATTTCTCGAAAGCGAAAAACTCTCCATGGTATGGAAAAGAAATTACAGGCAAAGCCGTTGCTGTTTTTAACAATTCAAAACATTGGTTTGATCTTGCATCATGAAATCATCCACGCTGTTTAAGATCTCGGCACGATATGGTGCTGTTTCCGGAATTCTTGCTTTCATATTGTTGATCATTCAATATTATCTCGGACGGCACCCTATGCTGGTATCACCGCTGTTAGATTTTCGTGTTTTGCTTTTTGGCATTTTTATATTCTTTGCTCTTCGTGAGTTTCGGGATTTTATTCAAGAAGGATTTTTGTCTTTTGCTCAAGGCATGTTCGGTGCGCTAATGGTTGTGTTTTTCTCTTCTATCATTACCTCCATTATGTTGGTTGCTTTTGGTAAGTGGGAGAATGGATTTGTTAATCTGTTCATAACACAAAGCATCGATTACCTTAAGACATTTCCGAAAGAAGATATTGAACGCATCGGAAAAGAAATATACCAACGTAATTTAGATGCCCTTCCCGCTACTAACATCACGTCATTAGCGAGTACCTATTTTGTGCAGGGCTCGGTCATTGGCTTTTTTGTAAGTATCATTGTATCGGTAATTTTAAGAAGACAACCTAAAACCTAAAAATTATGGAAGAAACATCTACCTCCCCTTCAAACTCCAGTTTGATCAATCATGCCGTTAAGTGGGGACTAATCTCAGCAGCAATAGGCATCATCGTAACCTTGCTCCTTTATGTAGTTGACTACACCCTAATGGTGCAGCTTAAGTTTGCACTCTTTTCATTGGTGGTGTATTTGGGACTTGTAATTTATGCCGGTATCGAATATAGAAAATCAATTGGTGGTTACATGGATTTCGGAAAGGCATTCCTTCATGGATTAATAATATTTGCACTTTCCGGATTAGTCTCATCTGTATTTCAAATTCTTCTTTACAATGTTATTGATCCGGAATTGCCGGCTAAATTGGTCGATGCATCAATGGAAAACACACGTCAAATCATGGAGAAATTTGGCACTCCAGCTGACGCGATGGATGCAGCGCTTGAAAAAGCAAAAGCTGACACTGAAGGTCGATTCACCATTGGAGGTATTGCCAAGGGGTACCTTTTTGTTGTTGTTGTTTCTGCAGTATTAGCATTGATTACTGGTGCTATTGTGAAGAAGCGTCAACCTGTTGAGTTCTAATTAATATAATGGATATATCGATCATCATTCCGGCAAAAAACGAAGAAGAGTCTATTCCCGAATTATGCCAATGGATTAGCCGTGTGATGCAAACACACGGCTTTTCTTATGAAGTTGTTTTTATTGATGATGGTAGCACCGATGATACTTGGAATGTGATTACAAAAGTCAATCAAGAGAACGCCCATATTAAAGGCATTCGGTTTAACCGGAATTTTGGAAAATCGGCAGCGTTGCAAACTGGCTTTCGTGCTGCGTTAGGTAAGGTAGTCATCACTATGGATGCTGACTTACAAGACAGCCCTGATGAAATACCTGAACTTTATAAAATGATTGTGCAAGATGGGTTTCATCTTGTGTCGGGGTGGAAGAAAAAACGCCACGACCCGATTTCAAAAACGATACCTTCTAAATTTTTCAACTACATTACTCGTAAAATTTCGGGCATACCGCTTCACGATTTTAATTGTGGATTGAAAGCGTATCACTCCAGAGTTATAAAAAATATTACGGTGTATGGCGAGATGCACCGTTACATTCCGGTAATCGCGAAGTGGGGCGGGTTTACAAAAATCACTGAGAAGGTGGTTGAGCACCGCGAACGAAAGTATGGCACTACTAAATTCGGACTCGAGCGTTTTGTAAACGGGTTTCTTGATTTGCTCTCCATAACATTTGTCAGTAAGTTCAGACAAAAGCCGATGCACTTTTTTGGAACGCTTGGAACGATCTCTTTCTTGTTTGGATTTATTTTTACCGTTAAAATTTTGTGGGATAAAGTAGACGCATCCTACATTTCTAAAATTGCATTGAAGCGCGATGCAACTGAGCAACCTTTATTTTACCTGGCACTTGTGGCTTTGGTAATTGGCGTTCAACTTTTCTTAGCCGGATTTTTAGCCGAGATGATTGCCATGCAATCTTTATCGAAGCGCGATTACCTTGTAATCGAAAAAGTCGGCATTGATGAAGTTGCGAGTTAAAAGTTAGGATTACTGAAACCTGGAACTCTGATTTCAATGGTTGTTCGTTGATGGTTATTCGTTCGTTGTAGTTAACCCTGCCAGACATGTTAGAAATTTTGAACTTTAAATTCGAAACTACAAACTCGAAACTTTGAACCCGAACCTAAGCAATTCGTATCGCCACCTGAAAATAATTATTAACAGCACCAATCACTTCATACTGTACATAGTACGATTTGGTGTAGTGTTCAAATGCCAGAAACTCATGGTTGGGAACATTGAATTCATCAAA
>JBKJOF010000171.1:0-3289 GCA_046595655.1 Chryseolinea sp. | reverse complement strand
ACAGAAATGCCATTGGTAACCGTGTTGGCTGCAATGGAGTTTGAAGGTGTAAAGGTAGATGTAGAAGCACTTGCTAAAATGTCGGAAGTGTTGAAGACTGAAAGCGATAAAGTTCAAACTGAAATTTATAAACTAGCCGGAACAGAATTCAATATCGGATCACCAAAACAATTGGGTGAAGTACTGTTCGACAAAATGAAGTTGATAGACAAACCAAAAAAAACTAAGACGGGACAGTATGCAACGGGAGAGGATGTGTTACAAGGTTTATCAGAGCATCCTATCGCGAAAAAGATTTTAGATTATCGCGAATATGAAAAACTTCGCTCTACGTATGTTGATGCGCTTCCGCGGATGATCAGCAAAACCGATGGAAGGATTCATACGGATTATCGCCAAGCGGTTGCAGCAACAGGAAGATTAAGTTCCAACAATCCAAACTTACAAAACATTCCTATTCGCACAGAGAAAGGCAGATTGATTCGAAAAGCATTTGTATCACGCGGAGAAGATTACCTTTTTATGTCTGCCGATTACTCGCAGATTGAATTGCGCATCGCTGCATCTTTCGCGAAAGATGAAACCATGATTGAAGCCTTCCGCAATGGGCGCGACATTCACACCACTACAGCAGCAAAAGTTTTTAAAGTAGAGTTAGCAAATGTTACAGCAGACATGAGACGCAAAGCCAAAGAAGTAAACTTTGGAATTTTGTATGGAAGCACTGCGTTTGGTTTATCTCAGAACTTAGGTATTTCAAGATCAGAAGCTGCGGAGATTATTCAATCATACTTCACAGAGTTCGCTGCCATCAAACGCTACATGGATGATTCTATAAACACTGCTCGCGAAAAAGAGTATGTAGAAACCATTTTAGGAAGAAGAAGATATTTGCGCGACATCAACTCACGCAATGTAACCACCCGTGGATTTGCAGAACGCAACGCGATCAACGCACCCATACAAGGTAGCGCTGCCGACATTATTAAAATTGCCATGGTGAACATTCATCGCTGGATGGAAAAAGAAAAGCTAAAATCAAAAATGACAATGCAAGTGCATGACGAATTGGTTTTTGATGTACATAAAAATGAAGTTGACATAGTGAAAGAAAATATTGTCAACTTGATGAAGAGTGCCGTACACCTTGAAGTACCTATGGAAGTTGAAGTAGGTGTTGGTTTGAATTGGTTAGAGGCGCATTGATTATTTCATTGATAGGCAGAACCAAAATTTTGAGTCTGGACTAAAGACCAACGTACTTTCGTGTTATAACCACAGGCTTAAGCCCGTGGTTATAACAGACTAACTAACTTAAGGCTTTAGCCCTGAAAAGAAGATGAGAGAATTTACATCACGCAATGAAACTATTCCAGATAAAAATTCAATTACCGAAGCTCACGAAAGAATAAAACCCTACATCCATCGCACTCCAGTAATGACATCTGCAAGCGTTGATGAAATAGCGGGATGCAAGCTCTTTTTTAAATGTGAAAATTTTCAGAAGGTTGGTGCATTTAAAGCAAGAGGTGCGATGAACGCTTCGCTTTTACTTTCGCTCGAAGCAAGAGCAAAGGGAATTGCTACTCATTCTTCCGGTAATCATGCACAAGCTATTGCGCGAGCTGCACAAATTCTAGGAATAAAATCCTTCATTGTAATGCCGAGCACCGCACCAGAAATAAAGAAAAAAGGCGTGCGTGGTTATGGTGGAGAAATTTTTGAATGTGAGCCTACATTAGCGGCAAGAGAATCAACATTAGCAGATGTTGTTAAAAAAACAGGAGCAAGCGAAATTCACCCGTTTAATAATTACGGTGTTATTGCCGGCCAAGCAACAGCAGCGAAAGAATTGTTTGAGGAGATTAGTGATTTGGATATTATCGTTGCCCCTGTTGGAGGTGGAGGATTATTGAGCGGAACGGCATTAGCCACAAAATATTTTTCACCAACAACAGTCGTTATTGCAGCGGAGCCAGAAGGAGCAGACGATACCTATCGCTCCATGCAAAGTGGTAAGATTGAACCATCTCAATCCAATTCAATTGCCGATGGATTACTTACCTCGTTAGGTGATAAAACATTTCCAATTATTCGTGACAATGTTAAGGAGGTAATTACAGTGAGTGACTCAGAAATTATTTCTGCGATGCGATTGATCTGGGAACGTATGAAAATTATAGTTGAGCCGTCATGTGCCGTTCCTTTAGCAGCGGTTCTGAAATCGAAAGAAAAATTTTCAGGCATGCGTATTGGAATTATTCTGACGGGCGGAAACGTTGATCTTGAAAAAATGGGGAAGCTGTTCAATCAGTGAGAAACTTGTTTTACTTTTTTTTGACAATCATATTAAAAATGGAGTGTCATAGTTCTTTGCAACAAAATTAAAGTAACAATTTCGTGTTTCTGTTGTTCAGTATTAAAATCTTACTGCATGCTACGAATTGGTTCTACTCTCGCGCTCGCACTTACCTTACTTGTAAATGCGCTAGCCAACATTCTTCCTATCAACGGACTTAACACCGGTGAGGTCTCGGCTCTATATCCCAGTTTGTTTACCCCTGCCGGAATTACCTTTTCCATTTGGTCAGTTTTATATGTTTTGTTGATCGGCTTTGTGATTTTTTCATGGACGAAAAACGATAATCGCATCAACAAGTTACTTCCCGCCTTTATTTTTTCGTGCATACTCAATGCACTCTGGATTTTAGTGTGGCATTATCGACATCCCGGAATTTCAGTCTTGGTTATGATATGCTTACTTATAACACTAACCTACATTTTCATTCAGGTTCAGAGTGCAGCATTTCTTTCAAGGAGAGAATATATATGGATTGTTTTACCCTTCACGCTTTACCTTGCTTGGATTTGTGTTGCCACAATCGCGAATACTTCTGCTTGGTTGGTATCCGTTGCATGGGGAGGTTGGAGTGTTGCCCCCGAAACATGGACAATCATTATGATGATTGTTGCCGCGCTATTAGCAATTTATTTTAGTTTAAAATTTTATGCACCTGCGTTTGTGTTGGTGGTTATCTGGGCACTTGCCGGAATTTATCTGCGTTGGCAAGGGAGTGATTTTCTAATCATTACCAACACAGCAATAGCATTGAGCCTGGTTCTTTTTGGAATCTTCATATACAGCGTTAGTAGAATTTATAAATCGAAATAATTTTCAGTAATTGAAGATCTGGATTTCGAATAGAATTAACAACTACGCTTGAAATAAGACTATGCCTTTCGAACATCGTTCCAAACCACTTCTGCCACGCAAGCAGTATTATCAACG
>JBKJOF010000124.1:0-2706 GCA_046595655.1 Chryseolinea sp. | reverse complement strand
ATTCGCCATTTGGCAATTCAACTAAAATGCAGTTATGAAATTGATTTGCAGGACGCAAGAAGGCCAAGGTATCGGGAGCTTGTTCACCCAATTGATGAAGGATGGTGTAGATCGCCTGGCTATGTCCAACTTTATCCTGCGCCATTGAAGAAAATGCAATATCTTCTTCCAGTAAAGGACCAAAGCCTGTCCATTCGGAATTACGATGACCAAGGATGAGTTGATCGTCTGCAATTTTATAAAGGAGTTCTTTTAATGCGAGATTAGACATTTGGATTTAGATTTTAGACTCTTGATTTCTACGTTCTAAAAATGACTGCAACTTTTCTCCACCTTTATAATCTGCGGCATCTCGAAATTTCTTTTCCGGTAAGGTAAGCCAGAGTTCTTTTTCGTCTAATGAGGTGAACCTAATTTCGTTTTGCGCGATAACCCAAATATTAAATACTTTTGCAGAGTTAAATCGTTGCTTGGCAACAGCCATTGCTTCGTGTGGGGATGAAGCATCGACAGAACCAACGTAAATATGCTGCTTGCCTCGTTTCGACAAATGGTATACTTCAAACATTTTTTTCTCTGACGATACATCTAAAACATCTCCAATCAAATCGTAAGCGTTTTGATCGGCATCTGTCATAGGTGAAACAAAAACATTTCTCGTATCGGTTACATAAAGAGACGTGCAAGTGAACCGTCTAGTAAAATTTTCTTTCGCCAATACATATGCCATTTCAATATTGGGCGCATGCACAGAACCTTCATGTTGAAATGCTTTTTCTTCGTTAGGCTGAACAAAAACTTCGTAGGTTCCAAATTGATCAAGAGATGTCTGAGCTTGAATGTTTTGTGGATCACCTGTTTCAGGAAGTCGCGTAACCCGCGGATCGAGTGAGTTCATGTTGCAGTAATCAGTGTTTGGTAATCAGTATTCGGTAAATCGTTAAAGTTGTGCAGCAGTTTTATTACAAAATGATTCAGCCTTACTCATCATTGAGTTCAGCATTTTTCCAATAGAGGAATAATGTTTCAATAATTCACTGGCACATTCAGTTGAAATGTAAGAACAATCCTGAGCTGTTTCAATCCAATGCTGAGTTTCCAATTGTTCACCATCAGCATCTGTAAGTTTGCTAACAAAATGTTTTTCATACTTCCTTTTCGCCCAAGCTTCAGCAATTTGTGCCCCAATTGATCGAGATGATCTTCTAATCTGATCAGTAAGAGAATACATTTCTTCTTTAGGAAACTTCTTCGACAATTCAAAAATCTCTTTTGATGAATGGCGTGCAAGTTTATAAACTTCTAAATCCCTAAAACTTTTTACATATTCCATACCGTATAAGATTACCTAACGATTGAGACCAAATACTGATTACCCAATACCGATTACTAATTCACTTAAGCAAGCGGCATCACATACGGAGTTACCTTAGGTCGCAAAGCCTCACGCACCCATCGTCCTCTTTCTTCTGCAATTCGTCTTACCTCCAATCGCTCTTTGTTGCACGGTCCGCCACCGTTGATTACTCTTTTAAATTCTTCCCAATCGGGTTCCGTGTATTCCCATCGGCCAGTGTCAATATTTTTTTTCAGGTTAACATCCGGTATTGTAAAACCAAGTTCCCAGACTTTAGGAACATACATATCTAAAAACTGATTTCGCGTATCATCATTGGTTGACATCTTTACTTTCCATCGCATCAGCACTTCTGTGTGAGCGGAAATTTTATCGGCCGGACCGAAGAAGTGCATCATTGGTGCCCACCATCTATTGATGGCCTCCTGAAACATGTCGCGTTGCTTTTGTGTTCCGGCTGCCAGGTAGATTACACAATGATGTCCGTATTTTAAATGGAAAGATTCTTCTGCACAAATTCTTTCAAGTGCGCGGCAATACGGTCCATAGCTGCCTTTTGCATTAGCCAATTGATTCACAATGGCACCGGCATCAACCAGCCAGGAAATGAAACACGAATCGGCCCAAGTGAAAGCGGGATAATTAAAAATGTTTGAATACTTTGATTTTCCTGTGATGAGATCGTGAATCATTTCCTCACGCGATTTTCCAAGAGTTTCTGCCGCGCTGTAAAGTAATTGAGCATGCCCTACCTCGTCCTGAACTTTAGCCATGAGTGCGAGCTTACGTTTAAACCCAGGTGCGCGGGTTATCCATGTACCTTCCGGAAGTGCGCCAATAATTTCGCTGTGCGCGTGCTGCTCAATCATTCGGATTAGTTGCTTGCGGTAAAGATCGGGCATCCAGTCAACGGGTTCAATCTTTTCGCCTCGTGCAATTCGCGCTTCGAAAGCAGCAAGCTTTGCGGGATCTTCTTTTAATAGATTATCAGTGTTGATTCCTTCAAATGTATTTCCACCACCGTACATGATTTACGATTTAAAATTTTGGATTTACGATTACGCAACGCAATTGAAATCGCGTTCGATTAGAAGCGATTTACAATTTTAAAACGTTTGAACCAAACGATTGTTAGCAGGAGCGATTAGGAATTCTTTTTCAACCCATTTACCAGCATATCGGCTAGTTGGAAGCCGAGTGCAGTGGGATCTATAGCGGAATCTGGATCGTACCACATCGGCATCCAGTTAAGAGAAGAGAACAGTGTCATTACAGCGAGCTTAGTATCAATCGTGTTTTTGAACTCGTTGGATTTTACTCCGGATTCGATAATGGATTTAAAACGGTTA
>JBKJOF010000025.1:0-39415 GCA_046595655.1 Chryseolinea sp. | reverse complement strand
GGAGAAAGAACTAAACCGGTTTAGCGCCACTTCACTTGTTCCTGCAATCAATTCTATTCCGGGTGTAAGAATGGAAGAAAGATCACCAGGAAGTTATCGTCTTTCCATTCGAGGTAGTACACTTCGGTCTCCCTTTGGTGTGCGCAATGTAAAGGTCTATTGGAATGATTTGCCTTTCACTGATGCAGGAGGAAATACTTATCTCAATCTTTTTGATTTTAGTTCTATCCAACAAATTGAAATTGCGAAAGGTCCGGGAGCAAGTTTGTATGGAGCCGGAACAGGTGGCGTGATGTTGATGAAAAATCCTTCTCTTAAAAAAAATAGCGTGGAAGCTTCAGCACTTGCTGGTAGTTTTGGAATGCTTCGCTATAGTCTTCAAGGAAATGCTCATAGTGATGAAACCGATGTTCGCTTATTATACGCGCATCAACAAGCCGATGGATATCGGGATCAAACCAAAATGAGGAGAGATGTATTGCAAGGCGAGATTCATTTTGATAGAAAGAATAGAAGTTCGATCGCTGTTAATTTTTTATACGCTGACTTATTTTATCAGACACCAGGAGGTTTAACAAAGCCGCAGTATGATACCCTACCTACTCAGGCACGACTTACCCCCAGCGCTATTGATAAACAAGCAGCGGTTTACAACAAGACATTTTATAGTGGCTTTAACTACACCTATGATTGGAATGAAAAATTGTCAACCAAAACTGGAGTGTACGGATCATTCACCCAGTTTGAAAATCCTACTACACGTAACTACGAAAGAAGAACAGAGCAAGGCATTGGTGGCCGAACCAATACGAGTTATCAATTCGGTCATGGCAGGTTGAATTTCGGTGCAGAATTTCAACATGGGTTTTCTCCTATTAAAGTGTATGCAAACAATCAAGGTCAAACAGGCGCTTTGCAAAACGATGATGAGTTAACAACGAATACCTATTTTGTTTTTGCGCAAAGCGAATTCTATTTGCCACAACAATTTTTTCTTACCCTTGGAGTAAGTCTTAATAAAGCTGAAGTTAATTTCACACGATTATCAACGACTCCAAGTGTTAAGGAGGATCGAAATTTTGATGCTGTTTTTTCTCCTCGAATTGCATTGCTGAAAAAACTCAATGAGAATTTCTCTGCTTACGGCACATTCTCTCAAGGATATTCTCCGCCAACAGTAGAAGAACTGTATCCATCGAATGTAGTTTTCAATCAGCAATTAAATCCTGAAAAAGGGAACAACATAGAATTCGGGTTTCGCGGAGGTTTGCTCAATAAGCAGATTGTCTTTGATGTTGCTGCCTACAACTTCGATCTAAAAGAAACGATTGTGATTCGTAGGGAAGAAGATGGTGCCGAATATTTTGTGAATGCCGGAAATACAAAACAACAAGGAATAGAAGTTCAATTGGCATGGATGCCTCAGCTGAGTGATCAATCCCTCCTCTCCAATTTCAAACTTTGGACAAGCGTTACATTAAACAAATATCGTTTCAACGATTATACAAAAGACACCATCAGTTATACAGGCAATAAATTAACAGGTGTAGCGCCTGGGGTTTTCGTGGCGGGTTTGGACATTGTGCTTCGCTTCAATGTATATGCGAACATCACCTTTAATCACACCGATGCCATTCCACTGAATGATGCTAACTCCGCATATGCTGATGCATACAATTTACTCGGTGCGCGATTGGGTTATCGAAAAGCATGCAGCAAATTCTCGCTTGATCTCTTCGCAGGTGTCGATAATGCTTTGAATGAAAAATATAGTTTAGGCAACGATCTTAACGCTGTGTTAGGTAATGACCTTAACCCTTTGAGCGGACGGTATTATAATGCCGCCCCTACAATCAATTTTTATAGCGGAGTAAAAATTGGATTTAGTAAATAATGTGCTAGTATTTTATTGTAGCCCACTTAATTGGGCTGCAAGCTTGTGGCCATTTATTTTTTCCACTGCAACGTATTAATCATATGCATAATGTCCACCTTCATATAAGCAATCGCTGGTGCAAGTGAATCGTTGGCTACCTTGGTATCGAAGTACAACGCTCCTCTAAGAAAATTCTGAGATGAATCGGTAATCGTAAATTGAAATTGGCTTGGCACTTCGCCTTCGAGCTCGGCAATCACTGCTGTTTTTCCACTTGGTGTTTTGATAATCACTTCATCAATAGCGTACGCTTTAATCTGATGCTTGGCGGTTAATGTATACGAATCATCTGAGTATTCTTTTAATAACTTCTGACTGCCATTCAAATTATGAAAGGTAACATGAACATTCGCTTTCAATGTTGGATAATATAATTCAATCCAAAATCGCTCGTTGATGCGCGATGTGTCGCGAAGAAGTTTGGCGTGCTTCGAGTATTCAAAGAAATAAGGAAGCGAATCCGGCAATGCCTGATAGGCAGGCTCTGGTAAAATCAATCGGTTATATCCAAGAGGCTTTGGAAGATAATCGCGCGAACAAGAAGCAACGATTACAAACGTAAAAATGAAAATTGTTCGCAGGCGATTATCCATTTTGGAAAATTAACAATAGGTAATACAATGTCATTTAGTTAAGCCTTTTCTGATGGCCTAACCTCGTTCCTCTCCGGAAGAGAGGATGTATGCGGAGCTTAACAAAACGACATTGATAGGTAATAATCAATTGAAGGTGAATCAGGACAACTGCCAATTGAATCAGTGTCATCTGTCAACCAATTGTGCCTTGTGATCCTTACAATAAAATATCTTAGAAAGGTAAATCGTCAGTAGCAGAATGCATAGGTGGCGTTGAGCCAGAGGGTGCTTCTGTCATTGGCTTTTCTTGAGGCACATAATCAGAACCTCCTGAACTACTTCCACTTCCTTTCGGTGTTAGCATCGTCATATTATCGCCTACTACCTCTGTTGCGTAGCGCGTTACCCCATCCTTCTCCCAAGAGCGTGTACGCATTTTCCCTTCGATGTAAAGCATATCACCTTTGTGCACATACTTCTGTGCAACTTCTGCGAGTCCGCGCCAAAGCACGATATTGTGCCAATCGGTGATCTCCTTCTTCTCGCCTGTAGTTTTGTCTTTATAGGTTTCAGAGGTCACCATACTGAAAGTGGTTAGAGTCGAGCCGCTTTCAAAATTTCTTACTTCCGGGTCTTTTCCAACACGGCCAACGAGTATTACTTTGTTTACACCTGACATAAACTAGATTTTAGATTTTAGATTTTAGATTTTAATCTTCTTTTCAGATAACATTTCAAAATTACCATTCTTACTTCAACTATCCACGTGGTTTCAATAAGGTTTTATTGATCATTTCTTCTGTTCATGATTGTGTAGAATGGCAAACAAAAACGCTTTGCTCCAGAGGAGCTCCCTGTCTATAGCAACACCATTACCATTTTATCCGGCTCCAGCGGAGCCACCTGTTTTTGATGCACGTAAAGAAATGACATTAGAGCATCTCCATTAAACATATCACGAACGATCTTTTTGAAAACTATAAATCTACCCATTAGGTGGCTCCTCTGGAGCCAAATCTCACACTCGATATTATTTCTACAAACAGGTTGCTCCTCCGGAGCAAAATGCATCAACCAAATCTCAGTAGTGCAACAGAGAGGCTGAACGGAAAAGATTTCAACTGCATTAATCAAACACACTTATAAAAGATGATGATCGTGCAGAAAACGACTAATCAAAACCGGTTTTGGTAATTCTGCCATTTGTTTAGGCGAATAGAACTTTAAATTCTTTTTCAGTGCCATAGAAATTTCCGAAAAAGGTAGAACTATAAATTTAGCAGTGATGATCTGATGACTCAGCACGTGTTTGTAATCGTGCGAAATCTCTGGCTTTGATTTTCTAGCGTTCCATTTTAAGTCCTCACTCAAAACCTTTTCAATCTTGGTAGGCTTCATTTTTTCAATGAGCGGAAAATCATACAATCCATACCAGATCCCTTTTTGATCCCGCAGCTGCATGGCTAACGATTTTCCTTTACGCACCACCAGATAATAGAAAAATCTCTTTTGAGATGTTTTCGATTTTACCTTTACCGGAAGATCGCTTACCACATTGTTTTGAAAAGCAAAACAGGATGCCTTAAAAATACATTCTTCACATAATGGCTTCTTAGGTGTGCAATGTGTAGCGCCAAACTCCATCATGGCCTGATTGTGCAAATCGGGATTTTTAGAACTCAATATCTCATTTGCTACTTGAGTAAAGTGTTTTTTTCCCTCTGGTCGATTAATTTCAAGCGCAATTCCAAATACACGAGACAATACCCGAAATACATTTCCATCAACAACAGCAACTGACTGCTTATAAGAAAACGAAGCAATGGCTGCTGCCGTGTATTCACCAACTCCAGGTAGTTTAAGCAGTTCAGCATAATTTTCAGGAAACGATCCGCGATATAAACTCACGACTTCTTTCGCGCACTTATGCAGATTCCGTGCACGCGTGTAATAGCCCAGACCTTGCCACAACCTCAACACTTCCTGTTCTGAAGCAGCCGATAACGCAGCGACCGTAGGAAATTTTTCAATGAAACTCAAATAATAAGGTAGCCCTTGGATTACACGCGTTTGCTGAAGGATAATTTCAGACAACCAGATTCGATATGGGTCTTTCGTCTCTCTCCAGGGGAGCTCACGCTTATTCTGTTGGTACCACTCAACGACTTTATCAGAGAAATATCGTTTATCCATCTACTTGATTATCAGATTTTTTCAATATTCATTTTTAATTCTGGATGCGGCACATAAATTTGCGATCCCAATTTTTTTCTATCTCAGATTCGACTAAAAAAACAGTACAGTGACCAAAGCCGATATTATTAACGAAATCGCAGAAAAGACCGGAGTAGATAAAGCAGATGTTACCGCATCGGTAGAAGCCTTCTTCAGCGTTGTTAAAAACTCCATGGCCAGCGGTAACAACCTCTACATTCGAGGCTTTGGAAGTTTTATCAACAAAAAAAGAAAGAAGAAAATTGCACGGAATATTTCCAGAAATACCGCATTGGTTATTGAAGAGCATTACGTTCCGAGCTTTAAGCCTGCCAAGATTTTTGTGAATAAGATCAAGAATAGCGAAAAAGTAAAGCAAACTGCTGATAAATAATCTTTCGATCTTAACCATCAACTGATGCTTTAGTTCAGTTGAGGGAAGTATACCAACCTTCATGCTCAAAACCAGAATTTTACTCATTGTTGTAAGCGCCATTGTTATCTGGCTGATATTTTTGCTGCCTAAAGTCGTGGTGGAGAATGACAGTGAGATGGCGACACAGGGCAAGGACTCTGTCCGCAAGCAAAGCGTCATGCATAATGACGTATCGGTGGAACTCACCAAGTCCATTCAAAATATTCGGGCTCAATACCTTAGGGATTCGGAAAATGAAAAAAATGCTATCTTTGCCGACTCTTTGGCAAAACTGTATCAATTGGCTGGCAAATTTGACAGCGCAGCATGGTTTCAAGAAGAGAAAACGAAGTTCTTTAACACAACTGAAAACTGGATTAAGACGGGCAACCGCTATTATGAGGCTTTTACTTTTGCTATCGATCAAGACAAGCAAAAGCAACTGGCTGAAAAAGCGCAGCAGTTTTACAAAAAGGTATTGGAAGCTAATCCTAAAAACCTCGATGTAAAAACGAAGATGGCCATGACGTATGTAAGCTCGCCTAACCCGATGCAAGGCATACTGATGCTACGCGAAGTCATTGCCGCTGATCCAAAGAATGAGCTGGCGCTCTTTAACCTGGGCATGCTCTCTATACAGTCTGGTCAATACGATAAGGCAGTAGAGCGATTGGAGGAGTTGATTGAACTCTATCCTGGAAATTCCCAAGGTCAGCTTCTGCTCGGCATTGCCTATATGAACACAGGCGAGAAGGCAAAAGCGAAAGCGCAATTCGAAAAAGTGAAACAGATGGAGAAGGATCCTGCGGTGCAAGCCACAGTCGATTCGTATCTGAAGGATTTAAAATAATTGTTCAACAAACTGAAAACTGGTGACGAGCTCTAAAACATCTGAGCAAAGCAACAGACTAAGAAAAACCAAAGCATTATTATGCCAAGCGGAAAGAAGAGAAAGAAACACAAAATGGCTACTCACAAGCGCAAAAAGCGTCTTCGTAAGAACAGGCATAAGAAGAAGTAATCCTTCCTGGGTTACGTCTGTTCAATCAGACTGTACACATCATTTACTATTTAATTTTTAGGTTTTGAGTAACGAACTTATCATTAGTGCAACTCAAGATGGATGTCGTATAGCTCTTCTTAAAGACAAAACGCTCATAGAATTCCACAACGATGAGGATGGGAGCAAATTTGGTGTAGGCGAAATTTACCTGGGCACAGTTAAGAAAGTGGTTCAGGGACTCAATGCAGCATTCATTGATGTCGGCTACGAAAAAGATGCATTTCTTCATTACCTCGATCTTGGCCCTCAGTTCGGTTCACTTCAAAAGTTTACCAAACTCGTTCGCGGCAAAAAGATCATGGGTGGAAAACTTGACAAATTTCACTCGGAACCGGAAATAGACAAGCATGGGAAAATCACCCAGCAAGTGTCGAAAGGTCAACTGATCCCGGTTCAGATTGTTAAAGAGCCAATTTCAACAAAAGGGCCCCGATTATCCTGCGAGCTTTCCTTAGCCGGGCGATACCTGGTTTTGGTACCATTTTCGAACGTAGTCAGCGTTTCCAGAAAAATCACGAGTGGTGAGGAACGCAAGCGACTGCTTCGCCTTATCCAATCGATCAAACCCGAAAACTTTGGTGTTATCATTCGCACCGTTGCCGAAGGCAAAGAGGTAGCCGAACTCGATCGCGATTTGCGAACGATGGTGACCACCTGGGAAGAAGGTATGACGCGAATGGTTACGGCCAATCCACGCGATAAAATCGTGGGAGAACTCAGCAAGACTTCATCCTTGCTTCGCGACATCGTGAACGAATCGTTCGACAACATTCACGTAGACGACAAAAAAATATTTGAAGAGGTAAAAGCCTACATCCATACCAATGCTCCCGACAAGGAGAAGATTGTAAAGATGTACACCGGCAAAGCCAAGATCTTCGAACATTACGGCATCGAGCGCCAGATCAAATCGGCCTTCGGACAAACCGTTAGTTTAAAGGCAGGTGGTTATCTCATCATTGAGCATACTGAAGCACTTCACGTTATCGATGTAAACAGCGGTAACAAATCAAACCGTGAAGAGAATCAAGAGACAACTGCTTTATCGGTAAACATTGAAGCTGCAAAAGAGATTGCACGCCAACTTCGCCTTAGGGATATGGGTGGAATCATCGTGGTCGATTTCATCGACATGAAAAACCCCGAGAACAAGAAGCTCATCCATAAGATTATGAAGGATGAGATGGAGGAAGACAAAGCCAAATCAACGGTGCTTCCACTCTCGAAGTTTGGATTGATGCAAATCACCCGCGAGCGTGTTCGTCCTCAGATGAACATCATTACGAAAGAAGTTTGTCCGGCATGTAATGGAACCGGAAAAATTCTTGCTTCTATTTTAGTGACTGATCAGATCGAGAAAAACATAGAACATCTTTTTGCGAAACAGAATGAAAAGAGTTTAGTGCTGGCACTGCACCCTTACGTTCAGGCATTCTTTACAAAAGGACTTATTTCACAGCGTATGAAATGGTTCTTCAAATACAAGCGTTGGGTCAACCTCATTGTTGATTCATCAATGGCTATTACTGAATTCAAATTCCTGAACAAGGAAGGTGAAGAAATTCAGTTGAATGCCTAGTGAAGAGTTAATGGTTAATCGGTAAACGTTAATAGGAATACACGAATGCCATCGAAGAAGGCTGACTTTATAAAGTCAGCCTTCTTTTTTAAACAATTGCTAGCTTGATGCTGAAGACTTTTCGGAGAATTAAATTGACCCCTTCTATACTAATACTTTTTATAATCAATGTGATCAAATGTATCCCTTGAGAGTACGCTCTCAAAATAAAGTAGTGTTTCAGAAGATGATCCAGCGGTGCGGATATTACCAGTAGGTGTCGGAATAAATCCCGAACTATTATTCAATCTATAACCTCCTAAACTTACCAGTACAGTTTCTCCTCTTTCTGAAACGGAAACAAAGCTACGGGTATTTAAAATTCTATTCATAAACTGTTTGGCAGTTAGTTCTTTGTCAACGCTAAATGATCCTGATTGCCTTTGAATGATGAGGGAATTCTTAAACGTTATTTCTTCATTATCTTTTGTTGCATATTGTTTCACGATTGTTCCATCGGAAAGATTTCGAATGCCAAGATTTATTCCGGAGGAGCAGGTTACGACCTGAAAAAGTTTGTCTTTATATAGAAACGAATTAAACGTGGTGCTTGCATTTCCACAGATCTGTGTTTGCTGGCTGTAGACTGACACAGCACTTTCATAACTTTCTAAATCGATCCTAATCACGGATGTGCTTTTATTTGAATAGTCTAAACTGATATAGACTTTTTCATTCATTACACGAATTTTAGTTTTACTACGTGCAACATTAAAATCATTTGATGTACCGTTACGAAATTCACTGATATCAATTTGTGCTGTATTATGCGGGTCAAATGCCTCGTAAAAACTGGTTAGCCCAGTATCAATGTTTTTAAACATCACCGTATTGGTTTGAAATTGATCTCCCCCTAAAAAAGTGAAAAACCTTATCCCTGTTGCGTTTTTAAGTCGGGTGATAAAGTATAGATCGTTTTGATAAATGAAGGATGAAAAGTAAGATTCCTTATTTAGTTTCAGCGGTATTAAATGCTGCACGACTGTATTGGTGATAAAGTTGAATGACACAGAAGCAAGGTCGGTATGCCATGAATTAGAGAAGAAAACCGTGTATTCCGAACCCCTTAATTGACAACCTAATATACGATTGTATTTTTTTTCTGGCCTGGGTGCATGCAGTTTTGCGGAATTGTTTTGATAACCTTGAACACCAAGCTCGTCAACACTAATATAAGAACTACCTCCTGCTGAATCAATAATGGTAAAGGATGCTGTTTTATCTACCTTCTTGCTCATCATGTCGTAGAGTTCACTTTGAGCGTGCACACCGATCGTCAGTAAGATCAACAATAGGTTAACAATTAACTTCTTCATATAAAATTTACTTTGCCACAAAAGTAATCCATCCCCATCATTTTTGTTACAGTACAACGCTCTTGTTCGTTTTGCAATGGTAGAATCTTTGGGTAAAATTCTGAAAACGACTT
The DNA here is from genome assembly GCA_046595655.1 of Chryseolinea sp. Classification (GTDB taxonomy): domain Bacteria; phylum Bacteroidota; class Bacteroidia; order Cytophagales; family Cyclobacteriaceae; genus Chryseolinea. Next base: position 30,165 of record JBKJOF010000025.1, on the reverse strand, counting down.
CAAAATTATCACGAATTTCATTGAGGCTTTTGAGGGTTGTTGTGGGAATAATTAATATTACCTATACTCATAAGAGAAAACTCTGAGTTTCCATTTCTCAAACAAAAACATAATAAGTTTATTATATTTTTAAACCTTTAAGCTGAACTACCATCTAAAGGAAAAAAAAAGCTAAAAATGAGATTTCTATTTGTAACACTTGTTCTGTTTTTGTCTTCCTGCATTAGAAATGAAGACGATCCTATTCCTACCACCGATGACGACTTGGGGGGACCAATCTCGCGCCCTGCAAGTGGGTATGGTGCAGATGGCACATATACTGTTGCTAAAGTCTCGTTTGCAAGTCCTACTTATTCAGGCAAGACAGTCGACATTTTTTATCCACAAGGCATAACATCTCCTAAGCCCACTATTTTCTTTTCACATCCTTATGGTGGTGAGAGCAGCGATTATAACATTGGGCTATTTAATTTCATCGCCAAGAAAGGCTATGTAGTTGTCTTTGCTCCTTACCCCACATTTGGAGTATCTATTGATGATCGCTACAATACGTTGTGGCAAAGTTTCAAGCAGGCAGCTACCGATTACCCTACTCTTATTGACACCAAGAAAGTTGGTTTCATGGGGCACTCTTTTGGTGGTGGTGCTTCCTTCGGGCTTGGCTATAAAGCATTCACTGACGAAGGTTGGGGTGCTGATGGTCGATTCATTTTCTCAATGGCGCAATGGTATTCGTATCAGATTACTTCAACTCAACTGGCATCATTCCCTGCAAATACTAAACTGATTTCACAAGTATATGATGACGATGTAACCAACGATCACCGTCTCGCGATTGATATGTTCAAGAACATTAACATTGCCAATTCAGAAAAGGACTTTATCCTTATTAAAGCTGGTGATATCGATGGGTACAAATATATAGCCGATCACGTTCTTCCTAGTTCACGCACTGCCTATGATGCTTATGACTATTATGGTGTTTATCGCCTACTCGATGCTATGATTGATTACAGCTTCAATGGAAATGCAACAGGTAAAAATGTAGCGCTGGGCAATGGCTCTGTCGAACAGATTACGATGCCAGGCTACAACCAACAAACACTTCCATCTCTTGTGGTGACGGATACTCCATCAGCACTCTATCCTCAAAGCAAGTATCAGTTTCCATGCAGTTCTACGGATAATCCGAGGATTGGGAATTGTCAGTAGAGAAGTTTCCGGTTGTCATTTCTTTTATTACAAGCTGAGTAGCGATGGTAATTTTTTTATTCATGAATTCACGAATAAACTATTCGGAATTCGTGAATAAATCATTTGGTGTCTTGACTACTCCTTTCCAGACCTACTTCTATCCTGATGAAAAACAGGAAACAATATACCGCTAAGGCGAGGGGAAAATGTATAAGCAATACCTGACTCATTTTTCATAGACAGATGAGATTTACTTTTATCCAAAATCCCGTCAGTAAGCTTATTCATCAATGAATTTGAGATACTCTGCTCGTGTAATTCCAAAGGTAAAGTCTTAGAAAAACTTATCTAGTTGATCCATACTGAACGAACACGTAGGGTAAGATTAATGACCGAAATAAGTGTGTCAAAAAACCATTACGATTGCTCCTCATGTTATACCACGTTCCATCCTTGTTATTTCAATTCCTGCTTCCCAATACTCTAGGATTAATTATTCGGAAAATTCGTTTAGTGAAGTAAAGCTAACTTCATTCGTGCGGCTTTCACTTATGTACGTTTAAAACATACTCCTGCTAGAACTGCTCAATCTTTCCTCATCAAAATGATCAAAGATCCGATGATTGCCACGCATGATGCTGGCTTAATCCTTCAGTGAAGGTTGCATCGGCTGCACTATGAGAGTGGAGCAACAGTGGAAGAAGTCGCATGCTACACTGAAGCTACACTCATGGCAGACTATAGTTACCAGTTGCGGATTGCCTGAGACCATTAAAATTCTTGCAATCCGAATGAACCTGTCGTTGTGAAATTTTCAATGGCGCATTAGATCGCGTTATTTCGTTTCTAAATCTTCATGCGCCATGCGTTACTTGCTTTGAGCCTGGTGTACTTTTGAAAAAAGAAACAAAGACATGGCATATATCAAAAACTCACCTCTGGAAGGCCTACGCGGAACTTTGGGAGACCTGGTGTTCCGTACATGGAATGGCAAGACCTATGTATATCCGAAATCCACTAAACCTCCTAAACAAAGTACGGCACAGAAAGCGAATCGCAACAAATTTCGATACGCTTCCCTGAAAGCAAAGCAATTGCTGGAAGATAAAGCCATGCTAATGCACTACCAAAATGAAGCCTTGATATTGAAACTACCGAATGCCTATACGGCAGCTTTACAGGATATGATGAAGAAGTGAAATTTCAACATGTGGGCATCTCTAAAAACTCTTTTTCTATTGGCCTCATCCCTTCCCTTCTCCGGTTGAGAAGGATAAGCAGAGGTTTTTAGAGATGCCCATGTTTAAATTTCGTGCATGAAGGTATCTGTTTGTTTTGTATTTTGATACTTCAATGAAAGAGCCTGTTACATTTCCTGCGGCCGAATTAAAAACTATTTTAAAAGATAGAGGCTTTAAAGTGAGCTTTAACAAAGTTCCGCAAGCAGCGCCATCGGCTTTCGGTCGCAGGCATTTCTACTTAGTCCTGCTCAGTATTGGCAACAGTAAAATACACTATAACGACCATACATTCGATCTTGATGGCGCCTACCTTTTCTTTGCTAATTCTCGCATTCCATACTCTACCGAGATTATCTCTGAAAACCATAGCGGTTATTCCTGCATTTTCACAGAGAGTTTTATTAAACCTATTGAACGCCTGGAAAGTATGCAGCAATCACCTCTATTTAAATTGAGCAGTATGCCAGCCTTTAAACTAGAGTTGCATCAGCGGTCACAACTTACTGCAATTTTTGAAGCGATGATTGCAAACGACAGCACAGACTATTTATATAAAGACGATCTGATGCTTAATTATATACAGCAAATTGTTCATGAAGCATTGCATTTACGACCAGCCGAAAATTTCATACAGTTCAACAATGCTGCTTTACGAATAACGACTCAATTTACGGAAACGCTTGAGCGGCAATTTCCAATAGAAAATCTAACCGATACGCTCAAACTCAAAACAGCTCAAGACTTTGCTGGTCATCTATCCATTCATGTAAACTATCTTAACCGTGCCGTGAAGGAAATAACCGGAAAATCGACAACGACCCTTATAGGTGAACGCATCGCATCAGAAGCGAAAGCTTTATTGCAGCATTCCGACTGGAGCGTTGCCGATATCGCTTTTCAACTCGGGTTTGATTACCCTAACTACTTCAGTAATTTCTTTAAAAAAGTAACCGGTAACACGCCTAAATCTTATCGCTCCCGTTAGTGTTGAAATTTATACGTATTGGTTTGAATCGTTTATTCTTAGCAGCAACATCCTCAATAGCTTTGTTCTATTGATTTGACAGCTGAATTATTCTTCGGAAGAATCAGGAATCAAAAAAAATAAGTCACGAAACTAAAACGATGCACTATGGAAACGCAAACAAAAACAACTAAAAAGGATCTGGAAATTTTTGTGCCTGCTCTACCTTATGAAGCCGGTATTGAACATGGAATTTTAAGTAAGTTTGAGCCAGGAACCCGAACGTTATCGAAAGGTTTTCAATTAGCTCCACAATTCAAACCAATACCTGTTAATATTATTTTTGAAAAAGACGTAGCCGTTACCCTGCGTGATGGTGTAACTATCTACACGGATATATTTCGACCAGAAGGAGACACAAAAGTTCCTGTGATTATTGCCTGGAGTCCTTATGGTAAAAGCGGTGGATCAGCACCTAAAACGACTGGACTTTATGGAGTGTTAGGTCTTGATAACAGCATGCTTTCTGGATTAGCAAAATTTGAAGCACCAGATCCTGCTTATTGGTGTGCAAAAGGCTATGCTATTTGTAATCCTGACCCACGTGGAATTGCAACTTCCGAAGGAAATAGCACCATGTTTGGAAGACAGGAAGCGCAAGATTGTTATGATTTAATCGAGTGGTTGGCAGAGCAATCTTGGTGTAACAGCAAGGTAGCAATGAGTGGTACTTCATATCTTGCCATTTCACAGTGGTTCACCGCTGCGGAACAGCCACCTCATCTTGCAGCCATCAACCCTTGGGAAGGTTTGAGCGATGCCTATCGCGATATATGTATGCGTGGTGGAATGTCTGACCTTAATTTTACAAAACGACTTCAGGTAAATCACGTTGGAAAAGGTTTGCGTGAAGATGTTGTGGCCGAAGCAGAAAAATATCCATTAGCCAACAATGAACTTTGGGAAGATAAAACTGCGCGATTCGAAAAGATTACGGTACCTGCTTACGTGGTAGCAAGCTACTCCAATACGTTGCACACCGCGGGAACATTTCGAGCTTGGAGAAGAATGGCTTCGGAAGAGAAGTGGTTACGTATTCACAATACTCAGGAATGGCCAGACTACTATGAAGAAGTCAATGTGGAGGACTTACGCAAATTCTTCGATCATTATTTAAAAGGTGAGGACAATGGATGGGAAAAAACACCTTGCGTCCGTTACGCTCTACATGATTTTGAAGGTGGAGATCGAATCAACCAAGTGGCAACTGAGTTTCCTCCAAAGGATGTGAACTACACTAAATATTATCTTCATGGTGGGCCTCGTATTTTAAGCACTGAATTACCCACTGATGAAAAAACAGCAGTATATGATGCAACGCAAGATCCAGGGCTAGCATCGTTTGTAACTCGTTTTGATAAAGAAACGGTAATGGTTGGATATCCTAAAGTAAAGTTATGGGTAGAAGCAAAGAACACAGACGATATGGAATTGTTTATTCTTCTGCAGAAGCTTGATAAACATGGCAATCATCTACAGCAATTTGTTGTTCCAAATCAAGGTGCAATGATGCAGGATCTTACGGAACGTGGTGGATCAGTATTAAGATACAAAGGTTCTAATGGTCGTCTGAAAGTTTCAGCCAGGCATTTGGACGAGAAACTTTCTACTGATGAAGTTCCAGCTCACAGCTTTGACAGAGTTGAAAAACTAAAATCTGGTGAGGTTGTCGAAGTTGAGATCGACTTATTTCCAATCGGTATGGTTTTCTATCCTGGCGAACAACTGAGACTGGTAGTCAGCGCAAAAAATGATTTGGGAGCCATCATGCCTGGAACACCTGGATATGTTCCGGAAAACAAGGGAGTGCATATAATCCATACGGGTGGATCACATCCTTCGTTCCTTCAGCTTCCTATCAAATAGGCATAGTGCCACGGTTGAGAAAGTAGTTTATCCACTAGGGGCACTTTGGCTTAAGGCTGACTTAATTAAGTCAGCCTTCTTTTTTGTAAATGCTATTAGAAAACTTACTTTTCACTAACCCGCTCATCCTTCTTCAAGGTAACCAGATACTCCACCAAATCAACCAACTCTTGTTCACTCATAGACGATTGAAGATTAGACGGCATGATTGAACTTTCCAACTTTGTGCGCGACTCAATGTTTTCTTTCGCTACAGTCTGGTGGTTGTTCATGTATTGCATTTCTACCTTGTCTTCTGTTTCGGAAACAATTCTGCCGAAAGCAGATGATCCATCTTTTAATTTTAAACGATACCCTTCATAACCAAAACTGATTCCTTGATCTGGAAATAAGATGGAAGTGTACAATGCTTCCTTAGGAAGTTTATCACTAATCTCCGTAAGCTCAGGACCAAAGTTTACACCTTCGCCTTTTGCTTTGTGGCAATTGCTACATAACGTTTTAAAAACTTCCTTTCCTTTGATGGCATCGCCTGTCTTCGCTGCTAACACAGCAATGGTTGGAAGTGGTACACCTTCTTTGTTTCCGGGCAACTTCAGATACGGAGCAACTTCATCGCGTAAGGTAGAACGCCACGCGGTTTGAAAAACTCCTCCTACGGCAGTATGTAAATCAGTAGGTATTTTATTTTCTTTTACAAGAACTACTAAACGATCTTCCGCTTCCCAAGGACCGCCAAACGTTTTTACTGTAAGCTTACGAAGTTCAAGGTCTCGTGTCGTGTCGAGCATAACATGTTCCATTAGAGCAATTGCCTTTGTGTTGTACATGTGCGGCCAAACGGCTTTCACAATAGATTGTGCCTCCTCTTTGTTATTGCCGAATAGTTTGCTTTCAATCAACGCTGTTTTATTCCAGCGCAATAAAATAAGTATCGACTCTTTTCCGGTTGCGCTATCGGGATAGTGAATGGCCAGTTGAAGTAAGTCGTTCGCACGTCCTTGTAAGTTGAATGAAGAAACCAACTCAACAAATTCAATCTTGTCTTTGTATTGATTCAGTACATAGTTGAGTGCAGTCTTAACGGGAAGTGTCATCTGCAACTTGGAAGCATCCATGTGCTTCAATGCAAAAAGTACTTTGCTTCCTTGTGTTTGTTGCACCAGTTGCGCCAATACTTGTTGCTTGGAAGGATCTTTTTGAAAATCAAACGAGCGATAATAGCGAAGCATCTCTTGCTCGTTAGATGATTTAATTAACTCCGCCATCAACGGCATAGATGCTTTGCTTCTACTCCGCCAAACGATGTCACGATTCGTTGGTGTGTTCCAATCTTTCCCGACTTTGGATTTCCACTCAGCAAAATATAAATCCCAATTTTCTTCAGCTCCAATACCTAATGCTTCTAAGTACCAACGATCTTTGCCATCGTATTGCAATGCGAGCTGAGTCCAAAGTGCAGCGGCTTCTTTCGATGAATTTCCGCGCAGGGCAACGGTAACTTCTCTTCTTACTTGTGGTGATGAATCGCTGACCAATTTCGCAGCAATAGGTAAGATGTCTTTCTTCAATTCACGCGCAATGCGAATACCCGTGATGCGGATGTTGGCATCTTTATCTTCGATGGCTTGTTGAATGTATCCATCACTTTTATTTTCCAATCGCGCCAACAACCACAAGGCTTGCGCCCGATTTCTCTCGTTCGATGAAGTCCATACCTTTTGAAGGGCAGGTTCTGCTTTCTCGCCCAAAGCCGCTAATGCATTCCATCCGCGAACGCGTGAAGCTGTATTTGGATTGAGTAGTGCTGCTACAGCACCATCAACAGTTGAAACATCATTAGTAGAAATCTTATATCCTGATTTTGGTGGAGCAACTCTATAGATTCTTCCACGATCAAGATCACCAACCTGATGTCCTCCTACTCCGGGATCATACCAATCGGCAACGAAGAGCGAACCATCGGGAGCAACGGCTACGTCTATCGGCCGGAACCATTGATCTTTTTGCCCTTCTAAAATATTAACGATCGTTGCTTTATAACCTGCACCATCATTTTCAACTGGATAAGAGCGAACTACATTATGTCCGGGTTCAGCATGGATCATTTGTCCTTTGAATACATCGGGCAAGAGTGAGCCTTCATAGACCGTTATTCCGGCAGGAGAACCCGAACCCGTTTGTAAAATATTCGGAACTACACCCGGATCATTTAAATGCCAATGACGAAAGGGAATTTCTTTTTCCAAATTCGTTCTGCGCGTACTCCAGCTTGCGCCCGTCATTTCATCGTGATAGCCATAATTCCCGTACTCCATTACATAGTTGATGCGCGTACCTTTATTTCCATCATCATCGTTATCCGATTGCCAGAGCGTTCCGAAAGGATCAACCGCCACTTCAAAATTGTTTCTGAAATTATTACCAAGTACCTCTATGTTTGACCCATCAACATCACAACGCACCACCATGCCTTCGCGAAAAGGTTTACCATTCGTAACCACTTTACGTCCGTGCACATCGACAGCAGTATCACCGGCAGCGGTAAGAAGTGATTTACCTTCGTTACCGAAATTAAAATACAATCGTCCATCTGGCCCAAACACAAAAGTGTGCATGCCATGATCGTGCTGTACACCATGAAGACCTTTAAAGAATATTTCTTTTGAGTCGGGAACATCATCTCCGTTCGCATCGGTAAACACAAATACATTCGGACTGCAGGATACAATTACCTTATCGCCAAGAAGTGAAATTCCCAATGCAGAGTTTACATCGGTGCCCTGATAAAATACAGTGCTCTTATCGGCTTTGCCATCGCCATCGGTATCTTCGAGAATCATGATGCGATCGCCTTCTTTCTTCTCCGGATTTTTCGGGTTGATTTGATTCCGATAGTTGTACGCCTCACAAACCCAAACCCGGCCGCGTTCATCAATGGCAATGTTGGTAGGATTAGTGAACATGGGCTCAGAAGCAAACAAGGTTACTTCAAGACCATCATACACTTTCAGATCGGCCAATGAATGTTCTGGCGAGTGCTCATCTGTTGAAGGCTTTTTAGAACATGAAACAAGTGCGCTGAAAAAGAGAAAGGCAAGAGTTGCCTGACGAATTGTAGTTGACATATGATGGTTGTAAGAAAGAAAGGTAAGCAAGCTTTGCCTTATTGTCGCTACTATATCCTACTCGTTCTTTTCCTCTTTCTTTAAATCACTAATCAAACTATTGAAGATGGACATGATAAGACTAAATGCCAATGCCCACCAGAATCCGTCAACATAAAACGCGTCCACAAAATAATCGACCATCAAAATAATAATGGCATTGATGGCTAGTAAAAATAAACCCAAGGTGAAGATGGTGATGGGAAAAGTGAGGATAATAAGCATGGGTTTTACAATTACATTAGCAATCGAGATCAATACTGCTACCAATAAAGCATAACCATAATAATCAACGTGAACACCTCCCGAAAGAAGGTAAGCTGTAGCGAACACTGCTAAACCAGAAAGAAGAAATCGAACAATGCCATTCATGCTTTAATATTTACAAGTTGAAATTCGATTTGCCACGAAGTCACAAAGGCACTAGGGAGCCACAAAGTTTACATTATCATCCACAACCCAAATTCCTTTTCAGGTTACGCTCAGGCAAACCACCAAAATCAAAAGAATCAACAGAAGGCTCCGCTTCTACTGTCGATGCCACCTCAACAGCTTTCACCTTGCTCTCATTCTGCACCTCACTTTTCGCTTTCAGCTTCTTACTTACCGATTTCCGATTCTCACCTTCCACTTTCATCTTCTTCCCCATTCCTCAAACTTCAACAAAAAACTAAACATCTTCTAACCCCTTAAATCTGATGTAAATCATTGTTTCGGTGCTTAACCACTTCTATATTTGCCTTGTTTAAAATTAATCTAAATAAGTAGAGATGGGCGGAGGCGCTAAGAACGTATCTCAGATGCGACCAGGAGAAGTAGCGATCGTTTCAGGTTTTACCGATGATTACCTATCGGTGAAGCTCATGGAAATGGGTTGTCTTCCCGGTTCTGCAGTTCGCTTCAACTTCACTGCTCCCTTTGGCGATCCGGTCTGTATAAGTGTTTCTGGGTATGAATTATCTCTGCGCTTAGAAGAAGCGGCCACCATTTCAATTCTGAATTAATGGCAGTTACGCATCGGCCAAAAATTGCCCTCCTCGGAAACCCCAATTCGGGTAAGTCGTCTTTGTTCAATCACCTTACGGGATTAAATCAGAAAATTGGAAATTTTCCTGGCGTAACAGTCGAGAAAAAATCAGGCTTTTGTTCACTACCTGATGGCTCCATCGCAGAGATCATCGACCTGCCCGGCATTTATAGTATCTATCCTCGAAGTCTTGATGAACAAATTGTTGCAGAGGTATTACTCGATCATCACTCAGCGTCAACACCTGAGAAGATTGTGGTTATTGCCGATGCTACTAACTTGAAGCGCGGCTTCTTGTTGCTCACACAAATTATTGACCTCGGTCTTCCAACCATACTTGCATTGAACATGATGGATCTGGTTGCAAAGGCCGGCATCAGTTATGATTTCATTTCGCTCTCTAAAAAATTAGGTGTTCCTGTTGTGCCGATTAATGCTCGAAATGGCGTTGGCCTAGAAGCTCTGAAAGAACTACTTGTTAAACCACTTCCAGTATCTGATATAGCCATATTCACCGTTTGGAAAGAAGCTGAAAATCCTATCGGGCAAGTTCGCTCTGCTCTTGGGATTGACAATGATTACGAAGCGTACCAATTTTTAGAACAACCAAGATCTCTTAAGTTTTTAACTGCTGAGAAGAAAAGCCTGGTCGATTCCATTCGATCTAATCACGAATTCTTTCCTGGAAAATTTCAAGGTGCAGAAACCATATTGCGTTATAGTTTCATTCAGGATTTACTCAATAGTGTAACGCTAAAAAATACAGACAACTCCTGGAAAAAATATTCCAGTCAGCTCGATAAAGTTTTAACACACAAAATCGGTGGCTACTTTATTTTCTTTGGTATTCTGTTTCTCATTTTTCAATCCATTTTTGCGTGGGCTGAAGGGCCGATGGATTTAATTGATACTTCATTTGCCCAGCTCAGCTCTTATTTATCATCCGCTTTGCCTGATGGTCCTCTCACTCGATTAGTCACAGAAGGATTGATCCCTGGTATTGGAGGTATTTTAATTTTCGTCCCTCAGATTGCAATTTTGTTTGCCTTCATTTCCATTCTCGAAGAATCCGGTTACATGGCACGCGTTGTTTTCCTAATGGATAAAGTAATGCGCAATTTTGGTTTGAATGGAAAAAGTGTAGTGCCACTTATGTCTGGAGTTGCGTGTGCCATTCCAGCGATCATGGCCACACGAACCATTGATAATTGGAAAGAGCGCATCATCACGATTATGGTGACACCATTGATGAGTTGCTCTGCACGATTACCTGTATTCACTATTCTCATTGCGCTCATTGTTCCAGATCAAAAAGCACTTGGCTTCTTCAACTTACAAGGTCTTGCGCTAATGGGATTGTACCTTCTTGGTTTTGTTGCAGCACTTGGTTCTGCATGGGTAATGAATCTGCTTATTCGTGTTAAAGAAAGAAGTTTCCTTATGATGGAACTGCCTACTTATCGTGTTCCGAAATGGTCGAATGTAGGCTTCACTATTTTAGAGAAAACAAAAACGTTTGTGTGGGAAGCTGGTAAAGTTATTCTCGCCATCTCCGTTATTCTTTGGGTGTTGGCCAGTTATGGCCCGGGTGATTCAGTTAACAATGCGAGAGAAGCGGTGCAGGAACAATCAAAAAATCTTCGCTTCACTAAACAAGGGTTTGAAGATCGGGTTGCAGCGTATAAGCTTGAACATTCGTATGCTGGCATTATTGGTAAAGGTATAGAGCCAGTAATCAGACCACTGGGTTTTGATTGGAAGATCGGCATTGCATTGATTACATCATTCGCAGCACGCGAAGTTTTCGTTGGAACGATGGCTACTATTTATAGCATCGGAAGCGTAAACGAAGATGATTCTGCCACCATAAAAGAACGCATGGGACAAGAAATAAATCCAGAAACCGGAGGTCCTCGTTTTACACCCGCAGTAGGATTTTCTTTGCTTGTATTTTACACATTCGCCATGCAGTGCATGAGTACAATTGCAGTTGTGTATCGCGAAACAAAAGGCTGGAAGTGGCCAATGATTCAACTTGTTTACATGACTGCGTTGGCCTACCTATCCGCATTTGCAGTCTATCAACTCCTTTCATAGTCGTAGTTCACAAAGCAGATGCGTTGTTATCCTGTATAAACTTTCTGAAGTTAATGGAAGAGTTCATGCGAAAAGAATTAATTTACTGCTGGCTTGAAACTGGTAGATTGCCGAATGTTTAAAGACTTCTAAAGTCATTAGGCCTTCTTAAAGTCGTCATCTTTTGTGACGATGTTTTGTTTCTCAATATACTCCTTCACAACCTCATTCGTCACCGTACCAACGCTCGCTGCGAAATAGCCACGCGCCCACAAATGCTGATCCCAGCATCTTCCTCAGTTCTGAATAATCTTGAACCATTTTACGCGAAGTCTTCCCTTTAAGATATCTGAATCAGTTTGCTTACACATATTGAGGGTGGATTGCTTACTAACAGATGAATTTGGTCTAGTCAAACATGACCTGTTACTATTATAGCATCATTAGCTTTCAAATCTTCCGTGTCAATTCCTTGGCAAATAACCACGGCCTCAAAGGCCATGGTTATACATTACATTAAACTTAACTGGGTTTAACCCGCGATGCGACAATTTTAAATGCACCCGTTTATAGTTCTCCCTTCTCCAGCATTTCTTTCATTGAACCCAACATCATATTCCAGTTTTTTTCTGAGTGTTCCCGAGCTTCTTCTGAGGAACAGTTTTCCTGAGTCACAGTAAGTTTTGTAACATCTTCGTTTTGTTGAAGTGCATACGTAATGGTCTGATAATTTTCTGGCACATCGGCTTGTCCGGAAAAATTACTCCAATAATCATACACTAACATTTTATCTTTTTCTATTTCAAGTATAGTTCCTTTGTCTTCGTAAGCCTTACCTTCCCATTCTCCGCTAAAGGTAATTGAGCTTCCTTTTTTTAGATCGGATGTCATCTTAGTTCCGAAAAAATACTTAGCAATTTTTTCAGGATTCGTTAACGCATCCCAAACTCTGGACTTCGATGCATTAATTTCCAGCGATACTTTACATTCTATGCTTTGTTTCATTTTGTGTTGTTTTATTATTTATAAAGTTTTCTAAAAAAATTAATCATCTAATTCCGAACAAGCAAAGCCGCAATCATGCAAAAGCTTTTGTGCTATGGCCGGATGTATTGATTGTGATTTTATTCGCAATATTTTATCGCAATCATCTAACGCAAAATTCCATTGCCCGTGGCCCGCAAGAGCATCGAGCGAAGGCTTCAATCGTTGAATACCTTCTTTACTTTCTACCGATGTTTTGAAAACCAGAACGTCCATTTTAAAAATATAAAATTGAAAACCATGCGAGTATAGCCACTAACACACCTGCTAAAAGCAGTATCCACTTTTGTTGAAAAAGTTTAATTAACGCCAAGTTGAATTTGGGTCACATTGGCTTCAGGAAAAGCAAAGTCAGCATTGATGTAAAGTTCACGATTTGTTCCAGCGGGTTGCAATCCGTTCTCGGCAATGAACTGCATAATCTTACCATAACTCTGTGGAATTTCATTCCATGCGCCTTCATGAATCATCGTTACACATTTATAATTTTCTGTGCGCTTGAAGTGAAACTTTCCATCATACTCTTCTATAGTTTGTGTGACAGGTATGGCGATTTCAAGGGTAAACGATTTTGTTTCATCACCGGTAAATCCGAAGTAGTGCCAGTGTACAGGCCCGGAGACATGTAGATCAAGCCGTACCGCTTCTTTAAAAAGCTCCTTCGCGATCGGAAAGAATTGCGCTAACTCACTGATTTTTGTTTCTGCGCGATAAAACAAAAAGTTGATTGGTTTTACTTCTTTAAGTTGGGGTTGCATAGTGTTATAATTTTTGTGCTAAGTAACGAGCACCCCATGACAGCCCTATGGCAGTAGGAAAAAATATTTTTAAGAAAGTTTGTAAAAGAGTGACAGCCCTATGTCAGGAGTATTGATGTAAATCCCTTTGTGATGAGTGACTTGTGATTTAATGAACGATTTGCATGGCAGATAAATCGCAAATCACTGATCATAAATCACTCATCTTAAATCAGACGTTTTTACTTTCCCTAGAAATTAAATGTGGTTAGGTGGCTCCGCTGGAGCCATGTAAAAATGAACATTGATCTTGCTACAAACAGGCTGCTCCGCTGGAGCAAAAAATCCTATTCCCAAGCTCATGTCAAAACTGCCAGGCGAATTACTCATATTTTGTAAACTTTGGATCGGAGGAGCAACCTGTTTATAGAGATAGTAAAGTAAGAAGATGAGGCTCCGGATGGAGCCACCTATTATTTCGATAGCAAGGGTGGCAATTTTTTTCACGTTTAAAAAAAGCCATTACATGGCTCCAGCGGAGCCATGTAAAAATGAACATCGATCTTGCTACAAACAGGCTGCTCCGCTGGAGCAAAAAATTATATTCATAAGTTCAAGTCAAAACGGTCAGGCTCATTACTCATATTTTGTAAACTTCGCTCCAGAGGAGCAGCCTGTCTATAGAAATAATTTGGTTAAAGCAACTGGCTCCAGCGGAGCCACCTATTCTTCTAGGTAAGTGAACAATTTCCTTGTTACGCTGAGCAAGTGAATGATTATTTCAGTATTGACACCGTTTGATCGAGAGTCTTTTTGGAGTAATGGTTGTATAGATCCTCAGTAATCTCTACCAACTTCAATTTCAATTCTCCCGGACTTTCCACTATTACTTTCGCGCCAAACATTAAAAGCCATTGTGCCATGTACTCAACACTATCAATCATAAACTCAGCACGGATCTGATCGCCCAGATCCTCTTGCGCAACACAACCATATAAAGACCGGCTACGAATGGAGGATTTATCAAACACAACAAATGCACGAGTTAGGTTTTGATTCGTTTGAAAAACAGAATTAAAATATTCGTGAAGTGAGTTCGCGCTGCGAGCCTCAAAAATTTCTTCCGTATTGATCATGTCCTTAATTCGATCAGCTCGAAAATTCCGATAGCCGTTTCGAAGTCGGCACCAGCCGATAAGATGCCAGGTCATGCTGTAATAGAACATACCCATCGGTTCAACACAGCGTTGCGTTACGGTCTCCTCTGCATCACTATAGTCGAGTTGCAAAACCTGACGTTTCGCAATGGCACGCTGTATTGCCGTGAGAAAATGATCTGGGAAATTCTGTTGCTCACGATGTTCAAAACGTGAACGCAGAAACACTCCAACATGAGGATCCAAATTTTCTAAATGATCTTTTTCGCCATCACTCAATACGGCTTTTACTTTATATAATGCAGAACCGAAGGCTTCACGAACCGATTTATCTGCCATCTTATCAACCAGTTTTCCAGCGAGCATCATGGCGCTTGCTTCATCTTGAGTGAACATTACGGGAGGTAGGTGATAGCCATCAACAATAAAATATCCTTTACCTGCTTCAGAGCCAACCGGAACGCCAGCCTCCATTAATGATTTTACATCGCGATAAACAGTTCGCAAACTGATTTCAAATCGCTTGGCAATTTCATCAGCCTTTACCACCTTCTTGGTTTGAAGATGAATAAGAATTGCCGTAAGTCTGTCGATGCGATTCACGCCTCGAAGATAAGGTATCGGACTAAATTAGGATGCATTTTACGTGACTGTGTGTAAAGAATAGTGAATGAACACTAATAGTATTCTATAGGAATGGATATGAAAAAAAACAAAGCTGATCTCCTTAATTTTCTTTTGTAAGATATTTCTCTGCAGTGTCAATCATTCTCTTCTTGTCGGGCAAAAAGTGTTCTTTAATAACACGTTCAACTATATTTCCTTGGGTATCAACAATTAGTAACGTTGGATATGCTGAGACGTTATATTTCTTGGCAAGCATAATACCTTCCCCTTTTTCAGCATCAAATTTTAAATTAACAAAGACCTTATTCATGGCTTCACCAACCTTATCATCAGTAAGTACATTTCGACTAAACTCCAGGCAAGGGCCACACCAAGCTGTATAAAAATCAATAAAAATGTGTTTTTTTTGTTCTTTCGCTTTTCGTATTGCCATTTCAAAACTTCCCTTTTCAAAAGAAACAGCTGTGTCAAGATCAAACAATTTTCTTTTTTGAATATTGTCGAGCAAAAATTGCGTGCCCATAAATAAGCAAAAAGAACTTATGGCCACCGCAAGTGAAAATATTAATATTTTAGTACTGCGGGATTTAAAAAAATTAAAAGCTAATCCAACTATCAGAACGGTAATCGAAAATATTCCATAAGGCTGAGGAAGTTTCCACAATAGAAATAATGAATAGAAAAAAAGTATTCCCAGAAAAAGGTTAAAAATGGGTTTTAATTTAGGGCTTATCATTTGGTAACGGTTTGTCTTGAAATTAAAAGTACACTATTTATTCAGTTACCTAAATCGAATATTTTTTTTGCTACTGCCATCGATGCGTTATGCCTCAAAGTGCCGCTAACCCCCCCCCGTTTTGAGCCAGCATCAAGAATAAAAATCCGGAATCATCCGCTTGAACCGGGATCATCCCATTGGCGAGAAGAAAAATCTAAATAGCGATGAAAGATATTTCCTCATTGCAATCGATAGCCTCTTCAATATACAATAGAGTTTTAACTTCGATATCTATCTCACCATTCGATGAACGCACAAATACCAATTCAAAATGTGGGCAACTGTATTAGGTACTATCGGACTCCAAATAAACTTCATCTGGTTTAACAAATGTAAACGGTTTGCAGCATTAAAATTTAAGTGTAAACTTGAAACTATTATCAACAATATCTATCAACTTTCGCCACGATAAAAACCCAGTGTCCCGAGAAATCAAGAAACCAATCTAAAGACTGTGAAGTGCATAGGTAAAGCAGTAGTGAAGGAATTTTTGTTTTTACTTTAGTGATCTAATGAGTTAAGTTATGAGTTTATCCCGCAGAGAATTTATAAAAAACATTTCAGCAGCATCGGTGGTGTTGATGGGAGGTAATGTATTATCAATTACTTCAACACAAGCTGAGTCGTTGAAAAAAAAATCAATCTTCCGCTTTGTTGTTGCGTCAGATGGACATTACGGACAACCGGAAACTGACTTTGATTTGAATTATACTAACCTTGTGAAGAACATTACTTCCTTCCATTCTCAAAACCCAATTGAGTTTTGCGTTATCAATGGCGACATTGTGCACGATGGAAAAGATTTTCTATTGCCTGCCAAGAAATTACTGGATGGACTTCCTGTAAAATATTATGTAACAAGAGGTAATCACGATATCGTGAGCGATGCATATTGGAATGAAGTTTTTGGTATGCCATTAAATCATGATGTGGTGTTGGGTAAGAATGTTTTATTGCTTGGCGATACATCAAACGAAAAAGGAGAATTTCTAAGTCCGGATTTAGTGTGGCTTAAAACCAAACTCGATTTGTATAAAGACAAAAGAAACATTTTTATTTTTCTGCACATCCCCCAAGCCATGTGGACGAAATGGGCTGTAGACACGCCCGCATTTTTTGAATTGGTAAAGCCTTATAAAAATATTCGAGGCGTTTTTCATGGACATGAACACGAAGAAGATGGTGTTCGAATGGTAGAACATATTCCCTACATGTTCGACTCTCATTTTGGCGGAAACTGGGGAACGGCTTATAAAGGTTTTCGCGTGGTTGAACTAATGAGGGACGGTTCGTTGTTGACCTACATTATGAACCCAACCGAAAAAATTAATCAAGCTACTTTTTGATTTGAACGACATCATCAATAAACAAACGGAATTCAGAAATCTCGGCCTGATCGATTACAAGGAAGCCTGGGATTATCAGACGGAATTATTTCAACAAACGCTGGCGGTTAAATCAGCGAATAGAGATCGCCCCATAAACGAGCAACTACCTACCAACAACTATTTACTCTTCTGCGAACATCCCCATGTATTTACCTTAGGGAAAAGTGGCAATGCGAACAATCTTCTTTTGCAGGAAGGGATGTTGAAGAGCAAAGGAGCAACGTACTATAACAGCAATCGTGGAGGTGACATTACCTATCATGGCCCCGGGCAATTAGTTGGTTATCCAATAATTGATCTGGAAAATTTCTTTACAGATATTCATCAATATATGCGTTTGCTCGAGGAGGCTATTATTCTTACGTTGAAAGATTTTAATATTCAAGCTGGAAGAATTTCAGGTCTCACAGGTGTGTGGATTGATTGCGAAAATAAAATTAACGCCAGGAAGATTTGCGCTCTAGGTGTAAAGACCAGTCGTTGGGTAACGATGCATGGTTTTGCACTAAACATCAATACCGATTTGAATTACTTCGACTACATTGTTCCCTGCGGAATTAAAGACAAAGCAGTAACTTCGTTGGCAAAAGAATTGGGCGCAAAGCAAGATGTTGAAAAGGTATCTATCATATTAAAGAGACACTTTGCCAGGCTTTTTGAAATGGAGATTTAAGTGTGATGAAATGTTGCTCGGTCAGTTAATTTTCGATTTACAAATTACGATTTCTTAAATGGAAAAGGTATTCTGTTTCTATAACCGTATTCAAAATCGTACTTCGTAAATCGTACCTTGTACATTAATTTGGAGATTTAAAAACAGCAGTTGGTTCTAGAGGTATGATCAAAGATATTAAAATACCAGAAGTGAAAAAGGTGACGCTTGCCATCGCGAGAAAGAAAAGCATTGGAGAACAAGATGAGTGGCAAGTTTATTTAATCAACAACAACGATTTTGAAATTGAAAATACATTAGTAGCCAGTACAGGTTACGGTTTAAAAGATGGAGAGGAACAGCGCACCTCTATTCTCCGTCATTTTTTAAATACGATTCCAGCAAAGAGCACGGCACTAATTGAACCCATCGATCCGGGAGTTTTCCATCTCAACAACGAATATTGGGTGAGCTACTATATCGGCTCTCAGATTTTTGATAAACGTTTTCTTTTTGTGCCCGATTCTATTCGTGAAGAACACATTTCGTTTATTAAAGAATTGGCAATGGAAGGTGTTTTACATTCGTAACCTTTTGATTTATTAACCAATTAAAAATTATTGATTAATCCCACAAATACATGCGGAACTAATTAATAATTCCTTCTTTATTTACTTGCAATTGTTGCTTATTAAAAGTTCAATGGAAACAAATTGTTTAGCAAAATTACAATACTTAAAAACTCTATTCTGCTAGCGATTTCAAAAGTTATCATAGCACCAACAGCTATTAAAATATCTGGATAGGCCACTTTCTTTTTTATAAAAAGAGCTACAGCTAACCCTGAACAGAAAACTAAAATAATAATTGTAAGAATAAAAGAAGTTGATGTATGATCGTATTCGCTTTCGCACAACTTAAAGTATAATGTGGTTAAGATGCTAGTAAGAGACAAACCTATTATGGAGTAGAAAAAAAGTTTTGTCCATCGCTTTAAATCATTGAACACGAGAAATAGAATTAAAACAAATACTTCCACTGGTAAAATTAACAACCATAATGTTGGAAAGGAATTTCTTACCAATTCAATACCTCCACTTAAAAGGAATGCATACAGCGAACAAGCAACATATAGTGCAATGATCTCTAATACGAACTGTAGTATTCTTTTATTCAAAACGACTGATTTAATCTAAGCGTTACTGGCACACAGCCAAAGTTTTGTAACTGGAAAGGTGTAATAGCGTTCTATCCATCGTCACTTTATAATCATTACTTCAGACTTCCGAACAGATTTTCCACAAATCGTTAAAACGCCATCCGATTCCGATGTGTATTGATTGTGAGAGGAAAAGATCGAAGTTATATCCGTTTTCTTTTTAGTAGAAGGAGCCGTCAAAAAAGAGTTCATCATTCCCTTAAGTTATCGCTTAATAAAATCCTTCAATTTTCAGTGACTGATATGCTGTTTATAACAACCTCTAAGTCTAAAGCTTGTTGAAAGTGAGAACTTAATTTGTAATATCCTCTTACCTATACATCTTTTTGATAAACGTTTTCTTTTTTTGCCCGATTCTATTCGTGAAGAACATATTTCGTTTATTAAAGCATTGGAAATGGAAGGAATATTGCATTCGTAAAATAGAGCTGGATAAAGATTGGCATCAAAAAACTAAAGACTATTTACATAGCCTAAAGAAATTAACTGACTCTCATTTTTAACGATGTACGTTTGGCCATTGGCCAGCACAAAGAGTGTATCAGAAAGCTCCAGCACATGTCGGTATAAATGATCGGTTATAATAATTCCCTTCTCCTTCTTTTTAATCGCCATGTAGTCTTTTAAGGTATCAACATGAACGGGCATTATTCCAGAAAAAGGTTCGTCTAAAAGTGAAAACATAGACGATGAATTCAGAATCAATAAAACTTCTATTATTCGAAGCATGCCTCCGGAAATTTGAGCTGGCTTCAAATCGAAATGATCTTTTGTTTCCGGAAAAACATCAACAATTATTTGCTTGTCAACCTTGAAAAGTTTTAACGCATTGTGAATAGTGACGTAAGAGGGAATTAAATTATCCTGAGGCAGGTAACTTATATTTCTAGAGAACGGAGCGAACAACGACTTGCCATTTACGCGAACGGATTTGGATTGAGCAGCAAGCGAGCCAAAAACAATTTTTAAAAGACTGGATTTGCCAGAACCATTGCGGCCGAGCATCCCAACAATTTGACCCGTTTCACATTTTACAAAGACACTCGTTAATATTTTTGAGAGACCGTATTCAAGATAAATCCCATCCATTTCTAAAGTATTCCTCATAAAAATTTCAGCGTTATAAAGGCGAGGATACCCCAGAGTACAAAATCGATGGCAAGTGTTTTTATATATAGTTGCCGAATGGAATAACCCAGATTAAAAAAGAAATTAAATTGATGAAAGCGGAAGATATGAATATAGGAAAGAAGACCTACGTTGGAAAAAACCTTGATCCAGAAAGCCGGTACAATAAAGTAAGGAGAACCAGAAGACAGAATTAAAACACAACTCAGAAAAGTTATTGAAATGGAAATCAGACTAAAGTTTTTATAAAAAGTGAGAAGGATGCGCATAAATAAATGGAGGCAACTATCATACCATCAACAACAAATTGTTATTTTTAAGAATCAAACCGATGTATATGAACAACGAACTCAAAGACATTCTCTTCCTTGACATTGAAACGGTAGCCAATGTATATGATTACAACGCATTAGACGAACGTTTGAAAGTGCAATGGTCGCGCAAAGCCAATCATCTTCGTAACGACCCCAAACAAACCGATGAAGAAATTTATAGTGACCGTGCCGGTATTTATGCAGAGTTCGGAAAGATTATATGCATTGTTGTAGCTAAGTTTTTTGAGAACGAACAAGGCGAATTAGGATTGCGAACAAAAGCCTACTGCGGAGATGACGAAAAGAAACTCTTGCTGGAATTCAGCACGATGATTGAAATCAAAAACAACAACGCTGTTAAATTCTGTGCACACAACGGAAAAGAATTTGACTTTCCGTACCTCTGCCGAAGGATGTTGATAAATGAAGTGAACATTCCCCCCGTGTTAAATTTAATGGGTAAGAAACCGTGGGAAGTGCCGCATCTCGACACCTTGGAGATGTGGAAGTTTGGTGACTACAAACATTACACTTCGCTCGATTTGCTCACCGCTATTTTCAACATACCTTCCAGCAAAGGCGATATGGACGGCAGCCAGGTAAATGCCGTGTACTATCGAGATAAGAACCTCCAAAAGATTAAAGACTATTGCATACGCGATGTAGAGGTGCTGGCAAAATTATATTTAAAGTTAAAGAGGATTGACATTAATCAGCCCATCATTATTCAACATGCCGAGTAAATCAATTGTATTATCCAATTGCAATAGGACGAAAGTCCCCGCTGGTTCTGATATATATCCACGTGCTTAAAACCGTTGTTGTAGGGAACAATCTCTAAAGGACTTCAACCTAAACAAAACCCAACAAAACTGTAAGCGATCTAGTAAACCATAACCAAAAACTTTTGGTTATCTTGAAACCGATTGAAGTTCTGTTGAAGAATTATTTTTCAAAGCAGTTAGTTGATTTCGATGTTTGGGGGAACAGATTATTTGTAGCAAACACAAAAGAGTATCACGATCCCAATATGTCCGGCCTCCCTCTCTTCCGGAGAGGGCTGGGGTGAGGTTTTAACAAATCAATTTCGGATGCTTAACAGTTTTAATTCAATCAACACATTAAATAATTATCACAACAAAAATTTAAACACAAGGGAGCATTATTCGAATCCCACATTTTATGAGTAAAAAGAAAAAATCACACGATAAAAACCAAGGCTCTGATGAACGCGCCTTAATGACAACAGCCATTCGCAAACTATTAGATCAGAATGCTGGCAAAGAACTTTCATTTAAACAAATCATCAAGAGACTTACCCTTAAGAAAAAAGACGAAATCAAATTAGCAGGACAAATCTTCGATCAATTCGAAGAAGAGGGTGTTCTGAAACCATTAGACAAAGGAACGAATGCCGAGAAAGAAACAATGACTGAAGCACTCGTTGGCATTGTCGATCATGTAAGCTCGCGCTTCGCCTATGTAAGACTGGGTAAAGACATCCCTGATATTTACATCGCACCCCGCAACCTCGGTTCAGCTGTTGACGGTGATACCGTAAAACTCAATGTATTGTCAACACGACATGGAGAACATCAGGAAGGCAGAGTGACTGAAATTGTAAAACGAAACCGAACACGCTTCGCAGGTAAAATTGAAGTCTCGAAAACTTTTGC
The DNA here is from genome assembly GCA_046595655.1 of Chryseolinea sp. GTDB lineage: Bacteria > Bacteroidota > Bacteroidia > Cytophagales > Cyclobacteriaceae > Chryseolinea. The sequence continues at coordinate 7,850 of JBKJOF010000025.1, read as the reverse complement.
TTTCGTTGATGCCGACTACAGAAAAATTCATCAAGACTTTTTTGTGTATCTCGAAAATATTAAAGACGCACGCACGGGTGATAAGGTAGTTGTAGAAGTAATTTCGTGGGGAGATTTTGATAAGAAACCCGAAGCGAAAGTTGTTGAAGTATTAGGTAAAGCCGGGGAGAATGAAGCCGAGATACATTCTATCATGGCGGAGTTTGATTTACCTTTCCGTTTTCCGGATACAATTGATATTGCCTCGAAGAAAATTTCAGAAGAAATAACAAAAGAAGAAATAAAGAAGCGTTGGGATTTTCGTAAGATCATTACATTCACTATCGATCCGGAAGACGCAAAAGATTTTGATGATGCCATTTCGTATCGCAAACTTGAAAGTGGTCTTCATGAAATTGGTGTTCACATTGCCGATGTTACTCATTACGTAACACCGAACTCTGCCCTTGATGTAGAAGCATTTGATCGTGCTACGTCAGTTTACCTTGTCGATCGCACCATTCCAATGTTGCCAGAAAGATTGTCGAATGAATTATGTTCCCTTCGTCCACACGAAGACAAGCTGACGTTTGCTGCCGTTTTTGAAATGGATGATAATGGAAACATCAAAAAGGAATGGTTTGGCAGAACGATTATTCATTCTGACACGCGCTTTAGCTATGAAGACGCACAGTTAATTTTAGATGAAGGCAAAGGAGTTTTAGCAGATGAGCTTCGCTTGCTTAATGACATGGCGAAGAAACTTCGTAAAGATCGTTTCAGAAAAGGAGCAGTAAATTTCGAAACAACCGAAGTTAAGTTTAAGCTAGACGCAAAAGGAAAACCGTTGGCGGTAATTCCCAAGGTTAGAAAAGATGCGCATAAGCTGATTGAAGAGTTCATGCTTCTGGCCAATAAACAGGTAGCCACATTTGTTTACAACATTAAAAAAGCAAAAGAGAAAAATACTTTTGTTTACCGTATTCACGATTTACCCGATCCGGAAAAGGTACAGAAGTTCTCTGTGTTTGCCCGACAGTTTGGTCACAAGATGGACATTGATGATGCTTCCATATCAGGTTCGTTGAATAAACTCATGGCGGACATTGAAGGAAAGCCGGAGCAAAATATTCTAGAACAGCTGGCCATTCGTACGATGGCGAAAGCAAAATACTCCACCGATGCAAAAGGACATTTTGGTTTGGCTTTTGAACATTACACTCACTTTACTTCTCCTATTAGAAGGTATCCTGATATGATGGTGCATCGCCTGTTGCAGCATTATCTCGATGAAGGAAAACATTTGAATAAAACAGAGTACGAAGAAAAATGTCTTCATTCATCTGAACGTGAAAAGCGTGCAGCCGATGCCGAGCGTGCTTCCATCAAATACAAGCAAGTAGAGTTCATGGCTTCTGCCGAGAAGAAAGAATACGAAGGACTTGTGTCTGGCGTAACAGAGTGGGGAATCTACATTGAGATTGTAGAAACTAAATGCGAAGGCATGATCCGCATGGCCGACATGACGGACGACTTCTATGAGTTCGATGAGAAAAATTATCGCATTGTTGGCCGCAAGTCAAAAAAGATTTTCACGCTGGGAGATCGATTTAATGTTCGCGTAAAGAAAACGGATGTGGAGAAACGATTAATTGATTTGGTGTTTGCCGATCAACCAGAATCGTCATCAGATTTTGCGGATTATAAACCACGAAAAAGTTTCTTGGAGATGAGCAGGCAGAATGAAAAGAAGAAAGATTTAAAGGGCGGAAAAAAATCAAAAGACGGGCAGAAAGGCAAGAGAAAAAGGGATTGATGAGAACTCGCTGAATTTTACAATTGCCAGAATAACGCACCTAGACAACTTCAATGAAAAAGGATCCCCTTACGTATTCTATTATTGGTTGTGTGATGAAGGTAGACAACACATTAAGTAAGGGTTTTCAGGAAGTGATGTATCAGCATTATCTGAAAATTGAATTTGAAAAAACCAGGTTAATTTTCGGAGGGGAGATTGACCAACAAATTTATAATGAAGAGCATGGGGGTGTGCAATTCAAATTGACGCGATGAAACAGACCTGTTAGGCTAAAGCCCCTCAGTAGTGTACCGAATAACCCTGCACTTAAGTGCGGGGTTATTCAAATCTTCTCCCGATGGACTTTAGTCCAACACGGCAAGTTGAATTGCACCCGCATAAGGTAGGCACATGCAGGGCAGAGTTCATTGTCGCTCGTCAGGTGATAGTTGAACTTAAAGTAGTAATTAAATTAGAAGATGCTCACCTCGCACAAGCTGAGAATTATCTGGTAGCATATAATTATCCAAAAGGCCTACTAATAAATTTCCGATCAGTAAGTTTGCAAAACAAATTAGTCTTCAATCCAAGACTTAACGCAATACTTGACAAACCTTGACCCCTTCATTCTGTTAATTCATAAATTCCAAAAATTCTGATCAAGACAATGATTTCAAAATATCAACAATACATCGAACAAGAAATTAAAAAACACAAATATGGTAAAGAGCCTTTATCGCTTTATGAACCGATAAGGTATTTAATGAACATAGGTGGTAAGCGCATGCGTCCCATGCTTACCTTACTTTCTTACTCATTGTTTAAAGAAGATGTAAAAACAGCGGTACCCTATGCTGTTGCCATCGAAGCCTTTCACAACTTTACCTTAATGCACGATGACATCATGGACAACGCTCCTCTTCGCAGAGGCAATTTAACTGTGCATGAAAAGTGGAATGTAAACACGGCAATTCTTTCAGGCGATGTGATGCAGGTTAAGGTATATGATATGTTGTTGAGTTTACCTACCGAAAAATTTAAAACAGTGGTAACGTCATTCAACAAATGCGCAACTGAAGTATGCGAGGGCCAGCAATGGGACATGGAGTTCGAAGCAAAGAACGTTGTTACGGAAGTTCAATACATTAACATGATCCGGCAGAAGACCGCTGTGTTATTGGGCTTCAGTTTAGAGATGGGCGCCATCCTTGCCGATGCGTCTGCTGAAGATCGAAAAGCACTTCGCGAATTTGGAACTAACATTGGTATCGGGTTTCAATTGAAAGATGATTTGTTGGATGCCTATGCTGATCCGAAAAAATTTGGGAAGCAAGTCGGTGGTGATATTATCTCCAATAAAAAAACATTCTTGCTAATTAAAGCGCTAGAGAAAGCTACACCCAAGCAGAAAAAAGAATTAAACTTCTGGCTTTCGGAAAAGAAATTCAAGAAGCAGGAAAAAGTAAATGCAGTTAAGGAAATTTATAACGTGTTGAATATTCCCACACTAACCGAAAAGAAAATTAATCAATACTTTACGAAAGGATTTAGCCAGTTAGAAAAATTATCGTCACCCAACGGAAAAGAAGTATTGAAGAGCTTTGCAGAAAACCTGATTGAACGTCAATCGTGATACCATTTAGAATCGAAACCGCGCATAAGCTATTTGGTAACTACTATGGCGTTGCTTTTTTCATCTTCATTTTTTATTGGAAAGGTGTAACGGATAAGCAAACCATAATTAATCATGAGATGATTCATTTTTGGCAGCAGGTAGAGTTGCTTTTTATTTTTCATTGGCTGCTTTACAGTATCTTTTATCTTGTTGGCAGACTGAAAGGAAAAACGCATGATGACGCATACATGAATATTCCATTCGAAAAGGAAGCCTACGCTTTTGAAAAGAATTACAACTACGTTTCTCAACGAAGGGCTTTTGCTTGGACAAGATTTATCCATTAAAAAATAGGGAGTCTGCTATAAATGAATTTCAGATTAATCTACAGACGTGCTTAAAGCAGGGCTAAAGCCATTAGAGTAGCAGTGTGTTAACCATGCACTTAAGTGCGTGGTTAGTCAATAAACTATCGAAAGGACTTTAGTCCTGCCCGACAATTTGAATTTTATAATATTGTGAACGCCACGATTAAAAAATTACGTCAGCGGTTTTTACTCGATCATTCCTCCCTGTATCTTTCTTCCTTACTCGCCTACCAATGAAGCCAACTGTCTTTGCAAAACTTTCCGTCATGATGCTCCTGGAATATTTTATCTGGGGTGCATGGTATGTAACGATGGGAACATACATGTCGGAGTTTCTTAAATCGAATGGTGTACAGATTGGAGCCGCTTATAGTGCGCTTGCCATCGCTACCATGATCTCACCTTTCTTTATTGGAATGGTTGCCGATCGATACTTTGCAGCACAACGCATCATGGGGTTTCTTCACTTGGCGGGCGCTGCGCTTTTATTCTTTGCAACACAAGTAGCAGATAACACCGCTTTCTATTGGGTAATTCTTTTTTACTCTTTGTTATACATGCCTACGATTGCTTTATCAAACAGTATTGCGTTTCAACAAATGACAGATCCAGGAAAACAATTTCCGTGGATCAGAGTATTTGGTACGTTGGGATGGATTGCTGCAGGGTTGATGATTGGGTTTTTATCAATTGAAAAAACAGTTTCTACTTTTCACATGGCCGCAATCGCATCAGCGGCATTGGGAGTGATCAGTTTTATTTTACCACACACGCCACCGAAAGACAAAACGGCAGCTACATCCAGCGCCATAGGAACGGAAGCATTTGTTCTGTTTAAAAATAAGTCATATTCCATTTTCTTCATCGCGGCCATTCTGGTGTGTATTCCACTTTCATTTTATTATGGCTTTGCCAATTTATTTTTGAATGAAGCAGGAATGGAAAACGCTGCAGGTAAAATGATTTTAGGTCAGGTATCGGAAGCGATCTTTATTCTCGCGATTCCTTTTCTCTTCAATAGCATTGGTGTAAAGAAAATGCTTCTTCTGGGAATGACAGCTTGGATCTTGCGTTACGTCTGCTTTGCTTTCGGAAACAACGACAGTAATTTATGGATGCTCTTTGGAGGTATTATACTTCACGGCATCTGTTATGATTTCTTTTTCGTAACCGGATACATGTACACCGAAAAGAAAGCAGGAGAAAAAATAAAAAATGCTGCGCAAGGACTATTCACTTTCGCTACATACGGTGTGGGAATGTTTATCGGCACATGGTTCAGCGGATTTACAACCGATCACTACACCATTCAAGGAGTTCATCAGTGGAAAGAAATCTGGTTAGTACCAGCCTGCATTGCTGTAGCGGTATTTATCTATTTCATTTTCTTCTTTAAAGAAAAGGATACCCAGTCGATTAACCAATAACGATCAACAAACAAACATCAACCTTTTTAATTATGAACATCGCCATGCTCGGTTCCGGTTTTATCGGAAGATTTTATGCTGAATCCATTCAAGGACAACGAAGCAAAGACAAAATTATAAGCATCTATTCGCGCAGACAAGAGAGCGCAGCTCAATTTGCGAAAGATTATAATACAGCCCATGTAACAACGGTGATGGAAGAATCCATAAGCCATCCAGATGTAGATGTTGTTTGTATTGCATTGCCAAACAATCTGCATGAAGAAGCGGTAATGCTTTGTTGCAAACATAATAAGGCTGTAATCACAACAAAACCATTAGCACGCAATGCTGAAGAAGCATTGCGCATGTTGAAGGCGGTTGAAAAAGCAGGAATCTTCAACGGTTACTTAGAAGATCTTGTGTACACACCAAAATTTCTCAAGGCACATGAGAGCGTGAAGAACGGAGCACTGGGAAGAATACTTTGGGCAAAATCACGCGAGACACATCCCGGCCCACACAGTGATTGGTTTTGGGATATTGAAAAAGCAGGTGGTGGTTGTATGCTTGATCTCGGTTGTCACTGCGTAGAGATTACGCGTAGTTACATCGGCAAAGATATTCTTCCGGTTGAGGTAATGTGTTGGGCCGATACTCAAGTAAAACCAATTGATGCAGAAGATCACGGCATTGCATTAATTAAATATGAGAATGGAGCGATGGCACAGTTTGAAGTAAGCTGGACTTTTCGTGGAGGTCTTGATTTGCGCGATGAGGTAATGGGAACAGAAGGAACCATTTGGATAAACAGTTTCTTGCGAACAGGTTTTGAAATGTTCACTACAGGAAAAGCCTCAAGCTATGTTGCTGAAAAAGCAGAGAGTGATAGAGGATGGTTGTTTCCGGTGGGAGATGAAGTAAATGAATTGGGATACAACCACATGTTTACCGATATGTTTCAATCCATGGAAAAAGGAGTTGAACCAAAAGAAACATTTTATGATGGTTATGTAGTGAATGCGGTTTTAGATGCAGCATACAAATCGGCCAAAACAAAATTGTGGGAACCCGTGAAGCTTGATGTATGGCGGGGCAAAACAGGTTTATCGAAAGATAATCACCTTACCGAATACGATGCAGATCACTATTTAGTGAAAGAAGAAATGACGCACTACGGTAAGCAGAAGTTGATCTTGAAAAATAAAAAATCTGGGAAGATTTTTGAGAAGGTAATTGAATAGGTAACGGATGTTGGGAAGGAATGCAATTTATCACGGAGTACACAGAGAGTCTCTGTGTTTTCTCTGTGTGAATTCCTCCGTGTTTCCTCTGTGGTAAAAAACGGTATGCGTAACACCAGTTAGATAAATCTCATCAAAGAATTGTGGCCGTGGTTTTTAGTGACTTCATTTCGCAAGACAGAGCTTCTGTTCTTTTCAGTTGATCGCAATTTTGAAGCACTTCAGTTTATTTCTTCTGTACTTCACCAACTAATTTGTTTGCTCAAGCAACTTCTGCTATAGTTTTGGTGTCATAAGAGCGACTATGAAAACAATCATGTTACAAAAAAGAAAACTAGTTTTAATAGCCGGCATTTCAGTGGCGATTATCGTTTGCCTGTACACTGGTCTTTTTGGAATGACTGTATAAGCCTGCCGGTTTCATCTTAAATTTCTGAGCATTTCTGTAATTATTTTAAGGTACGAACAACGAATGGTTAGTATCACGAACATTTGCGTCAACGCGATGGTGTCGTTATAGAATCAATAGTGCTGATCTTAAAATACTTTACCATGAAAAGGATAATCAAAAAAACGATTGCTTCTACTCTCTTGATCTTCTTCGTTCTGATTTCTGGATTAGCAACCCTTATGTTCTTTCCACAACCGTTGTTTGCTCATAAAATGGAGTACAAAAAATTCAGGATCTATTCTGATAATATTCCAGATAAAAACATACAGGTCGTATTAAACAATGCTTACAATCTTATAGAGCAGAGTGAATGGCACGATGTGAATTATCAGTATGACGTTTTCTTTAGTCATGATAATGTTTACAATCGAATTGAAGATTTGCAAGGCAAGGGTCCAGCGGCAAGAGCTACGGCCGGAAAGATTGTTTTTAAAGTTAGGGTAGACATGGTAAACAATCGCGCTTACGGAACAATAAGTACAATGAACTTAACCGAGATGTTAGTACACGAAATGGTGCATTGTCTTCAGGCAAATAATTTGGGCCTTTGGAATATGAATCAATTCAATCATCCACCATATTGGAAATTGGAAGGTTATCCAGAATACATTTCGCGTCAGGCCAAATTAAAAGCAGAGGATTATAGTTTGACGAATGAAATAAAAAGATTCGTTGAATTAGAAAGCAAATCGAAGGATGGAATTGTAGAAGTTAGTGAAGCGCATTTTGTTCCCGCGATTTACTATAAAGGCAGATTGATGATTGAATATCTACTAGACATTAAAGGAATGACCTATGCTGAAATATTAGAGGACAGCAGAACGGAAGACCAGGTGTTTCAAGAAATGACGGAAATGTTTATCACAAAAAAGTAAAGAATAGATCGGTAGCGTTGCCTGAAGACAATGCACCATTTCGTGCGCTAACATCTCGGTTAAGTTCATTGTACTTATTGGTCCGTAAGCCCGATTGTTTACCATGTCTACCCT
>JBKJOF010000211.1:0-25146 GCA_046595655.1 Chryseolinea sp. | reverse complement strand
CAGAACCGAAAAACATATTTTGATCCTGCGCCCGATACATGGGTGAAGATGAAAGACATTCTTATTTTCTGGGCAAATAAAAATGTAGATGGCTTTCGTTGCGACATGACTGAAATGGTGCCGGTTGAATTTTGGCAATGGGCAATTCCGCAAGTGAAAGAAGTGAATCCGAAAATTATTTTCATTGCTGAAATTTATAATCCAGCCGAGTATAAAAATTATATTCAGAAAGGTAAATTCGATTTTCTGTATGACAAAGTTCAACTCTATGACACGCTTCGGTACTTAATGAAAGGTGAGCGCAGTGCTACCGATATTAGTAAGATTCAGCAAAGTCTTTCGGGCATCAACCACAACATGCTTCACTTCCTGGAGAATCATGACGAACAACGCATTGCTTCCCGATTCTTTGCTGGCGATCCTTGGAAGGCTGCACCTGCCATGGTGATTAGCGCAACGATTGATCAAGGTCCGGTAATGATTTATTTTGGACAAGAAGTAGGAGAGCCCGGCCTGGGAGTGGAAGGTTTTCAAGGTGATGACGGTCGCACAACTATTTTTGATTATTGGGGAGTGCCCGAACATCAGAAATGGGTGAACGGAGGGAAGTATGATGGAGCTTTACTGAGTTCGGAACAAAAACAACTTCGTCAGTTTTATAGCGACTTGTTAAATCTTTCTCAGAAGAACATCGCGATAACGCAAGGCGAATACATTGATATTACTGATGCGAACAATGAGAATAACTTCAATGGAAAAGTGACAGCCTACATTCGCTATTCGGGAAATGAGAAACTGTTGATCATCGGAAGTTTTAATTCGGTTGATCAGACCGTGCGTGTTAAAATACCGTCTGATGTAGTGACCAAACTCGCCCTCGGATCTCCCGATCAATACCTTGCCCGCGATTTATTATGGCGAGAAGCAGAGGTAGGCTTCGCCAGCGACTTTTCGTTTGAATTAAAACTAAAGCCGTACAGCTCACACATCTTTAAAATCAAATAGATTTTCATGAAGTCATTTTATTCAATCACCTTATTGTTGCTCGCCCTTCTCTTTGTAGCCTGCGAGCCGAAACAAAAAAATGAAAGTGTTGCATGGCCGAACGGTGTGAAGTATGAAGTGTTCGTGCTTTCTTTTGCCGATGGCAATGGTGACGGCAAAGGTGATTTTAAAGGACTCACTTCCAAATTAGATTACCTACAGGATTTAGGCGTCAATGGAATCTGGCTGATGCCGATTATGAATTCGCCAACCTATCATAAATACGATGTAACCGATTATAAAAGTATCAATCCGGAATATGGTACAGTAGATGAATTTAAAAAGTTTGTTGAAGAAGCACACTCGCGTAACATCAAGATTGTTGTTGATTTAATTCTCAATCATACAGGCTCAGATCATCCGTGGTTTCAAAGCGCTATGAAAGGTAAGGACAGTGCGTATCGCGATTATTATGTGTGGGCCAAGAAGGATTCTATTCGTCAACAAATGTCAAAGAAGACTACGTCATTCGATTCCGATAACATTACGCAATGGCATGCAGTAAACGGTGATACACTTGCTGAACATTACTACGGTTTCTTTTGGGGCGGCATGCCCGATCTGAATTTCGATAACCCGAAAGTGCGCGATGAATTTAAAGACATCGGAAAGTTCTGGCTGCAAGACATGAATGTAGATGGCTTCCGTTTAGATGCCGCCAAACATATTTATCCTGACGATCGCGCAGAAGACAATCACGCGTTTTGGATTGAGTTCAGAAAAGAAATGGAAAAAATTAAACCGGATGTTTATTTAGTAGGGGAAGTGTGGTCATCATCAAAAGTAGTGGCTCCTTATTTAAAAGGCCTTCCAGCACTTTTTAATTTCGATATGGGCTACGCAATCACACGCGTAGTCAATGAAGGTAAAGACACCATTGGTTTAATCAATAAGTATAAAGAGATAAGCGATTTCTACAAGACCATAACGAGCGATTACCTCGATGCTACTTTTTTAAGAAAACACGATCAAAACAGAATACTAAATGACGTAGGAGGTGATCTTGCGAAAGCAAAAATCGCTGCGGGAATTTTATTGACATTACCCGGCACACCATATCTATATTATGGAGAAGAGATCGGCATGCTTGGCACCAAGCCTGATGAATTTATTCGCGAACCATTTATATGGGATGTTGACAAAAAGGATATGATGCAAACCTCTTGGGAAGTTCCGAAATTCAGTACTACAGAAACTGTTCAACCCCTCAGCAAACAAAAAGATGATACTAACTCGATGTATCAGTTTTATAAAAAGTTGATTCATTATCGCAATGGGAGCAAGGCCCTTACTTTAGGGGAGATTGAAAATTCAAATTTGAATATCACGGAAGTGGTAAGCTTTATTCGAAAATATAATGATGAAGAAGTTTTGGTATTGAACAACGTGTCGGATGTAGAAGTGACGGTGAAACTACTGGAAGGCAATGTTAAATTTGATGCCATCGATTACGCTTCGAACGGAGCGGCAAAACTTCAGGATGGTGCATTAGTGCTTCCTGCATATTCTACTGTAATTTTGAACTGATAAAGAGATGAACTCGATCAACGGACAAGCGCGTGTTATTATTGAAAATGTTCAACCTCAGGTAGATGGTGGATTATATCCGGCCAAGCGAACAGTGGGAGAAAGTGTAAATGTATCGGCCGATATTTTTGGAGATGGCCACGACCACATTCGTGCGCGCCTTCACTTTTGTAAAGAAGGAGATTTATGGCAACAGGTAGAGATGAGTCCCACATATAATGATGGATGGAAGGCATCGTTCAATGTAACAGAGAAAGGTAATTATCACTTTAAAGTTTCAGCATGGATCGATCAGTTTGATACTTGGTACGATGGTTTTAAAAAGAAAGCTGCTGCCCTTGTTGATGTGCATGTTGAGTTGATGGAGGGAGTTCAATTCCTTAAGAGATTGAATCTCGACAACTCCATAAAAAAATTAGAAGGCGACTATAACAAATCCATTGAATATGTATTGAGCCAAGAGTTTGGCGAATTGGTGCACAGTAATCCATTAATTGAATTTGAAGCTACCTACCCAAAAGAATTTACGGTTCGAGTAGAACACACCAAAGCAAATTTCAGTACGTGGTACGAATTATTTCCGCGCTCGGCATCGCTCGAAGGAAAGCACGGAACATTTAAAGATGTGATCAAACTTTTACCGCGTGTCGCTTCAATGGGTTTTGACGTATTGTATCTTCCGCCCATTCACCCCATAGGTAAGATAAATCGGAAGGGGAAAAATAATAATGTGAGCTCTCTTCCAGACGAACCGGGTTCACCTTGGGCAATCGGTAGTGATGAAGGCGGACACAAATCTATTCATGCGGAACTCGGTACGCTGCTCGACTACAAAAAATTAATTGAGGAGGCGAAGAGACAAAACATTGACATTGCTCTTGATCTTGCATTTCAATGTGCACCAGATCATCCGTATGTAACCGAACATCCGGAATGGTTTAAGCAACGTCCTGATGGAACTGTTCAATACGCAGAAAATCCTCCAAAAAAATATCAGGACATTTATCCTTTCAATTTCGAAACGGAATCGTGGAAGGAGTTGTGGGTTGAATTAAAATCAGTCATTACCTTTTGGATTGATAATGGTGTAAAAATTTTTCGTGTTGATAATCCACATACCAAACCCATTCCATTCTGGGCGTGGGCAATTGCTGAAGTCAATAAAGAGTATGATGATATTATCTTTTTAGCAGAAGCGTTCACTCGTCCGAAGATTATGGATTCGCTTGGCAAGATTGGCTACACACAATCGTATACCTATTTCACATGGCGTGTAACCAAACAGGAGATTACACAATACATGAATGAGTTAGTAGAAGGACCGTCACGAAATTTTTTCCGACCAAACTTTTGGCCGAATACTCCAGACATACTTCCTTTTCATCTTCAACATCAAGGCGAAAATATTTTCATTATTCGAATGGCATTGGCGGCAACGCTTTCTTCCAACTATGGAATTTACGGCCCAGCTTATGAATTTTATGATAACGTGCCGATGGCTGGGAAGGAAGAATATTTTGATTCAGAAAAGTATGAGGTAAAGAAATTTGATTGGAAAAAAACCAATCGCATGACGGATATTATTACGCTTATCAATTATGCGCGTAAAAGTCATCCGGCTTTGCAATCAACCTGGAACATTCAGTTCTGCACAATTGAAAATCCAAACCTGATTGCTTTCATAAAAGCTACTGATGATCTGTCAAGTATTATTCTTACCGTAGTGAACCTGGATCCGAATAACAAACAGGTAGGGTTTGTGCAACTGCCAAAAGAAAAATTAAAGTTATCCGGTCGCATCAATGTAAAAGTACACGACTTAATTACAGACGAGCACTATACCTGGATGCAGGAATGGAATTATGTGGAGCTCGATCCGTTTAAGATGCCTTTCCATTTATTTAAATTAGAAGTTCACGAATCTTATATGTAACACATGAGCGCCCCTCTAAAAAGTAACGATCCACTTTGGTTTAAAGATGCCATCTTTTATGAAGTTTCTGTTCGCGCATTTTACGATAGTAATGGCGATGGCATTGGCGACTTCCAGGGACTGATTCAAAAACTCGATTACCTTGAAGATCTCGGTATCAATACCATTTGGTTGTTACCTTTTTATCCCTCGCCTTTGAAGGATGATGGTTTTGATGTAACAGATCATTGTGATGTTCATCCGGACTACGGAACGCTTTCAGATTTCAAACTCTTTTTGAAAGAAGCGCATCGCAGAAATATGTATGTGATTACAGAATTAATTCTGAATCATACCTCCGATCAACACGCGTGGTTTAAAAGATCGCGCAAAGCAAAGTCAGGATCACGTTATCGTGATCTGTATGTATGGAACGATACAGCAGATAAATACAAGGAAGCTCGCGTGATGTTTTCAGAGGAAGAGTCAACTAACTGGTCGTGGGATGCAGAAGCGAAGGCATACTTCTGGCATCGCTTCTATCGTCACCAACCCGAACTAAATTTTGAAAATGCAGAAGTTCAACTAGAGATGATCAAGATTGTTGATTTCTGGATGAAGATGGGTGTAGATGGTTTTCGATTACCTTCCGTTCCTTTTCTATTTGAAGAAGAGGGAACAAGTTGTGAAAACCTTCCGCAGACGCACGTCTTCTTAAAGAAACTTCGTAGTCACATTGACAAGCATTATAAGAATCGAATTCTTATCGCAGAAGCAAACTTGTGGCCTGAAGATGCGGCTACCTATTTTGGTGACGGACAAGAGTGTCACATGAATTTTCATTATCCATTAATGCCACGCATGTTTCTGGCGTTGCGTACAGAAGATAGTTATCCGATTACCGATATCATTGAGCAAACTCCGGCAACTCCATTCAACAGTCAGTGGGCGCTGTTCTTACGCAACCATGATGAATTAGGATTGGAGATGGTAACGGAAGAGGAAAAAGATTACCTCTTCAAAGCATACGCGAGCGACTCGAATTTAAAATATAATGTAGGTATTCGCAGAAGACTTGCTCCGCTGTTGAATAATGATCGCAGAAAAATCGAGTTGCTGTATACGATATTGATTTCACTTCCCGGCACACCTGTAATGTATTATGGCGATGAGATTGGAATGGGCGATAATGTTTATTTAGGAGACCGATTTGGTGTACGCACACCGATGCAATGGAATACAAATCAGAATGCGGGTTTCTCTACTGCGAATCCTCAACGCTTGTATCTTCCTATTATTACCGATCCCATCTATAGGCATGAATCGGTTAACGTAGCAACACAGGAAGAGAATCCTTCTTCACTTTTGTGGTGGATGAAGAATGTAATGGGCATGCGCAAGCGTTTGAATATTTTCGGGCGTGGCGATATGAAGATTATCGATAGTTCCAATTCAAAAGTATTGGCCTTCGCGCGTACTTATGAAAAACAACGCATCATTGTGGTAGCCAATCTTTCGCAATTTTCTCAGGCCACAACACTTGAGTTAGCGGCATACAAAGACTGCGACATCACGGAAGTATTCAGTCAGAATAAATTCATGAATGTAGGCGAGGGTAATTATGCCATCACCATCGGGCCTTACGGATATTTTTGGTTTCAGGTCGATACGATTGAAAAGAAAGATAAGGCTGAAGCCAGTGGTGAACTTCCATTATTAAAGACTGATATTTCTTGGGAGCGACTGTTTGATAATTACAATGAAGTACGCGTATTAGAGCGTAAGATACTTTTACCTTTCATGAAGAAGTGTCGCTGGTTTGGTGGAAAGGCGAAAGTGGTAAGTAAGGTTGGACTGCACCTCACCATTCCATTAAAGGTTGATCGCGATACACATTTCCTGGCCATCATTGAAGTAAATTATGTTCAGCGTTTACCAGAGTTTTATTTTTTACCACTCACTTTTGTTCCTGCCGATAGTTTATTAGAACGTGTTGAATACACCGTGCAGAGTGTGGTGTGTCGTGGTGAGATACAAGGCAAGGTGGGCTTTATCATGGACAGTAGCTACGATAAAGTTTTCCGCGATTTTTTGTTCACCAGTATGGAGAACGAAACCAAGCTGAAAGATGATAAGGGTGGTGTACTTACTTTTAATGCTTCGATGTTTACCAAGATTGATGCAAAAAAAGGTGTTGATTCAAAAATTCTGAAAGCGGATCAAAGTAACACTGCCATCATTTTTAATGATAAATACTTTTTTAAATTCTATCGCAAAATAGAGAAAGAAATTAATCCAGAATTAGAGATCGTAAGATTCTTATCAGAGAATACTTCTTTCCAGAATTCACCAAAATATGCGGGCAGTGTAGAGTATCACGATCAGGAAGGTAATCACATTGTCTTTGGATTGATGCAGGAGAAAGTAGAGAACCAGGGAGATGCCTGGGGCATGTCAGTTGATTCGATCGGACGGTTTTACGAGCGGGTGATTACAAAAGCCAAAACCCTGAAGCTTCCAAAGATGGTGCAAAAAGCTGCTATAAAATTTGAGGACGCACCAGAGGTAATTCAAGAATTTATTGGAAGAGGATTTTACGAACGAGTTGTTCGACTGGGTCAACGTACTGCCGAGATGCACATGGCATTAGCATCGGATGCATCAAATCCTGCCTTTGCTCCTGAAAAATATACAGCGAACTATCAGCGGTCAGTGTATTCGTCACTTCGGAAATTATTAAAGGATCGATTCGCCTTACTTGAAAATTATTTGCCCAAGTTAGATATTCCTACAAGAGAGTTAGCAAAGAAAGTGCTGGCTATGGAAGATGTAATTCTGGAATCATTCAGCGAAGTGTATCAGATAAAAATTAACGCACTCAAAACACGGGTGCATGGCGATTATCATCTTGGCCAGGTTTTATTTACCGGAAAGGATTTTGTCCTTATCGATTTTGAAGGAGAACCCGGCTTTTCATTTAGCGAAAGAAGGTTAAAGAAAAATCCGCTAAAAGATGTTGCAGGTATGATGCGTTCATTCCACTACGCTGCTTTCGGAAAAATTCTTCTCAATGAAAACTATCGTGATCGCGATGTAGAATTTCTTGAGTCATGGGCGGAGCAATGGCAACATTATGTAGGTAGGTTTTATTTAGGTGCATACATGGAACGAATTGGCATGGGCACAACATTGAGTCGTGAAGATGATATTTTAATTCGTACCTTCTTAATTGAAAAGGCCGTGTATGAATTAGGATATGAATTGAATGGCCGCCCAGATTGGATCAGCATTCCATTGCGTGGATTGTACTACCATGTCAATCGGTATATCACGGAAAAGGAAGAAAAAAAATAATTATAAAATGAGTTGATGTGCAGAGGTGCCGATACTGTCGGTATAATCAGCACATTTGCACATTGATTCATCTATAATCAACTACTATGGCAAAGAAATCAACGAAGTCGGATAAAGGTAGTGCAGCGTCATTTAGTTTGCTCACCGATTTTGATGTTCACTTATTTAAATCAGGAAAGCACTTCAAGCTCTATGAAAAACTTGGCGCGCATTATATTGATACCAAAGATCAACGCGGAACATACTTTGCCGTGTGGGCTCCGAATGCGAAAATAATTTCGGTTATCGGAAATTTTAATCAGTGGAATAATGCAGAACATAAACTTAATCCCCGTTGGGATGAGTCCGGTATTTGGGAAGGTTTCTTTCCTGACATTCAACATGGCGAAGCATACAAGTACGCCATTCAATCCAACACAGGAGAATATTTAGAGAAAGCAGATCCGTTCGCTTCATTTTGTGAGCTGTCTCCGCAGACCGCTTCTATTGTTTGGAAACCAAAGTATGATTGGAAGGATTCAATTTGGTTGAATGAAAGAAAAAAAGCAGCAGGTAAACCGCAGCCCTATTCTGTGTATGAAGTGCATTACGGTTCGTGGAGAAGAAAAGCAGAAGAAGGTGCGCGTTCATTAACGTATCCGGAAATGGCAATTGAATTAGTTCAATATGTAAAAGACATGGGCTTTACTCATATAGAATTTCTTCCGTTGATGGAACATCCGTTTTATGGATCATGGGGTTATCAGCTCACTGGATATTTCGCACCCACAAGTCGGTATGGTAGTCCGGAAGATTTTAAATATTTGATTGACTGTTTTCATCAAGCCGATATTGGTGTGATACTCGATTGGGTACCTTCTCATTTTCCGGGTGACGCTCACGGACTTTTTAATTTTGATGGAACGAATCTCTACGAACATGCCGATCCCCGAAAGGGTTTTCATCCGGATTGGAAGAGTTATATCTATAACTATGGACGCAATGAAGTGCGTTCGTTTCTAATCAGCAACGCTGTGTTCTGGCTCGATCAATATCACATCGATGGTTTGCGTGTCGATGCCGTTGCTTCCATGCTTTACCTTGATTATTCGCGCAAAGCAGGGGAGTGGATTCCAAATGAATATGGAGGTAATGAAAATTTGGAGGCGGTTGCATTCTTAAAGGAAATGAATGAAGTAGTGTACGGCCAGTTTCCTGATACGATAACGATCGCTGAAGAATCAACATCATGGTCTGGCGTATCGAAGCCTACCTATTTGGGTGGACTTGGGTTCGGACAAAAATGGATGATGGGTTGGATGCACGATACACTTCAATACTTTAAATACGATTCAGTGCATCGTAAATATCATCAGAATGAAATTACGTTTAGTGTGATGTATGCCTTCACAGAAAATTTTATGCTTCCGCTTTCGCACGATGAAGTGGTACATGGAAAAGGTTCGTTGCTGGGAAGAATGCCCGGTGATGAGTGGCGCAAGTTTGCCAACCTTCGTTTAATGTATGCTTTCATGTTTACACATCCTGGCACTAAGTTATTATTTATGGGTGCAGAGTTTGGTCAATCGGCCGAATGGAATCATGAGAAAAGTTTGGACTGGCATTTATTGGAGCATGGTTATCACAAAGGAGTTCAAAGTTTGGTTCGTGATCTAAATGCATTTTATAAAGATCATGCCGCGCTGTACAAATATCAGTTTGAACTTAAAGGATTTTCGTGGATTGATTATTCTGATCAGGAGAATAGCATCATTGCTTATCAGCGTCAAGCTGATACAAAGGAAGAGTTGCTGATTGTGGTTTGTAATTTCACACCTGAAGTTCGTTATCATTATCGTATTGGCGTTCCGTATCGCGGACAATGGAAAGAAGTTTTTAATTCAGACGATCAAAAATATTCCGGAAGCGGAACATTGAATGGTGGATTATTAATGACATCGCCCGTAAAATATCACGGTAAAGATTATTCTATTTCATTAACCTTGCCACCTCTTGCCATTATCGTATTGAGTTTGGAAAAGGAGGTAAGTGAGTTTGATTTGGATGGGCTTGGTTCCTAGTTTCGAGTTTAAAGTTTAAAGTTCAAAGTTTAAAAGTTTAAACTTCAGAGTTGCCGGTATGGTAATTCTATAATTGTAAAATCCTAAATCAAAAGTTAAAGATTGGAAAAGTATATCTGCATTCACGGACATTTTTATCAGCCCCCTCGCGAGAACGCTTGGCTTGAAGTTATTGAGGTGCAGGATTCAGCGCATCCGTATCACGATTGGAACGAGCGCATTGCGGCCGAATGCTACGCGCCCAACACGGCATCTCGAATTTTGAACGAGGAGGGTGTTATCAAAAACATTATCAACAATTATTCGAAGATCAGTTTTAATTATGGTCCTACTTTATTGTCGTGGTTAGAGACAAGTGATCCTGCTACCTATCGTGCCATTATTGAAGCCGATCGTGAAAGCGTAAAATATTTTAATGGTCATGGTTCAGCCATCGCCCAAGTTTACAACCACATCATCTTACCCTTGGCAAATCAGCGTGATAAAGAGACGCAGATCATTTGGGGTATCCGTGATTTTGAAAATCGTTTCGCGAGAAAGCCAGAAGGCATGTGGCTTGCTGAAACTGCTGTTGACACAGAGTCGCTCGAATTATTAGCAAAACACGATATCAAGTTTACCATACTTGCACCACGCCAGGCGAGAGCTATTCGAAAAATTGGAGAAGAGGAATGGACATCCGTATCAACAGAAAGTGTTGAGACCAAGCGTCCCTACATTTGCAAATTACCTTCCGGAAGAAGTATTACTCTTTATTTTTATGATGGCAGTATTGCGCAAGGTGTTGCCTTTGATGGTTTATTAAATGATGGACGAAAGTTTGCCGATCACCTGTTGAATAAATTTGATGATAGTTCTGACGAAACGCAGCTCGTTCACATCGCCACCGATGGTGAAACGTATGGCCATCATCACAAGCATGGCGAAATGGCGTTGGCATATTGTATCGATTACATTGAGCATCATAACCATTCTCATCTGACGAACTATGCTGAGTTCACTGCAAAATTTCCAGCTACCTATGAAGCGCAAATACATGAAAGTAGTTCGTGGAGTTGTGTGCATGGCATAGAGCGATGGAGAAGTGACTGCGGTTGTAACTCTGGCGGTAATCCTTGGCACCAACGGTGGCGTGGCCCGCTGCGTGAGACCCTCGATTGGCTGCGCGATGAACTGATTGGTATTTTCGAAAAAGAATGTGTTGACCTTTTAAGAGATCCATGGAAGGCGCGCGATGAATACATTAATGTAATATTAGATCGCAATGATAATTCGATCCGTAAATTTTTAAGTGTCCATTGTCTGGTGAATGTAGAACAGAAGCGCGTGTTGCGTTTAATGGAAATTCAACGTAACGCTTTGTTAATGTATACTAGCTGCGGATGGTTCTTCGATGAAATATCAGGAATTGAAACCACACAGATTATGCAGTATGCTTGCCGCGCCATGCAGTTGGTGACACAAGTAAGTGAGGCTAGCAATCTTGAAGAAGAATTTATGTTGCGATTAGAAGCAGCACCAAGCAACGTTGCTACATTAGAAAATGGAAAGGTAGTTTACGAGAAATATGTATTGCCATCGAAGACGAATCTTCAGCGCGTTGGAATGCACTATGCAGTGGCGTCAATCTTTGAAGAAGATCCGGAGTCGTTTCCTGTTTTTAATTACACTACACAGAATGATGTTTTTGTTCGCAAGGAGGCAGGACAACAGAAGTTAGTGTTGGGTGTTACGAAAGTACGTTCGAATGTAACACGATCAGAAAAGAAATTTGCTTTTGCCGTAATCTACATGGGGCAGCACAACATCATAGGAAATATTTCTCTTGATATGGAAAGCGAAAAATTTGCCAGCATGCAGGTTCGTATGATCGCAGCTTTTGACGAAGGTAGATTGGGTGATGTTATCGGGTTGATGCAAACGTATTTTGGTCCGGAGAAATATTCAATCTGGCAACTTTTTCAGGATGAGAAGAGAAAGGTATTCAACCTGATTACCCAGCAAAGTATGGCCGACCTGGAAGAATCCCTGCGCAGAATTTACAATCGTGATTATCCATTGGTAAATGCGTTAGCAAATAATGGCGCACCCATTCCAACTGCGTATCGCACTACTTTCGATTACATTCTCAATGCAGACTTACTTCGCTGCTTTCAAACAGAAAAAATAAACATCCGTCAGGTAGAACGGATCATGAATGAATTGATGAAGTGGGATTTGAAAATTGATGATACGGGAAAAGTAGAACGACTGGCAGGGGAGAGTGTTTTCAAAGAATTGAAACGCATTAAAGCCGAAGGTGATACAGCCAAACGACTCGAACGATTGAACCGATTATTTCCATTGCTTCGTAAGTTCAATCTCACACCAATTCTTTACTTAACACAGAATTTATATTTTGAAATCTCCATTCAAAACCGCGAACATGATGGACATTCTGCAGACTGGATTAAACAATTTAATTTATTGGGCGAGAATTTGGGAGTGAAGGTTGAATAATCAATTTTGGAAAAGCAATAATATTTCTCTTATGATATTTGTATCCTAGAAAGCTGTATTTTCGGGCAAATTAAGACCATGGAAATAGTTGATTTTATTCTTCACGTTGATAAGCATCTTCAGGATTTTATTATTGAATACGATAACCTTGTGTATGTTATCTTGTTCCTCATCATTTTTGTTGAAACCGGATTAGTAGTAATGCCTTTCCTTCCAGGAGACTCGTTACTCTTTGCTGCCGGAATGATTGCAGCTCAAGGATCACTCAATCTTACCTTACTCATTCCTTTATTGCTCATTGCTACTTTTACCGGAGATAACACCAATTATTTCATCGGAAAATTTCTCGGGCATAAAGCACTTGAAATAAAACTGTTTGGAAAAAACCTAGTCAAGAAAGAACATCTTGATAAGACTCATTTGTTTTACGAGAAGCATGGTCCGAAGACTGTGATCCTTGCGCGGTTTGTTCCGATTGTCAGAACGTTTGCTCCATTTGTGGCGGGTGTTGGGAGTATGTTATACAGAACCTTTATCATCTACAGTCTTGCGGGCGCAGTGCTGTGGGTTGTGGGCATCACATTAGCAGGTTATTTCTTGGGTGACATACCCATTGTTAAAAACAATTTCGAGAAAGTAGTGATCGCTATCGTCTTAATATCGGTATTGCCGATTCTGGTTGAGGTCGTTAAAGGATACCTGAATAAAAGGAAAGTGCAGAGCTAAAAATCGTTATTCGTGATCGCGAACATGATTTAATAAATGAGATGAAGAAGCTCTGGAATTACCTTACGCACCATCTTCAACTAGATTTTCACTTCGCGCAGTATGGAACGGTGTTCTTATTCCTAACCATTGCCCTTTACATTAACTATAAGATTGATTTTCTTGACAGCATCGTTAATGTGCAGTCGGATGCAAGAAAATCCTTTTGTTATGTATTGATTTTCTCTGCCGGATATTATTTCACACTTCTTACCTATTCGTTGTTTAGACAGCAATGGGATTTCTGGAAATCAAAATCTTTTTGGATCAAAAGCATGTTAATGTTAATTGCATTAAGTGTTGATAGCAGCGCTCCGTTTATCAGAACAATCATTAACGCATTCGCAAATCCTGAAGTTCAATTCTGGATTTATAAAGTATGCATTAACCTGATGAGTCTTTTTACAGTTATGTTACCGCTTCTAATTTATTACCTTCTGAATGACAGAGCCGAAAAACATATCTATGGATTAGCGCCCAAACAGTTCGATGTTAAACCTTATTTTTTGATGGTGCTCATCATGTTGCCCATTATTATATCGGCTTCATTTCACATCAGTTTTATAAAGCAATACCCAATGTATAAAAGCTCATCTGCCCATGCATTTTTAAATGTGCCCGAATGGGTAACTGCATTGGGTTATGAAGTTGCTTACGGATTGGACTTTGTCAGTGTTGAGTTCTTATTCCGTGGAGTTATGGTTATTGGTATGATCAGTATTCTAGGAAGGAAGGCAGTGCTTGCGATGGCAGTAACATATTGTTTTCTTCACCTGGGCAAGCCAGCAGGAGAAGCGATCAGTTCTATTTTTGGTGGCTATATTTTAGGTGTAATTGCCTATGAAACGAAGAGCATCTGGGGCGGAATTATTGTTCATGTTGGAATAGCCTGGTTGATGGAACTTGTTGCCTTTATTGCCCAAAATTTTAGACATTGATAGATGAGATTGTTTCAGCTAAATTCCACAAACTCTTTTTGATTACCTTTAGAAATGAATCAGGATTCTTCAAATCAGAAGTTTAGAAAAATTCTTTTTTGGTTTACCGCGCTATTTTTTGCTGCTCATATTCTATTGACTCTTCAATTCATTTTTTTTAAAGCAGATGTTCTTCCTGGTTCACTCAATTCATTTTATAAGAAACTCATCGCGCTCGGTCCATTTTTTAGCGATACGCGAATAAAGACTTCACCTCATCTTTATGTGAGTCATCTTTCTTCAGCGGGTAATTGGTCATCCTTTCACGACATAAGTCAAGAGAATTTCGATGACTTTCAACAACATCAATGGCGTTATCATAACTCGAAATGGGGTGAGTACCAACGGTACGTAGCGCGTAAGGCATATGCTGAAATTGATTCCTTAAAACAAATTGATGGGAGCGAAGGAGTGGCATCGGCTGAGCTTATCCGGTACATAAGCATTCATCATGATCAGCAATCCGATTCAATTAAACTTTTGTACGTATGGAATACGTGGCAACCGAAAAGTAAATCTATACTATCGGATACTGCATTTCGTGTTGTCTTTAAACCTGTGAAGAGTGGATTACCTAAATAATTTTCAACAGCAATTCTTTAGAAAATTTCTGGATATGAAACAGAATGCGTTTGCTGTATCTGTTTTCTGTAAAGCACTTGTTGTTTTTGTTGTTTTAAAAATTGGTTTGATTTGGTCGATTAGTGAGGGTCTGATCGCTTTACGAGAATTTACTCCATCTCCTTCTTTTGTGGTTCGTATTTTGTTTTCGCCAGCACAATGGGGGAGCGAGCATCTCTCTGTTTTTTATTGGTTGTGTCTTGTCTTTCTAACGGTCGTTTTATTCCTCCGATGGAATTATGTAATTGGTATCATTTTCTTCTTACTCGTAATTAACCTATACCGTCTTAATGTTTCCATAAGCAATGGATCTGATTATGTATTAATCATGCTTGCGTTCTGGTCGATCGGCATGAGCACTTGGTCAGCAATAAATAATAAGTATTGGAATGCGATGATGATACTCGTCTTTAATGCAACAGTATTACTTTGCCAGTTGCAGATTGTGTTCATCTATTTGGTTTCCGGTTGGGATAAACTAACGAGCCAGGTGTGGCGATCGGGCGATGCCATGAATTACATTGCTCATCTGGATTTCTTTTACAACCAACGGTTTGACATGCTGGATAATCATTATGTCAACCTCACACTTTCGTGGATAACAATAGTATTTGAATTAGCTTTTGTAATACTGATTTGGTTTAAACGAACGCGATTAATTTTGTTGATAATCGGAATTACTTTTCACTTCATCATCTGGGTGATGCTTACTCTTCCGGATTTTGCATTGATCATGATGATATCCTATCTGATCTTCTTAAAAGATTCAGATTATAATCTCATACAAAAAGGGATTAGGCTAAAACCTCTTTAAAATTAGTAGAGTCCAGGTAATTCCAGACCAAGCTACTCGCACCAATAATAGGCGCGGCCTGATTTTGTAATCCTGATGGAAGAACTTTAATCTTTCCACGGAACAAAGGCATCAGGTTCGCTTCCATGTGTTTGATGGTCGGTTTAAAAATCAAATCACCAGCAAGCGATAAACCACCGAATAAGAAGATGGCTTCCGGATCAGTATGCACAACGGTTTCGGCCAACTTCATTCCGAGAATTCTTCCGGTGTATTCAAATGCTGCAAGGGCAACAACGTCACCACGAACAGCTGATTCGGTAATCATCTTTGTGGTAAGATTATCAAAACTTATTCCACGCAGTTCGCTGTCTTCTAAGTGATCTGCCAATAATTTATAAACTGTTCGCTTAATACCAGTTGCCGATACGTAAGTTTCCAAACAACCACGCTTGCCACAATTGCAAAAACGTCCTGCTGGGTTTACGGAAGTATGTCCCACTTCGCCAGCGATACCATGCTTTCCATTTAGTAACTGTCCGTTAGCAACAAAGCCACTTCCCAAACCAGTACCCAAGGTAATCACGACAAAATCTTTCATTCCTTTTGCAGCACCGTATACCATTTCTCCAACGGCAGCAGCGTTTGCATCATTGGTAACAATAGCAGGAAGATCAAACTCTTCTTTGAACATATCGGCCAACGGAATAATACCTTTCCATTTTAAGTTTGTAGCGCGCTCGATGGTTCCTTTGTAGTAGTTACCGTTTGCTGCACCTACACCCACACCAATAATTTTATTATCGCCCGGAACAGCTTTTATGGCAACACGTAAGGCTGCGGCCAATCCTTCAAAATAATCTTTAAACTCTTCGTATTGTGTTGTCGAAATACTTCCGTGATACAATACATTTCCATCGCGATCGACAATACCGTACTTCGTATTTGTTCCACCGATGTCTATACCAATTGTTAATTCCTTCGCCATGATCGTTTGATTAACTGATTATTAAATGGATAGAATTTTTGCGATGCGAATAGATTCGCTATCGATCTCATGATGTTTACTCATAACATCGTCAAAACTGTTGAAGACAATCTTTTGATTACGAATACCAACCATTACGTCCTTGTTACCTGCCATAAGACCTTCAACTGCACCAACTCCCATTTTGCTTGCAAGTACACGATCGAAATAAGTTGGTGAGCCACCGCGTTGCAGATGACCGAGTACTGTTACTTTAATATCGAAGTATGATGAGCGTTCGGCTACTTGTTTGGCAAGCGCATTGGCATCACCAATCTTAGATCCCTCTGCGACAACAACTAAACTGGATTTTTTGTTAGTGTCGCCTCCCTCTACTAACCGATTATATAATTCATCAAAGGACGAAGTTTGTTCAGGTATTATCATCGCCACAGCTCCACCGGCTAGTCCACTGTTGATGGCAATGTAACCAGAGTTACGTCCCATCACTTCAATGAAAAATAAGCGATTGTGCGAAAGCGCAGTATCACGAATTTTATCAATCGCTTCTACTGCGGTGTTTGTTGCAGTATCATAACCAATCGTAAAGTCTGTGCCTGATAAATCGTTGTCGATTGTGCCGGGAATGCAAATGCAAGGCATTTGAAATTGTTCGTAGAGCTTATGTAGACCGGTGAAACTTCCATCCCCACCAATTCCAATTAAAGCTTCAATACCTTCTTTCTTTAAGTTGTCGTGGGCTTTCTGCCGACCTTCGGGAGTACGGAACTCTTTACTTCTGGCAGTTTTTAAAATGGTGCCTCCGCGTTGAATAATATTACCTACCGAACGGGGTCCAAGCTTCACAATGTCGCCTTCAATCATACCCTCGTACCCGCGCATAATGCCTGAACAATCTATCTTATAATATGCACATGCACGCACGACTGCACGTATCGCAGCATTCATTCCCGGAGCATCACCACCTGATGTAAAGACTCCAATTCTCGAAATTTTATTCTCCATTCAGTTTAAAAATCCAACAAAAATAAGGGACGGATTGTACTTTGCAATTAAGAATTGCATCAATTAAACTTCAAACGTTTGAAATAATTGATTAAGCCGTTTGTAGATGAGTCGTGCGATGTGATTTCAGCATCAGAATGTAATTCCGGGAGAATTTTCTTGGCGAGTACCTTCCCCAGTTCAACACCCCACTGATCAAAACTAAAGACGTTCCAGATCACACCCTGAACAAAGATTTTATGTTCATACATGGCAATCAGACTTCCTAATGTGCGCGGAGTAAGTTGCTTGAACATAATGCTGTTGCTCGGCTTGTTGCCTTCAAATACGCGGAAGGGTGCATGAAATTGAATATCTTCTTTGCTCATTCCGGCTTGCGATAATTCGGCAACTACTTCTTCTTCAGTTTTACCTTGCATGAGCGCTTCGGTCTGCGCGAAGAAGTTGGAGAGAAGTTTCGCGTGATGATCCGTTAATGGATTCTGACTATTAGCAGGAGCAATAAAATCGCACGGTGTTAACTTAGTACCTTGATGAATGAGTTGATAAAATGCATGTTGTCCATTGGTTCCAGGTTCGCCCCAGATGATTGGTCCGGTTTGATACATTACCGGTTTACCGTCACGATCAATTGACTTACCGTTGCTTTCCATATTACCTTGTTGAAAGTAGGCAGCGAAGCGATGCAGGTATTGATCATACGGTAGAATGGCTTCCGATCCGGCTCCAAAAAAGTTGTTATACCAAACACCGAGCAGTGCTAAAATTACAGGAATGTTTTTCTCGAATGGCTCATCTTTAAAATGATTGTCCATAGCATGTGCACCATCGAGCAGCTCTTCAAAATTCTTGTAGCCAATGGTACACACTATTGATAAACCGATGGATGACCATAATGAATAACGACCTCCAACCCAATCCCAAAATACAAACATGTTTTCAGGAGCGATTCCAAAAGCAGATACTTCTTTTTTATTGGTTGATACGGCAACAAAATGTTTTGCTACCTCACCTTTGTTTCCTGTTTTTTCCAAGAACCAGTTACGAGCAGATTCTGCATTCGTCATCGTCTCTTGTGTGGTAAACGTTTTGGAGGCAATGATAAACAGAGTCGTTTCCGGATTGAGATGTTTAACCGTTTCCGCGATATGCGTTCCATCAACATTCGATACAAAATGAGGCGTGATGTTTTTCCAGTATGGCTTCAAGACTTCCGTAACCATATACGGCCCAAGATCTGAACCACCAATACCAAGGTTAACAATATCGGTTATTGCTTTGCCACTAAATCCTTTCCAGGATCCATCCAACAGACTAGATGAGAATTGTTTCATCTGTTCGAGTACCTTATTTACATCAGGCATAACATCTACACCATCTACGAATACAGGTGTGTTTGATCGATTACGCAAAGCAGTGTGAAGAACAGATCGATTTTCAGTCTGGTTTATTTTGTCGCCTCTGAACATCGCATGCATGGCATCTTTCAACTCCACCTCATTTGCCAGTGCGATTAATTCTTTCATGATCTCATCGATGACAAGATTCTTTGAATAGTCAACGAGTATATCTTCAAACTTTACGTGTAGTTTTTCAAAGCGGTTGACATCTTCAGCAAATAATTCGCGCATGTGCGTGGCTTGCATAGAAAGAAAATGCATCTCAAGACGTTGCCAGGCAGATGTTTCAGTTGGGTTGTGGTTGGGTAGCATAGATTTAATTTAGAGTTGCGAAGATAAAGTGCTTTCTGGATTGAAAAA
The DNA here is from genome assembly GCA_046595655.1 of Chryseolinea sp. Lineage (GTDB taxonomy): Bacteria > Bacteroidota > Bacteroidia > Cytophagales > Cyclobacteriaceae > Chryseolinea. Next base: position 5,841 of record JBKJOF010000211.1, on the reverse strand, counting down.
ATATACTTTGTTAGAACATTTCATATGTTGAATTCTTCATACATCCTGATTCCGTCTGTCATAAAATTAATTATGCAGTTGATGAATTTGCTTACTTTCGTAGGATTGATCGTATTTAATATGGTAAAAAAAATCTTCCCTAATCAGTTTGTCAGATGCTTAGATACATCAAGTTAACCTTCGTTTTAGCATTCTTCTTTTTTAGTAACTATTCAGCAGCGCAGAGACTGCTTTGGGTAGAAAGTGCCAACGACCAGATTCGTGTAGCTAATATTACTCCAACAGGAATCGGAACAGCAAGCGTTTATGGTTCTGCTACAGGTCTAACAAATCCCAATTCATTGGCCATTGATGCAAATAGAAACTTTATATTCTACAGTGAGAATTTTGGTGAAGATTTAATTCAGGCAGACTACATCGGCTCATCTCCTTTTCCATTAATCACTACTGGAGCATTTGCAGGGTATCAGGATGTAGCATACAGTGAAATTGCGAGTGGTATTTATGCGCCTGAAATGAACGGAGGTATTGAGTTTTTTGTAGAAAGTACAGGCACTCGTATTGTTATGAATCTTGGCGGAAACAATCACTACTTCACATGCGTGACAGTGGATGATGGTGCAGAGGTTATCTATGCCTATGATCAAGATGATGACGCAATCTATAGATCTGATTTTTCAGACGTAGGATTGACAATAATTGTGGCTGGTACAAATTCAGTTCAAGTAATGAATTTTGATGAGCGAACAAACACATTATATTTCATTGATGGATCCAACATACTCTGGTCTTGTGATGCAAATGGAGGAGGACTCGTTTCTCATGGATCTGCATTACCTGGTAGTACATGTACCTCTATGCAGGTTTATTCTCAATTCGGCAAAGTCTATTACATTATGGATGGCAATATCTGTAGTGTTAATGTGAATGGATCGAGTCCAACGACTTTGATTAGTTTACCGGCTGCGGGAGTTACTGATCTCGCTATTGAAGCAGACATTACTCCGCCTGGGGTGAGCATACTAACTCCACTCGATGGTGCTGTTACCGTTAGTGGATTTTCTAATTTGGTTATAGCATTTGATGAGAATGTTAAAATATCTAGTACCTCTGGAACTTTATTAGAAAACTCGATTCTTATTTTTAAAACTGTGGGAAATATCCCGATTGACACAATAAGTCGGGCAGATGCGAATGTTTCTATTGTCGGAACTACGGCAACAATCGACCCTGATGATAAGCTTCTGGGCAGTACTGATTATTACATACTTGTGGGTAGTAAAGTGTTTTCAGATTTGTCAGGCAATGATTTTGGTGGGATTAGTTCGGCAACTACGTGGAATTTTACAACAGATCTTGACCCAACAAAATATTATTCAAGACAAAACACACCTTTTATTTATAGTGACCCCAATTCATGGACTCACGATCCTTCTCACATTGGAGTGCCTGCCACAGATCTTCCAGGTTCAGGTAGCGATGCATACATTGGAGCCGGACACACCATGATATTAACTGGCGATATTTACTTTGAAGCCAATATCGATGGTCTTCGAATTGAAGCAACAGGAACCTTAGATGCAGATGGTTTCACAATTGATATTGCCGGTACCCTTGATATTATTGGATCATTACTTAATCCCGGAATCATCACAAATACTTTTGGTAACGCTTACATCCGTAACACTTCAGGCAACCTGTTGATAATCGATCAATTGATCATTGATAGTAGTTTTGGTACGGCAACATTGTACACAGATATTGTAGTGCTTAACGGCTACAGTGTAATATCGGGTACACTTAACACAAATGGATTCAATGTATGCGATGCAACAACTGCTCCCCCAGTAACACCTGTCTTTACCAATAAGAAAAGCACGAGTGTTACCTTATCATGGACGAAGATAGCTCCGGAGGATGCATTCATTGTAGCTCGTCAGGGATCAACTGCTTTTAAACCTGCTATTGCTTCACTCTACAATGCCAATACTGTATTCGGTTCAGGCGATGCGGTAGGTGCAGGTAACTTTGTGGTTTACAAAGGCCCTGGTACTTCAGTTGATATTACCGGATTACTGGCCAATAGTAATTATGAGTTTGATATGTATTCTTACAGCACCATTGTAGGTGGATGTTATAATATTAATAACTATCAGTTTACATCGCTTACCTCTTGCGGAGTTATGCCAGCTCCGACTAATCCCGTCAATGCTTCTTATTGCGCAGGCGATGCAAAGCCAGCAATCAATGTTGACAATCCAGGCTCAGGAAGAAATATTAATTGGTATGATGCTGCTACTGCAGGCAATGTTGCTCCTGGAGATGTTTCGGGGAGCGCGAGGAATGAAATATTTATCCCCACAGCAGCATCGGGAACATTTTACGCGGAGATTTACGATGGAACAACGCAATGCACAAGTGATTTTCGAACTGCAGTAACGCTTACATTAAACCCAGCAGTTACACCTGGAGCACCCGGAGGAACTCAAAACGTTTGCGTGGGAGATGATCCGACAGTACTCTCTGGAGGAACAGCAACGGGTGGTGATGGTACTTATACGTATCAATGGGAATCTGCAACAGCTTCCACCACCGGGCCATACACCAATATTTTAGGAGCGACATTGGTAAACTACGATCCTCCGGCTGGTATCTTACAAACCACACACTATCGAGTACGCGTCACTTCTTCAACATGCACTTCACAAACGGGTAATTTTATTTCCGTAACGATTGGCTCTCCTGTAGATGTTACGGGATTAATAAACGCTCCTGGTGATGCTCAGATTACATTGAACTGGACAAACCCTGCTTCGTGTTTTGATGAAGTATTGATTATTGGAAAACAAGGAGGCGTTCCTGCATCAACTCCTATTGGTGATGGAACAGCTTACACAGCAAGTGCTGTTTTTGGAAGTGGAACAGCCGTTATACCAAATGAGTTTGTAGTGTATAAAGGAAGTGGAACAAACGTTGTTATCACGGGTTTAACAAACAGTATTTCTTATTCCTTTAAAATATTTACGCGTAAAGGAATAGCCTGGTCATCTGGTACAATTACTTCTGGCACAGGTATACCAACGCCTCCCATCATTACCTTCACTCCAACGAATGGAGCCACCAACATTGTAGTTACAGCCAATCTTACAATTGCGTTTAACGAACCTATTCGCAACATCGACAATTCGGTTGTCACCAATGCAAATGCAGGAGCTCTTGTTTCATTGAAATTGAATAATGCGGCAGGTGCAAATGTACCATTCACAGCAACCATTAATGGAACGATGAACCTTATCACCATCGATCCTAGTGCTGCATTGTTACCGAGTCAACTTTACTATTTAAGTATCGCACCAGTAGAAGACAGTAACAACAATGCAACGATTACATCGAGCATTACCTTCACCACCCAAGCAGGACCATCGATTACAAACATTGCACCGCTGGCGGTTTGTGTTGGTCAGTCTGTGACTATTACGGGAACAAACTTCGGAACGGCAACTCCAACTGTATCAATCAATAGTATAAACATCCCGGTAACGGGACATACTGCAACATCAATAACGGTTGCTCCTACTGCTGCTGCGAGCGGAGTGGTAAGTGTAACGAACAATGATATACCTCTCGGTACAGTTTCTTCTTCGACCTTAACTATATCTACTTTGCCGAATGTGTTTAGTGTTACCGGTGGAGGATCGTATTGTGTTGGAAGCAACGGTGTAACAATTGGCTTGTCAAACTCCCAATCAGGAGTGGAGTACGAAGTGTATCTCGGTGCAGTGGCCACGGGTGTGAAATCTACTCCGGGTGGTGGGGCCTTTAACTTTGCAGGATTCTTCACAGCAGCAGGTACTTATTCTGTGAAAGGAAAAAATACGGGGAACTGTTCAAGTGATATGTCAGGCACGGCAGTGGTTCAAATAAATAATCTTCCATCGGGAATCGGTTCAATCTCCAGCTCGACAGTTGTTATGTGTCAGGACGGTTCTCTCGACCTAACCGCACAAGGATTTGTAAATGCATTAACATATGAATGGATCTTACCTGCCGGGTTAAGTACAACATCATCAACCTCTGGCAATACGATTACAATCATTGGCGATGCCGCTCCAGGAGGATTGATAAGTGTAAAAGCCAAAAATAATTGTGGATTAAGTAGTGCAGCAACACTGTCGATTAGCGTTAATCCATTACCTGTTGTTTCGATAGAAGCTCCACCGGCCAACGAACAAATTATTGATGATGAACTTCAATTTACCTCAACCGTTGATTTGCCCGTAACTGCCTATGCCTGGAGTTTTGGAGATGGAGAAACATCATCAGAAGAAAATCCACAACACACTTATACATCGCAAGGAACATTCAACGTTTCCCTAAGTGTAAAAACAACTACCGGCTGTGTTGGTACTGCATCTGTCGATTTAGCCATCAGCGAATTTCCAGTCTTATCAACCACTGCTATCAAGAATGTTGTTACCGCCAATGAAGACGGAAAGAATGATCGATTGATTGTGGTAGACATCGAGCGTTTTCCAAACAACACTGTTTCGGTTATCGATCGGTGGGGTGTTGAAGTGTATAATCGGAATGCCTATAATAACGAATGGGATTTTAAAAAAGGAGGAAACTACTTACCTGTTGGAAACTACATCTGCATTGTGAAGTTGAACGATTCAGGTAAAGTAATCACACGAACTGTAACGCTGGTTAAGAAATGATGAGACTCTACATAAAAACTTTCTGCATCAGTGCATGGTTTGTAATCACGATTGTAACTGCGAATGCGCAAGATGTTCCGTTGTTTACACAGAAGCTTACCAATTCATTTTTATACAATCCATCCGTTGCAGGTAATGGATTAGGTTCGCTAACTTTCTCTCATCGACAAAATTGGTCGAGTGTATCAGGGGCACCTGTAACCAATTACCTAAGCATTCACACACCCTTTGCTCAAGATCGATTTGGAATGGGTGTGAATGTATTTCAGGAAAAGGTGGGAGTGTATGAAACCTTTTCTACGATGGCAGCCTTTGCCTACCACATTAAAATGACGGATACCCGATCACTTTCGTTTGGTGTTAGCGGTGAGTATTCCAATTTCAAAATCAACACGAGTCGCGTGGATGTGGTAGATGAAGGTGATGAGTTGATTGTTGGAAATGTAACACCGGGCCAAGCCGACTTTTCTTTTGGGGTTACCTACAAATCAAAATTTCTTACGCTTGGTGTTGCTGCAAATCGGTTAACAAATTTAACTCGAGGTTTCAGTGAAGTTCCCTCACAGTTCCCTGGATATTACTCTGCTTACGCGAACGGCACCATTGCCTTGCGCGGTGATAAGGATCTCTTGGAACCCATGATTACCTATCGATCTTACTTAAATGGAGCGAGTCAGTTTGATGCTGGGCTTTACTACACCATGAATAGTTTTTTATTGTTGGGTGGATCGTATCGCACAGGCGGAACAATCAGTGCTTCGCTTGGTGTCAGGATTCTGGATAAATTTCTGATCGGATACACACGCGATGTGAATGCTGCTGGGTATGGAGCAAAGTTGGGAGCATCAAACGAAATTACATTGCGTTTTGATTTTAATAATCAGAAGTACTATTCCAACTATCGCAACGCGAAGAAGATCAACACGCAGGCGCTTTCGTTACGAAGAAAGACATTATCAAAATACTCAGCCAAAGGTTCTCCGTACAAAAAGAACAGTCGATACAAGAGTGCGATAAAACGAAATTATCAGAAATCGCCCAACTACCGGCTCGATAGCAGTAAGAAATTGCAGACTATTAAAGTAAGGAAGCAAGGCGGTAGTTATAAGAAGAAGTATTCAAA
>JBKJOF010000107.1:0-29670 GCA_046595655.1 Chryseolinea sp. | reverse complement strand
AATATCAATTGTAGATTCGCACCGGCAAATCGGCACGACCAGCTCCTGCTGAACTCCCCTAGGATCGGAAGGTAGCAAGGGTAGGTGGTTGAGCGGTGCGATGTTCGGTTTGCCACTTTTTTTCTCCCCCCTTTTATAAAAAAATAAAATCCACCGGACTTGGAGAGGTGTTTCTGAACCTCAAGAAAGACAAGTTTTGAGCTGCCGTCATCCGCAACCTTCTTCTGTTATCCTGCTTTTTGGGCGAGGTCCCGTAAGGGTGAGGCCTGATTTTGGACAAAAGCTACACTCGGTATTGTATACATGTTAGGTTCAGCAAACGTGTCCCAAACCCAAGTGGATTTCATTACAAACTTAACTAAAACAGATTGAGAGATCCTGTTGATGAAAAGTATTTTTTTGAATATACTTCTGCAATCGAAACAGGTAAGTATTAAAATATCTTTTTCATTACTCAATCAGCAATAAAGATTGGCGTAAAAGAAGAAGTCTTTACTTTTACACTCAACCTATGACGCCAAAAATCAATTTCACTCCCGGTCCTTCACAACTTTATTTTACAGTTGAAGATCATGTACGTACTGCTTTTCGCGATGGCATTCCATCACTATCACATCGCAGTAAACAATACGAAGCCATTTATAAGAAAACTGTGGATGGCTTACGTGAATTGTTGGGCCTTCCTCCAAACTACCATATTCTCTTTACAGGATCAGCCAATGAAATCTGGGAACGCATTCTTCAAAATCTGGTTGAAGAGCAATCCTTCCATTTTGTGAATGGATCATTCTCCAAGCGTTTTTATGAAATCGCACAACTTCTCAACAAGAAACCGACAAAGTTAGAAGTTGATATGGGAAAAGGATTTGATGCCAACGTAGAGATTCCCGAAGGAATTGAACTCATTGGTATTACGCATAATGAAACCAGTAGTGGTGTTTGTCAACCATTGGATTTCATGTATAAAATACGGGAGCAAAATCCCAATACATTAATTGCAGTTGATGCAGTTTCGTCTCTACCCTATCCTGATTTTGATTATACCAAGTTCGACTCTGTTTTCTTCTCCGTTCAAAAAGGATTCGGATTACCTGCAGGTCTTGGTGTTTGGATGATTAATGATAAGTGCGTGGCTAAAGCAGATCAATTACTTTCCAAAGGAATTTCAATCGGATCATTTCATAGCATTCCGTCTTTATACTCTCACGCCATCAAAAATCAAAACCCAGAAACGCCCAATGTCTTGGGAATTTATTTACTCGGACAAGTAGTGGAAGATTTAGTAAGAAGAGGAATTACCAGCATCAGAAAAGAAACAGAATACAAAGCAGCAATTTTATATCAAACATTAAATCAGCATCCGCTGATGAGTGCTTTTGTAAAAGATGTCGCACTTCAATCGAAGACAGTTATTGTTGCTGAGTGTGGTGAACACACGGAGAAGGTAACAAAGGCACTGTTAGCGAAAGGTATACAGCCAGGAGATGGTTATGGAGCAAACAAGAAAACACAACTTCGGTTTGCTAACTTCCCAACGCACTCGAAAGAACAGTTTGAATTATTAGTGGATACGCTTCAAGAATTTCGAGTTTAAAGTTTCGAGCATTATCAACTCGGAACTTTAAACTCGAAAGAGTTCTTAAGAAATCATGGATGCAATGATCAAGGAAACGATAGACGTTAACTTGATGAGGATGTTCATTGATGGACCAGAAGTATCTTTGAAAGGATCTCCAACAGTATCACCGATTACGGTTGCCTTGTGAGGATTGGATCCTTTGAAATACTGCTCACCATTAATCGTTACACCCTTCTCGAAAGATTTTTTCGCGTTATCCCAGGCACCACCAGCATTCGATTGGAAAATAGCCATTAGAACTCCAGATACAGTGATACCTGCTAATGCGCCACCCAATACCGTTGGACCGGCAGTGAAACCTATAATGACAGGAGATAAAAGTGCGATAGCACCCGGTAAAATCATTTGTAGAATAGCAGCCTTAGTCGATATCTGAATACATTTTTCATAATCAGGTTCAACACCTTCTTTACCTTCAAGTAAGCCAGGGATTGATTTAAATTGTCTTCTCACCTCTTCAACCATCGCCATGGCTGCATTACCTACAGCACGAATCGCTAGTGCAGAAAATAAGAATGGAATCATGCTACCAATAAATAATCCGGCAAGCACTTTCGGATTTGAAATGTCAATCACTGTAATGTTAGTGATGGCCATGAACGCTGCAAACAACGAGAGAGAAGTTAATGCTGCAGATGCAATGGCAAATCCTTTACCAATAGCAGCTGTTGTATTTCCTACTGAATCTAGATTGTCAGTTCTTTCACGAACTTCTTTTGGAAGATGACTCATCTCAGCGATACCGCCTGCATTATCTGCAATAGGTCCGAAAGCATCAATGGCGAGTTGGATAGCCGTTGTGGCCATCATACCAGAAGCAGCAATCGCCACTCCGTAAATTCCAGCGAACTCATACGATACCACAATTCCGAAAGCGAGAACCAAAATTGGTAAAGCGGTAGATATCATACCCACACTAAGTCCGGCTATGATGTTCGTTGCTGCACCCGAAACAGATTGTCTGATGATGGAAGTAACAGGAGCTCTTCCTATTGAACAATAATATTCTGTGATGATGCTCATTAAAAATCCTACCACTAAACCAGTAATCACTGAATAGAAAACATTGATCGATGGATAAACTGTTTCTCCAATTGAAAACGTTTCTGGAAGAAGGTAATCAATCAAGAAATATGAACCGATAATGGTCAAGATGATGGAAATGAAATTTCCTTTATTTAATGCCTTCAGCGCGTCTCCTGTTTCAGAGATTCTAACGAAGAACGTTCCAATGATTGAGAACACAAGACCAATAGCAGCAATGGCGATAGGAAGAATAACAGGAGAAAGTCCGTTCATTCCATCATTCGTAATTACCGTAGCTCCTAATACCATAGTGGCCAGAATTGTACTTACATAAGAACCAAACAAGTCAGCTCCCATACCGGCTACGTCTCCAACATTATCGCCAACGTTATCCGCAATTACGGCAGGGTTTCTTGGGTCATCTTCAGGGATGCCTGCTTCTATCTTACCTACTAAGTCAGCACCTACATCGGCTGCTTTGGTAAAGATACCTCCACCCACTCGAGCGAAAAGTGCAATACTTTCAGCGCCTAATGAAAAACCGGTAAGTATTTCCAACACGCGGTGTAGGTTCGAACCATTTGCATTGAACGTACTTTGAAATATTGCAAAAAGAATAGTAAGGCCCAGAACACCTAATGCAGCAACTGAAATACCCATTACGCTCCCGCCTGCAAAAGCAATATTGAAAGTCTTCGACAAACTAGTACGTGCTGCTTGCGTTGTGCGCACGTTGGCTTTTGTAGCCACACGCATACCAATGAATCCAGCCAATGCAGAAAGTAATGCTCCTACAACAAAAGCCAAACCTATCACAGCATGCGATGATTCTGAATTGGCACTAAGAGCGAGTACGATGGCAATCGTAACGACAAAAACAGAAAGCACTTTATACTCTGCTTTTAAAAAAGACAAAGCGCCATCTGCAATATACTTTGCAATCTTTTGCATTCGCTCGTTTCCGGTTTCTTGTTTACTCACCCAACGAGAGAGAACAAATGCAAAGACAAGCGCAACGCATGAAATGCCTACTACAGCTAAAAAGAAAAAATTCTGAGTCATTTTAATGAAACTTTAAAGTGAAAATAGATGGTGAATTTATTTATACAAATTGAAAATTATTGAACAGGTACATTCAGCTTGCTCTTGCGCATGCCGTAAAAGAAATAAATTAAAAGACCCACTCCCATCCAAACAATCAGTCTTATCCATGTATCTCCGGGTAATGCTATCATAACTCCAATGGAGGATAAAATCCCCATGATAGGAACGAAGGGAAAGAGTGGAGTTTTAAATGGCCTGTGTAGTTCTGGACTTTTATAGCGCAACACTAAAACACCTGCACATACTATTGCAAAAGCCAGCAAGGTTCCGATAGAAACTAGTTCACCAAGTAAGTTAATTGGAAATAGACCAGCCACAATCATTGCAAAGAATCCTGTAATCAAAGTGGTGATATAAGGTGTCTTAAATTTCTTGTGAACTTTTCCGAAACTTTGTGGCAATAGTCCATCATTTGACATCGAGTAGAAAATTCGGGTTTGTCCTAAGAGTTGCACCAAAATAACGGAACTAAGACCTGCAATCGCTCCAATTTTAATTGGTGTTCTTAACCATTGCAAAGCTGCTCCTGCTGAGTCAACGGCAACGGCAATAGGAGCTGCTGTATTGAGACTCGTGTAACTCACCATACCCGTCATTACAAATCCAACTAAAATATAAATCACAGTACAGATCACTAACGATCCTAAAATTCCCCAGGGCATATCACGTTGAGGATTTTTAACTTCCTGCGCTACCGTTGATATAGCATCAAACCCAAGGTAGGCATAGAAAACAATTCCTGATGCGCGAAAGATACCGCTCCATCCAAACTGCCCAGATGTTCCCGTGTTTTCAGGAATAAAAGGAGTAAGATTTTCAGGCACGATGTACATCAAACCAAATCCGATAAAGAGAAGGATAACTACTATTTTAATAACCACTATAATATTGTTAACGTTAGCAGATTCCCTTATTCCAATAACCAACAATGTTGTAATAACAGCCACGATAAACATAGCTGGAAAATTCATCATGCTTCCAGTAAGAAGCCAGTCGTGTGTTGTTGTGTCAAATGCAAGCGGTGCATTACATAATGCCGCAGGAATGTTAACGCCATAATCTTTCAGAAAACTGACGACATACCCTGACCATCCTACGGAAACAGTTGCTCCGCCAAAGAGGTATTCAAGAATTAAATCCCAACCAATAATCCATGCAATAAATTCACCTAAGGTAGCATATGCATACGTGTATGCACTTCCAGCAACTGGAATCATTGATGCAAACTCCGCATAACATAAGCCAGCAAACGCACAGGCAAAACCTGCGAAGGTGAAGGAAAGAATGATGGCGGGTCCAGCATAGTTCGCAGCTGCTTGCCCGGTAAGAACGAATATACCAGCACCTATAATACCTCCAATGCCTAACATGATCAGATTGAATCTTCCCAACGTTCGCTTCAATCCATTAGCATTTGTGGTGGTCTCATCCATGAGTTGATGGATGGATTTTTTTACCCAAATATTTGCCATGCTCTAGTTTTTCGGTTTAGGTTTTGATGACGGTACCTTGTAAAGTTAAAAGCGGTTTAGTCGAGCCTTAATTAAAACGCTTCTCCTGTTGTGGTGAAATCACCAAAACAGGAGAAGGTATTAGTTGCTCAATCGTTAAAAGTATAAAATGAAATACGTATTTCCGATACCTTTAAGAATTGAAGCGATTAGAATTAAGCAATAGCCTTGTTGTCTGGTAGCTTATGGTCTTTCGAAAAATCAAGAGTGTCATCACTTTCAAAAGAAAAGTTACTAGTCCTTTATTTTGCATAATAAATTTGCCCCGTTAATAAAAAAGATAAATTAAGCCCGGTGAAAACCCAAGAATTAAAACATAGAGTGATAAATGTTTAGCGAACGTTCTGGGAGATAACGACTCTGAAGAGATCAGCGAAATTTCTTTTTGAAATAAATGAATAATTAACAAATGACTTACTGTTATTTTCGAAATTGAAATAAATCACTCCACGTGCTAAGACCTCTGCCCAATAGCAATAGTATAATGACTATTTTTTTTAAAGGCCGTAAAAGTAGCAAAAATCTCATATTACCAACTTGTAGATTTAAATTGTTTGCTAACGCATCTGAAAACTTGTAGAAGATTTGAATGAAAAAATTAAGGTGACATTCCTTCTAATACTGTGTAAAGTATTGGAGATTGTATTCCAAAGTGCAATTACCTATTTAACACCAAGCATTAAAGCGAGCCCATCAAAATTCTGTGATATTAAGATTTTTTAATATTTAATAGTCCCGCAATCATTTTCAGGAAAACTTTCCTATACCTTTGCTACCTACCTATGAATAGTGTTCTGAGCAAAATAAGGTGTAATGTGGGAGTCTTCTTCGAGTCACTATTCATTCTTTGCATTGTAACTCATGCCTTTACACAAGCATCGGCTCAACCTCAAGATGCTAACCTGATGCTCTCTTATAAAGTCCCTTTTGCTAAGGAAATTGTACTTCGAGATTCTCAAAACATTTCTTCTTCATTTTGGCCAGCAGAAAGTTTATTCACATTAAATTGGGAGGCGTGCGGACGCATCTCAAATCTGTTTACCACATTATCATTCATTCACATCTCCAGTGCATTTCGGCATAACGAATATTATGTTTTTAATTTCGGCAGTGCTCCTTAGTACTTTCTTTCTAATTTCGATCCGCATTTTAAATCTTAAGATTAATTAAAATACCTCTGACAGAGTACGGTTATGAATTGCACTATTTATGCTTTTATGGACTTTTTAAATCCACAAGCTATAATCCAATATGGGGGACTGACTTTGCTCCTATTTGTAATCTTCGCAGAAACTGGACTTTTCTTTGGCTTCTTTCTGCCAGGAGATTCCTTACTATTTACTGCCGGACTATTAACCACTTCAGATTACATTAAACAACCGGTGTGGCTTCTCATTACCCTTCTTATTGTTGCAGCTGTTAGCGGCACTTCATTAGGGTATTGGTTTGGGCTACGAGCTAAACGATTTTTTAGGAATAGGAAAGAGAATTTTTTTTACAAAAAAAAGTACCTTGACATGACGCAAGAGTTCTACACAAAATATGGAATGACCGCATTTATTCTCGGTCGCTTTATGCCTATTGTAAGAACATTTGTTCCAATACTTGCAGGCATGGTTAGAATTGACTTCAAAAAATTTCTATTCTTTAACGTACTGGGCGCTGCACTTTGGATTATTACTCTGGTGTTGTCTGGATATTGGTTGGGTAATTTCTTCCCAGACATTATTAATTATTTGGAAATCATCATCGTATCAATGATTATAATCACCACGCTTCCTATTGTAATAGGACTGGCACGTAGAAAAAAAGAATTAAGATTAAAGTGATGGGGATGGTTTCGGAAACAAGAAAGGTATTTCAGCTCGATGTTCTTTCTCTCGCATTGGCATGTGTTATTTCTCTGCTCTTTGCCAAAGGGGTTGTTGAATTTTTAAATCAAAACAGCAAAAAGGAAAATCGTCAAGCGTGCGTTCTTTACATCCCACAAAGCGATCAAGAAGAACAAATGATCATCGTCAAAAACAATCATCTTCAGTTTCCTGTAAAAAATAATGCTGCCACAGAATATTATTTTTTAATGATTGTTCAACAATTTACTACTAGTCGCATCTGTTTAGCAGCGGGTTCTGAAGTACAAAAACAGTTTTTTCAGCCGACTAACTGCTATCTTGATCAGTTTTACAAAAACATGTTACCTTCAAGATGGGGTGCAACTGTTTCAATAGCCCATTGTAAACTGGTTATTTAGAATTTTTTTTTAATATTGCCTTCTTCCTGTGACTTCTGAGTGGGTTAAACATTATATGGCTATCTACTGGGAAGTACATCGGAAAGTTTTTAAACACACAACACACCATTATTTCTTAACCTAAAAATCGTAAACCTTTAACAATCAAATTTTCAATTATGAAAACTTCCAATTCTCTGTCCGACAATTTAAAATCTGTATTTGCCGCAGTGGTTATCCCGGTAGAAATAGTTATCGCTATTATTATCTACATTTTTGTTCTTGGTAACCCGGCTAATTTTCAAGGTAACGACTCATTAAATCACCCACTGCCAGGTAATTACCTCGCTATTGTATATAAAGGAGGATACATTGTTCCCGTTCTTATTTCACTTTTAATGATGGTGTTGACTTTCGGTATCGAGCGTTTGTTAACGATTAGTCGTGCAAAAGGAAAAGGAAGTGTTAAAAACTTCGTTCAAAAAATCAGAGCTTCCCTTGCTGCAAATAATGTTGCACAAGCAATTAAAGATTGCGATACTCAAAAGGGTTCTGTTGCTAACGTAGTAAAGGCAGGACTAGTAAAGTATACTGAACTAGCAAAAAATCCTTCAATTGATGCAGATAAAAAAATTGCTTTAATCCAACAGGACATTGAAGAAACTACCCAATTAGAAATGCCAATGTTGGAGAAAAACTTGGTGATCATTGCAACAATCGCTTCCGTTGCTACATTGTTAGGTTTGTTAGGTACTGTATTGGGTATGATCAAGGCGTTTGCGGCTTTGGCAACAGCAGGTTCTCCAGATTCAGTAGCATTGGCAAACGGTATCTCAGAAGCACTTATCAATACTGCATTAGGTATCGGTACGTCCGCTATCGCCATCATTATGTACAACTACTTTACCAGCATGATCGACTCACTTACGTATGGTATTGATGAGGCCAGCTATAGCATCGTACAGAATTTCACTACACACAATAAAGGTTAATTAACCATCAACAACCTATACTATGGGAAAGGTAAAAGTTCATAGAGCCTCAACCTCCATTGACATGACGCCAATGGTGGATCTGGCTTTCCTTTTGGTGACATTCTTTATGCTCACCGCCAATGCCGCTCCTGAAGAACCTGTGGCTGTCGATATGCCTACATCTGTTTCGGAAATCATTATTCCCGATCGCGATGTAATGACAATTTCGGTTTCAAAAGAGGGTACTGTTTTCTTCAACATGGATGGAAAATACCACCGTCAGGCACTGCTTGGTAAAATTGGGGAGAAGTATAACATACAGTTTACGGAACAGGAAACGGCCGCTTTTTCGGGTCTCGCAAGTATGGGTGTGCCCATTGGAAACCTGAAAGAGTTTCTGAGCCTCGATCGTGATGATCGAAAGCTGGTTAAACAGCCTGGCATACCTTGCGATTCTGTTAACAATCAACTTGCAGATTGGGTTGTGATGTCTCGGGTAACCAATCCAAAACTTCGCATCGCCATTAAGGGTGATCGCGATTCCAATTATCCAGTAGTAAAAAATGTGATCAAGACGCTGACAGACAATAAAGTCAATCGGTTTAACCTGATCACCAACATGGAAAAAGGATCTTTATAATACCGAAAGAAACACTTTAAAAAATAAAGCTATGGCAGAAATAAGTCAAGGTGGCGGTGGTAAAAAAGACGGTAAAGTTCGAAGTAAAAAAACGTCTACCAAGATCGATATGACTCCGATGGTGGATCTTGCATTTCTTTTGCTTACGTTCTTCGTTATGACCACCACGCTGAACAAGCCTAAAACAATGGAGATCACAATGCCGGAAGAACTGAAACCAGAGGATGTACCCCCTGTTGTTCAAGAAAAGAAAGTTCTTACTCTGATTTTAGGTGAAGACGATAAGGTGTATTGGTACATCGGCATCACTGATCCAAAAATAGAAGTAACTAATTTTTCAAGCACCGGTGTAAGAAAAGTACTGCTTCAAAAAAATAAGGATATCGACAAAATGGTAGTTCTCATTAAACCATCAGATGAGTCCAGATACAAAAACATGGTCGACATTCTGGATGAGATTAACATAACTGACATCAAGCGTTTTGCCATGGTAGACATAACGCCAGTTGATAAGGAACTTATTAAAGAATCAAATTTATGAAAGCCGAGGAAAACAATCCTATACAGTGGGATGACATTGTATTTGAAAACCGGAATAAAGAATATGGTGCTTACCTAATTCGGCATGTTTATGGTCGTCACGTTACCACGGCCGCTATAATTAGCGTGCTGGTATTCGCTTTCGTACTGGCGTTACCTAAAATTGTAGAACTCTTCAACAGCGGTAACGATACTGAGGAAGTTGAATTGAAAACAGTAAAGTATACTGATCTGGCGCCACCTCCACCAATCGATGCGAATGTTCCGCCTCCCCCAAAGTTGGATATTCCACCTCCAGTTAAAACCATCATTAAATTTCTTCCTCCAAAAGTAACGGAGAAAGAAATTGTGGAGGAAGAAGAAATGCCAACTATTGAAGAGATAAAGAAAACTGATATTGGTGCCGAAAATATTGAAGGTACTGGCGAAGTGATTATTGATGAACCGGTAGCAGAAGTTGTGGCAGAAAACACAGATGATGTCATCTTCACAATCGTTGAACAGCAGGCCCAATTTCCTGGTGGATTGGAAGGGTTGTCAAAATTTCTAAACAAAAACATCAAATATCCTCCTGCTCCTCGTAGAATGGGTATTCAAGGATCTGTTTATGTGAGTTTCGTGGTTGATAGAGAAGGCGTTATTAGTGACATCAAACTCGTAAAGGGTATTCATACCGATTGCGATAATGAAGCAATGCGAGTAGTAAAGATGATGCCTCCCTGGAAGCCCGGAAAACAAAATGGTAGAGCGGTAAAATCGCGCTTTGTTCTTCCTATTAAATTTAAACTTGCAGAGTAATGCAAATCAAATCGGATGAGCTTAAAGCAGCACCCGCTGGCGTAGTTATGAAGTACATGGAAACAATCATGGCTATTATCTACATCATTGTGGGTGCTCTTATCATCTGGCGTTCCGTTGAGTTATTTAATATTTCGAATACGTATTCATTACCGTTGGGAAGCATGCTAACGGTATATGGACTTTTTAGAGCTTATCGCATCTATAATAAATACTATAAAAAGGGATGAGGTATTTTCACGCAGCACTTTGTGTTCTGGTAATTTCTGCTGCTTGTGGCGATAAGGACAAATCTGGTAAACCAGTAGACACTCCAACGTATGGTTCCATTAAAATTGCTGTTGACGAATCGTTAAAACCTCTTATTGATGCCGAAATAGGAGCATTTCAAGGAATCTATCAGAGTGCATTTATAGCTGCAACCTACACCTCTGAAGCAGAAGCCGTTGAGCTTTTGCTTATAGACAGTGTGAGGATGATTGTGATTACGCGCGAATTAACGCCTGAAGAGGAGGATGCCCTTAAGGCGCAGAAAATCACATCACGCGACTTGGTAATAGCCCATGAAGGTATTGCGCTTATTATGAATCAGGCCTCGCGCGATAGTTTACTTTCTGTTGAGCAGATTCATGATATCTTTTCTGGAAAGATTTCGAAGTGGAATCAATTGTTCAAAGGAGCTTCAACAGATTCATTAAAAATTGTATTCGACAATCCTTCTTCTGGCATACTACGCCATTTAAAAGATACGCTTGATATTATAGAATTCCCATCCAATTGCTTTGCTGTCAACAATAATCCATCGGTAGTTGAATATGTTTCCAAAAACAAAAATGCAATTGGATTAATTGGTGTGAGTTGGATTAGTGACACGGACGATTCTACATCAGACGTATTTCTCAATTCCATTCGAGTTGTTGGCATTAAAATTGACTCCACATATTATAAGCCCTATCAAGCTTATATCGCACAACATAAATATCCGTTCTCGCGCAAAGTAATTATTGTAAGCCGCGAAGCACGGACAGGATTAGGAACCGGATTCACTTCATTTGTAGCTAGTGATAAAGGTCAGAGAATAGTATTAAAAGCGGGGCTTGTACCTGCAACAATGCCAATTCGCATTGTGGAAATAAAACATCAACCACTGGAGTATTAAATATTAATAAAATGAAAAGAATTTTGGATACACGTAAGGGAAAATGGTCTGTCGCAGTCATGATGTTGTCCTTTCTAGTAATTACCCAATTTGCATATTCGCAGATACCTGAAATAAATCAGGCAAGGTATCAGGCGCAAATCGATCAACCTTCAAAGGCTGAGACTACCCTTAAGCAAGCGATTGCTACTCATCCTGAAGATGCCAGCATTTGGTACTACTTAGGAGAAGTACAAATTAAAAAAGGCGATGTTAAAAAAGCTGAAATCTCTTTTCAAAAAGGCATCGAACTAAATCCTAAGGAAGCCTTGAACTATGTTGGGAAAGGTCACCTTCGGTTATCAGAGAATAAAGCAGCAGAAGCAAAAATTCTTTTTGATCAGGCTCTTGCCATAAACAAATCAAAAAATGCTACTGTACTGAAAGCGGTTGCTGAAGCCTATCTTACACAGGCAGCCTATTCTACAAATGCTTTAGCTTTGTTACA
Source organism: Chryseolinea sp. (assembly GCA_046595655.1). Taxonomy (GTDB): domain Bacteria; phylum Bacteroidota; class Bacteroidia; order Cytophagales; family Cyclobacteriaceae; genus Chryseolinea. Next base: position 17,562 of record JBKJOF010000107.1, on the reverse strand, counting down.
AAAAGCAAAGTCATCAAACAATAATGACCCAGAGACTTATATTCTTTTGGGTGATGCTTACCTTCTTCAAAATAATCAAACTGGTGGTTTAGCAGTAACAAATTATGAAAATGCTGCATCATTAAATCCTAAAGACGCCACGGCAGAGTATAAAATTGGTTTAGTATACCTGCGCTCAAAAAACACAGAAGCTGCAGATGCCGCCCTCACAAAGGCAATTACCATTGATCCATCTTACACTCTTGCACATAAAGAACTTGGAGAATTATACTATTTAGAAAAGAAGGCTGATAAAGCCGTTATCGCTTATGAACAATATTTAAAATTAACTGAAAAGCCTGAACAAGGAAAAGTACGTTATGCATTCTTCCTTTTCATGGCGAAGGATTTTAAAAGAGCGAATGAGGTATTTCAAGAGTTGGTTCAACGACCTGATGTTACTCCGCTTACACTTCGCTTCTATGCAATTTCACTTCAAGAAGTTGAAGACTTTCAGCAAAGCAGAACTGTTTTTGAACAGTACTTTAGCAAAGCAGATACGTCTATAATAGAAGCATCTGATTATAACTCTTATGGCAGATTGCATCTGAAACTAACCGAAGATTCATTAGCGGTAGAAAGTTTTCGCAAAAGTATTGCGTTAGTACCCAACCAACCTGACATTGTTCAATTGGAAGGCGAAATTCTTTTTAAAGCGAAAAGATATCTGGAAGCGATCGATGCTTATAAACAATTAATACTTATTAGAACAAGACCAGCGTCACAAGACTTCTTTACTATTGGGCGTTCGTATTATATTACTAAACAGTATGAAAAAGCAGACAGCGCTTTTCAGAAATTGGTTGAACTTCAACCTACCTTAACAATAGGACCTCTCTGGCTTGCAAGAACAAAATCAAATCTTGATCCTGAATCCGAAACCGGCTTAGCCAAACCATTTTACGAAATGGTAATTGAAAAAGCATCTGCTAATCCTGAGAAGGAAAAAGCAAACTTAATTGAAGCCTATTCATATCTTGGCTACTACCTATACCTTAAAGGTGATCTCAAACCTTCAAAAACATGGTGGGAAAAAGTAATTGCTCTCGATCCTTCCAACGTAAAAGCGAATGAAGCTATAAGAGCGCTTAATGAGGCGGGAAAGCCGAAAAAGCAAGTACCAAAAAATTAGACAAAGGGATAAATTAATCAAGTGTAGCATACTGTTCTCGTTAACGGTTCAGCATGCTACACTTTTTCTAATGAGATCATGCTATCTGCCCCTTGCGTCATTTTAATTTACAAGCACACAAAATATGATGTTCTTATCTAATCTTGGCAATTACTTAGGTCTAATAGTCCAAATCACTACTCCACCAGAGGAACTTGTCGCGACAGCTGAAGAACTTACTGTTCTGGAATTAGTGTTGAAAGGCGGGCCCATAATGTACCCGATTGCTCTTCTCTTAATGGCAGTTATCTACGTAACAATAGAGCGCATTTTGTATTTAAGGGACTCAACCAAAACAAAACCAGAGTTTATTAGCCTTATTAAAAATCATCTGAAGGCGGCAGACGTTAAAGGTGCTAAATTAATGGCAGAGCATTTTCCATCTTCTACTGGCCGCATTATTCGGTATGCGTTAGATGGTTTAGGAAGACCCATTCGAGAAATCGAATCTGTACTTGAATCGGCTACCAATATCGAAATAGCACAAATGGAAAAGAATATGGGCTACCTGGGTATTATTGCCGGCATCGCACCTATGTTAGGATTTATCGGAACCATCAGCGGTATCATCCATATCTTTTATGACATTTCGTTATCGGACAATATCAGTATCGGTATTATAGCAGGGGGACTTTATGAAAAAATGATTACTAGTGGTGCCGGATTAGTAGTTGGTGTTCTCGCCTACTCTGCTTACCATTTATTGCATGCTAGAGTTGGAAAATTCGGTCTTCAGATTCAAAAAGATGCGTTTGAATTTATGCAATCAATCCAAAAATGATGTAGCATGAAAATTAAAGTCAACAAACATTTTCAAGCTGAGGTCGCCACAGCATCGCTGAACGATATCATGTTCTTTCTGTTGCTTTTCTTTCTCATCATTTCTACCGTAACCAATCCAAACGTAATTAAGGTATTATTACCAAAAACGCAGGCCAATCAAAAACTGAATAAGCAACCCATCACCTTAACCGTTACGGAAGACAAACAATATTATATAAACAAGAAGCCCATCCCTTTTAACCAACTAGAGGTCGCATTACGTGAACAATGTAAGGGTATGCAAGAACCAACTGTCGTCCTTCGAATGGCGTCAGTTTTAACTATTCAAGAACTCACTAGCATACTTGAGGTTGGTTCGAAGAACAAAATAAAAATGGTGATCGCAACGCGTAACCACTAATGAAGTAAACTGCTAATACGCCTCTCTAAGAAATTCAAATTCACTTCTCGTGGTAATTTAAATTACCTCCTCCTTAATTTTCAATCCAAAACCTTTAAACCTTTTCCTACCTTGGAAGTCTAAGCGCTGATTTTTAGAATATTCCTTGAAGGACAAAGAACTTTTAGCCAAGATTAAAAACCCTGATACCCGCAATTACGGGTTCAACCTGCTTGTACGTGAATATCAAAAGCGAGTGTATTGGCATGTGCGAAAGATAGTCATTGATCATGATGATGCCGATGATGTTACTCAGGAGGTTTTTATCAAAGTGCACAAAAGCATTGAAAATTTTCGTGAAGATGCTCAACTCTATACTTGGATTTATAAAATTGCTACGAACGAATGCCTTAGTTTTTTACAACGGAAAAAACGAAGATTCTTTCTTCCTATTGGCGATGTTGAAGGCGAACTGGTAGCAGCCTTGGATAACTCACCTCATATTTCGGGAGACGACATTCAGCTTAAACTTCAAAAGGCATTACTGAAATTGCCCGATAAGCAGCGTCTGGTCTTCAACATGAAATATTTTGATGATATGGCATACGAACAGATTTCTGAAATTACCGGAACCAGTGTAGGTGCCCTAAAAGCCAGCTACCATCATGCCGTAAAGAAAGTTGAAGATTTGTTGGGTGGAGATTAAACCATTCTAAAATTGTAAAGTCAAAGAGATGAATATGAAAAAGTTGGACGACATACCTAAAAAAGAATTTTTCAATGTACCCGATGGATACTTTGATAAACTCCCTAGCATTATTCAAGCAAGAGTTGCAGCCCCTCAGACCGAAAGTAAGCTGACGTGGAAATTTGCAATTCGATATGCATTACCAACTGTAGTATTATTGGCCATCGGTATAATTTGGTTTACCCAAACTCATAAAGTTGTAGATGCAGAGCAGCTGCTTTCTTCAATCCAAACTGAAGATTTGGTTTCCTACCTAAACGAGTCTGACATGACCACTGAAGAACTTCTTGCTGACGCCCAATTGAGTGATGAAGACGCCAGTGAAATTGAAGGAACTGTTTATGAGCTCAATCTCCAGAACGAAAGTCTCGATGATATTTTAACTGAAATGGATTTAGATAATTTTTAAGATATGAAGAAGTTATTAAGAATAGGATTTGTTTTACTAATGGCTCTTCCGGCTTGGGCACAAGAAGATGATTTGCCACAGACACAAGATTCAAAAGTGAAAGATAAAATCAATGCCGCACGCATTGCTTACATTACAGACCAGCTTGGACTTACACCTGAAGAAGCTGAAAAGTTCTGGCCTATTTATCGTGAGTTTTCTCAAAACCGTATTCAGCTTAAGCAACAGTATCGCGCTATGAAGAAAAATCCCGATCCCACTAAAACATCAGAGCAGAATGACCAGGCATTAGTGGATCTTCAGTTTCAAGTAAAGCAAAAGGAACTAGATCTTGAAAAGGATTACTCAGGAAGATTATTGAAAGTTATCTCTGCACAGAAACTACGTACGTTACCCGATGCTGAGAAAAGGTTTCGACAAATGATTCTGGAACAAATACAACGAAGGCAAACTCAACAAAACCGACAACAACATTTGCGAGATAAATCGCAACAACAATTGCAAAAACGTAATAACTAATTTTTCATAGTGACTGCATGAGTTGGTGTAGGTGTTGGCTTCTCACTACAATCATAACAGCGTCCTCAGCAACCTCATTTGCTCAGGACGCTGATTCTATATTTACACAACCCAACGATGATGTACTAAGCTCAGAAGATTCACTATCGATCTTCGTTCTCATCGATAGCTTAATGCAAATGGACGATATACCCGGATCGCAATTCGCCATTCGCATGGGATATAACAGCAACGTACTTTCTGCTGGCCGAACTTTAGGAATTCAAAATTTTGGTCTCGCACCAGGTATTTCATTTTATCATACCTCCGGTTTGTTTGCTGATGTTACATCGTATTGGAGTAAAGACTTTGATCCCTCCTATTATCTAACCGTAACATCATTCGGATACATGCATGATTTTTCAAAGTTTTTTTGGGTTATAGGTGGCTACGATCACTACTTCTACAACACATCTAATGATAGTTATCTCCCGTATCAAAATACTTTGTATGTAACTCCAATAGCAGAATACAAACATGTTTCGCTAAGTCTGAATTATTCATTTTACTTTGGTGATCAACGCGTGCATCGTATAATGCCATCGCTCAGTTATACGTTAGAGAAAAGAAAGTGGCTAGGGTTTGATAGGGTAGCTTTGCTACCTACAGTTTCTTTGCTTTGGGGTAACGAACAGATTTCAACCATTGAATACGTTTCCCCTAAAACAGTAAGAGAAGCAATTGAGAATTTAAGGTTATATGGAACACGGTTTACACTGATGCAAACTGACAAGAATGTATCGGGAATTATGAATTACACATTTAGTGCACCGCTAAGTGTAATGTATAAAAAATGGAGCTTAGTATTTACGTATGCATACAATATTCCGAAGGCACTATCTGGTGAACCTTTAACGATTTCCGAAAGCTCATATCTTTCTGGAAGCCTTACCTATTACATTGGATTTAAGCAGAAAAAATTCAAGCTTTAAATATTGTGCGCAGTTCCAAGAAATTTCAAACCAAAAGAGCCTCAAGTTGAGGCTCTTTTTTAATATATGATCACATCATTCTATTTTACAAGTTCCATGTCTTTGATTCCATCAAATATAGGTTGCATTACCCAGTTTCCGGTTTTATCAACAACGCCCCACTTATCACCTTTTTTAGCTGCTGCATAACCATTTTTAAAATCACGTACAGCTTCGAATTGTGGCGCTATGATCCACTCCCCTTTTTTATTATAAAATCCAACTAAACTATTTTTTCTGCCGGCTGCCAAGCCATTTGAGAAGTCTCCAAAAAGATCAGTGTCCTTTACATAAATGATTGACCCATCTTTACTCACATACGCCCACTTATCATCTTTTTTAATGCGAGCCAATCCACTTTCTGAATCGAAATCTTTGCCTGCATCGAATTGTGGTTTAATAACCCATTCTCCTTTTGTGTTAATATAACCCAGCGTTCCTGCCTCTGACTTTGCCCAGGCCAATCCACCATTGAAATATCCTACGCTTTGAAATTGTGGTTGAATAGCAATCTTTCCATCAGAGCCTACGAAGCCAAATTTTTTGGTGCTTGTCCTGAATGGAGCTAAGCCTTCTGAAAAATGTTTCACATCAATTACATCTGCAAAATCCACAGGAAATTCTCCGCCCTTTGTATCCAGAACTATATATTTCGCTCCACTCTTTGCAACTCCAAATCCTCCATTAAATTCAGTTGCCTCATCGAACTTGGCTGGTATTGCTAAATGACCTTTGTTATCTAAAAATCCCCAAAGCTCACCCTGTTTAATAGGTGCCAGTCCGTTGGTAAATCCTTCGAGGTCAAAGCCAAATCCATCAATTAATTTAAAGCTTGAAATTTCGGTTGCAAGCTTCTCACCTTTTGTATTAATAAAGTAATACTGTCTTTTATCGCTATCATAAATGGCCGCCAATCCATCGCTCGAAAACTTATAGCACTTTTCATATTGTGCTGGAATGATAAGCTCACCACTAAGCGTTGCGTAGCCCCATTTTTTTTGGCCTGCTACTTTTACCTGAGTGACATAAATTTGTGAAAATGTCGTTCCTGTTATTAGCAAGAGGAAAAACAGAGTAGAGGCGATTTTATTTTTCATCGTATTTTAATTGGGTTAAAACTGCTTTAATACAATATCTCAATATCAAAAACATCTTCAGTAATAATTAACGTTCAACACTACATTCCTGCCATACCTGCACTTAAACTATTTCTTCAGAACTAACTTTGGCCACCTTTTAAAATAAGTTTTCATCAATCTTTCCATCTGCACTTACAAGCAAATGCACGAAGTGTAGCAGTTTCAATTGGTAGTTAAGATTTGGGATCATAATACACTAGGCAAGCCTAAAGGATTTTCTTAAAAGTAAACAAAAGACTTGGAATGCTTTTAACTAATTGGAAGGAAGATAGTAAGCTAAGTGCTAAGAGGGATATTGAAGTATACCATTAATAGGATCATACATCAAGGCATAATTGATCATGGCATTCTGACTAGTTAATTAATAAAACATTCCTGCCATTTTGAATTCAAAAAAAATCAGTGCGTGAACTGCTATATACTAAGTGGGGAAAGATAGTTAGGCCATTTGTCCTCAACTAATTTTCCTTCTTGCTAAAATCAAAATTATAATTAAACTGAACAATTGGTCCAATGTTGTTTTCCTGTTGTGCTCCATTTTTCTTTACCAACATTTGATACAACGCTCCTGCGGTAAAAGAAATTTTTGGAGCGATTTGATACCCAATTGCTATCGATACTCTATTCTGATCGATCTTATTAAATGTATCACCCTTTCCCCAACCATAAAAAAACTCATCCCATATATTTAAATACCAAGCCCCTTTCTCTAACTTTTCTTTATTAAGGCCTACGTTTACAAGAAAGCGATATCGCGCTCGATAGAGCTCAACGCTAAAATCTTGATCACCTGAACTCTTGTTTTGAATAAAGCGCTCTTCCATTCTGAATCTATGAGAAAAATGAAAACGGTTCACGCTATGCTTATATAACAATTGCTGCCAGATTCTCCTCTCATTATTTGCAAATGCCGATGGCTGTTCTCCATACTTAAAATTCCAAACATACATTCCGCCAATTGGGATAATTGAAAGTTTAGGTGTGAGATATACCTCAAGACCAAGTCGTACATAATTTTGCGCTGGCTGTAAACTTCCTACATATCGCAATTGAGAATCGAAAGCAAGACCGAATTTTTTATGAAGCTTAATGTTGGAATTAAGCGCGAACCATTCCAATGGTTGATTCACTACGTCCCTTTCAGCCTGAGCACTACACTCTATAATGGAGACTAGCAAAATGAAAAAACTGAATAGATATAAATTTAATTTTAACATTATAATACGTTTGTGTTAACCACAGCAAAGTAAAGGAGTTTAATATTACCTAAATATTAATAATTTAACATTAAAGTAACATTTGAATAATGTAATCCTAGTAAGTATCTGGTTATTAGAAAAAACTCTATTAAAAATTGCGATTAAGGTTTAGAATCCATCCCTATCTTCTATTGATTAGGATTTCAGAGATTCAGCATTAAATGAAGTGGCCAAATTTTTTAAAAACACAGATTCTAATTTACTAAAGGCCATCGTACGCCTTCTATCTTTGCAACTCTAAAACACAACTGTATGATCAATCGTTATGCTGCTGAAATTCATATCAATCCTATCCGCTTCTTGCGTGGTGATGATTTTAATAACGATGGACATATCCCAAACATGGAAGCAACACTGAAACAAGTCATAGAACATAACGAAGAAATAAGTGAGCGCATGCGCCATTTACAAACTTGGCTGAAAAAAGGTAATTATAAAGGAGGTCTTCAATTTCACTTTGCTGATGGCGGATACATTAGCATGAAAGGTGCAAGCGATTCGCAGTTGCTAGAACTTCAGTCAAAAGGACTTATTGAATTATTTGATTTTGCTACAGACAAAAATTGGGTAAAAAAATATGGGCAACAGTTTGGTCTGGTATGGGAAGACGGCAAGGCCGTAGAAATTTAGTTTCATCTATTAGAAAAATCAACAAATAATTATTGATGAAACACGCTTGACTTTACGATTAGTCCATCTTTTAATGCTAACATTTCACCGACATAAAGATCATCTTCATTTTCTACGTGGCGAATGTATTCCATGAACACGCGGTCGATGTGTGGAGTGAGGCGCACAACTTCATATTGCAAGGTCGGTAATCGCTCAAACGCATCATTCCACCAGATCCTCAAAGCATCTTTACCTTTAATAAGTCCTTTCGTTTCAGGGTAACGTAATTTCAACTTGGGGCTAAAGTGTTCAGCCTGATCGTCATAAAGCGCAAGTAAATTATCAATCCGTTGTTCATTGAAAGCTGCAAACCACTTTGCGGCAATTGCATTTAAATCTGTCGGGCTCATGTTAAAACGCTTTGGTCTTAATTGTTCTCTCTTCTTTCATTGCATGCTGAATATTGGTTTTAATCAGAATGGAAAGAAAGGTATTCCGAATATTTCAAATTTCTCCATTCCCTTTGATTCTTTGAAATTTGTAAAAACAAAATTCTCAATACTCATTCCATAACGCATCGAATTATAGTATCAAAGAAGTGTAAAATAGACATTCTTAGGGGTTGATTTGGCCACACGTATTGAATAGCTTTGTATCAAAAAAAATGAAACAGCTTACGATTCTGGTTCCGGCAGGAAAAAACAATCTGAGCAGCATTATCGGTTCATACAAAATACTTACCCGAGCAAACGAGTATTGGAAAAGCCTTGGCAAAAAGGAAATCTTTCAAATTCAATTGGCCGGAACTTCGAAAAAAATTGAATTGTATGATGGGCTCTTTTCTATAAAGCCTCACGCTCATATTTCTACCATTAAGAAAACGAACCTTATCATTATTCCTTCTTTGAATCACCATTATGAAGAAGCGATTAAGCTTAATAAATCCATGATTACCTGGATACATGATCAATATAAGGCTGGCGCTGACGTAGCGAGCATTTGCACCGGGGCATTCTTATTAGCTTCAACAGGTTTGCTGGACGAGAAGCTTTGTTCTACGCATTGGAGTGCCGCTGAAAATTTTAGAAATAAGTTTCCAAAAGTAAATCTGGTTCCTGATAAAATTATTACAGAAGAGCATCGCATTATGACCAACGGAGGCGCTTACTCTTTTCTCAATTTAATACTATTCTTAGTTGAGAAATATTATGACAGGCCAACAGCTATCTACTGCTCAAAGGTTTTTCAAATTGAAGTTGATCGCAATAGCCAATCTTCGTTTGCTATTTTCTCAGGTCAAAAAGGACATGGTGATGATGTCATCAAAAAAGCCCAACAATTACTCGAAGGTAATCTGCAACGAAAATTTTCGTTCGAACAAATAGCGGATGAACTATCGGTAAGCAGAAGGAATTTTGACAGGCGTTTCGTTAAAGCTACAGGTAACACTCCGGTAGAATATCTTCAGCGCATAAAAATTGAAGCAGCCAAACGTAGTTTTGAAAAAAGCAAAAAAAGTGTTAGTGAAGTAATGTATGAGGTAGGATATAGTGACACTAAAGCGTTTCGTACAATATTTAAAAAAGTGACTGGCCTCGCTCCTGTTGAATATCGAAACCGGTATAAATCATTTTAATCTCAATAGATTTCAACCTAAATCACAAACGTCAGGCTGATGAGAATTTTGAGTGGATAACCACAACAAATGAAACGCAACTACTACTTGACCCGTAGACTCGGAATAAGTAGGTGCTAAATAAAAAATCATCTGCCTACCTTGGTAAACAGATGACTTTCTAATAGATCCGAAATAAATTTAATCCTTATTGTACTTATCCATTTGCTTGGCCATTTTAGCTAATGACTTCGCAAGTGTGCTTTCCATATCCTTCAAAAGATTGTCCGCTGCTGATGCAATCATTGGTTTTAGTTTCCCGAAATCAGTTATGATTCCACCTACTGCCAAAACACCTTCGCTAGAAGAGGCTCTTTCTTTCAATTTGAAAATTCTTTTTCCTTCTTTATTAAAGATCTTGAGATTAACGTAAGCATATACTTTCTTCTTTGCCATTGGACCAAAGCCACCCGCATCATAAATATTAAAACTAACATATGCAATCATTACACCGTCTACTCCATTCTGTACAATTTCAAATGATTTCTTTATTGCATCAGTATCATCTGCTATACCGAAAGCAGCGATCGGCACATATTGATCAGCAGCTGTTGTGTACCAATTTTCACCTGCCCAACGTGTAAGTGCTTTCAATTCAGGATAACCCGCAGCCTTCACCACCTCATCTTTGGTAACGAAAGGAAAAGGAAACTGAGGCAAGAATTTTTCGCGAATAGTTTTGTCAAATTTGTTTACGATTGGTGTTAGGTTGAAGGCTGTATCTTTCATAATCGCCTCATAAATTTTTGTGTCTAAAGGATTGTCCGACAAGTTTCTATCACCAAACACAGAGATAAGGGCGCCCTTATTTATCTGTGCCGAGGCTGAAGTGCACACAAGAACAAAGAATACAAGTTTTAATAATTTCATAGTTGTAAGAGGTATGTTTAATTGTACAAGCTACATTTTTCATTTCTCCGATACAAACCAAACTATTTTTAATTAACAACATAGCACTTAATAATCTGAGCTTCAGCACGCATTAACCCTTAATTTTATCAACTTCATGCAAGCAAAATGTTTCTCTTTCAGAGTTCAATACTTTCTCTTTAAGCCATTTCAATAAGTTTTGATTTTCATCTTATAAAACGCCTCCCCTTTCTGCTTTCAAGTCTGTAAATTCCAAGACGAAACCATTGAAAAGTACATTACTCTGATCCGCAACTTAGATTTTCCAATCTTGATATTTATCTCGTCTCGTAAAAATCTATAAATATCAAAACGAATTTTAACGAAAGCTCAACCATTGCACCACCCATACCGAATACCTTTATCTGTTTCAAACCTTTCATTATCTTGTAGCACAAATCTTAATCATCACAGTAATTAAGTCAAGTATTAAACATCGGAATCCATCATGACTAGTAGACGAACATTTATTCAACAAGCAGGTTTACTTACAGCAGCCGCAATTGTATCACCATCCTTTGTCCTAAAGGAAAAGTACAAATTAGGTCTGCAACTCTACACCATTCGCGATGCCATAAGCAGCGATCTGAAAGGTACCCTTCAAAGGGTTTCTTCGTTCGGCTATCAAGAAGTTGAAATCTATGGATTCTCGAACATGAAATATTATGGACTTGATCCTAAAACATTTAAAGCGCTTCTGGAAGATAACAATCTGACTACCTCCAGTGGACATTATGAGCTTAATAAATTTATGTTACCTGGTAGCACTAACGATGACCTTAAACGATATGTAGACGAATGCATTGAAGGTGCTCATATTCTGAAACAAGATTACGTTGTTTGGCCCTGGTTAGATCCTGACTCACGCACCATGGATAAGTTTAAAATTCTTTCGGAGAAATTAAACCGTATTGGTGAGCAACTAAAGGAAGCCAATCTCGCGGCAATGTATCATAATCACGATTTTGAATTCATTGATCATGATGGTCAGATTGGTTACGATCTGATTTTAAAAGAGACGGATGCTTCGCTCGTTAAAATGGAAATGGATTTGTATTGGTTCTCACATTCATCGAAGCTCACGCCACACGATTACTTTGTAAAACATCCGGGCAGATTTGTGAGCTGGCATTTAAAAGATATGAATAAAGCAGACCGTAATCTACACGAAGTAATGGGCGATGGTTCGATTGATTATAAAACCATTCTGGCCGATGCAAAACTTGCTGGTGCAAAACATATGTTTGTAGAACAAGGTAATAACTACACTCCTGATGCCATGCAGAATGTTGCGAAGAGCGCGAAGTATGTAAAGAATGTTTTGTTTAAATCGTAGATTCTACAACCACAGATCACATTACGATTGTTTCAGTACACAGACATACATTTTATCATTTCCATAAACTGAATTCCGTTCTCCGATCTTTCGGATAGTATTGAATCCATTATCGGAAAAGAAATGCGTTAACGCCTTAAAGGTAATTGGATAAGGTACCCATTGATTTACTTTCTCTGTATCATATTCAACTATGATCCATTGACCTGCGGGCTTTATGTGTCTCTGAAGTTTGTGGAGAAGAGCTGTTTTATCTTTTATATAATGTAGCGAGCTTGCCATTAAGATTCCATCCAGGTTTGAAAATGGAAGTTCGTCACGCTCAAAGTTTGCTTTTATAAATTCAATTTCTGAATGCGAAGCTTCATGTTGGCTAACAAAATTCATTTGCTTATCGACAGCAAAAATTTTATTCCCGTTACCCAATACTTTAGCTAAAGCATTTGTAAAGACGCCACTGCCACAGCCCAAGTCTGCCCAAACCGAATTCTTTACATTGCTTGGCAAACCGGGCTCAATCAGTTTCAAAGCTTCTAATATTTCCATGCTTAAAATAAAATCCTCTTAAATCTTAACGCTATAACTCACCTTTAACTTATCCATCACCACATGCGTGTAAAAGGTTTTTACATTTGCATTGTCCATGAAATATTTTTTTGAGAATGACTCGTAGTGCTTGATATCTTTGGTGTTGATTACGATCACTAAATCAAAAGATCCCGTTACATAATAGCATTGCGAAACTTCATCCACAAGGCTCATCTCCTTTTTGAATTTTTCAATATACTTGGAACCATCCTCGTGGAGATTCACATCCACAATACAAGTCAGTCCGATTCCTGCAGCAACGGGTGAAACGATAGACACATCAGCTTCAATTACTTTTTCGTCTCTCAACTTCGTTAGTCTTCTCTGCACGGCTGATGCACTTAGATTTACTTTATCACCAAGCTCTTGTGCAGTCAGTCTATTGTTGAACTGAAGTAGTCTTAGAAGTTCTTTATCGAATTCATCTAATGTCATCATCTATTTACTATTTATTGTCAAAAATAAAGTAAAAGAAGCGCGTTTGTAATTAATACGCTGTCTTTATGCACGTACCTCTAACTAATTTTGAAATACATTAAAAGTAAATCATGTCAGTATGTTCGAGTTAAGATCCATTTGTGAAAACTGCGGCAAGAAATTGCCGAATGAAAGTACAGAAGCTATGATCTGTTCTTTTGAGTGCACGTTTTGCCAGGACTGTGTTGATACCGTTTTACATAACGTCTGTCCCAACTGTGGTGGTGGCCTGGAGAAACGACCCAACAGACCAAAAGAAAAACTGTTAAAGAACCCAGCTAAAGCTGAGCCCTATTTACATCCCGTTGATTTTGTAAAGTTCGCTCCCTTATTAACAAAGAATAAAAACATTAAACCCAAGGAAAGATAAATGGAATCGATTCATCAAAATATTTTCTCGCCTTCTGAAGTACAACGTCTTAGAAAAGAAACAATCGGATGCAGTTTTGTGAATCATTTAAATAACGCGGGAGCTGCGTTGATGCCCGATGTGGTTACAAAATCAATACTCGATCACATCAAGCTTGAGTCAGAAATAGGCGGATATGAAGCAGCCGCTCTACAATCCAATACTATAAATGAATTTTACAACCAGACTGGTTCATTGATAAACTGCAAGCCAACTAACATCGCATTTACGGCCAGTGCTACGGATTCATATACAAGAGCATTATCCTCCATACCGTTTATTAAAGGAGATGTGATTCTTACCGATTGTGACGATTTTATTTCCAATCAGATTCAGTTCCTGTCGCTTCAAAAAAAATTTGATCTCTGTATTGTTCGAATCCAAAATTCAGTTCTCGGAGGAGTGGATCTGACTGATCTAGAAGAAAAACTGTTTACCTTAAAACCAAAGCTTTTCGCCATTACGCATATTCCAACCAACTCTGGTCTGGTACAACCTGTTAAAAAGATTGCGGAAATATTTGGTAGGTATCAAAAACAACATGGTGATCGAACCTGGTACATTCTAGACGCTTGTCAATCTGCCGGACAAATGAAATTAGATGTTCAGGAACTACGATGTGACTTTCTAAGTGTAACCATTCGAAAATTTCTAAGAGGCCCGCGAGGCACTGGATTTTTCTACATATCCGACAGAGCACTACAAGCCGGACTTGAACCTTTATTTATCGACATGCGCGGAGCCGACTGGATTGAAAAGGATATTTACACACAACAACCAGATGCCAGACGATTCGAAGATTGGGAATTTGCTTACGCTCTTGTTATAGGAAGCAGCGAGGCCATTCAATATTGCAGAAACATTGGTGAAGAAAATATTCAACAACAAGTAATTTTATTATCAAAAAATCTTCGATCTCAATTGACTCAACTGAATACTCTGCAAGTGTTAGATCGTGGCTCAGAATTGAGTAGCTCTGTTACGTTTACAATAAACAAGTTAACTCCAAAATATATTCTCAATCAACTTGCACAACGGAAGATAAATGTAGTTGCCAGCTATCGTAATTATGCAGTGATTGATTTCGATGAAAAGAAAGTTGAGTGGGCCATCAGAGTTTCACCGCATTATTATAATACAGAAAATGAAATTGATGAATTTGTTGAGGCAATTAGTTCAATGGTGTGAGCAACGTTTTCAGGCTTTGCGTTCTGGTAGAATTTCCGAGCACAAAACAGTAAACCGGAATTGAATTGACAAAAGGCACAAAGTTCAAGTTAAGCTTTCAGCCGAATGAAGCTAACCCCTGTAAGCGTTTCGTTTTTTTTGTGGGGATTATTAAGATAAAGGGACTACTCTGTAGTTTAAACCAGCAGTTGTGCCGCTACTTACATCAACAGTAACTCCAGTAATCTTTCCCGCTAAATCGGAAGATAGAAATACTGCAAGATTTGCTATGTCAGCCATTAGCGGCAGTTTTTTTAAAATTGTGTCTGCCTCCATTTGTTTAAGTATAGGTGCCATAACTTCTGGCTGAGTTTCAATTGCATTTTTAAATATCCTTGAATCTGGCGAACCGCCCGACCGCATGTTTACCACACGAACTCCAAATATTCCTAACTCAATAGCAAGATTTTTAGAAAAATTTTCTACTGCACAGCATGCTGGTGCAAAGGCACCGTTGTAAGGATATCCTATTCCGCCAGGTGTTGCTGTAAGCGTTAAAATCACTCCAGACTTTTGGTTCATCATTACCTTAGCTGCAGCTTTTGCTGTTAAGAAACGAGTTTGCATTGTCATCGATATTGGTTTAACGAAATCATCTACCGAAATGTCAACCAAAGGAATATTCATGACTACATCAACTCCAATTGCATTAAACGAAATGTCCACTGTCTTTGCTTTTTTTACCACGCGTTCCATATGGTCGTTCACCGCATTTTCATCCAGTGCGTCTACCAAATCAACTTCTACATTTCCACCTGATTTTAAAATTTCATCTGCTACTTTTTGAACAGAACTAATATTTCTTCCGGTTAAAAAAATTTTTGCGCCAGCTTGTGCTAATCCTTTTGCTACTGCACCGCCTAACGACCCGCCTGCTCCGTATATCACAGCATTTTTGTTTTGAAGAATGTCCATAATTTCTTTCAGCTTTGTAGTTTCAATATTGGTTAGATAAATCAATTATCACTCACAATGACCTTAAATTTTTAGGCGTTTGAGAGTTTAAGGTTACAAAATTGTCACACGATACAAAATATTTTAGGTTTATAATCTTAATATATTAACCGAGACTCGCAATGGATTACACGTTTGCTGGCAGGTGGCGGATGTTGTTGGTTAACTTTGTAACCGATGCATTAATAGTGTTGTCAGAATTTAACTTTAAATATGACTTGAAGTCTCAATAAACAGTATTCAGTTTATATGTGCGAATTCCAAATAGTATGCGGAAGGAAAATCGCTTCATCGCAATAACTTTCTGTGCGAAGTTTTTCTTAAAATTTATAGTTGTTACCCTTTATCAGCAGGCATTAAAGCGTAAAAATGCGAAGAGAAAGGTTTGCCGTTACCGCTAGAAGGAAATGTCCAAATTGCTATTGAAGGTCTACCTACATTCTCAGCGTAAAACAATCTTTGTTCATTAGCCGAAATTTGTCTGCGGAATCTTTTCTTTACAAACAGTAATGTACGCTGTGGGCATCCACCACATATTTACTCCAAAAGCGACTGTCACTATTTCGTAACCATCTCTCGCCTTCTCATTAAGAACTTGTTCCACTTCTGCTGTCAATGTTGATATTGACCACATTGCAGAAAGCTTAATGATTTTGTATGTTTTCATATCGACAAGTTTATATTTCTAAGCCAAAATTATTCAAAATAAATTTGTTCCGATGCGCGTCTTAGTTGTCAAGGCATACTGGTGAAATCTTGTTTGATTTTGTTTCGTTGGTCTTTCGAAACCGCAACTACCAAGTCTATCAAATTTTTATTTCTTAACGGATACCTTGCGCACAATGCTTTAATATACATAGGTATCCAACCATTCCCATGGATGCTCATATTGATCGTCTATTGAAAATGTGTATTGCGCGATTCAGAAGAAGACCAGCGCTCGCCTAATACTTGAGTTTAGTTGATTGGTGTCAATGTAACTTTTTGAAACTCAACTTCCGATCCCTCTGCCTGTAAAGCAATCTGCCCTTTTGATGCGGTGCAATTTGTACCATAATTTACCAGTGCGTCATTCACCCAAACTTTAATAGTATTACCTGCACACTCAATGATCATGATGTTCCATTCGCCCAACGGTTTTTCTGATCCATCGGTCAGGTTTATGATTCTTCGCTCCTTCCCATCTGTAACGCCCCAGTTTTCCTTTGGCCCGCGTCTTTTCTCCATTTCCGGAACCTCAATATCTTCTACAATACACCAAAAGTCTCCGGCATTCTCGTGCATCATTTGCACTTCTACAGATTTCGGAAACATACCATACAACGCCCGCGGTGTTGATGCATGAACAAGCGCGCCACAATTACCAGGAACACCCGCGAAGCGATAGTGTATCTCAAGTTTGTAGTTTTGGTAAATGGCATCGGTAATTAAATGTCCACCGGGTTTGGCTAGACTTACTAACATTCCATTTCGAATAATGAATGGAGTTTGAACGTTAGGATTCTTATCCATGTCAGGCACATCGGCATGCCAGCCGCTAAGATCTTTTCCATTAAATAGCTCTATCGATTTTGATTTCTCTTGTGCAGATGTGTTTATCGATAAAACAAAAATGCTGAGCATATAAACGATGACTATTGGCTTCATAAAAAATATTTTTTAATTAAAACGAAATTCCAATGTCAACATTAAATCCTATACTTCCATAAGAAAAATATTGTTTTAACGCCTTACTGGTTTAGTATTTGTCGTTCATTCCTACAAACTCCTTGCCTTAAGGCTTTTCGGTATCTCCCGTTGTTTAACCGAGATTTTGCAATAGAGCTATTCTGAACTAACCCGTAAGACTTAGTGGCAGGTTTATATTTTTAATATTTGAGAATAGGCCTTCATACCATTGTCTTCTTTTGAGTGGTACG
>JBKJOF010000010.1:0-33079 GCA_046595655.1 Chryseolinea sp. | reverse complement strand
GGAATAGCGGAAATTGAAAAGCAAGGTACGCATACTATAGACGATGAGGGTGAGTTGTGTACTCCCATCATCAGCGGACGTGAATGTGTGTATGCCATTTACGATGAAAGAAAAATATTGAAGTGCGGCATCGAGCAGGCATACAAAGCAGGAGACATTGAATGGAAGAAGCCCATATCATGTCATTTATATCCGATTCGCATCACGAAGAAAAAAGATTTTGAAGCACTCAATTATCACAAGTGGCACATCTGCACACCGGCTTGTGCGTTAGGTAAAGAACTACAAGTGCCAGTATATAAATTTTTAAGAGACCCGCTTATTCGTAAATATGGTGAGCCGTGGTATAATGAATTGATTTCGGTTATTGAAACAACTCCGAAGAAGGAGAAGATACTGAAGAAGAAAGCCTAAGTTTAGTCACGATGATTTTTAGATTGCTATGATATTCTTTTAATAGCATCTGTAAAACTTCTGCCTATCCTTCTCAACCGGAGAAGGGAAGCGCCAATGCAAAAAAAATTATAGAGATGCCCTTACGAGTAAAACTGCATATCAATTTCAATTTACTCATTCCTCAAGCTATCTATCGGACTGGCTTTAGCGGCTTTCATGGTTTGTGATAATATCGTGGCAAAACCGAGTACGAATATTAAAAGTAAACTCACAATAATTTCCAAGGGGCCAATCGGTATCTTATAAGCCTGCATCTGCAAATAAAGTTTATCAAAGAACAAATAGGTAAGCGGTGTAGCAATTACCGCTGCAATTAGCATAAGCTTGGAGAAATCTTTCGAGAGCAATAAGGTAATACTAGAAGTAGAAGCACCCATTACTTTTCTAACGCCAATTTCTTTCACACGGTTTTCTACAGTAAACACAACCATACCTAATAAACCCAGACAAGAAATCGAAATGGCAAGCAACCCAAGGAATCCACAAATCTTAATCATGGCAAAGTGAAACGAATAGGCTTCTTCAATTTCATCGTCAAAGAATTTCGAAACGAATTTATTTTCTCCACCCACGGTTTTCCAAACTGCTTCCATTTCGGTGATCGTATTGAATATGTCGGGCGAAACAACTTTAAGATTGGCTACCCTGAACTCTTTCGTATCGTACCGAAAGAAAAAACTCTTAATGGGCTCGCGCAGACTGGTGTAATGAAAACTCTTCACCACACCAATAACATTTATCTCCAGTTTATTTTCAAGCAAGAATGTTTGACCAATCGCTTCAATCGCGTTGGCAATCTTGAATTGTTTTAAGAACTCTTCGTTCACAATAACCTGATTCGCATTTGCCAAAGTATTCTCCTCGAAATTGTGACCTGCCAATAATTTTAGATTCAGGTTAGATAAGTAATGATGATCAACAAACATTTGAAATACTTCAATGGAATCAACTTCTTCAGACTTCACCACGAATGTACTGGAGGCAGCCTGTGTTCCCATAACGTGCGATGACATTGATAAAGATTGAACGGATGAAAGTTTAGAAAACTCATTTCGAAAAATATCAGGGTCAGTACCTTGAAGTTCAACATCCAGAATGTTGGCCTGATTAAATCCAAAATCAAAATTCAGGGTTTGTCGGTATTGATTGAACACAATTACTACGCTCATAATAAATCCCAACGAGAGCGCAAATTGGAATACCACTAATATTTTCTTGAAACTGAATTTAGCCTTGCGACCAGTAGGTTTGCTTTTTAATGCCTGTATAGGATTGAGCTTAGAGAAATAGAGTGCAGGAACGGTTCCGGCTGCTAAACCAACGAAGAGAGCAAAGCCGACAAAGTATACTAATGTTTTGAAATCGATGGTGAGATCAAGAGAGTCCACACCGCCAGCGATCAGTGAAATAAATTCATAACGAATAACAGTGAAGATGTAGTAAGATATGCCGAGCGCCAGGAAGGTAATGATCACCGTTTCAAGAATGAATTGCAAAAAGATTTGATTCTTTTGTCCGCCCATTACTTTTCGCAAACCGATTTCTTTCATACGTTTTAAGGCACGCGATATAGCGATGTTGGCATAATTGAAACAAGCTGGAATGAGAATCAATAACGTTAACACAAAGAATATGCTAAGCGAAGTATAATCCCAGCTCGGTCCTATTTGATTATATAAATCGGGACCTGGATTAATATCATTGAGCGCCTGGAGACGGAAGGAAGCATGGAAGTCTTCATTTTTTAAATAGGCTTGAGAAACAGATTGTAAGTATCGTTCAATATTAGTTTTTGAAGTTTGATCGCGAACGAGGAGGTACACATACGAATTTCTTTCTTCACGCCATTTTTTTATTGACAATGGATCGGCAAGTATTTGCTCTTTGGCAATAAGTGTTGAGTATGAAGCAATGATCTCAAATTGCATGTGCGAATTTTTTGGATGATCTTTCAACACCCCCGTAATTTCACATTGCCCTAAGTCATCTAATGAAATAATTTTTCCAAACGGATCGGCAGAGCCAAATATTTTCCTGGCTGCTTTTTCGGTAATGAGAACGCTGTTGGGTTTATCCAATGCATTGCTCGCATTTCCTTTTAATAACGGGAAGGTAAATACCTTGAGAAAAGATGGATCGGCATAATAACCCCGAAGCGGAATTTCGTTGTTACCATTTCGCACAATGCTATTCAACGCTCTTCTGATTTTTACTGCTTGCTCAACACCTTCTATGTTTTCTTTTAGTTTATCAGCAAGATCGGCAGGAGCAGATGCGAATTCGCGATTATCATCTACATTATTAGTTTTGGTGATCACACGATAGATGTTGTCTTTGTTCTTATGAAAGGTATCATAACTCAAGATGAACGAAAGCATGGCTATAAAAAGTAAACCGATTGACATGCCGATAGCAAGACCCAAAACATTTATGGAGGTGAAAAATTTATGACGCGATAAACTGCGTGTTGCAATTAAGAAGTAATTCTTTAGCATAGAAGGATTGAATGAAGTGGAGGAAAATGTGTGATAAGCTGATTTTTGTTTTCTTTTTTTAAGCGCATACGAAAACACAAGAGCCCACACTTGTTTCCAGTATTGAATCTTTGCGCGGGTTGGTGACATGCGCTGAAGATTCAGGAAAAACAATTCTTCCATATCGCCACGCAGATCTTCTACGGAAGCATTCGAGCAGAACCAGTCAAATAGTTTTTCGGCAAGCCGCGGTGGAGCTATGGACTTACGCTTTTTCATTTGGAGAGCGACAATGTAGTTTTCGAAAGTTTCCAAAGTTCATCGCGCAAGTTTTTGATATGATGAAGAGCTACCTTACCATCGCGTGTTAATTCGAAAAAGCGCTTTGCCCGACCACCACGTTCCTGAGTAGGGTCGCCAAGTCTTGATTTTATAAATCCTTTTTCTTCTAATCGAGTTATGGTAGAGTGCAACGCTCCAATGCTGATGCTTCGATCGGCTCGGTCTTCAATGTCTTCTTTCACCGAAACACCATATGCCGCTTCGCCCAGACTGGCGATGGTTAAGAGCACGAGTTCTTCGAATTCGCCTATGTATCCTTTCATAAAAATTGATTTCTATTTCCTGATACGGCAAGCAGGGGTAATATGTTTCTATTTTTAAGAGGAAATAACTGAAATTTTTTAAAAATGATAATTGCAAAGAATTTTGCAACTTAAACCAAAACTGAATTGAGTTGTGGATGAGTGATGATCAACTTGAACCAATAGGTGTAGGCTTCGGGATTTTTCTCTATCGCAGAACGAATTGAAGCTACATCGCTGAAGTTCCAATCTTGTACTTCTTCGGTGTTGATAATCGGATTTCCATTGTAAGTGCCAATATAGACATGATCGTATTCATGCTCAATCAGGTTATCAGCCAGATTAGTTTTGTAAATAAACTTGTAAGCAAATTCAGGTTCAAGGTCAATTCCCATTTCCTGAATCAGCTTTCTACGCGTGGCTTCTGCCATAGATTCTCCCGGAAGGGGATGACTGCAACAGGTATTTGACCAAAGACCACCACTGTGATATTTTTCAAGTGCACGCTTTTGTAATAGGATCTCGCCTTTTGAATTAAAGAGGAGAACTGAAAATGCACGGTGCAATATTCCCTTCTGGTGCGCCTCTATTTTTTCCATCGTACCGATGGCGTTGTCAAATTCATCTACGAGAATAACGTTTTCCATTATAACATATTAAGTTGATGTTTAAGATAAGAATAAGCGAGCAGTCTTGCTTTATGACGCTTGCGGATGCTGATGCGACATCTCAATACACGTTCTGAAGGTGTATTCTGAATTTTCTTGAACAACGCGAGGTAATAAATGTAAGCTACATACACACCAAAGCGAGCTGATCTCGGAAGTTGTTTAATACCTTTATATCCTTCATCAAAATCAGCCTTAATACTTTCTTCTATTTTCTTTTTGTTCGCATCATCAAAGTTGGAGAGATCGATCTCTGGAAAATACGTGCGACCCAACCCAATGTAATCTTCATTAAGATCGCGCAGAAAATTTATTTTTTGAAAGGCTGAACCTAAGCTCATGGCATACGGCTTTAACCGGGCATACATATCGTTTTCGCCTTTACAAAAAACACGTAGGCACATTAACCCAACCACTTCTGCCGAACCGAGTATGTATTCTTTTAATGTATTCGCATCGTAATCTTTCTTCTTCAGATCAAGCTCCATGCTTTTTAAAAACTGAGCGATCAGTTCAGGCTCTATCTTATAATGATTAACCGTTGCCTGAAAACTATTTAAAATTGGATTGAGACTAATCTTTTCTTCTATTGATGTATAGGTATCTTCTTTGAATCGATTTAATAATGTGGCTTTATCATAATCATGAAAGGTATCGACAATCTCATCGGCAAACCGAACGAATCCATAAATGGAATAGATCGGATCACGCAATTCTTTTTCCAGGCAACGGATGCCCAGTGAAAAAGAAGTGCTGTACGCATTTGTGGTAATGCGGCTACAACGGATGGAAACTTTGTCGAAAATCTCTTTCATCGATTATCAATTTACAAATTCCTGATGTCTTTTGATCAATTCTTTCGCCACTACTTGTCCCGAAATTAATGAAGGTGGAACTCCGGGACCTGGCACGGTGAGCTGACCTGCATAAAACAGGTTTGTAACATTTTTGTTTAGAATAGAAGGCTTCAAATTAGCGGTTTGCAAAAGAGTGTTGGCCAAACCATAAGCATTTCCCTTAAAGGCATTGTAGTCGCCAATGAAGTCAGCATGAGCATAACTGCGCTTAAAAATAATGTGACTGCGGATATCTTGACCCATGATGGTTTCAAACCTACTTAATATGACGTCAAAATATTTTTCCCTTATCATTTCTGAATCTTGCAGGCCGGGTGCAACTGGTACTAGAATAAAAATATTTTCGCATCCTTCTGGAGCGACTGTCGAATCGGATTGTGATGTGCACGAAACATAAAACTGCGGTGACGATGGCCATTGTGGATCGTCATAAATCTCTTTCGCATGCACTTTAAAATCCTGATCGAAGAATAAGGTATGATGAAGAAGGTTGTCAATCTTTTTATTGATACCTAAATAGAAGATTAGACTTGATGGCGCCATTACTCTTTTTTGCCAATACGCTTCGCTGTAGTTTCGATGCGTTTCTGGCAACAAGTGTTGCTCTACATGATGATAATCTGCGCTGGCTACTATGTAATCAAATTCGCGAAGAGTATTCTTTACAAGAATACCTTTCGCTTTTGTTCCTTCTACATCTATTCGCTGAACGGCACTGTTAAATTCCATTTTCACGCCTAACGATTGAGCAAGTGATACCATGCCGTCAATTATTTTGTGCATTCCGCCAGTGGGATACCAAGTGCCCAATACCATGTCTGCATAATTCATTAGACTATACAATGCTGGAGTATTTTCTGGTTTTGCTCCGAGAAATAAAACCGGAAATTCCAGGAGTTGTATGAGCCGGGGATCTTTGAAAAACTTTCGGATGTAGGTTGAGATGGATTGAAAAACATGCATGCTGAATACACCCTTCATCAAATCAACATCAAAAAATTCAGTGAGGGATGTGCCAGGATTATAAACCAGTTTGTTCACACCAAGATCATACTTTACTTTTCCTTCTTCCAGAAAACGGAGAAGTTGTTTACTGCTACCGGGTTCAAGCCGATCAAACATTTTACAGAGGGCATCTACTCCCGCTGGAATATCTAACGCATCATTCTTTGAATATACAACACGATAAGATGGATCAAGTCGCTCTAAACTATAATAGTCTGAAACACTCTTGTCGAAACACTGAAAGAATTTTTCGAATACATCGGGCATCCAATACCAGCTTGGCCCCATATCGAACGTAAAACCGTTGGATTGAAATTTTCGCGCACGTCCTCCTGCCGATTCATTTTTCTCAAAGATGGTTACATCAAAACCTTCCTTTGCCAGAAAGCAAGCTGCCGACAACCCCGCGAAACCCGAACCAATAACCGCTACACGGCTCATTTCAAAAAGATTTAGTCAGAAAATTAATTATATCCCTCCAATCTTTTTTGGATTTCTTTCCTCGCATGGAAGATTCTGTTTTTCACAGTGCCGATAGGAATGTTGAGGTGCTCCGATATTTCATGATACTTATAACCTGTTGTGTGCATTTTGAATGGCACAAGAAGTTCATCTTTAATCGCGCCTACATTTCTCCATATTTCTTTGAACTCCATACTTTCGTGTGGCCTGTTGAAGGTATGTTCATCTTCAACATTTAGAAAGTAGAGGTCTTTAGTTTTATCAGTTGAAGTTTTTGCGCGTTGATTTTTTCGGTAGTTGTTTATAAATGTGTTCCGCATAATCGTGAAGAGCCATCCTTTCAGATTGGTATCATCACGGAATTTATCACGATAGGTAAGCGCCTTTAACAAAGTGTCTTGAACGAGATCAAGACATTCATCTCGATCGTGCGTAAATCTGCGGGTAAAACTCAATAGAGTACTTCTAAGCCCTGATATTTCGGAGGTGAATTCTGTCGTTGTCATAATACTTATTGTTTAAAGATTATGTTTAAATGTTGAACAAATATACAGCTAATACATATAAATCATTGTTATTGTTTAATGATTATGTAATATTTTTAAACAATATAATATTATTGGCTCTGAGAGGCCAGTTTGATTGTTTATATTTTCTGGACTGAAGTTTCCAGGCACTATTCAGATACGAAATTTTAAGCTAGATAAGATCTTTCAATTCTGAGGCGCGGGAGAAGAATTGGATATTGTCGGCTTTTGTGCCGTTGAAATGTTGCACTTGATAGCCCGAAACAAGAATGGCAATAGTTTGGAAATCAGCAGTAAGCCTCTTTAAATACGGTTCAATATTTCCATTAGGTGCAGAGGTAATGGAAGTGAGCAACATGTCGGGTTTATGTACGTCTATAATATTTTTCAAGTCTTCGTGTGGTACGCTTTGACCCAAGTAATAGGTTCTATGTCCATTCTTACGCGTAAGAAAATGATAGAAAAGTAAACCCATTTCATGCATTTCACCTTCCGGGAGAAAAAGCACAATTTTCTTAGCGGCTTTTGAAGGAATAGGTAGCCCATCAATGGCCACAATAATTTTTTGACGGATCAGGTTCGAAATAAAATGTTCGTGTGCAGGTGTGATATTATGTGTTTGCCAGAGTATGCCAATCTTCTCCAGAAAAGGATAAACAACAGTGATGATTGTTTTCTCAAAGCCAAAGCGAAGAATGAGGTTGTTCAAAATTTTCTCAAACATCTCTTCCTCCATGTCGATCATGGCCACTACCATTTGATCGATGTGGACGGAAGCTTCATGTTGAACTTCGCTAATCTCCAATATTTTTCGACTCATCGCATCGGTGGACATGTCGGCTATTTTGGAAATTTTTATTCCATTGTTATTCAGCAGCGATACGTTGATAATTTTCTTGAGGTCATCATCCGAATAAAATCGAATGTTAGTAGCGGTTCTGGATGGGTCGATCAATTTATATCGCTTCTCCCAAATCCGAATGGTGTGCGCCTTTATGCCTGATAGTTGCTCGAGTTCCTTAATAGAGTACTGACCCATCGACTTGAATTTATATCGCTTTAACAGTTGGATGCAAAAATAGTTTTTTAGGCCGGTGGGAAACCATACTTTTAGTTTGTGTCATCAAGCATCATAAAAATAGGAAAAGATTGGTTCGCGGGTCGTGATTGGAAACCTTTTGCTTTTCAGCTTGAAGCCTGGCAAGCCTACCTCGATGGAAAAAGTGGTTTGGTAAACGCACCAACCGGAAGTGGCAAAACCTATTCGTTGTTGATGCCAGCCATGCTGGAGTTTATCAGGGATCATCAGGATTATAAAACAAAAAAGAATAGCGGACTACAAATTATCTGGATTACACCCATCCGCGCTTTATCAAAAGAAATTGAGTTGTCGGCAAGGCGATTGATTGAGGGATTAGAATTGTCGTGGCAAGTTGGCGTTCGCTCGGGTGATACCTCTTTAAAAGAACGCGCCAAGCAAAAAGAGAAACCACCAGAGCTGTTGATTACAACACCTGAAAGTCTTCATCTCTTGTTGGCACAAAAAAACTATCCTGATTTTTTTAAGACCTTAAAAGTTATTGTTGCCGATGAGTGGCACGAACTGATGGGATCCAAACGTGGCGTGCAGGCGGAGCTTGCTTTTTCAAGATTGAAAGGCATCAATCCTCAATTAAAAATCTGGGGCATATCAGCAACCATCGGCAATATGGAGCAGGCACTCGAAGCGTTGCTTGGCAATTATTATCACGAAAATAAATTCAGCATCATCAAAGCCGATATTGAAAAGAGAGTTGAAGTGGTTTCGATTATGCCCGATTCCGTTGAACGTCTTCCCTGGGCGGGACACCTTGGAATTCATTTGCTTGAAAAAGTCATTGAGGTTGTAAAGCAAAGTAAGACCACACTCATCTTTACGAATACGCGATCCTTTGCTGAAATATGGTATCAAAAAATGCTTGATAAAGCTCCGGAACTTTCAGGATTGATTGCAATGCATCATGGATCCATCAGTCAGGAGTTGCGCCATTGGGTTGAAGAGCAATTGCATGAAGGTAGACTTAAAGCCGTGGTGTGTACGTCAAGTCTTGATCTTGGTGTTGATTTTCGTCCGGTGGAAACCGTAATACAAATTGGTGGACCAAAAGGTGTTGCCCGATTTTTACAACGAGCGGGTAGAAGTGGGCATCAACCTGGTGCATTGAGTAGAATTTATTTTGTACCAACACATTCATTGGAATTGATGGAAGCCGCTGCTTTACGCGAAGCCATTAAAAGAAAAATTGTAGAGAACCGCATTCCCTACATCCGTTCCTTCGATGTGTTAATTCAATACCTGATTACATTGGCTGTTTCTGATGGCTTCCACCCCGATAAAATTCTCGAAGAGATTCGCACTACCCTATGTTATTCGAGTGTAACGGATGATGAATGGTATTGGCTCCTCAATTTTATTACAACAGGCGGAGATGCACTTCAGGCGTATGATGAATACCGAAAAGTAATTATAGAAAACGGAATTTATAAAGTAGAAAGTCGCGCCATCGCGATGAGACATCGTTTGTCAATCGGAACCATTGTAGGCGATAGTTCCATGTTCGTTCGTTTTGTCTCTGGAAAATACTTGGGCACCATTGAAGAATATTTTATTTCACGATTAAATCCGGGCGATGTATTTTGGTTTGCGGGCAGAAGTCTTGAGTTGGTGCGCATAAAAGAAATGGAAGCGCAGGTGCGAAAGTCAAATCGTAAATCAGGAAAGGTACCGTCCTGGCAAGGTGGACGAATGCCGCTGTCATCTCAGCTTAGTGAAATGATCCGGAATAAATTAGACGAAGTAGTTCATGGAAAGGAGAGGGATGAAGAAATGATTTTTCTCAAACCGCTTTTTGATTTGCAAAATGAACGTTCAAAACTTCCAGCAAAGAACGAGTTCTTAATTGAATACCTGCAAACCGAAGATGGATATCATGTGCTAATGTATCCTTTCGAAGGACGCTTTGTACATGAAGGTATGGCTGCATTGATGGCCTATCGTATTGCGCAGCTGCAACCCATTACCTTTTCCATTGCCATGAACGATTATGGTTTTGAATTACTCTCTGATCAACCCATACCGATTGAAGAAGCAGTGGAGACAAACGTATTGGGCATTGAAAATCTGTTACACGATATTCAGGCCAGTATTAATTCTACTGAGATGGCGCGGAGAAAATTTCGTGACATTGCTGCCATTTCAGGATTGGTGTTTAAAGGATATCCGGGCAAACCGGTAAAAGACAAACACCTTCAGTCTTCTTCTCAATTATTCTTTAATGTATTCAATGATTATGAAGCACATAATCTTTTGCTTCAGCAAGCACTCGAGGAGGTAATGGATTTTCAATTGGAAGAAGCAAGGCTGCGAAATGCGTTGGACCGAATTGCTCAGCAAAAAATTATCATTACCTATCCAGATAAACCAACACCGTTTGCTTTCCCGATTATGGTAGATAGGCTTCGAGAAAAACTCACTTCAGAAAAATTAGAAGACAGGATTAAAAAGATGGCGCTGATGTATGATGCGTGAGCTTTGCGCTAAAAGCGTAAGGCATAAAGTTGTGGTGCATTATTCTAACTACTAAATTCTATATTCCATATTCTATATTGAATTTTAGAATCCATCATCTTCCTCTTTCTTCTTTTCTTCTTCTTCTACTTTTTTAGGCTCTTCGGTTTTTACTTTTTTCGCTTTCTTTTTGCGTTTTGGTTTTTCTTCTGCCGGTGTAGCTGGATCTACCGGGTTAGGCGTCTTGTTTTTCTTTTTCAGGAAGGAGAATATTCCTTTCTTTTTCTTAACAGGTTCAATAGCATTTGTACCCGGTGGCAATGCATCTTCATCTACATAGTCAAAATCATCGGATGATTTTACGGGAGCAATAGCAGCCGAATCGACCACATCTTTCTTTTTCTTTTTGAATAATCCTTTAAGGAATCCGAATACACCCTTCTTGGCTTTTTTGCTAGTCGAGTTTGCTTCACTCTGTTTTTCCTTTGACAATTTTACATCGGGTAAAATCAGATAATCGCGCAGATACCACATGTAATTATCCTGCTCTACATTAAAGCCTACATTCGTGATCACATACTTTGGGGTCTCGGGTATATATTTTCCACTTGTGGGATCATAGGTAAGACTATCTGGAAAATCATACTTCAATAGACGTACTTCCTTATCTACTGTAATCATGTAAGGCTCCTCCTCTACTTCAGCGACAGAATCTTCCGGAACGTCAACAATATATATACTATCAATTACCGATCGTGCTGCGAGATCGAGTTCTGCGCCAGCAACAATATCATCGCTGCCAATAACGAGTGAATCTGGAAGTTTTACGTTAACATCCTTCATGGCTACCGTGCTCATATTCCGGATCTTTTTGCGATAGCTTATTGGCTCGGCAATCAGGTATTTTGTTTTGCTGGAGGTGTAGTAAACTTTAGGAGTTGAGTCTTCATTCAGGTAACTAAACTTCTTTCGAAGTTCATCCTGATCGTAGATAAATGCACTTTGATAGGCAGGGCAAATCATACGCTGTGTGCAAGCGCTGAGCAGGATAAAGCATACAAATGCAAAAAATGCCCTCTTCATTAATAGGCTGAATCAACAAAAATAAAGATTTTGTGGAGAAATTTTATAAAAAAAATCGATTTGTAAACTTTTGATTTTCGAATCACACGTTTTCTAACGCTAGTTTTTGAGTTTTAGTCAGTCCTGCTACTACCAAATCATACGATTCGTCTATCCACTCACGCAAAATCTTGTCGGGAATGGAGCCGTCTATGAGCACCGTATTCCAATGTTTTTTGCTCATGTGGTAGCCCGGTTGAACAGACGCATACTGCTCGCGAAGTTCCACTGCTTTTTCGGGATCACACTTTATATTGATGCTGGTAAAATGATTAATACCGGTGAGGGCAAACATTTTTCCCATCACTTTTAACACCAGTGTCGTTTCATCAAACGGAAATTCTTCGTTAACACCTTTCTTGCTCAGGCAATAGGTTCTAAAACTTTCAATGTTCACTTTACAAATGCGGTTTGATTGCCAACTTGAAAATAAGATACAGTACACCAATTAAGAAAACGACAATCGAGATTTTGTTGATGCCGTGCATGGCGCGTAAGGTAAAATCAGGTTTATGGTTTGGATCTTTCTTTCGAAAGAAATAGCCACCTACTTCCCCGAGGCTGAAGAATTCTTTTAACGAACGTTTTTTCTCTTCCATCGCTTTAGTGTTTATTCACCTCACTGGCCTCTACCCAATCTCCATGTTCACGAATCAAATCAATTAAGGCATCAACAGCCTTTGCTGTCGGTACATTTCTGCGTACTACTTCTTTGCCCTTGTATAAAATTATTTTTCCTGGACCCGATCCTACATATCCATAATCAGCATCTGCCATTTCACCTGGGCCATTTACGATGCAGCCCATAATGCCAATCTTCAATCCTTTTAAATGACTGGTGCGTAAACGAATTTTGGCCGTTGTTTCCTGTAAATCAAAAAGTGTTCTACCACAGGATGGACATGATATGTATTCTGTTTTCGAAATGCGTGTTCGCGTTGCTTGTAAAATAGTAAATGCAGTTTCGTTTATGATTTTATCAGGAGCACAATTTTCTGCTGAAATAAAGATTCCATCTCCTAAACCATCTACTAATAATCCCCCAATGTCGGTGGCTGAATAAAGTTGTAACTGTTCTGCAGAAATGTTTTTGTAAGAGCGTTTAATAATCACAGCAACATCACAGTTCGTATTCATCAACTCCACAAACAATCTACGTTGCTCAGCCATTGCATGTTCATTGGTTGTCTCAATAATGAGTACGGCTGTTTTATCTTCTTTTAATTTATGTATCAATTCCTCATTGACATCAGCAAGGGATGCATGAATGAAATTTAAGGTAGTCGATTGCTCTATGCCAGAGAGGTATTGCGCCACTTGTAACAAAGGGTACGTTCTATCATTTGCTTTTTGTTTAATCCAGGTTTGATGATTGAAGATCAACCCCAACGTTCCAGGAATTTCGAAGTCGATCGTTTGATCTCCCAGAAAAATGTAATCACAACCGACATCTGTAATGTTCCACTTATCTAACGGAACAGAGTAATGATATCCTAAAGCAAAAAGTGAAGCAGCAGTAATTTTATTTTTGGTAGAAAAATCGGCCACTACTCTAGGCACCTGATGTCCACCACCAATGTTTACTACCTCGCGCGATTTTCTTCTGTTATATTCAAAAGGGGTAATCGGATATTGATCGATGGCTTTAATAACCGGATGGTTAACACGCTTATCGTAACGCTTGGCAAGTTCATACGCAATAGGTACTTCTGCTTCGGGTTCTTCTGTAAGCGAAACGCGAATAGTATCACCTAATCCATCCTCTAACAAAGTACCTATCCCTACAGATGATTTTATTCTTCCGTCTTCTCCATCTCCCGCTTCTGTAACACCGAGATGTAAAGGATACGGTTTGAAATTTTCTTCGTCTAACTTCTGAACAAGCAATCGATACGCTTGCACCATAACCTGTGGATTGCTCGACTTCATCGAGAGCACTATATTATAGTATTGTTCATCTTCACAGATGCGAAGAAATTCCAAAGCAGATTCTACCATTCCCAACGGACTATCACCAAAGCGACTCATAATTCGATCCGAAAGCGAACCATGATTTGTTCCGATGCGCATGGCGGTGCCATACTCTTTACAAATTTTTATAAGCGGAATAAATTTCGCACGAATTCGATCTAGTTCTGCCTGATACGATGCTTCCGTATAATCAATGGTCTCAAATCTTTTTTTGTCAGCGTAGTTGCCTGGATTGATGCGTACTTTTTCCACCAAGCGTGCAGCAAGCTCAGCAGCATTTGGAGTGAAATGTATATCGGCTATGAGCGGAACATTATATCCTCTTACCCTCAATCCTTTTTTTATCTCTGCTAGGTTCTGTGCTTCCTTAATGCTGGGTGCGGTGATCCGCACATATTCGCAGCCGGCTTCCACCATGCGAATGGTTTGTTCAATAGAACCGGCAGTATCCATCGTATCGATTGTGGTCATGGATTGAATGCGGATTGGGTTATTACCACCCATGGCCACCTCTCCAATTTTCACCTCAATGGTTTTTCTGCGACTGTATTGAACCAGGCTGTTGCAGTATGCTTTGGCGGATTCGAGTTGTGTGATCAAGGAAATTAGATTTGTACAAAATTAACCTTAAACGAAGTGATTTTGTTACGCATAGTCTAAAAAACACCTTAGTGCATCTCTAAAATCTCCGCTTACCCTTCTCAACTGGAGAAGGAAAGGGATGGGCCGATAAAAAAGAGTTTTAGAAACGCCCTTTACATATTAGTGGTTAGACTTTAGACAACGCGAAAATGGTATCAGAAGTCTGGCGTCTAACGTCTAACGTCTAGCATCTAATGTCTAGAGTCTAATCTCTAACATCTAATGTTTATTTTTGTAGACCTTTAAATTTCCTTGTAACAATTAACGGAGTTTGCCGACATATCCCCCAGCTAGAACAATATGCCCGAAAAAAGTAGTGTATTCGATATGATTGGCCCGGTAATGATCGGCCCATCCAGCTCACACACTGCCGGTGTTGTACGAATTGCCCGCGCAGCAGTAAAACTTTTAGGCGGAATTCCAGATCATGCTGACATTACATTTTACAACTCTTTTGCTTCTACCTACGAAGGTCATAGTAGTGACCGCGCCATCATTGCCGGCTTGCTCGATTTTAAAACGGATGATAAGAGGATAAAGGAATCATTAGACTTGGCAAAAGAACACGGGCTGGTATACTCGTTTAAATCCGTGGGTAATGCTTCAACGCTCCATCCGAACACCGTTAAGTTAGTGTTGAAGAAAGGAGATCAAAGTCTTGAAGTGATTGGTGAAAGCCGGGGTGGTGGCATGATTAACATTGCAGAGGTAAATGGTTTCAAAGCCGATTTTACTACTAACCTTCATACGGTTGTGATTACGGCTGAAGATGTAAAAGGTAGTATTGCCTTTTTAGCAAATGTACTGGCACACGATGATTGCAACATTGCTACCATGTCGGTTTCCCGAAAGGGAAAAAATGATTTGGCGTGTCTTGTTATTGAAATGGACTCTGGACTAAAGCCTGTAACATTAGCCTACATAAAGAGTCTTAGCTGGGTAAAGGAATTAATTTATATACCGGATATCGATCGTTAATTATGAAAACAAAAATTATTCTTTCTTTTTTCTTCGCCACGCTTGGGCTTGCTGCATTTGCTCAGCAATCTCAAAACGCACTTAGCTTACAAGAGTGTATTAACATAGCACTGGAAAATAATTTGAAGATAAAGCGAAGCTTTTACAATGTTGAAACGTACAATGTTAATTTGCTTCAATCGAAGATGGCATTCTTACCTTCGGTAAATGTAGGAAGTTCGTATGGACAGAACTATGGACGTGCTTTGAATCCAGTTTCAAACGAGTATGTCAACCGAAATTCGAATACCATTAATGTTCAAGGAAGTGCATCGCTAACGTTGTTTAATGGATTCAAACTTCAAAACACTTTTAAACAGAGTAAAAAGGATTTTGAAGCCTCCAATGAGGATATGAAAAGAACTCAGAACGATGTGAGGCTAAATGTTGCCACGCTTTACATCAATGTAGTTTTTAACAAGGAATTATACGAAAACGCGCAATACCAGCTAAACTCAAGTCAGCAACAATTGGATAGAATCTCCAAACAAGTGGCAGCCGGTGCACTGTCCTTATCAAACAAATTAAGTCAGGAGGCTCAAGTGGCAACGAACGAGGTAAATCTTATTAATCAGGAAAATGCATTGAATTTGTCATTGCTGCAACTGAAGCAAGCTATGCAGGTACCGATATCTCAAGTGTTTGATGTTGTTGTGCCTGCGCTGGATATAAAGGAGCTGGCCATTTCAGAAACGCCTGAACAGGTATACGCCATCGCTTTGGAAACAATGCCTGAAATAAAAAGTGCTCAACTGAAAGTTGAAAGTGCAAAATTATCTCTTCAATCAAATAGAGGAAATTTATATCCTAAACTTACCTTGAATGGTGTCGCACAGTCGAACTATTCAAGTATTTCAAATGCGCAGAGAAAAGCATTTGACGGCACAATCGGAGTTACGGATCAACCTATTGGGAAAGTTGATGGAACGGGTACGGATGTCTATGGGTATCAACTAAATCAAGTTGTGGTTGCCAATAGTTATCCTGAACTTGATCAATTGAAAGACAACTTATTCAAAAGCGTTAGTCTTCAACTTTCAATTCCAATATTTAATAATTATCAGACAAAGGGTTCTGTTCAACGATCTTTGATTTCAGAAAAGGTTGCAGAGGTTACGTATCAGGAAGCAGAAAATACATTGCGTCAAAGTATTGAGACTTCTTATAACGATGCTGTTGCTGCTGCCAAAACCTACACCTCGTCACTTAAGCAAGTCAGTGCTCAAGAGGAAGCCTACCGGATGAACAAACAAAGATTTGAAATTGGAGCGCTCAGCTTTGTGGAATACCACGTTTCTGAGAACGATCTATTTCGGGCTAAATCTGATTTTTTACGCGCGAAGTATAATTTTATTTTCAGAAAGAAAGTGCTCGACTTTTACCAAGGAAAACCACTCGAATATTAATCTCATATAGGCAATGGCAAAACAAAATAAGAAATCGAACAAATTAATTTACG
Source organism: Chryseolinea sp. (assembly GCA_046595655.1). Lineage (GTDB taxonomy): Bacteria > Bacteroidota > Bacteroidia > Cytophagales > Cyclobacteriaceae > Chryseolinea. The sequence continues at coordinate 16,288 of JBKJOF010000010.1, read as the reverse complement.
GACTCATTGGTGCCGTTGTTATTCTCATCATCGTTATCCTCCTTGGTAAGTCTGCCGGCTGGATTGGCAAGCCGAAAGAGATGGAGGTAGATTACAGCAAAGCAAAACGGGTCACCATTGTTGAAAAGGTAAGTGCATCAGGAACAGTTCAGCCGGTAACCGAAGTAAAAATAGCTCCGGAAGTATCTGGGGAAATTATAGGTTTACTAATTGAGGAAGGTGACTCTGTAGCCAAAGGACAAATGCTGGTAAAGATTCGTCCCGATACATGGCAGAGTCAGTTGGATCGTGCACAAGCTGGACTCAGTCAGCAACGTGCTAACCTTGAGCAATCCCGAGCAAGTTTATCGCGTGCAAAGGCAACGTTCATTCGTTCCGAAGCGGAATATAATCGTCAAGAGAGATTGTTTAAAGAAAAGGTAATCTCTGATTCTGATTGGCAGTTAGCAAAACAAAATTATGAAATAGCAAAGAACGATGTTACATCGGCTGAGCAAAACGTGGAGGCTTCACGCTACATCATCAACAGTACCCAAGCATCTCTGAATGAAGCCCAGGAAAATTTCAGAAAGACAACGGTTCAGGCACCCATGAAAGGTGTAGTATCAAAACTCATTGTTAAAAATGGTGAACGTGTTGTGGGTACAGCTACTATGGCGGGAACAGAAATGTTGCGCATTGCCGATCTTAACAAAATGGAAGTACGTGTAAACGTAAACGAAAATGATATTGTACGCGTACATTTTGGAGACACTGCTATTATTGATGTAGATGCGTATGCCATCCAAAGTAAAACATTCAAAGGTATTGTTACACTCATTGCGAACACGGCAAAAGATAAAGCATCATCGGATGCGATCACCGAATTTGAGGTACGCATTTTAGTGTTGAGTTCTTCCTATCAAGATTTAGTGAAGGCGGGGAATAAGTTTCCATTTCGCCCGGGTATGACTGCCAGCGTAGATATTTTAACAACGCGAAAAGATAATGTGTTGTCAGTTCCTCTTGCTGCTGTAACCACAAGAGGTAAGGATGCTGAGAAGAAAGTGGAGACCACGAACGATGACGGTGGAGGACCTCCCCAGAATGATAGTAATGAGAATACCGATTCCGATAAGCCCGCAAAAAAGAAAGAAGAAAAAACCGTGATCTTCTTAAATGAAAAAGGTGTGGCAAAGATGGTAGAGGTAAAAACAGGTATTAGCGATTATGACAACATCGAAATCCTTTCTGGGATATCGGATAGTTCCGTTGTCATTACCGGACCGTTCTTAATCGTTAGCAAGCGAATAAAAGATGGTGATAAGGTGCGAGCCACCGAGAAGAAAGAAGATAAAAAGAAGGAAGACGATAAATAAAACAAAAAGCCCTCGACTAACCTCGGGGGCTTTTTGTTTCTCTTCGTTTAGGTTAACAAAATTTGCCATCTAAATCCTTTGCATAACCTTAATAAGAGTGTTTCATTGTATTTCTGATTAAGTCCTTAATTTTGCCATCTTATTTAACGAGAAAGGTAATTATGGTAAAGCATCCCTGGCATGAAGTTTCCACTGGAGATAATCCTCCTGAATATGTAAACGGTATTATTGAAATTCCAAAAGGCTCACGAGCCAAATATGAAATTGATAAAGACAGTGGATTGATTAAACTCGATCGGGTAATTTATGCTTCGATGTATTATCCATTAAACTATGGTTTCATTCCTCAAACCTTAGGAGAGGATCACGATCCGTTAGATATTGTTGTAATCACTCAGGTATCAGTGGTACCCAATTGTTTGATTCCTTCGAAAGTAATTGGCGTGATGCGCATGATCGACAGGGGAGAAGGTGATGATAAAATTATTGCTGTGGCCTTGCAGGATGCTAGCGTAAGTCACATTAACGATGTGAGTGAACTTCCGGAATATTTTAAAGTAGAGCTGAAACATTTCTTTGAGAACTATAAAACGTTGGAAAATAAGGTAGTGGTTGTAGATGAGTTTCAATCGAAAGACAGAGCGAAAGAAATCATTATGACCAGTATTGACAGTTATAAAAAGCATTTCCCCAAGTGAGAATAGGGTTTGACGCAAAGAGACTCTACAACAATTTTACAGGCTTAGGTAACTACAGCCGATTTGTTGTAGAGGCTTTGAGTAAAACCTTTCCTGAGAATGAATATGTTTTATTTACACCCCGTGTCAAGATAAACACAGACACTCAATTTTTTCAAAGTGCGTCAAATATTGAGACGATCACGCCACCTACCTATATTTCAAAATTAAAACTAAGCAGTGCTTGGAGAAGTTTTTATTTGGGCAAGGCAGCGCACAAAAAAAAAGTTACCGTTTATCACGGCCTGAGTCATGAGTTACCTTTTGATATTCCTGACTCGATTAAAAAGATTGTTACCATTCATGATTTAATATTTCTTCGGTATCCTCAGTTTTATAACGCCATAGATGTTGCTATCTATAAATCAAAAGTGCAACATGCTTGTAAGGTCGCGGATACGATCATCGCGATAAGCAAGCAAACCAAGGACGACATCATTCATTTTTTAGGAGTGAGTGAATCGAAGATTGAAGTGGTATATCAGGGTTGCCATCCGAATTTTAAAACCATTCATTCTACAGAAGAGATCAATCAGATAAAGATTAAGTATAATCTTCCTCAGGAGTATATATTGAACGTGGGTACGATTGAGGAGCGAAAAAATTTGCTGCTGCTTGTAAAGGCATTGACATTAATTCCGAAAGCATCAAGACTACCGTTGGTTGTGATTGGGAAGCAGACAAAATATTATGACCTCATTTTAGAAAATGCAAAATCGTTGGGAGTATTGAACGATATTCAGTTCTTAACGAATATTCCATTCATTGATTTTCCAAAAATTTATCAAGGAGCAAGTCTTTTTGTATACCCTTCTTTGTTTGAAGGATTTGGTATTCCATTAGTAGAAGCCATTGAATCCAACATACCAGTTATAACCTCAATGGGTTCATGCTTCAGCGAGGCAGCAGGCCTCGATTCTATTTATGTTGATCCCACAAATGAAGAAGAACTTGCAGCGCAGATCAATATAGTTTTAGGTAATAAAGTATTGAAAGAGAAGATGATCACTTCTTCAAGATTATTTATCAGACAATTTAATCCTGAAGTGATTGCCCAAAGGATGAATACGATATACCAACAGTAAAGAATAAAGAATTGTTTACCAACAAATAAGCATGCTCTTTAACTCTGTCAACTTTGCGATATTCTTACCCATAGTTTTTATATTTTATTGGCTATTAGCGAATAAGGGATTGAAATTTCAGAACATGTTGTTGTTGGTTGCCAGTTACTTTTTTTATGCCTGTTGGGACTGGCGCTTTTTATTCTTACTCATCTTTTCTACTGTTCTTGACTATTACACTGGCCTGAAAATGACGGAAACAAAAAACCAGAAGTTGAAAACTTTTTGGTTTTGGTTGAGCATTTCTATTAATGTCGGATTTCTCGGAGTTTTTAAATACTTCAATTTTTTTGCTATTTCATTCGCGACTGCACTTTCACACGTAGGACTCCATGTCAATCTGTGGACACTAAATGTGATACTACCGGTGGGTATTTCATTTTACACCTTTCATGGATTGTCGTATGTAATAGATGTTTACAAAGACCGCATACAACCAGAAAAGAATTTTGTAGACTATTCTGTTTTCGTCAGCTTCTTTCCGCTTTTAGTAGCCGGGCCAATTGAAAGAGCAACACATTTATTACCTCAAATAAAAAAAGAGCGAACCTTCGATTATTCACAAGCGGTTGATGGCTTGCGGCAAATACTTTGGGGACTCTTCAAAAAGATTGTGATTGCAGATCAGTGTGCTGAGTATGCGAACTTGATATTCAATAACTCAGATCAGTACTCAGGAAGTACACTCCTGGTGGGAGCATTGTTTTTCACGTTTCAGATTTACGGTGACTTTTCTGGTTACTCTGACATCGCCATAGGAACTGCAAAACTTTTCGGAATTGATCTGTTAAGAAATTTTGCGTTCCCTTATTTCTCCCGCGACATTGCCGAGTTTTGGAGGCGCTGGCACATCTCACTTTCAACCTGGTTTAGAGATTATCTCTACATCCCGCTTGGAGGAAGTAAAGACGGAACCTGGATGAAGGTTCGAAATACATTCATCATCTTTTTAGTGAGTGGATTTTGGCATGGCGCTAACTGGACCTTTATTGTGTGGGGTTTATTAAATGCATTATTCATTATGCCTTCTATTCTATTGAACACCAATCGAAACAATCTTGATATAGTAGCACAAGGTAAGTGGTTCCCTTCTTTCAAAGAAGTATTGGCAATTACCATTACTTTCAGTCTAACAGTTTTAGCGTGGATAATTTTCAGAGCAGAAAATATGGGACATGCGTTTGATTATCTCTCTGGAATCTTCTCTTCTTCGCTCTTCACTGTTCCGGAATTTGAAGGAACAAAAGGTGCAGTAGTGGTTATGATATTGGTTGTCTTTTTCATGATGATAGAATGGATCGGCCGCGAACGACAATTTGCAATTCAACATCTTAATCAGCGATGGAATAAACCGCTGCGATTTGGGTTTTACTACAGCATTATGATTTGTATTTTTATTTTCTACGGATCGAAACAAGAGTTTATTTATTTTCAGTTTTAGCATGAAAAAATTTCTGTTTCACATATTCCTTTTCATGTCCCCATTTTTAATTATGCTGGTGTTAGACGCCTTTGTGTTGGACGTTTCATTTTTCTCATAGCGGACATGGGAAGGGTTTTTATAAATCATATTAAAGTATGGAGCATTTTATCCGAATTGTAAAATTGAAATGATCGAGGAAAGAGATCTGGTAACCACACAAAGAAGGCTGTATAAAAGAAAACACTTTGGATAACCGATGAACTCGGATATCAAAAAATTTTCATCAGTAATCTGGATGTCATGTTAATTCGCGATTCTTTTTTTGAAGCCACAAACCTTACACAAAGTGAAACGATTGCAGGTCGGCTCATTGAGCGGGCAAGTAAAAGTATACTGTCTCTCTATTGCCAACTTTAGTGATTTCGACATCATGAAGGTATTTTGGAAAAGCCCAAGCTAGTAATTCACTCAATCTTAGAGAAAAATATACCTCCTGTCGTGAGGTCATAAAATAGTAATAAGCTGAACATTGCATTTAAAGGAAGTATTCATGATGATAATATTAACGAACATACTGATCGAATACTAAGTTTATATTTTAAGGAATGGGCAAAGTCTAGAATAAAAAATAACGAAAAAAAGGAATCGCCTCTCCAATTAATTCCAATATGTTTTTTTTCGAAGACACTTTTGTTTATGAGTAATTCGGTATTGAATTGAATGATTCGGTTGATGCGATCATTTCCTATAAACAATCCTGTGATAAGCTCAATGTTGATTTTTTATTGCTATGCAAACAAAGAATCGGTCTATTTCGAATGGATTCCCTCGGATAAACCACCGGATTATTATCTCCGCTTAGATGAAGCGGTGAATACGAATGGCATCGAAACAATCAATACACTTCACATTTATAACCAACAATAGAGTAAACCATTGCTGCATCATTATGATGATACTCACTGTAATGCAAACGCAACAGGATTAATTGCTGCGAGCATCAAGAAACAATTTGATTCTAAATTCAAAGACATGGGAGGTGGGGAATTTTTAATTAGAGTCGAGTATTATTTGTTACTTTTAAAGTATGATATATGATTGTTTTCCATTTTTCAATGAACTCGACATTCTTGAGATTCGCCTAAATATATTAAATGATTCGGTTGATCGATTTGTACTTGTAGAATCAACCCGCACACACCAAGGGAAGCAAAAGGAGTTGTATTATAAACAAAACAAAGGTCGGTTTGCTAAGTTTCAGGAAAAGATCATTCACGTGGTATCCGATACCTTTCCCAACGATGAGATGACATCATGGGATTATGAACGATTTCAGCGAAATGAAATAAAAAGGGCGTTGGTCAACTGTCAGCCAGAGGATGTTATACTGGTTTCTGATTTAGATGAAATTCCAGATCCAAAAAGTATTGTAAAAGCTAGTCAACTAACGGGCATTAAAATATTCCGACAAAAAATGTATTACTATTTTTTGAATTGTTCCGCTGACATTGACAATGCAAAAAGGAAATTCTGGAACGGCTCTGTAATGATTTCATTTAAGGAATTGGAAGCTCCTCAGGATCTTCGAAATTTGGCCATCCGATCCATGAAACTTAATGCAACATCACGTTTCAAAAGGATGGTTCATACCATTGGTTTTGCAATAGGAAATTTGATCAGTGATAGAAAGGTTAATATCGTCAGTGATGGTGGTTGGCATTTTACGTATATGGGTGGCGCAAAAAAAATAATTGAAAAACTGGAAGCTTTTGCTCATACCGAATTAAATACGAATGAGCTTAAAAATAATGATAGAATTCTACAGCGAATTAATGAAGGCAAAAGTGTTTTTGGTGATTTGAATTTAAAGTTCGTTCAATTAGACAACACCTATCCAAGCTATATTTTAGAAAATCAAGAACAGTATGCGCATCTAATAAAGTAAGGTTGTGCTAGGATGTGCTTATAGGATTATTACAAAAATTTGAACGATTTACTATGAAAGTCTGTGGTTTTTCTTTTGTGCGCAACGGAGTAAAATTCGATTACCCGTTTGAAGAATCCATTCGTTCCATATTGCCGCTATGCGATAAGGTAATTGTGGCCGTTGGTAATTCAGAGGATGATACCGTACAACGTGTTAGGTCGATTGATCCGAAAGTGGAAGTGTTGGAAACGGTTTGGGATGATGGCTTTCGTGAAGGCGGTCGCGTGTTTGCATTTGAAACCGATAAGGCATTTCAGGCAATTTCAAGTGAATATGATTGGGCTTTTTATATTCAAGGCGATGAGATAGTGCACGAAAAATATCTGCCGGTTATCCGGCAAGAGATGGAGAAGAATGTGAAGGATGCTTCGGTAGATGGACTTCTTTTAAAGTATGTGCATTTTTTTGGATCGTATGATTTCGTGGGTATGAAATATTCCTGGTACCGCAGAGAAATTAGAATTGTTAGAAATAGAAAGGATATTTTCTCCTACCGTGATGCCCAGGGTTTCAGAAAAAAACCAAACGAAAAATTGAATGTAAAATTGATTGATGCGTATGTATATCATTATGGATACGTACGCGATCCGTATGCATTAAAAGAAAAGCAAAAAGAAAGTGCCAGACTGTATAATGATGATGCCTGGATTGAAGAAAACATCAGTAATTCGGCCATGTATGAGTATGAAAAATTACGCGAACCCGTTCAAAAATTCACAGATGTTCATCCCGCTATTATGCTCGAGCGGATTAAGCGCAAGAACTGGCTATTCAAGCCAGACTTGTCCATAAAGTATTCATCAGGCAAAGATGCGTTCAAAAGAATTATGCTCAAGTGGTTAGGTTGGATTCCAGGTGAGTATAGGAATTATAAAATATTGCGCTAACGATTGCTTTGACTTCCTAGTCGATGATTTCTTCGTTACTGTTTAGCAGTTGCTTCTGAGGTTGCCTCTTTTAAAATCTGTGCAGCATCCTCTTTGCTCACAACCTTATCGATGATTTGTTCAATGATACTTTTCTCGTTGATGACGAATGTGTTTTTTAGTGTGGTTTTTATTTTCTTCCAAACAATACCTAATCGCTCTATACCGTACGAAACTTTAGCTTTTTTATCAGCATATATTAAGAAGAGAAAGAAACGATTTTCTTTCTCTATAAACTTGCGATGGAAGACCAGCGGCAGTGAAAACAAAGCACTTAAATTCAGGTGAGCGAAATCCAATAGAAGGAAAGTTTGAACAAGCTAAAACGGCATACGGTTTAAACTGTATAAAAGCGCGGTTACAAAACACAAGCGAATCTTAGATCGCCACCATCGTTATGGTACTCAACCTGGTTAAATTAACCAGGCAGGGATCGTATTCTATGGAGTAACTTTTTGACTTATTCATCACAACGGGTTAAACATATCCTTACTTTAATGAACTATGAAAATCAAAATGCATTCATCAAGCTAACGATAGAAAGCAACCAGTTTTAAAAATTGGTTTTTTTGATTTTTTCAGCAGAGCCTATTTAATTAAATTATAACTACCCTTTTTTGTTTTTATCAGGTTCAACACATTGAAAAACCGGCTGAACTTAATCAACCGGTTTTAACGTGTAAACCAAATTCATCTTGCGATGAAATCTTAAAATGCCTGAATCGATTCAATGATTCCACTCGGCACCGCCACTCCGCTGAAGAATATACCTACGCAGAATACTTTGTCATAATAATTTGATTTGCTTATTGCCAGTGGCAACGAACTCACCGAAAGGGAAGTGAACATAGTTGCAAAAACAATCGTCATTATCAATACAATGATTGGCGATTGCACCGTGAAGATTAAAATCATACATACCATAATGATGACAAAACTCCACCAGAAGGATTTTTGCACACCAAGCTTATTCACTACGTTGCTTATGGGGAGGGAGATGATGGCTGAAATTACCAATAGATCGACCAGCATAATTTTACCGTCAATTCCATTGAGAAGCACACCAAGTTTGTCTCCTAAAACTGAAGGAAATATTTTAAAAAGAATAGCCGTAGGTAGGCCTAGTGCTAAACCAAGAAAGAAGATGTAAGGCTTGTTTGAACGTGTTGAGGATAAGGTAATGGGTGCAATGGGTTTTGGTTCTGCATTCTCGCTCATTTGAAATAAACTCAAAGAAGTTTTTTTCAATGCGTATCCAGAAAGAAACACAACGGCACCTCCAGCCATAAAAGTGATAGGTGCACCGAGGTAATCAATAAGATCAATGATCACGGGCTCTAACGAATAAATAAGATTGGCCACAATCGTTAAGATGGCCATGGCACGAGGTAATTTATCAACTGGTGTAAAAAGTTCTAATGTGGAAAGTGCGGGACTGGTGAAGATGCTCATGGCAATAAGCCAGAACACAATAAGAATGGGAAGTACCCATTTAAAAATTTCTCCCGGGTTGCCGAGTAAAGTAAAGGCAACGGCCATAAATACCATGGCCGCGAAACTGATTCCCGTTGTAATGATCGGTATGCGATGCCCTTGTTTGAAACGATAACGATCTCCAAGTCTTCCGGCAACGGGTGGTGTCAGCACAAGGATGATACCTTGAAACACCATGAGGATAAATCCGAAATCGGTAAAATTAAATTTCTCTAGCAGTTTAGGCTGATAGTTCTGATACGCGATCCATCCTATAACGACAGATCCGTAAAGCGCTGTCAGACTCCATAACTGTTTCCATTGAATGGCATTTTTCTCTGCCGAGAGTGATAAAGATGCTTCCATAGAGTATACTTTTTGGTTTACAGATCCATCTACGGAAAAACATGGTCCGCTGGATTTTGACTTTTCAGTAATTCGGTTTTCAGGCCAATTTCCTTATTTTTACGGCCATTTTTGTTGATAGTTGTTCGTTGCTGGCAGATCGCACTCTAGCAACGAACACCGATCAACCCACAACGAACAACGTCTCCATGCTCTCAACCAAGTACAATCCTTCAGAAGTAGAAAATAAGTGGTATCAATACTGGATGGAGAATGGATTTTTTAATGCCAAACCCAATCCAAATAAAGAAGCCTACACCATTGTAATTCCGCCTCCCAATGTTACGGGTGTGCTACACATGGGCCACATGCTCAACAATACTATTCAGGATATTTTAGTGCGCAGAGCTCGTATGCAAGGAAAAGAAGCGTGCTGGGTTCCGGGAACAGATCACGCCTCCATTGCAACTGAAGCAAAGGTAGTAGCAATGCTTCGTGAACGCGGAATTAAAAAATCCGATTTATCACGTGAAGAATTTTTAACGTATGCGAGGGAGTGGAAGGAAAAATATGGCGGCATCATCCTCGAACAATTAAAGAAGCTTGGTGCGTCTTGCGATTGGAGTCGCACAAAGTTTACGATGGATCCTGATTATTACGAAGCGGTAATTGACGTCTTCATCGACCTCCATAAAAAGGGATACATCTATCGCGGTATGCGCATGGTAAACTGGGATCCGGCTGGTAAAACTGCCTTGTCAGATGATGAGGTAATTCATAAAGATGTTCAATCGAAATTGTATTACATCAAGTATGCCATTGAAGGTAGCAAGGATGACTTCATCACTATTGCAACAGTTCGCCCTGAAACCATTATGGCAGATGCAGCGATCTGTATCAATCCAAACGATGAACGCTATAAACATCTGAAAGGAAAGAACGCAATCATTCCATTAATCAATCGATCAATACCAATCATTGAAGATGATTACGTTACCATGGATTTTGGAACAGGTTGTTTAAAAGTAACACCTGCTCACGACATGAACGATTATGAGTTGGGCAGAAAACATAAACTGGAAGTCATTGATATTCTAAATGAAGATGGAACACTTAATGCTAAAGCCCAGATTTTAGTCGGTGAAGATCGTTTCATCGCGCGCAAGAAAATCGCAAAAGAACTGGAAGAGAAAAATTATTTAAGCAAAGTAGAAGAGTATAAAAGTAATGTAGGTTTCTCTGAACGCACCGATGCCGTGATAGAACCGCGTCTTTCATTGCAGTGGTTTTTGAAAATGGAAACCATTACGAAGCCTGCACTGAAGCACGTGATGAATGATGACATTCAACTCATTCCACCGAAGTTCAAGAATACTTATAACCATTGGATGTCGAACGTGCGAGATTGGTGTATCTCTCGTCAGTTGTGGTGGGGGCATCGCATACCGGCATGGTATAATGAAGACGGTGAAATTGCTATAGCGAAAACAGAAGCTGAAGCTGTAGAATGGTTCAAGGTTCAAGGTTTAAAGTTTAATAACCTAAAGCAAGATCAGGATGTAGTCGATACGTGGTTCTCCAGTTGGTTGTGGCCGATTGCTGTGTTTGATACTTCTGTTTTTAAGGATGGAAATAAAGGTAATGCTGATCTGAATTATTTTTATCCAACGAATGATCTGGTAACAGCACCAGAGATTTTATTTTTCTGGGTGGCGCGTATGATCATTGCAGGTTATGAATACCGTGGTGAGATGCCTTTTAAAAATGTTTACCTCACGGGAATTGTACGCGATAAGCAAGGTAGAAAAATGTCGAAGTCGTTAGGTAATTCACCCGATCCACTCGACCTAATTGCTATTTCGGGGGCAGACGCTGTTCGAACAGGGATGTTGTTTAGTTCAGCTGCTGGAAATGATTTGCTCTATGATGAAAAATTAATTGAGCAGGGAAGAAATTTCACTAACAAAATATGGAATGCCTTCCGGTTAGTAAAAGGTTGGAGCGTTGAACCACTTTTGCAACCGCAGGAAAATAAAGTAGCAGTCGAATGGTTTGAAGCTAAATTCAACCAATCGTTAACTGAATTAGATGATTACTTTACGAAGTTTAGAATATCAGACGCTCTTCACCTAATGTATAAATTGGTTAAGATCGATTTCTGTTCTTTTTATTTAGAAATGATCAAACCCGAATTTGAAAAACCGATTGATGATGTTACGTATTTTAAAACCATCGGATTTTTTGAGAATGTATTAAAGGCACTTCATCCCTTTATGCCTTTTATCTCGGAAGAACTTTGGCATGAACTGGCGGAAAGAGACGAGAAGGATTGTATTCTTGTCGCCTCGTGGCCAATACCACGACCTTTCGATTCGTCTATTCTTGATCAAGGTGATTTTGCTTTTGATTTGATTACTGAAATAAGGAATACACGAAATGCAAAAGGCCTTTCCCCAAAAGAATCCTTACGTCTTCTGGTAAATTCAAGTGACACTTCTTTGCTGAAATCATTTAGTGGTATAGTTAAAAAACTTTCTAATCTCAGCGAGGTCTCCTTTAGCAGTGGTGCTGCATTAAATGCAACAAGTCTCATCATTAAGACAACGGAATTTTTTATTCCGATAGAGGGTAAGATCGATGCAGGCAAAGAGCGTGAAGCGATTTTGAAAGATTTAGAATATCAGAGTGGGTTCTTAGCTTCAATTGATAAGAAATTATTGAACGAGAAATTCGTAAATAGCGCACCACCACAAGTAATTGAAATGGAGCGCAAGAAGAAAGCTGATGCCGAAACAAAGATCAAGGCATTGGAAGAAAGCTTAAGCCGTTTATAATTTGAAAATGGAAGTATGCATGCTATAAAGTTGATTACCCCAGAAGTATTACTCGTAATGTGCATTGGCGGAATAGCATTCATTTTAATTTTCAAGGCAATTTTTAGAGATAAGAGAAAGTAGTTTGTTACATTGTTGATGTATACATTTAATATTAAATAAAAGTCGTTTAATTATAGAATATTAGATTTTGAATTGATATTCATGGATCGTACAAAAGTTAAGGCCATTGGAAAGAAACTACTCAAAGCGTTAAAGATCTTTGCGATTTGTAGTTTAATCTTATCGGTGATGGAATTGGGTATTGGTTTTTGGCTAGTGAAAACACGTTGGAAAATTCATATATCCAATAATGAAATGAAGGAGTTTGCGAAAGAGCTAACCGATTCAGAGCCGTTGCCTGAGAATTTTATGCGTATCTATAAAACAATCTCACCAAAGCATGTGGACACATCGATGACGGAGATGATATTTTTTAACTACATCGTTAGGCTTATCCTTCGCGATCATGATTATGACTCGAAACCCCATTGTTACTGCGATCTGATTTACGATATACAAGTAAAGAAAAATGAAAAGCTTCGCGACATTCAATGGACTGGAAGGGTAGTCGATATGGAATATGGTTTTGGGTTGGAAAAGTATACTACACCAGATAAATGCTTTACCTATTTTATGAATGAGCATATCAACCAGTTAATATCACGGTTAGATCAAAATGTCTATTACAATATTAGAAGGGATAACATCGCCTCCATGACGGAAGACGAAATAATCGAATTGATGTTGCTACTTAAATCTTCAGACCGATTCAACAAAAATAGAAATCCTGAATTATTTGAGAAGTACCTTCATGAGTACAGGCTTAAACTGCAATTGGCTAATTCCAAATCGAAGTAATCAATAAGAATTTTTTTTCAGGAAAGTTTAAGTGCTTACTCTTTGGTTAATGAATATGCAGACCAAAGTTTTACAACTTTGATTTGAGTTCTCCTCTTAATAGTTGGTTATACTCCACGCAGCTAAGTAAGCCATGCTCGTCACAATATCCACAAGTTTGATAAATAATTCCGAAGGCTCCTTTTTTAGTAATGACATGATCACCCTTACAAACCGGACAAACTACTTTCCCTTCCGGTCCACAATCAATTTCAAAATCATTTGAGAGCACTTCTTTTGCTTTCGTTACTTCTTTCGATTTCTCTTTCAGAAATTCATTTTCTGATTTCTTTAAAAGCTGTGTGGCTTCTGCAGAGAATTGACCGCTCGTCCCTTTTAGCTGAAGGTATTTGTTAAGCCAGTCAATACTTTGTTTATAGTTTTGTAGGTGATACGAATTTTTTCCAAAGTAGAATGTCAAATCAGATGGAACACTTTTGGTGTTCTTTAATACCTGTTGAAATTTAATATCGGCCGCGGTGTAATTGCCAGCATCCATAAATACTACCCCCGAATCCAGCACACGCATCAATGCGGCTCTTTTATATTGCTCGGCTTGTTGCTGATATTCTTGTGTTTTAGATTGGTCTTGTGCCATTCCACTCAACGTGCACGAAACAAAAATCAGAATAATCCACGCTACGTTCGTCTTCATCTTCATATTATAAAAATCGTTCTTTCGAAATATCAAGCCACGCCAAAGTAGATAGATGAAAAATATCTTCCTTTACTTTTGTGTCCAGGTTCATGTCTTCAATAAACTTACCAATTTCCAAATCACCTAACGGGAATGGATAATCAGAACCCAGCGTAATTTTAGATGAACCCTGAAGTTTCAATACATATTCCAACATCAACTCATCATGCGTAACACTATCTACCCAGAACTTACCTAAATATTTTCGTGGGTCAACGGCATTGTCAATGGCCACTAAGTCGGGGCGACAATCAAACCCATGTTGTATACGACCAATTGTTGGAAAGAAAGAACCACCAGCATGTGCAAAGTTCACGCGCAGGTTAGGTAGCCTTTCAAAAATTCCGCCAAAGATCATGGAGCATATTGCGCGTGAAGTTTCTGCTGGCATTCCAACTAACCAAGGCAGCCAATATCGCTGCATGTTTTTCTGTCCCATCATATTCCAGGGATGCACGAGCAACGCCATGCCCGATTTTTCGCACGCTTCGAAAATAGGGAAGAAGCGTTCTTCATTCAGGTTGAGATCTTCTATGTTCGATCCAATTTGAATGCCTTGTAATCCAATTTCTTTACAGCGTTCCAACTCTTGTATTGCCAGTTCAGTATCCTGCATAGGGATGGTTCCCAACCCTAAATAGTTCTTTGGGTGCTTCACAATTAACTCGGCAATATGATCATTCAGAAATTTTGAAAGCTCTAAACAATCGAACGGTTTCGCCCAATACGAAAACATAACCGGAATGGTGCAAACCACCTGCACTTGTGTGTTGAACTTCTCGTATTCTTTAATTCGTAATTCCGCATTCCAGGCATTCTCTTTTATTTCGCGAAAGAACTGATTACCGCGCATCATCTTGGCCACACCTTTTTTATGATGTTGCAGGTAAATAAAATCGCCATAGCCAAACTTATCGCTCCAGTTGGGTAGTTTCTTGGGAATGATGTGAGTGTGACTATCGATTTTAAGCATGAATTGGCTAATGAATCTCGAAATATCGAAGATTTTTACCTGCTATCAAATCCATAAAAATGAATTAGCTTTATCGATCTTCCAAACGAAGGCGATCGCTTATGTATATTGATGCTCACCTACATTTTTGGCGATACGATCCTGTTAAAGATTTATGGATCACAGATGCAATGAGCATGATCAAGCGCGATTTTCAGCCAGATGATGTTCAACCGATTTTAGCGAAGAACAATTTTGATGGATGTGTTGCAGTACAAGCAGATCAATCAGAGCAGGAAACGCACGCTCTTCTTTTTTCAGACCAACACGATTTCATTAAAGGCATTGTTGGTTGGGTTGATTTAAGTGCCGTTGATCTTCGGGATCGGCTCGATTATTTTTCGCAATTCGAAAAGTTGAAAGGTGTTCGGCACATTGTTCAAGCTGAGCCTTCGGGTTTTATGTCGCAGCCAGAATTTTTGCGCGGAGTAAAAATTCTTCAGGAATATAACCTTACTTACGACTTGTTGATTCATCATCACCAACTAGAGGATGCCTTACTTTTTGTTCAACAGTTTCCTAACCTGAAGATTGTTGTAGATCATATGGCAAAACCATCTATTAAAGCAAAAGAGAAAACACATTGGGAATTGAATATGGCAGCACTTGCTACATTTGAAAATGTGTATTGTAAAATCTCCGGCATGGTTACAGAAGCCGATTGGTCAAGTTGGAAACCCGATGATTTTTTTCCTTACCTCGATGAACTCTTCGAAAGCTTTGGTTCAAATCGATTAATGTATGGTTCCGATTGGCCAGTCTGCCTGATTGCCGCAACGTATGATCAGCAGTTAAAGATTGTTCAACAATACATCGGTCGATTAACAAATAATGAAAAGCTTTTGGTGATGGGTGAAAATGCCAGAAGATTATATAATCTTTAGTTCATGAATTTACAACTTCAAGGCAAAGTGAGTGGCCGAACTTTCCAATCCTGATGAATGTAAGAAGGCATGGAGTTATGTGCATCTTGATCGGGCGATATGAAGTTTCGAGTTTTAAGTTCAAAGTTTCGAGTTTCGAGTTTAAAGTTTCGAGTTCAAAATTCAAAGTTTCATGTTCAACATATTTATTAAGTAAAATTCTAAATTCTAAATTCTAAATTCTAAATTCTAAATTCTTTTTTTATCCATTTATCACAAATCAAATCCACAACCAAACCATGCCCATCACTAACACCAGCACCACTACATCTTCAGACTATGTAGCAGGTAAAAAGTATTTGCTTCCTTTTATTTTAGTAACGAGTTTGTTTTTTCTGTGGGGCATTGCCAACAGTTTAAATGGAACATTGATTAAACATTTTCAAACCGCTCTGAATTTGAATCGAGCGCAGGCAGGTATTGTCGATTCGGCATTTTACATTGGCTACTTTGTGATGGCTCTACCCGCTGCATTCTTAATGAATCGCATTGGTTACAAGAAAGGTATTC
>JBKJOF010000212.1:0-34560 GCA_046595655.1 Chryseolinea sp. | reverse complement strand
ACTCAAAAGAAGACAATGGTATGAAGGCCTATTCTCAAATATTAAAAATATAAACCTGCCACTAAGTCTTACGGGTTAGTTCAGAATAGCTCTATTGCAAAATCTCGGTTAAACAAGTTTATGTTGGATCAAACTTATTTCTTAAAATTATGCCAGTGCCCTAATAGAATCAGAGTCGATTAAGAATCTTGAAAACCACCATTTCAAAAAAGAATGAAAGGGGCGGGGATAAGCTATAGAATTTTCCCAAATTCTGTGGAATAAATTCCTCAATTAAAATAGCTCTCATCTATAGAATTAAAAAATCCGTTGGCATATATCTCGTACTCATGCTCACCAAAACATTTATATGATGCAACGCAATACCTTGGCCTTACTGGCTAATTAAAAATGAATTGAATTCAGAAATTAGTGTTACCGATTTCTCCCTGAGAGAAATTATTTATTAACATTACAGTAATACCTCATACCTGCCGGGTACAAACGTCTGGTCAATCTGTTTTTGTACATCGTTTCAACCACCCAATATTCGTACGTAGAAATTTGATTGAATCCGAAGAGATTAGTTTACATTTCCTTGTGCATTCAGAAATGAATTCTCACGTAATCGAAATCACTTTCATTTTTTATTGATTGATCTCATTGAAAGACATATCTCTTTTAAATTTATTCCTGATATTTATAGCCGAAAATGGTTTTCATCCAATAATCTACTGCATGCCATGAGTCGTAAACCTACTACTGAAGTTAAATCAAAAGCGAAGCGCAGTCCTGTCCGACCGACCGCAAGAAAAAAAACAAAATCTTCCCAACCTCTTAACGGAGATAATGGCCTAGCCCATGCTGCTTCTCAGGATGATCATTCCAGAGAATTATTACGGGTGCTGATGGCCGTAAAAAATGGAGATTTTGCAGTACGTATGCCGTTGGATGAGATAGGACTGAATGGAAAGATTTATGATACACTCAATGATATTATTGCGCTGAATGAAAAGATGATGACTGAATTTACCCGCGCGGGTAATACCATCGGCAAGAAGGGTAAGTTAACAGAACGCATTGAACTGCCGAGCACAAAAGGATTGTGGAGAGAAGGTGTGAATTCCTTAAATGTGTTGATCTCCGATCTAGTTCACCCCACTATTGAAATCGCTCACGTAATCAGTTCTGTGGCGAAAGGAAATCTTTCGCAGGAGATGCCCGAACAGATTGGCGATCATAAACTTGAAGGAGAATTTTTACGCATTTCCAAGGAAGTGAATTACATGGTGAAGCAGTTGAACCTGTTCTCTATGGAGGTAACACGTGTGGCACGCGAAGTAGGATCGGAAGGAAAACTGGGAGGTCAGGCAAAAGTAAAAGGAGTAGGAGGGGTATGGAAAGATTTGACCGACTCCGTAAACCACATGGCCGGAAATCTTACTAACCAGGTTCGGAACATTGCTGAAGTAACTACTGCAATTGCACGGGGTAACCTGTCGAAGAAAATTACGGTGGACGTGAAAGGGGAAATGCTCGAATTAAAAAATACCATCAACACATTGGTAGATCAGTTAAATTCTTTTGGATCGGAAGTAACACGTGTGGCACTGGAAGTAGGAACAGAAGGAAGGCTTGGTGGACAAGCTACGGTTAAGGGTGTGGGAGGTATATGGAAAGATCTTACCGATTCAGTAAATCAGATGGCGTCCAACTTAACGGGTCAGGTGCGGAACATTGCCGGTGTAACAACAGCTGTGGCGAATGGAGATTTATCTAAAAAGATTACCGTTGATGTTCGGGGAGAAATGCTCGAATTAAAAAACACAATCAACACGATGGTGGATCAGCTCAACTCGTTTGGATCTGAGGTAACGCGTGTGGCGTTGGAAGTAGGAACCGAAGGAAAGCTTGGTGGGCAAGCTACAGTAAAAGGAGTGGGAGGAGTTTGGAAAGATTTAACTGACTCTGTTAACCAAATGGCGGGTAACCTCACGGCACAGGTTCGGAATATTGCCGGTGTAACTACGGCTGTGGCGAAAGGAGATTTATCAAAAAAAATTACGGTAGATGCGAAAGGAGAATTGCTGGAGTTAAAGAATACGATCAACACAATGGTGGATCAGCTGAACTCATTCTCTTCAGAGGTAACGCGGGTGGCGCGGGAAGTGGGATCGGAAGGTCAGCTGGGAGGCCAGGCCAACGTTCCAGGTGTAGGAGGTACGTGGAAGGATTTGACGGATTCGGTAAACCAGATGGCGTCTAACTTAACGAATCAGGTTCGGAATATTGCTGAAGTAACAACGGCCGTAGCAAATGGAGATTTGTCTAAAAAGATTACGGTAGATGTTCGGGGAGAAATGCTTGAGTTGAAGAATACAATTAATACGATGGTGGATCAGCTCAACTCGTTTGGTTCGGAAGTAACACGGGTAGCGAGAGAAGTAGGTTCGGAAGGACAGTTGGGAGGACAAGCCGATGTACAAGGTGTTGGAGGAACCTGGAAAGACCTTACCGACTCGGTGAATAAAATGGCGGATAACCTCACGAACCAGGTGCGGAACATTGCCGAGGTAACGATTGCCGTTGCCAAAGGAGATTTATCGAAGAAGATTACAGTGGACGTTCGAGGAGAAATGCTCGAATTGAAAGATACAATCAACACGATGGTGGATCAGTTGAATTCATTTGCATCGGAAGTAACGCGCGTGGCGAGCGAAGTAGGATCCGAAGGAAAGCTTGGTGGACAAGCCACCGTAAAAGGAGTAGGCGGTGTATGGAAAGGACTCACCGATTCTGTGAATCAGATGGCGGGCAATCTAACCGCGCAGATCCGAAACATTGCAAACGTGTCTATCGCAGTAGCGAATGGAGATTTGTCGAAAAAGATTACGGTGGATGTGCGGGGTGAAATCTTACAGCTGAAAGAAACCATCAATACCATGGTGGATCAGCTACGAGGCTTCGCTTCTGAAGTAACGCGTGTTGCACGTGAAGTGGGAACGGAAGGAAAGCTTGGAGGTCAGGCATTTGTTCCCGGGGTAGGAGGTACGTGGAAAGATTTAACTGACTCGGTAAACCAGATGGCGGGTAACCTTACCGATCAGGTTCGGAACATTGCTGGAGTAACGACAGCCGTAGCGAACGGAGATTTATCCAAAAAAATTACGGTGGATGTTCGGGGCGAAATGCTCGAGTTAAAAAATACCATTAATACGATGGTGGAACAACTCAACTCGTTTGCGTTTGAAGTAACACGGGTAGCCAGAGAGGTTGGAACTGAAGGTAAACTGGGTGGACAAGCCGAAGTTCGAGGAGTTGCCGGAACATGGAAAGATTTAACAGACTCGGTGAATCAGATGGCGTCAAACCTTACTGGTCAGGTACGGGGTATTGCCAAAGTGGTAACATCCGTTGCCAAAGGAAATCTGAAACAAAAACTTTCCATCAATGCGTTGGGAGAACTAGCGCAGCTTACAGATACGATTAATGAAATGATTGATACACTCGCTGTATTTGCCGATCAGGTAACAACCGTAGCGAGAGAAGTAGGTGTTGAAGGACGATTAGGAGGACAAGCTAGTGTGCCGGGCGCATCTGGAACATGGAAGGACTTAACGGAAAATGTGAATCAGTTGGCAGCCAATCTTACATCTCAGGTTCGTTCTATCTCAGAGGTTGCTTCTGCGGTTACGAAGGGAGATCTTACCGGTACCATTCAAGTAGATGCAAAAGGTGAATTGGAAGCCTTGAAAGATACCATCAACCAAATGATTACGAATCTTCGTGAGACTACACTAAGAAATCAGGATCAGGATTGGTTGAAATCCAACCTCGCGAAGTTTACACAAATGCTTCAGGGTCAAAAAGATTTGAAGACAGTTGCAGAGCGCATTCTTTCTGAGTTGGCGCAGGTCGTGTCTACTCATTATGGTGCATTCTATATTCTTAAACAGGAAGAAGATTCACAGCAAAAGATTTTGAAGCTGTTTGCTTCGTATGCTTATAAGGAAGACAGGAATATACCAAAAGAATTTGCGATTGGCGAAGGACTAGTTGGTCAGTGTGCTTATGAAAAAGAAAAAATTCTATTAACAAACGTTCCGCAAGGATATGTAAAAATTAACTCCGGCTTAGGGAAAGCAAAACCCGCTAACCTCATTGTGCTTCCTATCCTTTTTGAAAACAATGTAAAAGCCGTTATCGAATTAGCTTCACTAGATATTTTCAGCGTAACCCATTTAGACTTTCTTGATCAGTTGACTGAAAGTCTGGGTATTGTATTGAACACCATTGAAACCAATACACGAACAGAAGAATTGCTTGCTCAATCACAGTCGTTGGCTGGTGAACTCAAGACGCAACAGGAAGAATTGAGAAGAACCAACGATGAGCTTCAGGATAAAGCGTTGTTATTGGTGAAACAAAAAGATGAAGTGGAAGCCAAGAATAAAGAAGTTGAGGAAGCTCGTAAATCGTTGGAAGAAAAAGCGGAGCAGTTGCAATTAACATCGAAGTACAAGTCTGAATTTTTAGCGAACATGTCGCACGAGTTGAGAACACCACTGAACAGTCTTCTTATTCTCGCACAACAATTGTATGAAAATGCAGAAGGAAATCTGAACGATAAACAGATCCGATACGCAAGAACAATCCACTCTTGTGGAGATGATTTAATTCAATTGATTAACGACATTCTTGATTTGTCGAAAATTGAATCCGGTTTTATATCTGCGAATATGGCTTCAGTACGAATTGCAGAGATCGCCAATTTTGTAGAGACTACTTTTAAACCGATTTCAGAAGCACGAAATCTGAAATTTAAAATAGAGACCGATGCTGCTTTGCCAGTCTCTATTGAAACCGATATCCAGCGTCTCAATCAGATCCTGAAGAATTTATTATCGAATGCCTTTAAGTTTACGGAGAAGGGTGACGTGACGCTCAAAATATTTGAATCACGTAAAACCTGGAAGATGGGTAATCCGAATCTCGACCAGGCTCCGGGCGTGGTTGCATTTTCGATCAGTGATACCGGCATTGGAATACCTCAAGAAAAACAACTTATTATTTTTGAAGCCTTCCAACAAGCCGAAGGATCTACTAGTCGCAAGTATGGTGGCACAGGCTTAGGGTTGTCGATCAGTCGCGGTTTAGCCGAATTGCTTGGAGGAACCATAGAGTTGGACAGTGAGGCTGGCCATGGCAGTACGTTTACTTTGTTTCTTCCCCTTGGTGGAGCTACAGGAATTACCACCCGTGAAGTGACGCAGAACATTAAGGCCATGCAACATTTGAAACTCAATCCGGATTTAGGAGAGATCAATTCATTGCTTGGCAACCTCCGTGTAACCAACGAAGGAATTGAAACTCGCGGTCTTGATATTGTGAATGAAATGATTAATGACACCGGTGATGATCGGAGTAACATTCAGCCAAGCGACAAAGTATTACTTGTGGTAGAAGATGATCTTCGTTTCGGAAAGATTGTAATTGATAAGGCTCACGAAAAGGGACTAAAGGCTGTAGTCGCTATGAACTACCTGGAGGTATTTGATTTCATCAATCGATTCTCACCTATTGCCATTACGTTAGACGTTAAGCTACCAGATACCAGTGGCTGGAAAGTGATTGACTTACTTCGCACAGATCTTACCTATCGCCATATTCCGATCCACGTTATTTCCGGAGAAGAAAACAGAAACCTTGCGCTCAAACGCGGTGCGAGAAGTTTTCTTTTGAAGCCGCTCAGCAACGATCTTTTAAATGATCTGTTTAATGACATTGTCGAACTGGACGGCAAAAAAAACAAACACATTCTGGTGGTGGAAGACAACGAACTTGATTCATCACAGATCGCAAAAATTCACCAAGACGACATGCTGAATGTAACGATTGCTTCCACGGGAATCGAAGCGCTGGAACTGATCAGGCAAGAAGATTATGATTGCATCATCTTAGATTACACATTGCCCGACATTTCAGGACAAGACATTATTCACGAAGTGAGTAAACTAAAAAATCGTTTGACGCCAGTTATTGTTTATTCAGCCCGAGATTTTAACAAGAGCGAGCTAAACAATGTCAATCTCAATTCCAGTTCGGTGTTGCTGAAGGGTGTCAATTCCATTGAGCGTTTGCTGGAGGAAACTATTTCTCATTTGCATATCAATCATAAAAATCTTGCACCTGAGAAGCGAAGGATTATTGAAAATATCCGTAACAAGGAAGATATTCTAACAGGAAAAAATGTGTTGGTAGTAGATGATGACGTACGAAATCTTTTCGCGTTGACTACAGTATTTGAACGTTTTAATATCAACATCATTACAGCTGAAAGTGGAAAAGAAGCAATCAATCTTCTCAATGAAAATCCAAAAATCGAGATGGTGCTTATGGACATCATGATGCCGGAAATGGATGGATACGAAACAACGCAGAAGATTAGACGAGAACATAAAAACAGTTCATTACCTATTATTGCGGTTACCGCCAAGGCGATGAAAGGAGATCGGCAAAAATGCATCGAAGCAGGTGCTTCCGATTACATCACCAAGCCGGTGAAGATTGATCAGTTGCTTTCCTTGATGCGTTTATGGTTTTGTAAATAATAGGTCATTATGAAACCAAAGATTCTTTTAGTTGACGACCGGGAAGATAATTTGTTCTCCATCGAAACAATCCTGGAACCCAGTGGTTATCACTTTATGAAAGCCAACTCAGGGAGGCAGGCATTAAAGATATTATTAACGGAGTTTGATTTTGCCATGATCCTGATGGATGTTAAAATGCCGAACTTAAACGGGTTTGAAACCGCATCGCTTATTTATGAGCGAGAGAAACTGAGGCATATTCCAATCATTTTCATTACGGCTAATAATTATGGTGATGAAAATATGTTTCAAGGCTACCAGAGTGGAGCCATTGATTACATCTTCAAACCCATCAAACCAGATCTTCTGCGGGCAAAAGTGGGAGTGCTGATTGACTTGTATAAAAAAACGAGATTGCTAAAAGAGCATGAACAGAAACTTTTGGTCATCAATAAAAATCTGGAACGGGAAATTAATGAGCGGATATTCTCAGAACAGAAGGTGAATGAATTGAACAGGAAACTACTGGATAATATTACACACTTGGAGTCTGCGAATAAAGACCTGAGTCGATTTACCTTTATGGCTTCGCATGATCTGCAGGAGCCGCTTCGAAAAATACGCATGTTCAGTAATCTGCTAATGACTAAGTATCAGGATACGCTGGGAGATGATGTGAACCTGGTCACCCGAATTTCCAGTTCAGCGGAACGCATGCAGTCTCTTATCAGCGATATTCTGGCCCTCTTAAAACTATCTTCCGACACAGAAGAGCAGTTGATTAAAACTGATATCAACGCAATCATTCAAACTGTGCTGACTGAAATGCAGGAAGAGATAAAAGAAACCGGAGCAGAGATTTCGGTGGAGTCCATTCCCCAGTTGGTTGTGAATCCTCGGTTAATTCATTCCTTATTTTATAACCTTATTTCGAATGCATTAAAATACAAGAAGAAAAACACAGTACCCATCGTCCGGATTAGTACCGAGATCGGACTTGGGATTAGCGAACGAAATGCAAAAAACCTAGTCAACAAGTTTTGCAGAATAGTAGTAACAGACAATGGTATTGGATTCGAACAAAAGTACGCGGAAGAAATCTTTGTGATGCTGAAACGCCTTCATAATAAAAATGAATTTGAGGGAACCGGTGTGGGGTTGGCGTTGTGCAAAAGGATTGTAGAATTGCATCATGGATATATTTCTGCAAGGAGCAAAGACAAGGAAGGTGCTACCTTTATTGTAACGCTGCCGTTGCCACTGGAAGAGGTATCGGAAAGGTAAAACGATTACATACGCTGAGCGCCTACAGTAGATTCTCAGAATGAATGGTGTGCTTAGGAAAGAACGATAAGAAAAAGTTTCTAAAGAATGGAATCAACAAATGAAATGAAACAGAATCTCTTGCTTGCGGATGATGATATTGATGACTGTATGTTCTTTAAAGAGGCATTAACAGATTTGGATTTGCCCGTTGCTCTGGTTGCTGTGAATGATGGCGTTGAACTGATGGAATTTCTTTTAAAAAAAACGGATGATCTTCCTGACGTTCTTTTCCTGGATCTGAATATGCCACGCAAGAGTGGCTTTGAATGTTTATCAGAAATTAAGCTCAACGAAAAATTAAAACAACTTCCAGTTATTATTTTATCCACCTCGCTTGATTTAGAAGTGGCTAATTTATTATACGACAATGGGGCGCATTATTTTATTCGAAAACCGGGTGAGTTTGCAGTATTGAAAAAAGTGATTCATGACGCGTTGATCATCGTCTCTCAAAATAAATCAAAACAACCATCACGCGAACAATTCATATTGCAATCAAGCTTATAATCCTTGGATAGATGAAACCCACTTATGATACTTTGCAATTTCTGGAAGGCGGTGGGGAAATGGGGAGGCGTATACGTGAAAAAGACTGGAGCAAAACTCCGGTAGGCAACCCTGAACACTGGCCTCAAAGTTTGCGAACGAGTTTAAGCATTATTATAAATTCTAAATTCCCCATGTTTTTATTCTGGGGCAATGAGCTTATTTGCTTTTATAATGACGCGTATCGTCCTAGTTTGGGCAATGATGGTAAACATCCTAATATACTGGGGGGAAGAGCGGAAGAATATTGGTCTGAGATCTGGCATATCATAAAACCTTTAATTGATCAAGTGCTCGCAGGCGGAGAAGCAACGTGGAGTGAAGACCAGTTAATTCCCATTTATCGCAATGGAAAAATTGAGGATGTATACTGGACTTTTAGCTATAGTCCCGTGCGAGATGAATCTGGAAAGCCAGCCGGTGTGTTCATCACGTGTTCAGAGACAACAGAAAAAGTGAGAGTTCAAAAAAAGTTGGAAGAGAGCGAACAAAAGTTGCGTCTTATCATTTTGCAAGCTCCGGTTTCTATTGGTGTTTTTCGTGGCGATAATTATGTTACTGAAATAGCAAACTCGCGAGCACTTGAATTGTGGGGTAGAAGAGAAGAAGAGGTATTGCATCGACCCATCCTGGAAGCTCTGCCAGAGTTGCAGTCTCAGGGAATTAAAATATTGCTTGATGATGTGTACACTACCGGAAATAAATTTTCGGCAACCGAGTTTCCGATTGAATTGCTGCGAGCAAATAAACTGGAGAGGGCTTACATCAATTTCAGTTATTCACCTCTTTATAATTTTGATGGAAAAATTGATGGCGTTATGGCCGTTGGAATTGAAGTGACACCACAAGTAGTGATTAACAAAAAGATAAAAGCCAACGAAGAAAAATTGGGCATTGTGATTGATGCCAGCGAGTTGGGCACATGGGAACTGAATATAGTAACGGGCGAGGTGTACTATTCAGATCGGTATACTGAAATTCTTGGTGAGAAAACGGGCACCATTCTCACTCATCAAGAGATTTTAAAATACTTTTATCCGGAGGATTTACCTATTCGCGAGAAGGCTTTCAAGCACGCCATCGCGAATGGAGTATTGCATTATGAATGCCGGATCATTTGGAGCGATGGTTCGATTCATTGGATAGAAAGTAAGGGAAAAGTATTCTACGATGAACGCAATCAGCCTTTAAATTTAATTGGAACCGTTAGAGATATTACCGATGAAAAAAATTATAAAAAGAAATTAGAAGAAAGTGAAAGAAAGTTTCGGTTGCTCGCGGATTCTATTCCACAACATATCTGGACTGCTGATATAGAAGGGAACCTGAATTATTTTAATCAATCTGTTCTGGATTATTCCGGCCAAACAGCAGAACAATTAAAAACAAATGGATGGATAGAGATCGTCCATCCTGATGACAGAGCAGAAAACATTAAACTCTGGATTGAATCCATCACCACGGGAAAAGATTTTGCATTCGAGCATCGTTTTCGCAAGCACGATGGTGTATACCGTTGGCAATTAAGTCGTGCCGTTCCACAAAAAGACGACAGTGGAAAAATAAACATGTGGGTGGGTACCAGCACGGATATAGAGGAACAGAAAGTATTTGCTCAAGAATTAGAAAGAGAAGTGCAAAGGCGTACGCTGGAATTAGCACGCAACAATGAAGAGCTTGAAAAAATGAATCGCGAGCTCAAATCATTCACCTACATATCCAGTCACGATCTTCAAGAACCCCTTCGAAAGATTCAGACTTTTTCTTCTATTCTTCTGGATAAGGAGTTTAATAATTTATCCGAAAACGGAAAGTCACAGTTTAAAAGAATGCAAAGTTCTGCTGAACGTATGCAAACCCTTATCGCAGATTTGCTCGCGTATTCCCGCACTAACACGACTGACCGAGTTTTTGAAAATATAGAATTGTCTAAAATTGTTGAAGAGGTTGAGGAAGATTTACAAGAAGAACTCCAGCAGAAACACGCGCGAATTGAAATGGAGCACTCGGTTCAGATTAGAATAATACAGTTTCAATTCCGTCAGCTCTTACACAATCTTATTACCAACTCACTTAAATTCTCAACCCAGGAAAAATCACCTGTTATCAAAATATCATGTGATATACAGAAAGGTAATCAGCAAAATAATGCACTAGATCCCAAGCGTGATTATTATCATATAACGATCTCTGATAATGGTATCGGGTTTGAGCAGGAGTACAGTGAAAAGATATTTGAGCTCTTTCAACGACTCCATAGCAAAGCTGACTATGTCGGTACAGGCATTGGACTTGCGATTGTAAAAAAGATTGTTGAAAACCACAGTGGCTTCATTCGTGCAACGTCCGCGCTTGGTGAAGGAACGAAGTTCGATATTTACATTCCAACTATTGAATAAAATTTTTGGCAAATAGTTATGAGTCGTGAGCGGGCATTCTCCTAATTTCTACGCTTTACTCCGGCAGGAGGTGTAGAAGAAAAATCACCTTTTTCATTTACCCAAAATCTTGAGTCTTTTCCTAAGTCGTCAGTCAACTCCAAGTAATATCCTTTCCTACCCGCGTCTGAAACTTCCCAGTAAGATGTTACTTCGCGTTTCCTGTAGTTACTCAAATCAAAAGATGAACGTATTGGATTAGGAACCTTCGAATTCCAAACTACCTTTTTCAAGGTTTCAACATAATACCCTTCGGGATCGTAGAGTGTCATGTATTGTTGATTTTCATGAGTGTAGGTTCCTAAAAAGAAATCACCCGATTCATACCATTTTACAGTTTCGTTTTGAATGGTTGAATTACGCTTGCTCCAATCGTTCTGCAGCTTTTGAATCACGTTCGCATCGGTCAACACAGTAGGCGTGCTCTGATCGAGATCAATAACCTGATCCTGCGCATATATAAAATGCGTAAAGCACAAGAGGGAGGTCGCAATGAAGGATGTAATTGCGATAAGTTTCATGTTCTATTTATTTAAAGATTATTCAGATTGAGAATAAATATTCCAAATGCAGAATGATATTAATTTGCTCTTGTAAGCTTGGCCTTCCGTAACAACTTTTTTTTTGTGTATTTCCACTTGTAGGAATGAAAACATTTCTAACCAAATGAAATTGAAAGATGGTACCTACTAGAAATGACCAATAGTTATTTCTCCTTCCGTTGTAACGCGGATTATTTTCTAAACGCAGGGGTGATCACAACAAAACCGACAACATATAAAAATGATATCGTGTGAAATCCTGCCTTGATCCAATCGCTGGTAAAACATGACCAGCAGATTTTACTGAAAGTAAGCATGGGAGTTTCAAAGGGCACTTTAGAAAGTATCATAATTTTCAAAAGATTGAATAGACAACAATTCTTATCCTATACAATAGCGTGCCAGCATTTTTTAGATAGTTTGATTTGCATTTACAGTGTGCATTGTAGAATTTCATTAGCCTCTTGCGTATTAATTCCACAATTTCTGTCGGAAATTGTTAGTTTTTTTTATTAAAAACCATCAGTTGAATCGGCATGGATATTTCATGGAATTGGGAAAATAAATTCCATGACTACTGAAACACCGAGTGAACGGACAGATGAAGATGCAATACTTTTGTTCCAAGAATTGAAAAGTGATCTGACAAATTTTTCTAACGTTCAGATTGTAACCATGGTGAGAACGGTACTTTCCAAGTTGCGCTCCTGCCTGCCTGCACAACATCTTCATGATGTAATGCGCCAGACACCGCCATTATTCCAGTTCATGTTCATCGGACGGCCAACCCATAACGAAGAGAGAGAATCGCTTCATCTGGATGAGTTGGTACAAGAACTGGTTGATGAAGATAAGCGCGAAGGAAGAGGGCTTTTTAAATCGGAAATTGAAACCCTCCGTCTTGTCATCTTGGTATTAAACCGAATCAGCTTCTTTTTTAAGCATTGGGGAGTTAATCCCTATCCGTATGCATTAACCCATGAATTGCAACAGGCTTTACAGGAAAGACCTATTTAAATGTTTTCCTTTTTTTAATACTCAACTCAGTAAACCAGTTTGAAAAGAAATTGAAATTTTAAGAAACGAAAGGCGCTTTCATTTTTTCTCTTACGGCTATTTGCTATTCTGAAATTTTGAATTGAATGTGAAACGTTGTTCCTTTTTTCAATTCACTCTTTACGTGAACTTGAGCATGGTGACTAGTTAAAATATTTTTTGTAGAGGTAAGACCCAGCCCCATGCCCTTCTGCTTGTTGCTAAAAAATGGATCAAATAATTTATTTAAATCAGAACTGGGAATTCCCATTCCGTTATCCGATATAAAAATATCTACATTTCGATTGACGTCATCAAACGTAGTTTTAATTTTTAGTTCACCCTTGCCCGGTTCCATCGCTTCGATGGCGTTGATGATAATATTCAAGAAAGCGATTTGAATTTTATCCTTATCTAACAATAACTTAGGCAAGTCCTTCATAAAATCCGTTACCAATGTAATGCGATTCAAATTTATCCGATCGATGGCCAGGCTGATTGTATCGTTAAGAATTTCAGGAATTGAACTCAGTAGCAATTGAAGTTCTTTTGGTTTGGAGGAAGTGAGCATTTCATTTACAAGATGCTCAATCCTATTTGCATTTCGCTCTATGATATCTCCATAAAGAATAATGGAGTCATCTTCTTTTGGCAAGTCATCCCTTAGTTGATGGAGCGCCATCTTCAGACTTGTTAATGGATTTCGAACTTCATGAGCAATGGTTTGTGCGAGTCTGCCTGTCAAGGCAAGACGGTCGTTCTCGATTAACTCTTTTTCACTTTGTTTGCGGAAAGTAATGTCGTGAATAATCCCTTGGTAACAGCATAACTCTGATGAGGGATCGGGAATGAATACACAATTAAGAAGACATATTTTTTCATCTCCGCTAACAGTTTTTAAGACAACCTCAAAATCTTTTATTTGTTCGAATTCTTTTAAGAAATTTTTGAAGTATTCGTAATCCTCTTCCTTGTCAAAAATGTCTTTCAAAGCGAATGACGAAGAACGGTTGGAGGAGTAACCAAGCAAATGCAGAAAAGAATTATTGACATTTAAACACATCAACTTTTCATCGGCCAAAAAAATTGGATCAATTGAACGTTCAAAAAGTGAGCGATACTTTTTCTCTTTCTCATCTAGTTCTTTCAATATTTTGGATTGGGTAATCGCGTAACGAATACTCCGTTCCAAGGTGGAAGCATTGAGCTCCCGTTTGATGAGATAATCAGAAGCACCATATCGGCTGGCGTCTGTATCAATCTTTATGTCGCCCTTGCCCGTAAGAATAATGGCGGGCGTTAAAATACCTTTGTCATGAATGAATTTCATGAAGTCTAACCCATTCTCTGAGCCCAATAGGTAGTCGATCATAAAGATATCATAGTTTCCACTCAACATCTTTTCTCTAACCTTTGCCAGATTGGGTTCCCAAGAAACCTCGAAATGATACGTTTCTATTTCCGAGAGATAGTCTTTCAGGATGAAGACATCGTCCTCATCATCTTCAATTAACAAAACTCGAATAAGAGACGAACTCATAATAATTTAGGATTGATTTGGATACTGGATCTAAGGCGCATGCCTCAAAGCGCAATCCTTGAATCTTTAGATTTTGATTTCTGCTTTTTCGCCCATTCTTCTTTCCTCAAGAATAATAACAATCCTTTGCCACTGATGACAATCACCGCTAAAATAATGATGTACTCTACAATACAGGTAAGGTATAAAAGCAGAGTGCCTTTCATTTTTTAAATGCATTTAAAAAACTGAACCATGCGTTTTTATTTTCGGGCTTCTTCTGTATGTCCTCTACTTGCCGAATGAAGTTTGAAAGTTTTGCATCAGCATATGCGCCATAGGCATCAATGAGTGTTCCTTTTTTGCCATCTTCCGTGTGGATTAAATAAAGGATAGCGCTGTCTTGAGGATCGGAGTATCCTTCAAACCGAAAAAAATTTGAAATGGCAATATTTTCAGGATGATAAACAGTTTCTTCTTTCTCTGTAACCAGTCCGTTACCTTTCATTTTGAAATCTTCCTTGTAGCCATCTTTAACAGCTTGGTTGAGGCATTCAGAAAGTGTCTTCATCTGCAGAGTTGCATCGTCTTGAGCGTTTTCCATAATAGTATGTTTACACAACACCATGTAATAATCCAGCCATAACGAAAACACCGTTAGAAGGTCTTTTCGAAGTAGTGGTGAGAAATTTTTTTCACACTGAAATGAGATAAATGTATACAGTACACAATTTTTAATTTACTGGGCTCTACCATCAACGGTGCTAATCGAACATTGCTTTCACTTTTTTTATGGTATGTATTTTTCTTTCTAGATGATCGACCAAAAAACAAATGGAAGAATAACTTCATGTAGGTAGTAGTATTTTCATTTTTCGCGTCTATTTAAATTTTAGAGTGCCATGCAAAAACAAGGTAAATTAAAACGGGTAAGAAAGCCCCAATCTCAATCAAAGCCGGGTCTTGAAAGCAAAATGGATCCTAAACCTGTTTCAAAAATAGAAGCTGAGAAGAAAGGGAAGTTGAACGGAAAAGTTGCCCTCATCACAGGGGGCGATAGTGGTATCGGTAGAGCAGTTGCATTGCTGTTTGCTCAGGAGGGAGCAGATATCGCTATTGCATATTTAAATGAACATGCCGATGCACGGGAAACAAAACGTTTAGTGGAAGAATATACACGATGTCTTCTTTTGCCGGGCGATTTGAATAATGAAAAGCAATGCAAAAAAGTGGTGCAGCGCACAATAAATGAATATGGGCAGATTGATGTTCTCGTAAACAATGCAGCACTTCATTATGAAAAGCAGGATCTTCAAGAAATCTCCGCTCGGCAATTATTGAAAACCTTTTCCACAAATGTGTTTCCTTACTTTTGGGTAACGCAAGCTTCATTACCTCACATGAAAAAAGGAAGCTGCATAATTAATACCTCATCGGTAACTGCCTATCGCGGAAGTGATACCCTCATCGACTACGCTTCTACTAAAGGGGCCATCATTACCTTTACCCGAAGTCTTTCTTCGAATTTAGTGAAGAAGGGAATTCGCGTAAATGGAGTGGCACCAGGTCCGATTTGGACCCCGCTTATCGCTTCGTCATTCAGCCCTAAAAAAGTGGCGAGCTTCGGAAGTACTGTCCCGATGGAGCGGGCAGGTCAGCCTGCAGAAGTAGCACCTTGTTATCTTTTTCTTGCGTCTAAAGATTCAGCTTATATGACGGGTCAGTTTCTTCATCCGAACGGTGGAGAAATTGTTAATGGGTAGACGTTTGATGAATGAATTAAAAACCAGCAGAACGAGCCGGTTTTTTTTATTAGAGTTTAAATCTTTTTGTGTGATCCGTTTCTAATCGCGGCCACGTTAAGTTTTCTTCTTAGTAATCAAAATAAAAAGCTTCAACACTTAAATTTTGATTTTTATTTCGTGAAAGAAAATTCACAGTATTGTATCGTGTGTGAAAATATGTTCACGAAACAAAGAAGCTTATGGAAACATGTTGTGAAGTTCATTCACAATAAAGGGCTTATATACAATGTTGAAGTGGGTAGGAAAATGCGTGGGAATTTGCATAGCACTCATGAGAACTAAATGCGTGTCGGGGTATTTTTCGGACACCATTTTCGCATTGCTCCAGCCCGATCCATCGGGAAGATTGTTGTCGAAAAAGATATAGTCAGGATGCTGTTCTTCTAAAATTCTTAATCCTTCATATATAGACAAAGCAGTATATACTTCATATCCTTTCTTTTTGAAAAAAGCATTCATTAAAATCCCAAAATCCACTTCGTCATCGATAATTAGTACTTTTTGAGTTTTCATGGTTGTACTATTAGCGCTCACACCAACCTTTCTCTGGGAGTCCATGATCCTTAAATTTAACGCAGAACATTATGCACTTTTACGATGTTCATAGACAGTCAATGAATCATCCAGCGTATTTCTATAGTTGGCTCGGAAAGCTTTTATCGTGTTGAAAATCGATAGATTATTTTCGTACTGAAATTCCAAAACTATTTTGGAAACGCTATCCAGATAAGGTCGAGTGAGAATTACCCTATAGCATTGCAGCATCAGGATGTCAGCTCTTTCAAAAGTTAGTAGAAGTGTGTTTATTCCAAAGTCTCCAAAAGAAGGTTTGAAGTCGGACCACATGCTCCAGAGTTGACCTTTGTTATCGATTTCTGTTTTAATATTAAAGTGCTCGCGTAACAATCGCTTAATGATAATTATGGAATCACGAGCGTTATCGAGTTCCCTGTTTAATACCATCTTCAGTTGCATATTACTACAGCCGTAAGCACTTTTATTATACTCCTTCGCACGCTCCTGATTAATATGGAGAATATCTGCAAGGTCTTGAACAATCAATTCACTCGTATTCATAGTCCAGTTTTTTCTTAATGGGTATAATAATTATGCCAATTGCAGAGTAATTTGCTTTATATGCTAATTTATAATTGCCCAATCTTCTATATCCTATTTATTGTATTACTTTTATTGTCTAACCTTTACTTACTGTATGACGAAGGAATATATGCGGATCTTTCTTGCGGATGATGATGAAGACGATTGTATGCTTTTTCAAGAAGCATTGAATGACATTGGCAGGAAAGTGGAGCTAACGGTAAGCAGAGATGGTGAGGAGTTAATGCACACCTTTGATGAAAAGGTACCACCACCTCCCAACGTATTATTTCTTGATCTCAATATGCCGCGTAAGAGCGGCTTTGAATGTTTGAAAGAAATGCGCCAGAGTGAAAAACTTAAAAATATTCCAGTAGTAGTATTTTCTACATCTGCAGATAAGGATCATATCAAAAAAACGTTTCATGACGGAGCCAATCACTACGCTCGGAAGCCAGGTAATTTTGTAGACCTAAAGAAATTGATAGAGCACGTTCTTGCCATCAACTGGACAGAAGTATCGCCTCCCCAATTCGAAAACTTTTTACTTCAATCCTGATATTTTCCTTAGGGCTTCTGTATAGTAATAACTCTTGAGGAGTAAACTCCACACAATTTTAACGGTAATATTATTAAAGTTTTTTTTATTCTGACTCCGCTCTAAACGACACCGTTTTATTATTTTTAACATTAATCTTTTGTTGATGATAAATACAACTATTTCCATTGTTCTGGCCGATGATGATGAGGATGATCGATTCTTTTTTGGAGATGCTTTACGCGAGATCACAATACCCACACTGCTCACCACAGTAGATGATGGAGTGCAACTCATGCGTTTGCTGACTCAGGAAGAAATGGAACTTCCTCATGTTCTATTTTTAGATATTAACATGCCTTTCAAGAATGGCTTCGATTGTCTGGATGAGATTAAGAACAGTGAGAAGCTCATCAAACTTCCGGTTATTATTTTCTCAACCTGTTTTGATAAGGAAGTTATAGAACAGTTACATGACAGAGGAGCAAATTATTTTATGCGCAAGCCGAGCGGGTTTCTAAGGCTTAAAGAAATCATTGAAAGATCGCTTACTCTGCTGCTCACCAAAGGTCTTGAGCAACCCCCTAAAGATCGGTTTGTGTTGAACGTTGTATAAATATGAAAAGCTCCTTGCGCGCACTCTTTCGCATTCGGATTATTTATGTGGCAACCACGTTGTTTCTGATGGCACTTTCCTTTTTTGTATTCAAACAAGTGGAGCGCCTGGTGGCGTCTTCAAATCTTATTAGTAAGACCCGTGATGTATCGCTTGAACTTGAAAAATTAACGAGCAGTTTACTGGATGCAGAGACTGCACTTAGAGGATATTTACTCACACATGACTCTGTATTTCTAAGCGCCTATCGTATCGGTCTACGAGAATATCCAGGCCACTTAAAAAGAGTGGAGCTTCTTACGGTTGACAATTCAATGCAACAAAAAAATATTATTGATTTGAGGCGCATTATTGTAAGGCGTACAGAGCATATGGAAAAAATGCTGGTGACTGACACAATGCGAAGACCCACTTCTGTTGAATTAAGAATTGGAAAATGGATTATGGATAGTTTGCGCCTGCATGTCAACATGATGGTGAGTATTGAAGACAAGTTGTTAATTGAACATAGCCAATTTTTCAGAGCACAAAGTGTCATTACTCCAGCGCTTTTACTTACCCTCAGTATGGGTGCTTTGGCTATTCTGTTGATGTCATATAACAGGATTAATAAAGAATTAGCGCTTACACAACGACTCCAGAAAGATCAACAGCTCATGGTCATGGAGGCGCCCGCAATTATTTGTATGATGCAAGGCCCCGATCATATTTTCGGAATGGTTAATGAAGCCTATAAGAAACTCATTGGCGATCGTGATATTATAGGCAAGCCAATTCGCAAAGCACTTCCGGAATTGGAGGATCAGGGTTTTTTTGAATTGCTGGATCACGTATATACTACAGGCATGACGCATAAGGGTAACGAGGTACCTATTAAACTGAATAAGGAAAACGGAGTGTTGCAGAAAGCATTTATAAATTTTGTATACACTGCATCAACTAATGCAGACGGCAAGATTGATGGAATTTTAGTGTATGGGTCTGATGTTACTGAGCAAGTATTGGCAAGAACAAACATTGAAGAAAAGGAAGATCAACTTCGCATTGCGATTGAGGGAGGTGAGTTGGGTATGTTTGACTATTATCCTGAAACTCGAAGGCTCATCTGGTCCAACAAGACAAAAGAAATGTTTGGGTTGGAACCCGATGCTGAAATTGACTACGCAACGTATGTAAAAGCTTTGCATCCTGAGGACAAAGAAAATTTGAAAGTTGTTTCCAACACCATCAATCATCCGGAAGCAGGCGGAATGTACGATCTGGAATATCGTACCATTGGGATAAACGATGGAAAACTAAGGTGGGTACGATCGAAAGGAAAAGCAACCTTTGGTTCTAATGGAAAACCCATTCGCTTTACCGGTGTAACGCAAGACATTACTCAACGCAAGGTTGCAGAAGAAATCCTAAAGGAAAATGAAAAGCGTTTCAGAAACCTGGTGATGAGTTTGCCCGCTGCGGTTTATTCTTGCGATGCGAAAGGATACATTACTTTTTATAACGACATCGCTGTTAAACTCTGGGGACGTGCTCCGGAAATTGGTAAAGACCTATGGTGTGGTTCATGGAAAATTTTTAGGCCTGATGGTTCGCCCATGCCTCTGGACACATGTCCGATGGCAATCGCTCTTAAAGGAGGTGAGGCTATTATGGGATCAGAGATTATTGTTGAGCGACCAGATGGAAGTAGAGCAACCGTTCTTGCGCACCCTCAACCGCAGTTTGGATTATCGGGAGAAATAACCGGAGCAATCAATACACTCATTGATGTTACCTCACAGATATCTGCCTTAAAAGCGGCTGTTGAAAGCGAAGAGCGTTTTCGCTTGTTAGCAGAGACGCTTCCTCAATTAGTTTGGGTAACCAACGAGAAAGGTATTTCGGAATATACTTCTAAGCGATGGGAGGAGTATTCTGGTATTGTACCTGGTGGAGAAAAAGAATGGCGAGCCGTTGTTCATCCCGATGACTATGATGCAATCAATCACACATGGTTCAACTGCCTCGCGACAGGAGCAACTTATCGTTTCGATGTAAGACTTAAAAACAAGCTAGGAGTATATCGCTGGCATGCTGTGTATGGTGAACCCATTTTAAATTCGCAGCATCAAATTATTAAATGGGTAGGCGCTTTTACGGATGTGCATACCGAAAAAGAATTTGCCCACCGATTGGAAAATGAAGTACAGGAAAGAACACATGAACTGGCCATAACAAATGACGAGCTTGTTAAGATTAATAAGGAACTCGAATCCTTTACTTACATATCGAGTCACGACTTGCAGGAGCCTCTAAGAAAAATACAAACTTTTTCAAACCGCATTTTAGAAAAGGAAAACGAAAACCTTTCGGAATCCGGAAAAGATTATTTCAGACGAATGCAAGCGGCCGCAGCGCGTATGCAACGTCTCATTGAAGACTTGTTGGCTTTTTCTCGCGCTAGTACGGGTGAGCATATATTTGAAAAAACGAGTTTGAATGTTTTGGTAAGCGAGGTAGAACAGGAGTTGAAAGAATCCATTGCCGAGAAGCAAGCTACGTTGGAAGTTAAGACGCTCTGCGAGGCAAACATCATCCCGTTTCAGTTTAAACAACTCATGCATAACCTAATTGGTAATGCGTTGAAGTTTTCAAAATCAGATATGTCACCTCACATTAGTATCGATAGCGAAAAATTAGTTCTGAGTGAATACTTAAAGCAGCATGCAACCCTAAGCGGGCTGCCTCCGGCTTTGGTCATTACAGGAAAAGATTATTGTCACCTTCGCATAAAAGATAACGGCATTGGTTTTGAGCCGCACTTTAATGAACGCATTTTCGAAGTGTTCCAACGACTTCATGGCAAAAATGAATACGTGGGGACAGGTATTGGTCTTGCTATCGTAAAAAAGATTGTGGATAATCATGGTGGATTCATTACCGCTACCAGCGAAGTCAATAAAGGCGCGACCTTTGATATTTATATTCCGAGTAGTGCTGTTGAGGAGGCTTCTGAGTAAATATATTTTTATCCGCGATAGAGTCGCTTTCTAATTAGGGCTTGCGGAAAAAGTAACAATGGGTGCCAAGCCTTTGATCTTGATATCCCTTTTCGATTTTTGAAAAATCACTCTATAACGAGTGCAAGGCAAATGAAAGGTATCCTTCAAAAACCTTGCATTCAAATTCAATCCCGATGATGCACTACGCTAGGCTTCCGCTGGTTAACGCGTGCAAGATTTCTGCGCAAATCTGCGTGTATTTAATCTGCGAAATCAGCGGGAAATAAATTTTTAACTTTTTCAGCAAACCCTAATTAAAGACAGCTTTGCTCGGGCTAATCCTTTCAGGCTTTAATTATTTTAACTTTCAAAACTTTGTCACACATTATTTTATGCATGATGTTGCTAACGCAGGAATTAATTTTTTCCAGATAAAACTCGACCGTCTCGACTGAAAGGCATTTACTATTTTCTATCTAGCAACAAGTAAATATATTTTCAAGCGATTTGTTGAGGTTCGCTAAAAGGGATAACCAATGGCGATATTCAGTATAAGATTTTGTTTTCTCCAATCGCGGCTACCAAAATCGATTTCATTCAGTACCCAACGTTCCGATTCAGGCAGGTATGGCTTGCGTAGGGGGAAGGCCAGATCAAGGCGTAGCACAAAAAAATTGAAATCGTAACGCACACCCGCACCGGTGCCGACTGCTAATTCTTTTAAGAATTTATTTTTATCAAACTCCGATCCTTTTCGAGAGTCTTCATTCCAAAGCCAGATGTTTCCTGCATCTACAAAGAGGGCACCCTTCAACGCTTTGAAAATATCAAATCGATATTCTGCATTCATTTCTAATTTAATATCACCGCGCTGGTCGATGAAGTAAGTAGAAGATTTTACAGTGCTGTCCGTTCTCACATTATAAATTCCCGGTCCAACAGAACGTGCAGGAAAAGCGCGGAGACTGTTTGATCCGCCAGCAGAAAATTGTTTGATATAGGGCAGGTTCGTAGAATTTCCATAGGCGTATCCGATACCTGTCGTTAAGCGCGTTGCCAGTTTGCTTTTTTTATTAAACTGTAGATAATATCTAAAATCAAGATTGAGTCTGGTAAATTGTGAATACGGTGAACCTAAAAATTCGTTGGCCGTTTCTTTTTGTGAATTGATCTGTTGCACCGCATAAAAAACATTGCCGGCAATATCGATGGCACCGTTAAAATAGATATCGGATTTACCATTTTGCTTCGCTTCAAATTTTCCGACAATGTCTTCTCTTAACTGACTGTTGTAAGTGAATGAATATCGTGATCCGATAATGAACTGATTTTGAAACGAATTGGCCAACGTAGGATTTTTGGTGAGTAAAGAATCGAAGGCTTCTGACCTATGACTCGATTTAACAAAACTAATGTCCACCGGAAAAAGCTCATGTGTTTTGAGGGTTGTCTCGCGCCATGTGTATCCATAGGCAACATTAAAAGTAGAGAGCCTGAAATATTGAAGACGCTCTTGAAAATTAGAACCGATTTTAAATTGTGTTTGAGGTAAATACTTCGCTGATCTGTAGTGGATGGGGACAGGAGAAATAAAGCGCGGAGCAGACAGACTAGCTTCGGCTCCAAATTCAATAGCATTTAATGCACCGGATTGTTGCCGACTGATTTGCCATTCGTACGCTCCATTAAGTTTAACTTGAAGCATTTCGGCTCCACGCAAAAAGTTACGGTTGGTGAATGTAAGACCAAAGCCGGGCCCCACAAAGTTGTTTGATTTTGAAACACCTTGCACTTCCATGCGAACGGAATTTTTAAGTAGTGGTGTTAAATAAATGCTGGCATCCAGCGAAGAAGAATCGGTTATACTTTCGTTGAATTTAATGTTGACGAACTTAAAAGTTTTTAATCCCATCAATCTGCTTAATGTATATTCATGATTGATTCGCTTGTAAATACTGTCCGGCCTTACGTTGATTACATCCGTAATGATTTTGGGGCGGAACGTTTTGAGGTTATCGATGTATCTGAATCCATCTACGATAAGGGTATCACTTTTCATTAATACACTATCGTTGCCCAGTGTGTAATTGGGAAATATATCGATGTTACGTACTCTATAAATTTGTTTCGCGCGAGAGGGCATGTTTCGTTCGAACCTCAGTGTGACATCCACCATTTTATTTCCCACGGTGGTGTCCGCATCAAAAAACAAGAAACGGTCATCAAAATAATAATACCCGTTATTTTTTGCGACCTCTTCAATTCGTTGCTCTTCATTTTTTAAATGCTCAAGTCGGTAGCGCTCGTTTTCATTCAGCAGACTTTGTTCTTTCACAGCACCAATAAACATGGTCTGAGAAGAATCCAGAAGGGTGTAATCGATATTTCTTAAACGATATGGAGGCTGGAGATTAATCGTGTATAGTACGTTGCTCTTTTTTCGTTTTGTTATTACTTCATGCGATACAGTGGATCGAAAATATCCATTGTTGTTTACCTCCATTTCCAGGGTGGTGGCTGTCTTTTCAGGCGTGGCATCGGTGAGTAATACAGGTGGTTTTCCTAGTTTATTTTTAACAAAGTTTCTAAACCCCTTTTTCTTTTGAGGCGTGCCGGCTACATAGTAAAACCAAACGCCAGGCCTTGATCCTAAAATAACAGGATTAGGCTTTGGAAGAATAAATGGTTCTAAGGTATTTAACAATCGCTTTTGGCCTGAAATTTTTTCTGTTGTACTTATTTTTATATCAGCGCCTTTATAAAATGATTCATCGTCTTTTAAAAATCGCGTGGCGGTGCAGCTGGCAAATAAAAAAAAGAATATAAACAGACCAACACCGCAGCGAACGGTGTTCCATTTTAAAATGTAGGGTTGATATCGTTTACTTCTGTTTCTCATTCGCTCTGAATAATTCCTGTAGTGTATTGTAATCTTTTATATAGATCAACCCGACTCCCGTCTCGGTAAGCTCGCCATCAATCATATCGTAATTGCTGGTGCGGAATCCGGTAACGCGAAGTCGCCCATCTCGAGTCAGTTTATATTCCAAGGCCAGATCACCGATGTAATCTGTAACGGAACTTTGATTCGTGTTCTGACCCTCAATGTCTACATTGCCCGAGAGCTTCACCACCAACCGATCGTTAAACAAGTTCTTCGAAACTCCGAGTTGTGCTTTTGTTTGCCCATTTACTTCCGTGCCCGTATTATTTTCGTACGACTTGATATCAAAATCCAATTGAACACCTTTTATGTTTTTGGAAAGCTGATTGAGTTGTTCTGAAAGTATTCTACTTACACTGGCTCGAGCTGTATTGCTTGCACTACCACCCGCCTGACTTTCAAAAGGATTATCGGAAATAAAACGCTTTAGAATTAGCAGCGCAAAAACCTGTTTGTTTAAATCAGATTCACGCGTGTTGATATCCTGCAGTTTCGCATAGATGGAACCACCCATTACATTTCGTTTGTCATCGGGCATGTCCAATGCAAAACTTAATTCAGGAACTAATAATTTTCCTTTAATATTCAGGAAGACCAGGAACGGCAGTCGTTGATTGTATGAATTGATTTCGGTTTGATCGGAAGTGTTGATCTGATTGTAAACTAAATCTAATGGCGAAGTTTCAACTCGATAACTGGCTCGTATATCCATATCAGCATTTAAAGGATCGCCCGACCATGTGATTGAACTTCCTTTTACAATATCAAACTCTCGTTTTAATAATTTGTAAAAGGAAAAATTGTATGTACCGCTGGTAATTTCATATCGGCCGGAAAGATTGATACTTCCTGAAGCTTCCGAATTTAATACTAATGTCGAGTTTCCTCTCAGCGATAATTGATCGCCTGTGGCGGGATCGATCACAATGTTTAATGTGGATTGATCGGTCAGTTCAAGGGTAGCGTTCATATCCATTCCCCGAAATAGAGATTGGACAGTGTCCTGCAGATTCAGATTAATTAAAAAGGGATCCGTCTTTTGTTTCTTACTCACAAAGCGCACGATACCTTTTTGTTCCAGAGCATTTTTTTCATCTACCGGCACAACATACGTAAGTCGACTACCTTTACCCAACGCGGCCGTCATATCAATTTTTGGTTGATTCATATTTCCGGTAATGCGCGCGTTTGTATTCACCATGACGTTTCCAAAATAAAGACCGTTGTCTTCTATTGTAGTGTTGAGCAATTGAAAATTGCGTGAGGTAACTTTTAAATCAAAATCAAAATCTTTATAGTACTGCGTAAGGATGGAGCCTTTTATACTGGCTTCATTATTTTGTTTGTCAGTTACTTTAAAGTCAGCGAGTACAATTCCTTTTTCTTCAAAAGAGATACTTTCATTTTTTAAGGAGAAAGAATTGTTCAGGTAAGTAGATACAAAACTGGCATCTTGAAAGGTGAGCGATCCGCGCAGAGAAGGTGCTTTTGTGTTTCCCGATAGCGTCACCGTGCCCTTGACAGAACCTTTCACATTTTTTAATTGATTGAAGGAGAGCGGTTCGATCAAAGCCAGATCAAACGGAAATAAAACAACATCAATATTAAAGGTAGAGAGGGAAGGAGACGGCATAAAAAAACCTTTCGCCATCAGATTGGTTTCTTTGCCTTTCACTTTCATGTCAATGGTATAGCGATTGGATGCAAAGTTCAAGGAAAGAGATGCATCTCCCCAATTTTGTTCAAAGAGAGATAATTGATTGATTAGTAAAGTAGAATTAAATTCTCCTTTTCGTGCCGTGGTAAATTTAAAATCGCCATTCAGTTCACCACTCGCGGGCACGACTCCCTCAACCAGTTTAGTCAGGTTGGAAAGTTGCCAGTGTGCAAATTGAAATGAAAGAGAAGAGTCCTTTTCATTTGTTACAACAGAAATTTTTTCTGTTTCCTTCGACAAACTAAAGTTGTGGGCTACTGCGCCACGTGCACCAATTTGAAGATAATTATCAAAAGGCACCGTCCAGTTTTTATAGTTTAGCACTACCTGATCGGGAAGGAAGTGATATCTGAAATTGGTGGAAGCACTTTTAATAACACCACCCAATACATACTTCTCTTTTGCAAATGAATCAAACACGAGTAATTTGGTATGAATGGAGTCATGAGCAATTTTACCTGTAAGCTTTAGCGCTGCGATATGAACTGTATCAACCGAAATTTCTTTTAACCGGATGGCATAACGAAGTTCGTCAACGTCTGAAGTAATATTGACCGTGAATGAATCTACGGATGTTGATGCATATTTCAGCTTAGATATTTCGATCGCCAAATCAAGTTTGTTTTTTTTGCTATCGAACTCACCTTGAATTTTTCCGGGAACAAAGGAGTGCAGATCGGGAAAAATAATTTTAGTCAGCAGATCGGTATTCTTTATGGTCAGATCAAATTTGAAATCCTGGGGTTCCGTACTATTGGTAACCAAATTGTCTTGTAAAGAAAAATAACGATTGACGTGCTGTTTAAAAACGGTAGGTAAACTGAAAAGATTAAAGGTTCCCTTAAAATCACCAC
Source organism: Chryseolinea sp. (assembly GCA_046595655.1). Classification (GTDB taxonomy): domain Bacteria; phylum Bacteroidota; class Bacteroidia; order Cytophagales; family Cyclobacteriaceae; genus Chryseolinea. The sequence continues at coordinate 8,029 of JBKJOF010000212.1, read as the reverse complement.
TCAAAATATCCGAGCGAATAGACACTTCACTTTCGCCTTTCTGATCGATGGAAGCGAAAAGCAAAGAGTCGACCTTGTATAAAGCTTCTCCATTGAAGATGGCAACGTTTCGAATTTTTAAAGTACCATTCATGATTTTGAAATCGGAAGTAGCCAGATCAATATCAAGTGCAGCTCTTGCTTTTAATGGGCGCTCAGAAAGATGCAAAGCTTTGAAGTCGGCATTTTTTAAATTGAAGCGGAAGGTGTAATGCGGAACATCCTGTTGGTAGTCCATGTCACCCTTAAATTCGAAGTCAATATTGTCATCTTTTAAGTCGGCCGTGCCCGAGAACAAATAGTGATTCATAATACCCTTCAAGTTGAAGTCACGGTATTCGTATTTTTTGTACTCCAGTTTTGAAACCTTAATATCCAACATGGCATCGAGGCTATCCAACGCAAATCCAGAACCTTTTACGGAGGCCTTCATATCAATCTTCCCTACATCGCCTTGTTTCAGAATGCTACCTAAATTCAATGCTGATGAAACAACAACTGCATCGTAGGTAGGTAGTTTGCCAAGTTGCATACTTCCGGTGACTGTCAGTTTTCCAGCATCGCTCGTCAGGATGGCCGATAGCGTTGCTTTATTTACGGTGCCTTTAAAATTCCCGGTGATTTGAATCCAGTTAGGGAGTTGTATAGAAGATGGTATGAGGCTGTCGGGAAGAATATTTTTCATGTCTGTAATTGATGTGTAAAACCGATCTATCTTAACGTTCATGAAAGTATGATCGACATCAGGTAAGCCCTTGAGTGAACCACGTACAGCAACGGAAGTATTGTTAAACGCCTGAAGATTGAGTTTTGAAATTATCAAGTTATCAATAGTACCCGTCAGTTTTGAATCAATCGATAATATTGTGTTTGGCGGAAAATGCAGCGGTACACTATCCAGCAAAGAGGGAACGAAGTACAGCACATCTTTTAAACTTACGGACGATTTTTGAATACTCAATTCAAATTTTGTTTTCTGATAGTTGTTCTGAAGCTGATCAAGGGATTGAAAGGAAGCGTGCGCGAGCAACGCCAGCGTGGAATTTTGTGTTTGGAGTTTGAGGTTTCGTACATCAGCATAGGTGTTGCTTACCTTCACCTCACCTGATAAGGACTGAATTGAAAGTTTGCTTTTATCATTGAACGTTAAAGAATGAATAGAAGCTTCAATACCTTCTTCATTTGCAAGAATATTTTCTGCATCTAGTTGGAGTTCGCGCAGCCAGAGATGATTTTCATCAAACGAATTTACCTTAACCGGTTTACTGAAATCATAATAGTGAAGACTGTTGTGAGCCATGGTTATTTTAGCAAGCTTTATATTCCAGGGGGAGGACAGGGACAATGGCTTGGGATCGGATGGGGTATTGGGCTTTGCTTCTACTGCTCCATATTGAGAATACGAAACGAAAGAATTCATCAATGTAATCTGCTTCAAGTCGATCAAATGATCAGTCAAGCTGATGTTGTTTGCATCCACTTCGAATTCGCCTAGAGTTGCATCCAATCTTTGTCTGCCAATTTCATTTTCGTAATGAAGTGTCACTTTCTTTAAACCAACGTTATCGAAATCGATATTGAAAGCATTGGCACTTTCGGTGTTGGGTGGAATAGAATCAGCAGTGGAGTTGTTGCTCTGAATAAAACTCACTCGACTGTTTTCCAATTCGATGGACGATACCCTATAGTTTTTGAAGGTTGGATCAAATCCATCTGTATTTATTTGCAGTGCCCCAATGTATGCTTCAGCTTTATTTCCTGCATGAGCGTCATCATACCGCAGTGACGTTTTTTCAATGTGCACATTTCCAATGAGTACTTTCCACGGAGATGTGGTAGTATCGCTCGAGACGGAGTCAGGAGCAAACGCTTGAATGATGTAATCAAAATTGAACGTTGAATCCCCGCGTAACTGAATCGCTCTCGCGGTGCAGGTTTCCAACTCGATGGTATTAAGTTGAACTCGGTGATTTAATAGTCCCCATAAATCGGTGTCTATGGAAAGGCGGTTCACATATAAAAGCGTATCGCTTGATTGGTCTTCCACGTAGAGGCCTTCGAGTACAATTTTTTTTGGGAACGAAATAAACAGGCTCTTGAGCTGAACCTTTGTTCCTATTTTGTTTTCAAGGAAGTGAATGGCTTTTTGTGTAATTCTGTTTTGAACTGATGGCATTCGGATGAGAAGTACGATCACTATCAGCAGTAGAACAAATGCGAATACTGTATAACCAACGACTTTCAGTATTTTGATAAACTTAAATTTTCTACTTTTCTCGGCCACGCACGCTTCTATTTATATTCTGAAAGTATTTTGAGAAAAAAACCAAACTTCGCTTAAAGGTGTATGTATCTCGTCAACGCAGCACGATTATACAATTGTTTCGCCATTTTGAATTGTTGCAATTTAATCGACTAAAGCCACATCGTGCATATAAATGTCCACACAATCGGTTCTTTAATTATACACCGCAGCATGCTGTAGAATTTTTAATATTGCCAGCGATTCAAAAAATCCAATACGCATGCTCTTAAATTAACCCCTACGTGCCGAGAGGATAAAATTACCCAGTGTCTAAAATTATTCCACACCTTGTGTTATAGTTGTTTAAAATTTTATGGCGATGATAATCAAAACAGCGCTTAATGGATTTGGCATATTTTTTACCCAGATCTTATGAAAGTCTGGATGTAGACCTTGATAATGAATACACTTCGAATCTAAATACATTAACGTCTTTCTATTGAAGGTTCTTTATTGAGTGTTCTTTTTATTTAAGATATAAAGAGTTATGGGAGAAAAATCTCATCCTTAGAGCTAAACTTCTGAATATTTAAAACTATACGAGATGCGTAACGAGAAAACTATTTCTGTGCTGAATTCGCTCATCGAGATTAATAATGATAGAATTAAAGGTTATGAGTTGGCCTTAAAGGAAACACACGAAGCGGATATGAAAGAGTTGTTCTCCGTTCTGATTGAAACGAGTGGAAACTGCATAGAAGAACTCATCTTAGAAGTGAAGCGAATTGGAGGTAAAGCGAGTGAGGAGACAAAAACTTCAGGCAAAATTTTCGCAATCTGGATGGACTTTAAAACTTCTCTTAACGGATATGATCGGAAGGCCATACTCGGTTCATGTGAGCGGGCGGAAGCCGTGGCAGTGGCGTTGTATGAAAAAATATTACAGGAGCAGCCATCAGAGACTTTATCTTCGGAGGAAACGCGCATGGTCTATGGACAATATCGAATACTCAAAGCAGATCATGATAAAATGATAATGATACAGGATACTATAACCCATTTACACTAGAATATGCAAATGAGAATATTTAAAACCGCTATTATCATCTTCATGATGTACAGCTTCATGGCAAACTCACAGTCAAAGGATGCTGTAAAAAAGGCCAACAAAATAAACGATACCCGATCAAAGCAGGGTATGGTAGACGAAGAAGTATCCAAGTTCTTGGTTAAATCCGCAGATGCCAGAATGATGGATGCTATGGAAGGAAAATTGGCAAGTAAAAAGGGAACTAGTAATTCTATTAGGAAGTATGGAAGATGGATGGTAAAGGATCAGGCGATACTCATACGCGAGATAAAAAAATTGGCAGAAGAAAGAACCATTGCTTTGCCCGCGACAATAAGTAATAAAAAAGAAGACGGAAAGGATGACCTCGCTGAGTTGAGTGGGAAAGACTTTGATGAGAAATTTATTAAGATGATGATCATTGACCACGAGCGGGATATTAAGCTTTTTGAAAAGGCAACTGAGTTTGAAGACAATGAAGTAAGCGCTTTCGCAAAAAAGTATTTACCAACAATACAGGCACATTTAGATAAAATTAAAGCAATACGTGAATTTTCAGATTAGGAATGAAATCGTCAAAAAAATATAGCCTTATCCAAAATCCACTTTGTGCTATTTTTAATTTTGGAAAGTAAGCATTTCAATTGTAATACGGTGGGCAGTTTAAAGTGAGAGGTAAGTTTCAATAGGAGCCACACCAAGATTTTTGTGGGCTTCTACTTGAGTGAGTTACGATCTTCTTGAATTTTGCATCTACCGAAGCCGTAACAGATAGATTCAAATTTTCTTAAATACTATCTGATCATCTTTGCTCCACACGGCAAGAATGGATTTATCTTTGAACTCATAGACTTTTAACGCGGTTCCCTGTCCAATTTTTTTTTCACTACTATTCCACTTTTTTAAAATTAGATCAGAGCCCTTTTCCCACGTTATAATATTTCCAGCGATGTTGACGTGTCTGCCCTCTCCAATTTTTTGATCTGGTTGCCCAGGATCGCTGTAGCAAACTATACCTTATGCGGAAACAATTTTATCATTCACGATCCATCGAAAATCACATTTTTCAGCTCCCCCTGCAATGCTTCCAGTTCTTTTTAATTCTCCACCCCATTGTTCGGCTAAAGGAAAATCCAGTTTGCACCAGGTTTGATAGCAAACATCTCCAAGTTCAAATTTTTTAAAATATTCAGCGACATGGCAGCGTGTACAATTGAAAGCAATTATGTTTTTATCTGAGCTTATATCTTCCCAGCCATAGTCAGGAGCCGTAAAAGGAAACATCCTGAAAATCTGTGTTGCCAATTCCATTTTTTTAATTGGATTATCAGAAAATATCCCTGCAATCAGCATTGGTATTTTACCCATGCGTGTGTAGATTTTCCATCCAATTTTATAGATTAATGAGCTTGCTTCTTCTTTGGTTTTTTCTGACTTAATCAGCTTATTATACAATGCAAGAGAAGCGCATGCAAGATGTATAGTGAATGTAGCTCCGAGAGTTTGTTGTTTAGGTAAATCAATTTCTAGCTTTGAATATTCCTGCCATGTGTCTTCTAATAGTTTCCTTGTTGTGTTTTCACTAAATTCCTCTCCTAAAACTTCTTGTGCCGGTGGATTAATTATTGCTTTAAATGCACCGGCATTTGCTTCCCACTTTGTTAAGTTCTGGATGATTTGGTCGTAAACAGCTTTCCACATAAGTGGATTGTCAGCAATTCCCTCCAATGATGATGGAATTATTTCTCCCGTAAGTAAAAATTCGGGTAAGGCTTTTTCTATTCTTTTTTTTATTTGTTCGCCATTGATGGTTAAACGAGCAAACTCTCTTGCTATAATTGGTTTGGTAATTTCTTCAAACCGTGCATCTGGAGCAAGTTGAAATGTCAGGGCTTCAGCAGTGGTAAGTGCTTTAGCATGTAATAATAAATTCTCAGGAAAAATATATCCGTACCTGTAACCAGCACTGATCATATTTAAATACACCTTGGTAATGGAAACATCTTTTAACCGGCTTTTATAAAAATCATCAGCTAATTTTTTAAATACTTCATAAAAGGCTTTTTCATTTGTTTTAGGTAACTCTTTACATTGTTTTTTAAAATGGTAAAATGCCCGTTTAATATCATTTTGCACCACAGCTAACCAGTAAAGTACAAACCTGTCTCTTTCTTCCTTTGTTAATTCGCCATACATTCCAAAATCAAGCAGTTCGATCTCTCCGCCTTCTTTAAAAAATATATTTCCAGGATGAAGATCAGCATGAAATAATCCGTCAGAGATGAACATTTTTAATTCCATTTCTACGAGCCTGATATTCAGTTTTTCTTTTGCTTTCTTCGATAGTTTTTGAGCAACTTCTTTTAGGCGAAGACCTGAAACCCGTTCCATGGTAAGCAGTTTCTCACTGCTATACTCCAAATAGACCTTTGGAAATATTATATCATCCCAACCCCTGAAGTTATTTCTGAAGCGCTCTATGGTTTCTCCTTCATGCGCAAAGTCCAACTCTCGTAATGTATAGCTTTTAAATTCCCTGAAACCATTGATAAGATTTGTTCTTTTTACTTTTCGTGGAAACAGGAAATTCAATATTGATATGATCCAATCTAATGCATGTAAGTTATCTGAAACCTTTGACTTTACATTAGGTCGCTGAACTTTTAAGGCAACGTGTTCGCCTGATTTTAGTATTGCAAAATGAACCTGAGACAAAGAGGCCGATGCTACTGGTTTTTCTTCAATGGATTGGAAAAGCTCTTGTAATGGTTGTTCTAACTCACTTTCAATGATTTGCTTTGCTGATGCAAAATCAAATGGAGGAACATTCTCCTGAAGTTTTTCCAGTGCAGTAATATATTGCGCGGGCAACAAATCGGGTCGGGTACTTAGAATCTGTCCAAGTTTGATAAACGCGGGGCCTAAAGCAAGAATATCCGCTACGAATTGTTCTGGCAACAAAGAACTATTTTTTTCCAGGTCACTTAAGCTGGAGAATTCTTTATATGCCCTGTATTGAACAATAAAGGTTTTTAATATTTTCCAATTCGTATTCATTATTGGCCTTTTATCACAATTACTTTTTGATCTTTAACATCCGAGCATTGATTGCAACGATAACAGTACTGACGCTCATGAGTACGGCTCCCATAGCAGGGCTTAACATAATTCCGGCATTATATAAAACACCTGCTGCTAATGGAAGGGCGATGACATTATACCCTGTTGCCCATGCAAGGTTCTGTATCATCTTCCTGTAGGATGCCTTTCCAAACAGAATGAGGTTAGCGATATCTTTTGGATTGCTATTTACCAATACAATATCGGCTGTCTCAGCCGCAATATCTGATCCTGATCCTACAGCTATTCCAATATCGGCTTGCGCAAGTGCAGGCGCGTCATTCACACCATCGCCCGACATGGCAACAAATTCTCCTTTGCTTTGGAGTTCTTTTATCTTTTCCAGTTTTTGATGGGGAAGTACTTCTGCCATAAAGCCATCCATGCCAAGCGTATCGCTTACGGATTTTGCTACTTCCTTATTATCTCCTGTAAGAAGAAGCGTTTTTATTTTTTGTGCGTGAAGTATCTTAATGGCTTCAGCAGATTCAGGTCTGATTTCATCCGCTAAGGAAACGTATCCGGCAACTGCATTCTCTATCACGACAAAAACAATGGTTTCAGCTTTTGACAGAGGAACATCCGTTGTTAAATTATTTTCTTTCAAGAATCCAGGGCTTACAACTTTTACATCTTTACCGTTTACATTGGCTTGAATCCCTTTTCCAGTTATGGCTTTAAAATCCTTTAGTGATGGAAGCTCTAGTTTTAATTCTTTGGCCTTCTTAGTTATACCGTTAGCAATTGGATGCTCCGAGTTTCCTTCAAGCGCGCCAGCCATTGCTAAAATTTCTTCTTTCGAAAATTGCGAGTTGACGGATTCAAAACGAACCACGTTAAATTCACCTAATGTTAATGTTCCGGTTTTATCAAAAACCAGTGTTGTTATTTTGCGCGAATTTTCGAATGCCGTTCTATCTTTTATTAAGAGTCCGCTTTGAGCCGAGATGGCCGTTGATCTTGCCACCACAAGAGGAACAGCAAGCCCTAACGCATGGGGACAACAAATGACGATTACAGTAACCATTCGTTCCATAGCAAACGCAAGATCCTTTCCGATCACAAGCCAAACGACAAAGGTAAGTGCACCGGAAGCAAGCGCAATTATGGTAAGCCACATGGCAGCCTGATCTGCCAAGAGTTGCGTTTTGGATTTTGAATCTTGTGCAGCCTGAACCAATTTAATTACCTGTGCTAAATAAGAATCTTTGCTTCCGTGTGTAACTTTTACTTTTAGTGAACCTTCACCATTAATTGATCCCGCTATTACTTTATCACCCTTATCTTTTTCTGAAGGTGTTGATTCCCCAGTCAGCATCGATTCATTGAGAAAACTTTTGCCTTCAGCAATTTCACCATCTGCTGAAATCTTTTCTCCTGGTTTTATGAGAATCAAATCTCCCGCCTTAAGCGTGTCTGTTTTTACTTCACTCACCTGTTCGCCATTGAGCAAATGCGCATCTGCTGGCATTAACTTAACGAGTAACTCCAATTCCCGTGAGGCGCTCATGATTGATTTCATTTCTATCCAGTGCCCTAAAAGCATAATCAGGATA
>JBKJOF010000100.1:0-6526 GCA_046595655.1 Chryseolinea sp. | reverse complement strand
GTTTGCCACTCATTTAATTGAAGGTGGTGCTGACTTACGTGCGGTTCAGGAAATGTTAGGACATGAATCCATCACGACCACTGAAATCTATACACACTTAGATCGTGATTATTTAAGACAAGTCATTCAGGAGTTTCATCCACGCTCGTAAATTATTGTACCTTGGATCTATGAATAAACTTATTCTTTTTATATTTTTTTTAGCGTTCTCTTCAGCGACTTGTGCTCAGAGCACTAAAACCAAAAGAGCTCCCGGTGTAGACCTCACTACTTATACCTCGTTCACCGTTGTGAAGGGTGAATTCATGACGCCATCAGACGAACAGAAAATTGATGAGGAAAAACTCTTTGAAGGAATAAAAAAAGAGGTAATGGAAGAAATGGAATTACGTGGCTACACATATTTAGATGACTCTACAGCACAGCTAACCGTGAGTTATGTAGCTGGATCTTTTAATAAAACAGAATCAGAATATTTAGGGCCAATGGGAGGAACGCCAGCATCAACTGGTGCAGATTTAAATCAATCGCGTTCGCTATCACACAATTCCCGTCAGGGTTTTTTAATTCTGGATGTTGTGGACACTCACTCCAAAAGAGAATTATGGTCTACCGATAGCCAGATTGATCTTTCTATTGTTGAATCCATTCGTGCATTGGAATCCATTGTTGTGAAATCATTCAAGAAATTTCCTTCCAAACTGAAGAAGAAAAAGAAGTAGCTGATTTTTTCAGAACTTCTATCTTTGCGTCATGTATAAAAGCATCATTCGCCCCTTGCTCTTTTTAATTGGGCCAGAGAAAGTTCACCACCTTGTTTTTCGTATTCTTCAGATTAATGGTAAAGTGCCTGGCCTTCAATCTGTATTGAAATCGATCTTTCAGTTTCACCATCCCAAACTCGAAAAAGAAATCTTCGGCATTCGTTTTAAAAATCCTGTTGGCCTTGCTGCTGGCTTTGACAAAGACGCCAGACTTATTGACGACCTCGCGTGTTTTGGTTTTGGTTTTATTGAAATCGGAACATTGACACCGAAGGCTCAGCCGGGAAACGATCAACCAAGATTATTTAGACTACCACTTGACCAAGCATTGATCAATCGAATGGGCTTTAACAATGAAGGAGCCTTTGCTGCTGTTGATCGGTTGAAGAAAAGAAAGTCGGATATAATTGTAGGAGGAAATATTGGCAAGAATAAAATTACACCCAACGAAAATGCTTTCGATGATTACGCCCAATGTTTTGAAGCACTCTATGAGCATGTTGATTACTTTGTTGTAAACGTAAGCTCACCCAATACACCAGGCTTGCGCGAGCTACAAGAGAAAGAACCTTTACGAAAATTAATGCAACACGTCATTAGTTTGAGTAAAGCCAAGCCTGTTTATAAGCCCGTACTTTTAAAAATCGCTCCTGATCTAACCCAAACTCAACTCGATGATATTGTAGAGATATTAATTCAAACTTCCACCGATGGTGTTATTGCAACCAACACTACTATTTCACGAGAAGGTTTACAAACATCACAATCGGAAACTGAAAAAATAGGGAATGGTGGATTGAGTGGTAAACCATTAACGAAGCGATCAACAGAAGTAATTAAATACCTTCGTGAAAAACTTGGAAAGAATTTTCCGATCATCGGTGTTGGAGGAATCATGACACCAGAAGACGCGATTGAAAAACTAGAAGCAGGTGCTGATTTAATTCAGTTGTATACCGGTTTTATTTATGAAGGCCCGGGAATTGTAAAACGCATTCTAAAATCAATTGTCGAGTTTCGAGTTTAAAGTTTCGAGTTGAATGAACCCAAAACTTTAAACTCTAAACCTAATACTATTCTTTTATGCCAACCAAATCAAAAACAAACGCATACATTAACGCGTCTTCTTTGAGTGATTGGAATCTTCCCGAAGCACCACCATGCCCCGCATCCATATTGGTACTTAAGATGAGCAGGTTGTTGTCCGTTTTCATATCGCGAAGTTTAGCAACCCATTTAGCAGGTTCCCAATATTGCACCTGACTATCATGAAGCCCCGTAGTTACTAGAAGATTTGGGTATGCTTTCTTTTCTACATTATCATACGGTGAATAGGTAAGCATATAATCATATTCTTCTTTAATGTTTGGATTACCCCACTCTTTCCATTCGAAGGTGGTGAGCGGAATAGTTTCGTCCATCATGGTACTCATTACATCAACAAATGGAACATCGGCAATAATACCTTTATATAATTCCGGTGCCATGTTGGTGATGGCGCCCATTAATAAACCACCGGCACTTCCACCGTTGGCAAAAAGTTTATCTGGATCAGAGTATTTATTCTCCACTAAATATTTAGAGCAATCAATAAAGTCGGTGAAGGTATTTTTCTTCTTCTTCATCTTTCCATCTTCATACCATTGTCCACCCATTTCTTGTCCGCCACGAATGTGAGCGATGGCATATACAAATCCACGATCAAGAAGACTTAATCGCGTTGAGCTAAAGTATGCAGACATGCTGTAACCATACGATCCGTAAGCGTATTGAAAACATGGATTGGTTCCGTCTTTTTTAAACTTATCTTTTCTATAAACAATGGATACCGGAATATTAGCACCATCCCGCGCCTTTGCCATTACACGTTCGGTCTGATACAATGCGGGATCAAACCCTCCGAGCACTTCGCGTTGCTTCAATAATATTTTTTTGTGCGTTGTCATTTCATAATCATAAGTCGATGGAGGGGTTGTCATCGATTGATAATTATATCGAAGCATATTCGAGTTTACATCAGGATTGTTACCAAGACCAGCGAGGTAAGCTGGCTCGCCAAAGTCAACGGTATGTTCTGAGTTGTCAGCCCATTTTAACAACCGAATTTTACTAAGTCCTTCACTTGATTCTTCCAGGGCTAAATAATCTTTAAAGATGTTGTAGCCTTCTAAAAATATTTTTTCACGATTAGGAACAACATCTTTCCAGTGCGCTTTGCCAGGAGTAGCAACGGGTGCCTCTACCAATCTGTAATTTTTAGCATCGAGATTCGTGCGGATGTAAAACTTTCCATTATAGTGATCTGTGCTGTAATCCACATTTTCTTTTAATGGTTCAATGATCACTGGTTTGCCTGCTGCTTTATCAGCCTCGAGGTAATAATTTACAGACGCATCGGTACGGCCGGAGCCAATGATGAAATATTTTTTCGAACGAGTCTTACTAATACTACAGGATAGTGTTTCATCTTTTTCTTCAAACACTAAAACGTCTGTTGAGGGATCTGCACCAAGTGTATGTTTAAAAATTTGATGGGCACGTAATGTATTGGGATCTTGGTTGCCATACAAAACAGTTTTGTTGTCGTTGGCCCATTCTAAGTTACCTGTACTTCCATCAATTTTATCTGACAACATTTTTCCGGTGGTCATGTCTTTAAACTTCACAGAATAGAAACGTCTGCCTACTGTATCCATTACCAGAGCAGCTATGTTGTGATTCGGACTGGTCTCCGCAAAGAAGCTAAAGTATTCATGGCCTTTGCCCAATTCATTGCCATTGGCAATAATTTCTTCAGCATTTTCTAACGAACCTTTCTTGCGACAGAAAATAGGATACTCGGCACCATCTTCATAACGTGTGTAGTAAAAGTAATCGTCAAGTTTATACGGTACCGATTCATCTTTTTCTTTAATGCGACCTTTCATCTCAGCGAAGAGTTTATCCTGAAATGATTTGGTATGCGCCAGCATTGTATCGCGATAAATGTTTTCTGCTTTCAGGTAATGAATTACCGCAGAATCTTCGCGATTCTTCAACCAATAATAATCATCAATGCGTTTGTGACCGTGCTTGGCAACAATTTCGAAAGGTTTCTTCTCGGCAACAGGAGGTTTTATATCTGGACGAACAACAGCTGTTTCTTTGTTTGGATTACACGCAAACAAGAGCATGAAGCAAAATAAAATGAGTGAAAGTTTTTTGATTGATGTATACATATAGAGTTTGTTAATGAGATCGGTTGGAAGGTATTAAATCTTATGGAGTGATTCTAGATTAATTTTATTTTTCAATAAGGCGCTAAGAGAAATCAGACCAGTTACTTTATTTCTGGATCATCATCACGTTTAACTTCACAAAGATTTCGGTAGCAATTTTTTCGGTTACAATGGAAGGAATTTTAATGTCGTGATCGGCAAGCGGAACGGTAAAGGTGCAATCAATTTTTAGTGTTCCCTTTTCGATTTTTATTTTGACCGGGATGATACGTGCTTGCTTTTTACCGTGCACAATTAAGGTGCCTTTAGCGCGTACATCGTAGGTGCCGTCTTTTGTGAAATCAATTTCTTCAATGATGGTTCCTGTAAACGTGGCGTCATAATATTTTTCCGACTCCATGTACTTCTCATTGAAATGCTCTCGTTGAAGCTCGGAGTTAAATCCCTCAAAAGATTTAATTTTTACTAAAAATGCAAACTGCCGGTTTGAGGGATCTAGGATACCCTGAATCTTTTTGGATGACGCTTTAATTACTTCCAATGTGGCATTGGAGGTAAAATTCATTTCTCCTTCATTGGTGGTGAATTTTTTCTGAGCTTGGGATATAAGTCCTGAAAAGATAAAAAAGCAGAGCGGGATGATTTTAAAATGACTCATCAAGAAGCAGTTAAGAGGTTGTCTATACTTAGCAACTTAAATATAGCTAGCTACATTAAACTTTATTCTATCGAAAAGTCAGATTTATTTGATTGGTAATAGGATGGTGTAATAGCGCGGTTTTCGTCTCTGAAGCAGCAAGGTGTATAGCTTAATTCTTCAACAGCTTCATATAACTAATTCCAATTACCCATGCTCGGTTCGTATTGGACGAATTGTCGTTGATTTGTTTTTGAAGATCAATGAGTCCGAGTTCGTAGCGTGCATCGAGTGAAAGGCTTCCATTTTTTAAAATGTATTCAATTCTTGCTCCACCATTGGGGCCAATATCGAAACGGGAGGCACCGCTCTTTTTGAAATCCAATGTTTCGGTAGAACTATCAATAACCTTTGGGTCAGAACTTTTTGTCTCATATTTTCCGCTGAGCCAGTAAGCAGCATAGAATCCAAGGTTCAAATGCGCTTTAAAATTTTTGAGAGAAGGAATGATAAACGTGTAATCCGCCATGATCGGAATTTCAAGGTAGGAGGCATTGAGTTTATCGGAGATGGAGTTACAGATAACATGGTTGTAGCCTTTCTTAATAAACTGCAAACCGAAGTTCACTCCAAAATTTGCACTCGTTTGTTTGTAGGCAGTTGCTCCGAAAGCGTACCCAATATTAGAAGCTTCTTTCCAGGGAGTTTTAGTTTTGTAATTTGAAAATGTCGGACCAGCAGTAACACCGATGTACCAGTTTTGTGCAAAGGTTGCTGTGGAAAAAAGTATGAGGAGGATAGGGAGTATTTTTTTCATGAGAGAATTTCGAGTTTGAAGTTTCGAGAGTGAAGTTTCGAGTTTAAAGTTTCGAGTCTAGAGTTTCGAGTTTAAAGTTTCGAGAGTAAAGTTTCGAGTTTAAAGTTTCGAGTCTTAAGTCTAGTGTCTATCGTCTAAAGTCTAGTATCTAAAGTCTAGTGTCTATAATTAAAATGGTTCGAGTACGAATTTGATTTTACCAGGACCTCCCTTAATGCTGGTGTCGCGCGTAAGAACGAGAACCAGTTGGCGCAACGTGAAGCTTTCAATTTGCCAATCTTCGGTTAACAAAGGATTATTATCAGGGATAATTCGTAAAATAGTTTGATTGTTTTGAATCGACCAAATTCCGTTGTCTTTAGCATTACTCGGTTGAGTGCGGGAAAAGCCGGAAGTAACGGCATTGGTTGGATTGGGTGAATTTAGCGTGAGTCTATAATTGCTGAGATCTTGAGTTTCTTTAACATTATCAGCATAGGCTTCCACCAAAACCCAGCCACCGGAAATTACACACATTTTACTGGGACATTCGGGGATATCTTCCCCGCACGATATCTGCCCAAACATGAAGAGCAACAGAGCGAATTTTAACAAGAGAGTTTTCATGCAGCGAATTTATAGCTTCTGGATTTTAAAAACTACCACATGATCATGTGATTTAACGAAAAGGTAGTACATGCCGCTTGCTATCGAACTTGTTTCCAATGTATTGATACCTTTTTCGGCCGGTTTTTCGATGAGTACTTTTCCCAGGCTGTCTACTATTTTGATTTCATCACCTTTCTCATCTAAGTTCACCGTAAGGTTATTCCGAAAAGGATTAGGAAAAATCTGATCCACTACCGGAAGTTCTCCTTCTTGTGCCGTAATCAGATAAACAAAATCCTCTGACCGACTAATGCAACCTTTATCGTTTACTTCGACAGCGTAAACACCAAATTCAATTACTCCTATTTCCAATACCTGACTGGTAGCGCCAGGAATCTCACTTCCATTTACAAACCATTTGTAACTACTACCCGCACTCGCGATTAATAAATTACCAGATTGTGTGATGAACGCTTCTGTGCCTCCGCTGGTAATTACAATT
>JBKJOF010000038.1:0-6207 GCA_046595655.1 Chryseolinea sp. | reverse complement strand
GAGTTGCTGGGATTTGAGCATGATGTTGCAAGACTTTATAAAGAAGCATCAATCGTTCTGAATTTTTCTGAATCAGAATCATTTTCACTCACCTGCCTCGAAGCAATGTTCTATGGAAGATCGATCATTGCCACAACCAGTGGTGGTCCATCTGAAATTATTGATGCTGACGAAACCGGAATTCTAGTACCCGTTAATGATGTGAATGCTATGACGAACGCTATAGAGTTTTTGATAAATCATTCCAAAGAAAGAAATGAAATGGCTTTGAAGGCATATCATACCGTTCGGATAAAATTCAGCAATCAGAACACAGTTCAGAAATTAGGGAAAGTGTATTGCGAATCAATACAGGATAAAATTGTTAACTTTTAACACCTGTTAGCCATATAATTCCAATTTTATATTATTTTTGACCAAATTTTATTTGGAAAAACTCTCTCATCATGAAGCCAAACATCAAACTCGACAACACTGACCGGAAGATTCTTGAAATCCTTCAAGCCAATTCAAACATCACCAATGCTCAATTGGCAAAGGAAATTGGTCTATCGCCTGCTCCCACTTTAGAGCGTGTAAATAAGCTTGAGAATTCGGGTGTTATTAAAAGTTACCATGCCGTAATCGATCCATCTACAGTAGGCATTGGCGTGAGCACTTTCGTAATGGTTACCTTAAAGGGGCATAACAAAGACAACATCAACAAATTCATTGCGGCTATTAATAACATTAATGAAGTTGTAGAGTGTCACCACATTACCGGTGCAGGTGATTTTATTTTGAAAGTTGTATCGGCCGATATCTCAGCATACCAGCAATTGATGCTCGATCAGGTTTCGAATATTGAGGTGGTGGATAGTCTTCAATCTATGGTAATCCTTTCTACCTTTAAAGACAGTAAATCACTTCCTTTACCTGTTTAGTCCAGAATTTTAACGCACAGTATCGTACTTCGTAATTCATACCTTGTACTTAGAAACTACTATGGTTGCAGAAAAAACGTTAATCCTTGAAGGCCCTCAAGTAAAGCAGAAAATTCGCAGAATGGCTTTCGAAATTTTTGAGCACAACTTTAAAGAGAAGAGCATTGTTCTGGCTGGTATTGACGGTCAAGGTTATGCGTTGGCGAAGTTACTCGTGAAAGAAGTGGAAAGTATTTCTCCTCTTCAGGTTAAACTAGTAAAAGTAAGCCTCGACAAATCTGCGCCACAACAAAGCGATGTAACACTCGATTGTGATTTGAAGGATCTTAAAAAGAAATGCATCATTCTGGTAGATGATGTTTTAAATACCGGGCGCACATTTGCTTATGGCCTCAAACCTTTTCTCGACATAGAAGTAAAGAAAATTGAAACAGCGGTATTGGTGAATAGAAGTCATACCCTTTTTCCAATCTATCCGCAATACACCGGGTATGAACTTTCAACAACCATTAAAGATCATGTTGAAGTTGTGCTTGGCAACGAAACAGCCATATACCTGAAGTAGATGAGACTTTAGATTCTAGACTTTAGACTGAAGATTAGTTGTTGGTTGATAGTTGGTCGTTGTTGGTACGAAACTATGAACAAACTTTAAACTCGAAACTTTAGACTCGAAACTTTGAACCCGAAACTTTGACCCTTGAACTACAATGTCCGTCCATAAACAAGATTTAAAAAAGATCACTACTCACCAACTTCAAGAGATGAAGAATCGTGGGCAGAAGATTGCCATGCTTACAGCATACGACTTTAGCATGGCCAAGATTATTGATGGTGCTGGTGTTGACATTATTCTAGTTGGCGACTCTGCTTCGAATGTAATGGCGGGTCATGAGACTACCTTACCGATAACGCTCGATCAAATGATTTATCATGCCGCTTCTGTAGTACGCGCGGTGAAGCGCGCATTGGTGGTAGTTGATTTACCTTTCGGAACCTATCAAGGTAATTCAAGTGAAGCATTGCGTTCTGCTATTCGCATTATGAAAGAATCAGGTGCACATGCCGTGAAGTTGGAAGGTGGTAGCGAAGTGAAAGAATCGGTTGATCGGATTTTAAGTGCAGGTATTCCATTAATGGGCCACTTGGGATTAACACCTCAATCCATTTATAAATTTGGAACTTACTCCGTTCGTGCGAAGGAAGAAGCGGAGGCACAAAAATTAATGGAAGATGCTAAACTTTTAGAAGCGTGTGGATGCTTTGGTATTGTATTGGAAAAAATACCAGCCGAGTTAGCCAGTCGTGTTTCAAAGTCACTTACCATTCCTACCATAGGTATTGGTGCTGGTGCGGATGCTGATGGACAAGTATTGGTGATGCAAGACATGTTAGGTATCAATAAAGAATTTAAGCCTCGGTTCTTAAGACACTATGCCGATCTCCATACTATTATAACAGAAGCCGTAACCCATTACGTTGCAGATGTAAAAGCCAAAACTTTTCCGAACGAAGGCGAGAAGTATTAGTACAAAATATCCCTACCTATACTTTTCTAAATCAAAAGGATACGAATAAATATCTTCAACTCTTCTGCCTCTAGGTTTCTGCTCCGTGCGGGAGAAGTAAAGTCGTTTTTGTTTTTGATGAACAAACGGACAGAACTCTCCGAGTGGAGAATTGATTGGCGATCCTAATGATTTCGGTTTTTCCCATTCACCATTCTTTCTAAAACTGATCATTAGATCAACATCACCCAGTCCTGTTGAATCGCTTGAGAAGTAAATGATGTAATCTTCTTTTGGTGAAATGTAGGGATTGGATTCTCTGAAATTTGTGTTGATCGTAGTTCCAAGATTTACAGGCTTCCGATAATTTCCATTGACAAATTTGGAAACATAAACATCGGAGGAACCTATGCCATCTGGATTTTCCTTCATAAAATAAATGTTCCCATTGTTCGCCATGGATGCAAATGATTCTGAAGCATCGGTGTTAATGGAATCACCAAGATGGTAAGCTTCACTCCATCCTGTTTTTGTTCTCTTCACAGCCCAGATGTCAAAACCTTTTCTGTCAGGTTTACCCTCTACCGGGCGATTCGATTGAAAGAGGATCATATTATTATCTGGAGAAAAAACCGGATCAATATCTTTCCACTCACCAGCATGATCAGAGAACGATGCAGGTGCTGGCTTTTGCCATTCGTCATTACGTTTAGACGAACGCATAATGATTAACGTATCTCTTCCTCCATTTGAGTTCACCCAAAATGCTTCCTTCCCATCGTTAGATAATGTAAAACCAAAAACACCTCCATCGGAAATAATACCGGGTTCAAAAATAGTCGGCTGTTGTGCAGAGGAAAAAAATGAAATAATAACAATTAAAAAAGTAAATAAGTAGTTCATGCAGAAGTTGGGTTTGTGTTTTTAACGATGTTAAAGGCTTGTGGTTTTACCGTAACGATTCAATTTGATCTTGGAACTTCAGGATTGGATTTCGGGGAAAAAGCCAAAAAAAAAGAGCCACATCTGTGGCTCTTGCTCCCCCTTCTGGACTTGAACCAGAGACCCTCTGATTAACAGTCAGATGCTCTAACCAGCTGAGCTAAGGGGGATTGTTAAAATTCGGAGTGCAATATTAATGACTTGTGGCTAAACTTTCCAAAACCTGACTGAATTTTTATGAAATAATTGAAGAATCCTGTCATCCCAAATTGCCTTTCGAGTTCAAAAATGAATGTACTTGCTTCATATCCCACTAAATCACCGCCTGCTCCTTCATTAGTTCCAACATTGTGCACGAAGTCGAAATATAATTCATTCCTATTTTTTTCAAAACCCTTGTGGGTGAAAAGCCGTTGTGTAACTTTGTAACTCAAAGTACTTTCAAATGAAAGAAATTCCAGAATACGAAAAAGATCTTGCGTCCATCCGCACCATGATGGAGAGGTCCGTTAAGTTTATCTCACTCAGTGGTTTGTCGGGAGTAATGTCAGGAATCTATGCATTGTTGGGTGCGGTTGCTGCTTACTTTATGGTTCACTACCCAATCTCTCCGCTTAATCAGCGGGTCTATTCTATTAACGACTTTGAGACTTTATCCCAGTTAACATTCATTGCCATTATCGTTCTCATCGCTTCGTTGGCAACGGGCATATGGTTCAGTTCGCGCAAAGCCAAAAAATACAACGAGAAAATCTGGAATGCCACCAGTAAAAAATTGGTGATCAATCTTTCCATCCCTTTAGTTACAGGTGGGTGTTTTATTTTAATTCTGTTATATACAGGTCACTTCGGAGTTGCTGCACCTGCCAGCCTGATATTTTATGGATTAGCGCTTATTCAAGGTAGCGCAAACATGTATGATGAAATTCGCTACCTCGGTATATCTGAAATTATTTTAGGTTTAGTATCGGCTCTTGTTCCGGGATACGGACTCATTTTTTGGGTAATTGGTTTTGGAGTTTTGCATATTGTTTACGGAACAATCATGCACAATAAATACGATCGGTGAAAAATCTTTTCGAAAACCTAGATAAAGTTTTGGAAAATCGTGCCCGACTTCAAATCATGTCGGTGCTGGTAACGAATGATTCGTATGATTTCAATTCGTTAAAAGAACTCTTGGGTTCTACGGATGGACATCTGGCTTCTCATATGAAGGCATTGGAAAAAGAGAAATACATATCCATCACAAAATCATTTGTTGATCGCAAACCAAATACAAAATACAAAGCAACTTCGAAGGGAATCACATCCTTTAAAAAGCATCTTGATGCATTAGAGGCTTTAGTTAAACAGCAGAAATAATTTTTTTATCTTTTCACTTTTAAATTGAAAGTACTTTTAATAAAACAATACCTATGGAAACAACACATCCTTCTCCGAACATCTTCGAACGAATTAATCAATGGATTCAGGAATCGATTATGATCAAACTCCTGTCGATTGGATTTTTAATTCTGATTTTACTCATCCCCTCTTCGTGGATTGAAAACCTGATTGATGAGCGACAGCATCGATCAGATGAAGTCATGCAAGAAATAACCGACAAGTGGTCGGGCAGCCAGACATTAACAGGACCGGTGTTGGTTATTCCGTACATCAAACAAGAAATTATTGATCGTGGAAAAGATGGTATAGAAATCCGTAAACATATTGAGAAGGCATTTTTCTTACCGGAAGATCTTAACATTGTGGGAGACGTAAAACCAGAAACCCTTCATCGTGGAATCTTTGATGTAGTGGTATACGAATCAGGCCTTCAAATAAAATCAGAATTCCAACAGCCTGATTTCAATGCATTATCAATACCAGAAGCAATGGTGCAATGGAAAGATGCTTATATGATTTTTGGCATTACCGATCTTCGGGGTATCAGTGAAAATCCATCATTTTTGGTTGGAGGTAAACCGTTCGATACAGAACCTTCCAATACTCTGGCAATCGCTTCAACAAATTACGAAAATGAAACATCCGTTGTATATCCTGCCACAAATGAAACGAATACAACTCAGCATTCCGGAAATGGAATTATAAGCAAGCTCAATTGGGAAAACAAAGACAGTTTCAAGAAAGATGTGTCTATTAAATTAAACCTAAAGGGCAGCAAGCGATTAAATTTCGTACCGGCAGGTAAAACTACAACTGTAAAAATTTCAGGAGCATGGAATGATCCTAGTTTTGATGGCGAGTTTCTTCCTGACACACGCGAGATTTCTGAAAATGGATTTTCTGCCTCGTGGAAAGTGTTGCATTTTAATCGACCATTTTCTCAACAATGGAAAGGTAATGAGCAAACATTAGGAGGCTCTGAATTCGGAATGAAATTATTATTACCTGTAGATCAATATCAAAAAAGTATGCGCACGTCAAAATATGGTGTGTTGATAATTCTGCTCACGTTCGTCTCTCTTTTCCTGGTGGAGATCACACAGAAAATTAGAATACATCCTTTTCAATACATACTTATTGGAGCAGCACTTATTATTTATTACTCACTCCTTTTGAGTTTCTCTGAACATCTTGGTTATAATGTATCGTACGCTATTTCATCCATCGCAACAGTAATATTAGTTGGTTTATATTCCACCTCTTTTCTGCGGACTCGAAAACTCACGTTTATATTTTCCTGTCTGCTGATAGTTTTTTATACTTTCATCTTTGTTATCATTTTGCAACAAGACTTCTCCTTACTATTGGGTAGCATCGGTCTCTTCTTTATTATTGGTTTGATCATGTATTTTTCGAGGAAGATTCATTGGTATAAAGAGACATCG
>JBKJOF010000197.1:0-3722 GCA_046595655.1 Chryseolinea sp. | reverse complement strand
ATGTGTACCAGATCATCGGCTTTCAAATAAACAATCAATACACCACGGGGTCTGCTTTGCGTTGGAATTTATTTGGCTTGCTATGTGGATTTCTTTTTATGACCGCCCTCTTCATTGTCTACTTCTGGTTCACAAACAAAGACATTTTTAAATATGTGATCTGCCGCATTGACGAAAAGATAAAAGAGAAAGTAAAAGTTACCCGTGCCAGTGTATTAAAGAAGTTGGACATTGCCCGTAAAAAACAAGTGCATGTTGATAATTACATTGACTATGATTTTAAGATCAAGAAAATAGAAGACAATAATTTTTACGATAAAGAGATGGTCTTAAAAGTGTTTGATCAAAATCACTTCAACCTGGTGATCATCGAACTTTTTATTTTTGTCGTTGTGTTGGTGCTTGGTATTTTTAAAGACTATCCTTCGTTTCAACTTCCTGCAGCATCGAGTTGTATAATTTTCCTTACTGTATTTGTTATGATGTCGGGAGCATTTACCTATTGGTTTGGTGGCTGGTCTGCTACTATCGCTCTGCTGTTGTTTATGTTGATCAACTATTGCGTTGGTAAAGATTATTTTTCCAAACCTTATGAAGCCTTTGGTTTAGATTACCTACAACCACCAGCCGATTACTCCGTTAAGAATTTTCAAACACTAAACGATAGTGCCACAATTCAATATGATAAGCGTGCTACTTTAGTTATGCTCGAAAATTGGAAAAAGAAATTTCCTGGAGATAAAAAGCCAAAAATGGTTTTTCTGTGTGCGAGTGGTGGTGGTAAACGCGCTGCATTGTGGACACTTACAGCGCTGCAAACAGCCGACCGACTTACTAATGGAAAACTTTTTAAAAGCAGTGCGCTGATAACTGGTGCATCTGGTGGATTGATTGGAGCAAGTTATTTTCGCGAATTAAAATTGCGTGAAATGCAAAATGAAAAGATTGACCCGTATTCGTCTCTTCACCAAGATATGATTTCAGCGGATAATTTGAATCCACTGATTTTTAGTCTACTCGCCAACGATATTTTCGTTGGCTTTACAAAGTATGAGTATAACGGACTCTATTATTATCGCGATCGCAGCTACACATTTGAAGAACAATTGAATAAAATTACCGAAGGATTATTAGATAAGCCTATTAGCGCCTACGACAGTGCCGAGTTAAATGCCATGATACCAATGGTGATCTTAACCCCTACAGTTGTGAACGATGGAAGGAAATTATACATCGCTGCGCGGCCGGTTTCATTTATGAACTACGAGATCACAGAGTCTCCTTCTTATGCAATGACCAAGTACAGCGGAGTAGATTTTCAACGCTTATTCAGCGACCATAAGGGTGGCAATTTGCGTTTTCTTTCTGCGCTTCGTATGAGTGCTACCTTTCCTTACATTACGCCCAACACAACGCTACCCACTGAGCCCCCTATTCAAATTATGGATGCCGGCATCTCTGATAATTTTGGTCTATCTGATGCGGTACGTTTTGTTTATGCTTTTAAAGAATGGATTTCGGAAAATACCGATGGCGTTGTTTTTGTTTCCATTCGTGATTCACCTAAGCTTGGTGTTATACTACCAAAGACGGGACAAACTATTATGGATGACATTACTCAACCGATAAGCAGTGTGTATAACAACTTTGAAAATTTTCAAGACATTACCAGCGATTTGCTTATTGGCCATGCGAAGTCGTGGTTTAAAGGAAATATTGATCGGATTGATATTCAATATCAAGCAGAGAGTTATGTTACGATACTGCAGAAGATGGATAGCATTCGCCAGAACAGTGCCCGTGCTTCATTGAGCTGGCGGCTGACCAAACGTGAAAAGCAAGGCATTATTGATAATATGAATTCAGAAAGTAATCAGCAACAACTTCAGAAGTTAAAGCTTCTTCTAAATAATAATTGAACTGACGTGGGAAGGGTAGTGGGTATTATTGGAATAGTGATTTTTTCTCTTGCAGCGCATGCACAGCAGGCGGATATTAAGTCGATCGATAGCCTTCAAAAAATATTATCTAACTCGAAAATAGACTCAACTCGATTTTCAATTCTAATTCAATTAGCAACCCGCTACTATAATGTAGATCTAAAAAAATCGTTGGAGTATGGGCAAGCAGCACTTGACCTCGCTCACATTGAGCAAAGTGAAAAGAAACTTCAGCAATCGTATGGTATTTTAAGGCGTATCCATAGGCGACTTGGGAATTTTACCATGGCGATTGAATATACCGTTAAAAATTTACGGTATGCTGAAAAACAAAAGGACACTTTTGAAATTATGGATTCTTATTCTTCTTTAGGTAATATCTATTCGAGCTTAGAGAATTTTTCTGAGGCGCAAAAAAATTTAGACCAGGCGTATAAACTTGCAAAGAAGATAAAGGCATCAAATCTGGCCAGCATCATGAATTTTATTGGCCGTTCGTTTACCAAGATGCAGCAATACGATAGTGCACGGTATTGGATTATTGAGGCTCTTAAGCAAGAGCAACAATTTCCACAAGAAGGATATTCAATTTCTTATATCTACAACAACCTTGCAGAAATTTATTACTTAGAAAAGAATTATGACAAGGCTTCTGCATTTTATAATCTGTCCTTGAACCTTGCGGACGAAAACAAAAGTCAATTTGGAATTACCTTTAGCTTGAATGGATTAGCGCGCGTTCAGCTCGAGGAACATCGATATCAGAAAGCTGTTGAATTAGTTCAGAAGAGTCTGGAAATCTCGAAACGAAATTCTTTTCGTGATAAATCGAAAGAAGCCTATGGTATTTTATACGAAGTCTACGAAGCACAGCATGATTATACAAATGCGCTTTTTTATTACAAACAGTTTAATCTTTATCAGGATAGTATCTTCAGTGAAGACAATATTAAATTCATTGAGAACTTAAAAATCAATTATCAAACTGAACGTGTTGAAAGTGAAAACCAAATACTAAAAAAGAACGCAGAACTGAAAGATGCACGAATAAGCGAACAGCTATCTATCGCAAGAGGATCTATTGTTGCAATCTTGTCGTTGATTGTTCTGCTGATCATTCTTTATGTTAATTTTTATCAGAAGAAGAAAATGAACATTCTACTCTCCGCTTCGAACGAGAATCTTGAACAAGTAGTCAATGATCGAACAAGTGCGCTAACCAATACAAACACAGAATTGATACGACAAAATAATCAGCTTGAGCAGTTTGGGTTTATCATTGCCCACAACCTCAGGTCACCAGTGGCGCGCATCCTTGGGCTAACCAACATTATTAACAGTAATCATTTTGAAATGCCTCAAGACAAAATGATTCTTGATAAGCTTGAGCATTCGGCTCTTGACCTCGATACGATTATACATGACTTAAACTCAATTCTTGATGTAAAGAGGGGCGTGAACAATTCTTTTGAATTAATAAATCTTGAAGAACGACTTGCCAAAGTAAAAAGCATTCTAAAAGATAAAATTCAGGAATCGAATGTAGTGTTCGAAGAACAACTCGAGATAAATGAGTGCTATGGTATTCCTGCCTACATTGAGAGTATATTATATAATCTTATCAGCAATGCCATTAAGTATCAATCACCCGATCGTCCGATTGTAGTTCACATATCATCTTTTACGCATTACGACAAATTGAGCCTTGTGGTGCGAGATAATGGATTGGGCATTGACTTAACAAAATTGAAAGACAAAGTATTTTCCATGTACCAGCGCTTT
>JBKJOF010000174.1:0-3884 GCA_046595655.1 Chryseolinea sp. | reverse complement strand
GATCATGTTCATGGCAATGCTTTCCTCTTTTTGGGCATATGAAGGTTGGTCATCTATTGGCTACCTCGGAGGGGAGATAAAAAACCCAAATCGCAATCTTCCACTTGCTTTGATTTTGGGTGTGTTCTTTGTAATGGCAGTGTATGTTACAATTAATTTTACCTATTTATATATCCTTCCAATCGATACCATAATTCAATCCTACGAATCACAGAATACAATTGCAGCTGTAGTGGTTATCAAACATTTTCTTGGAACATCAGGCGTGTTATTCATTTCACTTGTTATTTTGCTTACAACCTTTGGATCAACCAACACTACATTACTTACACCTCCCCGGTTGTATTACGCGATGGCGAAAGAAAATCTTTTCTTTAAAAGTGCTTCTTATATTCATCCGAAGTACAACACACCTTCAAAGGCAATTATCTATCAGGCGATATGGGCCAGCATACTCGTATTGTCCGGTAGTTTCGATCAGCTTACCGATATGCTCATTTTTGCATCCTTCATTTTTTATGGCGCTACGGCATTGGGAGTTTTTGTATTACGTGTAAAAATGCCGGATGCTCCACGGCCCTACAAGGCATGGGGCTACCCTATCGTGCCAGCACTTTTTATTCTTTTCTGTATTGTCTTGATTGTAATCACCATCATCACCAAACCTCGTGAAGCTTTGCTTGGTTTAGGTTTAATGCTTTCTGGAATTCCACTGTATTTCTACTGGACGAAAAAATCAACCACTCCATAATAGAGATTTAGAAATCTTCTGTTAAAATCTTTTTGAGATTTATTTATTCCTCAGTCGCAGGAGTCTTTTTAACTTTTAGCCATTCTAGCTTCTTATTCAACAGCAATCGGTTCTCGATAAGATAGTGAATTACCTTTTCTTCTAACCAATGATGAAAGGGTAACAGCATTGCGATTAGCACAATCTTTATTAAAAGAATTTTCCATGGCTCACCATGGGTAAGGTGGTGAATCTGATTATCGAGAATCAATATGATGAACTCAAAAAGAAAAATAAAGGCAAAAAAACCTGTGGCTTTCACCACTCTAGCCGAAACTTTAAATAATCCCAATGCAACCAGAAGAATAAAGACGCCTGCGATAGCTGCGGTAATACCCATATACTGAAGATTGTGTCTTCGCACCAAAATCTCTTCCTCCAAAAGTTCAGCACGCTCAGCTCGTTTGTTTTCATTGTCTATTTCCAAACTGAGAATACCCTTTTGCTCACTCAGCTTTCGAAGACTATCACTGTATTGCTGATGAAGCATCTGGTACTTATAAGCACCTTTAAAGTCGTTGTTGTAATAGTACAATGAATCAAGTTCTTCCACGGTCGCATCCAACGCCTCAAGATAACCAGTGCTTTCAATTGACCTTCTTGCTTTTTCCTGATACTCAATAGCCTTGTCCCACTTCTTTAACGTTTGGAATAGCATGCTATACTGCGTATAAAACTGGTGGACTTGATAAGGAGTGCCACTGGCCATGTAATAGGGTTCTGCCTTTTTATAATAATATAAGCTGCTGTCATAATTACCCAACATCATTTGTATATGTCCATTGGCTTTGTCTAACTCATACTGCATACCGCTGTTACGTAGGAAATCAAATATTAAGGGATTGTTTTTCAATATGTCATAACCCAACTTAAACTGATCATTGTTAAGGTACATATTAACCAACCCGAGCTTTACTACAATTTTATGATCTTTGGACTGAAGACTATCGGCCAACATTTCTGATTTACTAAAATAGAACTCTGCCATTTCAATATCTTTCTCCCCAACATAGATTCCTGCAATGTTGTAATAGTCCTGCATCAATGATTTTTTGTCTTTGGCTTTTTCATCTTCTTTAAGTGTTCGGAAAGCATAATCTTTTGCTTTTTCAAAATTATCGATGTCGAGATAAAACTGTTCCAGGTTATGGTTAACAGAAATGATCAGTGAGGCTTTTCCATTTTGCTCTGCGATGGTAGAGGCATTGAGAAAAGCTTTAAAAGCATTGAGCATATCTCCTTTCAACTGCAAGCTTTTTCCTAAACCACTGTAGGCGCTAATTTTAACAGAGTCATTCTTAACCTCTGGCAACAGCACGATGGCCTCATTGTTCGCTTTTACTGCTTTTTCCAAATCACCAGCATTGCGATAAACACGGGCAAACAAATTGTAACATGCTACCAATAACTCCGGCTCCTTCGTTTGCTTACTCAACGCCAAAGCTTTCTCAGTCTTCGCCAAAGCTTTGTCCAAATTTGCCTTCGAGACACCACCCTTCAAAAACCGAGTGGCATCTTTCAGGTGAGCATTCACCATAAGACTTCGATCGCGCGAAGCTTCAGCGATTGATTGTGCTAAAAAAGCAAGCGAGTCTGAGGTGTTGCGATTCTTTAAAAAATAATAATCTGACAGGGCAAAGTAAGCGTTTACTTTTTGAACAGAAGAAGATGCTTTCTGCAAGCCATTACTCAACTCCACTAATTTTACATCCGTTTGCGCCCAAACAACTACCTGAGTCATTAAAAAAACAAACAGCATTGAAATAAATCTCATCATATCGTATGCAGTTGAAATGGAAAGGTACAGGGTTTTTTTTGCAGGGCAAAAGACACGAAAAGAAAGCGCCTAAAACGTTTCAGTTTATAAATACCATATTTGCATTTCTTATTGCTACTCGAAAAAGTTTATTGTATGTTTAACTAAATACCATATATGAAATCAATCTTAACGCTCCTCGCATTTGTTTTTCTGTTTAGCATCGCATCATCAAACCGTGGCGACCAAACTGACGGATGGATTACCTTGTTTGATGGAAAATCGCTTGATGGTTGGAAGGCCAGCGAACATCCTTCTACCTTTAATGTTGCCGATGGTTCTATTGTTGTCTTCGGAGATCGCGCGCATCTTTTTTACATGGGCGCTGTGAAAGATCATACCTTTAAAAATTTCGAATTCAAAGCAAAGGTTATGACCACACCCGGATCAAATTCAGGCATCTTCATTCATACCGCTTATCAAGAAGAAGGGTGGCCTTCTGCAGGATATGAAATACAAGTAAACAATACCCACACCGATTGGCGTAAAACCGGAAGTGTGTATGCCGTGCAGGATGTGAAAGAAGCTCCCGCCAAAGACAATGAATGGTTTACACAACATATTATCGTGCAAGGCAAAAAGATCACTATTAAAATTAACGACAAGGTTATAAACGAATACACAGAAGGTGAGAAGGGAAAACTGTCGAGTGGCACCATCGCTCTACAAGGTCACGATCCAAAAAGCAAAGTCTATTACAAAGATGTGATGATCAAAGTTCTTCCTGATTAATGGAGAGCAAACTCACACACGAATCTTGTATTATGATATTATTAATCTGAATCTTTAAACACCGTCTATTTAAATTTTCAAACCTTCCGATTGCATAATTTGCCGTCTACACCTACCTTAGAACTAAAACAGTAAAGTGGTGCAAGACTGTTGTCGCCTTGTTCCGTAATTGTTAGAAGGAAAAAAACTCAGAAAAGGTCTGCTTATGATTCAACTGTTTTATTTTGGTGCCGTCAACTTGCAGTCAAGGATGAATTTAATTTATCCAAGGCTAAAGAAATAAATACAATATGGATTTTTTAACCACGGACCTGCTGATCAGTCTGCTTACACTTACCTTTCTTGAAGTGGTATTAGGGATCGATAACATTGTATTCGTTACCATAGTCGCTTCCAGAATGCCGCCTAGCAATCAAAGACAAGTTCGAGTATTGGGATTACTTTTCGCTCTAATCGGCAGACTACTTTTGTTATTGGTAATTCAGTGGGTTATCGGACTGAATCAATCCATTATAAGTATAAATAATTTCGATCTAAGTTATCGCG
>JBKJOF010000192.1:0-54817 GCA_046595655.1 Chryseolinea sp. | reverse complement strand
ATCAAAAGCTAGAAGATAAACAACATATTGCTGTTATTGGAGCTGGTGCCTTGTCAGGCGTAATGGCCTTCGAAGCAATGAACCACGCGGGTGTAGCGGACTCGAATCTCCTCATTATTCTGAATGATAATTGCATGGCCATCGATCCAAATGTTGGCGCGCTAAAAGATTATCTCACAGACATTACGACATCCCGCACCTACAATAAATTAAAGGACGATGTTTGGAAGCTACTTGGCAAACTTTCCATGTTCGGAAAAAGTGCGCAGGAGATTGTATCGAAAGTAGAGAATGGTATTAAATCAACATTGCTCAGTCAAAGTAATTTATTTGAATCCTTAAATCTTCGCTACTTCGGTCCGGTCGATGGTCATGATGTGAATCACCTCGTTACAATTTTCAATGACCTGAAAAACATCAAAGGTCCAAAGATCCTGCATTGTATAACCGTGAAAGGAAAAGGGTATGCTCCAGCTGAAGCAGGTAATGCCACCACGTGGCATGCTCCCGGAGCTTTTGACAAGATAACAGGAGAGATATATAAGAAGACGTACGACAAACCACAGGCTCCAAAATATCAGGATGTATTTGGGCATACAATAGTGGAGTTGGCCAAAGCGAATGATAAAATCATTGGCATTACACCTGCCATGCCTTCTGGGTCTTCTTTAAATATTATGATGAAGGAAATGCCAGATCGTGCTTTTGATGTAGGCATTGCCGAACAACATGCTGTTACATTTTCTGCTGGCTTAGCTACTCAAGGCCTGATTCCATTCTGTAATATTTACAGTTCGTTTATGCAACGTGCATACGATCAGGTAATTCATGATGTATGCATTCAGAATTTACCGGTTAACTTTTGTTTAGATCGTGCAGGGTTTGCTGGAGCAGATGGACCAACTCATCATGGCGCGTATGATCTTGCCTATTTCAGATGTCTTCCAAATATGATTGTAGCGTCACCCATGAACGAAGCCGAGCTTCGCGACTTGATGTTCACAGCACAGTTACCAAGAAAAGAACAAGCATTCTCCATTCGCTATCCGCGCGGACAGGGCGTAATGCCGAATTGGAAAACGCAGATGAAGGAAATCAAAATTGGAACGGGCCGTAAGCTTCGTGCGGGTGATGATCTTGCTATCCTAACCATTGGCCATATCGGAAATTATGCCACCGAAGTTTGCGATAGACTGGAGAAACAAAATATTCAGGCAGCTCATTACGATTTGCGTTTTGTGAAACCGCTTGATGAAGAAATGCTTCACGAAGTTTTCGCGAATTATAAAAAAGTGATTACGGTTGAAGACGGATGTTTGCAGGGCGGAGTAGGCAGCGCCATTTTGGAATTCATGGCCGACAACAATTATCACGCAGAAATAAAACGGCTGGGTATTCCTGATCGAATTGTTGAGCATGGCGAGCAAATTGAATTGCATCGCGAATGCGGATTTGATGCTGATGGGATTGAACGGGCCGCGATCGAAATGTTAGAACCTGCTGTCAAATCGGTTTAATGTTGTCTCTTTCTTTCAGGCAATATGGCAACGGCAAGCCAATCATCTTTCTTCATGGCTTTCCCATGAACCAAACCGTTTGGAATGATTTCGTTCCGCTACTTTCCGATCATTATAGAGTTATCACCGTTGATCTTCCTGGCTTTGGTAAGAGTTCAATGCCGGAATCACCTTTTACAATCGACATGATTGCCGACTCCTTGTTGCGCTGGCTTTTAGCCGAAAAGATTTATGACAGCACACTCATAGGGCATTCTCTTGGAGGATATGTAGCGCTGGCCATGGTAGAGAAGAAGCCAGAATTATTTTCAGGGCTTTGCTTATTTCATTCCACCGCTTTCGCTGATACGGTTGAGAAAAAAGAATCACGTTTAAAGGTAATTGACTTTATAAAGACAAACGGAGTGTTGGCCTTTACCTCAAATTTTATTGCACCACTTTTTGCCGATCAAAACCATAAAGCAATTCGTGTGGTTCAGAAAATCGCAGTCCAATCTGTCCACGATGCTGTAGTTGGATACACTTTGGCCATGCGCAACAGACCGGATAGAATCTCTGTGTTAAAAAATTTAGAAATTCCTGTTCTATTCATAACAGGCAAGGCAGATGCCGGTATATCGGCTGACTCTATATTGAATCAAGCTGAGCAGTGCAAATTGCCGGAGGTACATATACTAAAAAAGGTTGCTCACATGGGAATGTTTGAAGAACCGGAAGCAACTGCAAGGATCATCCGCTCTTTTGTAAGTTAAACCATCCATAGAAACCAATTCGGTTTATTAAAAACGTGTTAAATGTTGTAGCTTTAAGCCATTGTATGCTCCTACTTGTTAGGTTAAATTGAAACAGGATTTTATATTTGCTAATAGGATTATAATAACCAACCAATAATATGGAAGATATAGTAGTAGATCCACATCAATTTGATTCCTGGAACGGAATGGCCAAAACCATTGCTTATGCAGCGTGGGGGATTTCAATTTTGATTGTTTTATTTCATGTTATTCGCTTAGCTACGTTAGGTGATGCTAAAACAAAGTATGATTACATCAACAAGAATGAGATCAGAACGCTTTGGATTGCGGCCATCATTTTAATTGTTGGAGGATGCTTTTATGCGAATTCCAACATCGTAACACTCACCACATTGCTTGTTTTCGTGCGTTTCTTTATCACCTTCGCGATGGGTATGATCGTTGCCCTCATCGTTCAAAACCTGCTGAAGTTTTACTACCCATTCTTTATTGAGAAACGGTTGAAGGCACTTCGTTATCAGCCTAGAGTTTCACCAAAGACAGGCAAGGCCATGAAGCTCTTGGGTGAAGAAGAAGAAGATTCTTATCTAGATGAAGGTATGCAAGCTGAAGAAAACGTATTCTCCATCGACTACGATGTGTGGAAGGATGAAGAAACCGGCTATATAAAAATCGAACGTTATTCTGGTCACTTACACGCGCTTCAATGTCCCGAGTGTAACTACCAAACCTTTAAAGTAGTGAAAGAAGAAATCATTACTCTTCCTACTACTGCAGAAGAAGGACAAATCTTGAAGCATTTTCAATGTGGTTACTGTGGCTACAAAGCGAAGAAAACTGTTACGTTAAGAATTTCACAAAAATTTGAAGAGTCAGCAGCAACAGCGTAATCTTCAGATAGAGAATAAAAATAAAGGCTCCTAATTAGGAGCCTTTATTTTTGGAGTAAATCGCAGGGAAGTCGTATTTGGTCGGAGTAAAATTGCATGCGTTTGTTATGGACTCCGAGAGGGGTAATTTTTTCAATCGATGCGTGCTTGTGATTGACAAAAACTTCTACGTAATAATTTTCGAATAGGTATAGATTTACCTTATAGCTATAGTAGCGAATGGACATTACAAATGTTCCTTGCGTATACAGCAAATCAATCTTCTCATCCAGAGGTAATTTTTTATAATCGCGCCAGCTGATCATGTATTAAACATAACCGTAAAAAACTTGGATGTCAATGTTGATTATTATCCAAGTTTTCATTTAAAGGTAATTCAACATCTTCGTTTGCAAATTAAACTGGCCTGGCTAACTTTGCAGTCCTTTTAAAAGGAACACGGTGGATGTAGTTCAGTTGGTTAGAATGCTAGATTGTGATTCTGGAGGTCGCGGGTTCGAGTCCCGTCATTCACCCCAAAAACCCTCAAAAAACTTGAGGGTTTTTTTATGCCCTGTCAAAAGTAAGACGCTGACCCATCTTCTCTTCATTAAGCTTCCCATCTTCAAAAGCCATGTGTCCAGATACAATTGTGTGGGTAATGCTTGATTGAAAGGTATTGCCATCAAAGGGTGACCACCCACATTTTGATAGAATGTTGTGCTTTCCAACAACCCATGGTTTTTTTGGATCAATCAAAACCAAATCGGCAAAGTACCCTTCACGTATAAAACCTCGCTTCGAAATTTGAAATAATATGGCCGGGTTGTGACTCATTTTTTGCACCATCTTCTCTATGCTGATTTTTTTTTGATGATAAAACTCCATCATTGCCACTACACTGTGCTGAACCAAAGGGCCACCGGAGGGCGCGTTGAAATAGGTATTGTTTTTTTCGTCAATGGTATGAGGTGCGTGGTCTGTAGCAATCACGTCAATTCTATCATCCAGTAAAGCGTTGAAGATTTCGGCTTGATCTTCTTTTGTTTTGATGGCAGGGTTCCACTTGATGCGCGTACCTAATCGCTTGTAGTCAGTATCGTTAAACCAAAGATGATGGATGCAGGCTTCAGCGGTAATTTTTTTCTTTTCGAGTGGAATGTTGTTTTGAAAAAGCCCGGTTTCTTTTGCTGTGGAAATATGAAGCACATGTAAACGAGTTCCGTGTTTCTGCGCAAGCGAAACAGCAAAGGATGATGACTTGAAACACGCTTCAGCGCTTCTGATAAGTGGATGATTTTCCATTGGTACATCATCACCCAATCGCTCTTTAAAATCAATTAAGTTCTGTCTGATGGTAGGCTCATCTTCACAATGCGATGCGATGAGGGATGGAAAGCGAGAGAAAAAACCTTCTAATGTTTTAGGATCATCAACCAATAAATTTCCGGTGGAGGAGCCCATAAAAATTTTCAAACCACATACTTTTTTCAAATCAGTTTTCATCACCTCATCAAGGTTGTCGTTTGAAGCACCAATGAAGAAAGAATGATTAGCTAATGAGGTATGCTCGGCAATCGCGAACTTATCTTCTAAAAGTTGTTGAGTAAATGCTGGTGGACTGGTGTTGGGCATCTCCATAAAACTGGTGACACCACCAGCAACAGCGGCCCTCGACTCAGAAAAAATATTGCCTTTATGTGTGAGTCCGGGTTCGCGAAAGTGTACCTGGTCATCAATCGCACCCGGAAGTAAAAATTTTCCTTTCGCGTCAATTACCTTGTTTGCCTTGCGGGATGTGAGATTCGAGCCTATGGCTTCGATGCGCTGATGGTTGATGAAGACATCGGCAGTAAAGACCTTCCCTTCATTGACTATATTTGCGTTCGTTATCAATATTGATTCCATCCCCCAAAATAAAGCCTTACGTGTCAGAGATCACATCTTTCGAAAATTTTAATCTTAACAAACAGCTCTTACAAGCTGTAGCTGAATTGGGTTTTACAACTCCAACCGATATTCAACAGAAATGTATCCCTGTTCTTTTGGGCGGACAAGAAGTAATTGGCATTGCGCAAACCGGAACGGGTAAGACAGCCGCTTACATGCTTCCATTGTTAATGAAAGTAAAGTATGCTCAAGGCACAGAACCAAGAGCCGTTGTTTTCGGTCCCACAAAAGAATTGGTTATTCAGTTAGCGGATCATGCTCAACAATTGGCCAAATACACCGACCTACGAATCGTTTCATTATACGGAGGAGTTGGCGCAAAAGCGCAAATCGAAATGATTGAAAAAGGTGTCGATATTTTGGTGGCAACACCGGGACGCTTCATGGAAATTTATTTGAAGGGCGCGCTATCCACCAAACAAATAAAAACAATGGTGCTAGATGAAGCGGATCGTATTATGGATTTAGGGTTTATGCCACAGGTACGAAAGATTTTAGAAGTACTTCCGCGCAAGCGCCAGAACATGCTGTTCTCAGCAACTTTCCCTGCAAAAGTTGAACGACTTTCTGCCGAGTTTCTTGAATTCCCAATTAAAATTGCGATCACTCCACCAGCAACAACAGCGGTTCAGGTAGAACAGGAACTTTATGAATTGCCCAACCTGCGAACAAAAATTAATTTTTTAGAATACCTATTAAAAGATCAATCTCTTAACCGTGTAATGATTTTTGCACGAACAAAAGATGTGGCTAATAATATCTCAGATTATTTAAAGCGTTTGAATATTGGTGAAGTACGTGTGATCCACTCGAACAAAGGACAGAACACACGCATGAATGCCGTGAATGATTTTAGAGAAGGAAAAGTTCGGGTGTTAGTATCAACCGATGTAACAGCAAGAGGTCTGGACATCACAAAGGTATCGCACGTTATCAATTTTGATGTGCCGATTTTGTATGAAGACTATGTTCATCGCATTGGTAGAACTGGTCGTGCTTCTGAAGAGGGTAAGGCCATTACCTTTGCCACATCTGCAGAAGACTATCACATTCAAAAAATTCAGGATCTCATTCGAAAGAAAATCCCATTCAAACAATTGCCTGAAGATTTAGTCATTACCAAAACACCTTTCGAAGAAGCCCAATCGATGGCACGTGAAATCGATGAACAAAAACGAAAAGAGAACCCTGAGTTTAAGGGTGCTTTCCATGACAAGAAGGTGAAATGGTAGTTGGTCGTTTCGGAAATCAACCAACGCTAATGAACAATACCCATAACTTGTCGTAACGAATTATAATCTGCATCCGAAGCTTTAACAAATCCCTCTCCGCCATAAAGATCCAGAAGAATTTTTTTCCCCTTCTCTTCGGCTGATAGTTTCACCAACGCGATATATAATTTTCGTGCTGATTCAGGATTAAAGCCCTTTGAAAATACGATCGGATCGTTGGGTATTGCATCTGTTTTAGCAAGTATCGTTACCTTTTTTTCGATGTCAGGATATTTGTCTTTTAATCTTCCGCGCGCATCGCGAAGTGTTCCATCTGTGGCAGGTGGCGAGTAAAATGCAGCGCCAGCATCTACCTTACCTTCATACACCAACTTCACCACTTCATCATGTTTCATTGCAAACATTTCTTTGGATGTTTTTATGTTGGCTTTTTCAAGCAACATTTTTGGATATAAATATCCTGACGTAGAAAGCTCATCTGTATACGCAATGGACTTTCCATTTAAATCCTGCAAGCTTTTGATGTTAGAAGAGGCGCGTGTGATAATCATTCCATAATACGTAGAGTGTCCAAACCGAACAGTTCTCAGTTTAACTTCAGCTCCATATTTTTTATGGGCTAAGACATAGCTCTGGCCATTCATAATGGCAAAGCATTCCGAGCGCGAACCAAAATGTTCTACCATCTCATCATACGATACGGGAATGACCAGGTTAATGGACAGCCCCGTCTCCTTCTCTAAAAAACTTTTTACATAACCTCCGTTCTTGTTTAAGATATCGATAGATACGGAAGGCGTGAGATAAAAATTAATGGATTCCTTTTGTTGAGCGAATGATGTGATAAATAAGCAAAAGAAAAAAGCAGAAAGTAGGATGGTATTCTTCATGGCGGTTTAGGTAACTGTACAATTTATTTTAAATCCAACTAATGATACGCAATATTAGGTTAGCATTAAATGAAATTTTGATGAAAATTAGAATGAGGATTATCCTACTTTGACTTGATAGTCGTAAGGCATTAATAGATGCTGATCCATTTTTTTCAAACTTGATTAATACTTAAAAATCAGACAACTCTTTTGTAAGAATCCAAACTCCGGTTGCTAAAACAAACCATCCGAAAAACACACGAAGTTTATCGGCTTGTATTTTTTTGGATAGTGCATGCCCCATCATTACACCGGCCACTGCCAATGCAGTAATGGATATCAGAAAAATCCAATCGATAGAGTAGTTAAAAAGATCGCCCAGAAATCCGGAGAGTGAGTTGATCGCGATAATAAAAAGAGATGTTCCAACAGCTGTTTTGAAAGGTAATCCTGTTAATAAAACTAATGCTGGTATAATTAAGAACCCACCACCAGCACCCACTATTCCGGTTAACAAACCGATTAATATTCCTTCAAGAGATACCCAAACAATTCGAAAACGATGATTGTCATTGTGAATTTCTTTGCGGCCTCGAATCATCGAAATAGAAGCGAGGATCATAAGCAAAGCAAATAACCCGAGAATCAAAAAACGTTTGGTGAAGACAAATGAATCAGCTTGCCAGATAATGTCGGGTATCATTGGCACAATCCATTTGCGTGTTGCAAAAATGGTGAGGATGGAAGGGATGCCAAAAAGAAACCCGGTCTTAATGTTGACTAAGTGTTCTTTGTATTTAGGAACAAATCCGACAAGACTAGTAAAACCAACAATAAAAAGGGAATATGCAGAAGCCAGAACGGCATCAAAATGAAAGAGGTAAACTAAGATTGGAATGGAAAGGATCGATCCGCCACCACCTAAAATCCCCAAGACTAATCCAATGCAAATAGAGGCGATATAACCGGCAACTTCCACTGGATAGTATTTGATTACAATCGCCCGAACTCAACAATGAATGAACCCGGAAATTTTTTGATAAGCTCAGACCTGAAGTTTTCCGCTTTTTCACGCGAAGAGAATTGACCGAGTAGCAAGCTGTAATACTTAACTCCATTTAAAATTTTAACCTGAACACTAACTTGCTTTTGATATGAGCTCTTTAAGTTATCTGATAATCGCATGAGGTTTACTAATTCCTGATAGGTGCCGATTTGAACTGCAAAACCGTGGGGATTAAAGCGATCAATTTCGAATTTATAAAACTCTTTTTCATCTACTGTTACATTGTCGATGGTTCTGCCAGGATCACTTGTTTTTCCGTCACCCGCATCAATTACCTCTAACGTCACGTCAGTTAGGCCTTGATTTATAAATCCTAATTTCTCTGCAGCGGCTTTTGATAGATCGATAATGCGATCTTCAACATAAGGACCTCGATCGTTGATCGTAACTTCAACCGATTCATTATTGGTCAAGTTAGTAATTCGCACTTTCGTGCCGAAGGGAAGTGTTTTATGCGCACCTGTTAATTTATGGTGGCGATATTTCTCGCCACTGGCTGTCGGTTTACCATCAAAACCCTCGGCATAGAAAGAAGCTTTTCCGGTTTGAATCTGCGCGAAGGCTGCGGCCACAAAAAAATAGAGCGCGATTGTAAAAAATAAATTCTTCATAATTTAGTTTTATCAGAACAAAAGTAATGTTCAAATTCAAT
This sequence comes from Chryseolinea sp., assembly GCA_046595655.1. Classification (GTDB taxonomy): domain Bacteria; phylum Bacteroidota; class Bacteroidia; order Cytophagales; family Cyclobacteriaceae; genus Chryseolinea. The sequence goes on along the minus strand of JBKJOF010000192.1, from coordinate 45,904 downwards.
TATCAATGTGCAAATGTGCAGATGTTTTGATGAGAGATTGCTTTCTGCCTTTTGAAAATTGAATTGTTGAGTGTAGTGAAAAGGTTTGTATCAATTTGCGCATCGGTATATTGATAATCGAAAATTAGCTCTAATTTTACCCGGCAAATAATGAATCGTAATCATATTTGCCATGCCGCTAGATAACTCCAAATTCCTTTATGAAGCCCTCACCTATGATGATGTGCTTCTCGTTCCAGCCTACTCTGACATTCTTCCTCGTAACGTAGATACTTCCAGTAAGCTCACTCAAAAAATCAGGTTAACCATTCCGATTTTATCCGCATCAATGGATACCGTAACGGAAGCTGAAATGGCCATTGGTATGGCGATGGAAGGTGGACTAGGATTCATTCATAAGAATATGAAGATTGCCTTGCAAGCTGAACAAGTACGCAAAGTAAAGCGCTCACAAAGCGGATTAATTCTTGATCCGGTAACGCTCAGTATAAACTCAACGGTGGCCGATGCGGAAAAAATAATGCGCGAGTTTAAAATTGGTGGCATACCAGTAGTAGACGGCAACGGAAAACTGTTGGGCATCATCACCAATCGCGATTTACGTTTTCAAAAAGACATGAATGTGTCTGTTGAAAAGATTATGACCAAAGACAATCTGATCACGGCATCAGAAGGTATTACACTTGAACAGGCTGAGGGCACACTTAAAAAATATAAAATAGAGAAGCTGCCCATCGTCAATAAAAAAGGAAAACTCATTGGCCTCATTACCTTTAAGGACATACAGAAAAAGCGAAATAATCCTTCTGCCTGCCAGGATAAATTCGGCAGGTTGTGTGTTGGTGCAGCCGTTGGTGTAACTCCCGATATTCTGGATCGGATTGATGCCTTAAAAGCAGCGGGTGTTGATATCATCGGCATCGATACGGCACATGGCCATTCAAAAGGTGTAATAGATGCAGCAAAAATCGTAAAGAAAAAATATCCAGAGCTGGATATGGTAGTGGGTAACATTGCCACTGGAGAGGCAGCCAAGGCTTTAGCCAAAGTAGGAGCGGATGCGGTGAAGGTAGGTGTTGGTCCTGGCAGCATTTGTACAACACGCATTGTGGCAGGCGTTGGACTTCCACAATTATCAGCAGTTTATGAAGCTGCCAAAGCGTTGAAAGGTTCTAACGTTACCGTGATTGCTGATGGAGGTATTCGTTTTTCGGGTGATGTGGTAAAAGCGATTGCAGCAGGAGCCGATAGCATCATGGTAGGATCATTACTTGCAGGAACGGAAGAAGCTCCTGGTGAAATGATTATCTATGAAGGAAGAAAGTTTAAATCATACCGTGGTATGGGATCACTTGAAGCAATGGAGGATGGATCAAAGGATCGCTATTTTCAGGATGTAGAAGACGATATTAAGAAACTTGTACCGGAAGGAATCTCTGGTCGTGTGGCGTTTAAGGGTTCTGTATCAGAGGTACTTTATCAGCTCGTAGGTGGACTAAGAGCTGGTATGGGGTATTGCGGAGCAAAGAATATTGAAAAACTAAAGCAAGCGAAGTTTGTAAAAATTACAGCGGCAGGGGTAAATGAAAGTCATCCACACGATGTGACCATTACACGAGAAGCTCCGAATTATAGCAGGAAATAATTTAATAGGTTTTCCCTATCATTGCAAAGCCAATCATATCATTGATTGGCTTTTTTTGGTTCTAACTCAAGCATGCGCAGCAAAGCGATTATACGTTTACTTTTTACGGTGGGTGTTATTACCTGGCTGTCGCTTGTGCTTACCGATATTTCTATTGTATTAAGCTCTGCCAGTAATATAAAGGCCGAGATACCTGTCTGGCTTCCCGGCATTATTTTAAACCTTTTCATTGTTACGCTATTTTACTATTACAAACTTAAGATTGAGCGAGACGAGGTATTGAGCTTTGTTGATTTGCTGTGGAAAGTGTTTGCTACAGGATTAGTGGCAACCGTAATTTCTTTGATGCTTAGGCTGATGGAAAATCTGCTCGGCAGCACAGCATTAACCCGAAATGTGGTTTATCTGGATTTGGTATACCTCATTAATTTGGGATTGATGATAAGCTTTCTCATCATGGCCTTTACCGTTTGGAAGCGGTTGATCCTCTATCAAAAATCAAAATGGCTGTTGAGAACGTGGGCAGTATTTGAAGTAGGCCTACTGCTTTCCTTAGCCTATAATAGTTTTAAACTCCCTCTGGTCGATTGGATATTCGGAACGTTGCTAGCCGTGTTTATTGTGTTGGGTCTTATCCTTTCAGGGAATTTGAAATGGGTTGCCTATTTGAACTTTCGGCAGAAATGGACAAGCTTGTTATTGTTGTTACTCACTATTTTTTATTTGCTCTACATCGTATACACCAACAGCTCTACTTCACAGATGGTGTCTGAGTTGATTCCGAATGCTTCTAAAGATTTTACGGATTACCGCATTCATATTTTCATTTTATCGCTCATCGTTTTTGTAACGATTTACAGTATTTTTTCATTTCTCGTTATCTTATTCAACTTACCTACAACATCTGTGTTCGAACAAAAATTGGAAGAGGTGGTAAACTTTCAGCGCATTAGTCAATCGATTCAGACTGAACAAAGTGAAGAGAGCGTTTATAATATTTTATTGGAGACGTCAGTAAGTACAGTGTTTGCCGATGCCGGATGGCTTGAAATTAATGGTGATAAAGCAAATGTATTTGCCTATAGAATAAGCGATAGGGAAGCTCACGAAATTGTAACTCACCTCAATGCCCAAAATGTACGGGGTGTATTAGATCAAGGTAGCGATAAAACAAAAAATCTCTCCAAGCACTTGGCCTCGCTGAAAGGATCACGTTACCGATCTATTCTTGCATTTCCGATTTATGTTAAAGGCGTTAACATTGGAAGACTAGCGCTGTTGAAAGAATTACCTGATGGGTTTACAAAAGAGATGACGAAGATCGTTTCTACCTTTGCGAATCAAGCCGGTATTTCCATTGAGAACTTCAGATTAATGGAAGAGGCACTTCAGAACGAACGTTATAAAGAAGAATTGAAGATTGCCAAGATGGTTCAGAAGAGCCTACTCCCTCAAGTTCTTGAAAAAGACAAAGACTTCGACATTACAGCATTCTCTGAATCGGCCGATGAAGTAGGAGGTGATTATTACGACACGCTTCGCATCAACGATCATTTAGTGTCTCTCATTATTGCGGACGTTTCGGGCAAAGGAACAACTGCAGCATTTCACATGTCGCAGATGAAGGGAATTTTTCACAGCCTGGCACAGCGCGATATTGAGCCAGATGAATTTATGGTGCAGGCCAATCAGGCGTTGGTGTATTGTCTGGAACGCGGGTCGTTTATATCGGCTACCTTTTTCATCATCAACACACAAACACGAAAAATACGATATGCACGTGCCGGTCATTGTCCTGTGTTATACTACTGTTCTGAAAAAAAATCACTTGAATACTTTAAAGATAAAGGTGTTGCCTTAGGTATGGTGCGGAACAAAAGCTATCGAACCTTCATTCAGACTAATGAATTTGGTTATAAGAAGGATGATGTAATGGTTCTTTATACCGATGGCATTACAGAAGCAAAGGATGGAAGAAGTGAGGAGTTTGGATACGAGAGGTTATCGGAAGTGATTGCTGAGGTAACGCAAACATCTCCCAAAGAGATGCAAGATTACTTGATCAAGCGGCTGTATGAGTTTTCCGGAACGGAGAATATTAATGATGATTACACGACCATGATTGTGAAGTTCAAATAGAACAAACAACAGGTTAACATAAACTTTTTTAAAACGTTAAAACTATGATCAGCATCAAGAGACTACAGGAAGATGGCATCGACTTCATCATGGTGATTGGTGAAATAGACGCCAGTTCTTCCATTGAACTTGATTTGGCAATTGCCAAAAGTGTGGGCGAAGGTTACTCCAAAATTTTGATTGATTGTAGCGCGCTCGAATACATTTCATCTGCGGGTCTTGGTGTTTTTATGTCTTACATAGAAGAATGTAAGGATCGGGACATTAAGATGGTGTTGTTTGGAATGAACGACAAAGTGGCAAATACGTTTAGTATTCTGGGGCTTAATGAGCTGCTCGAAATTGCGAAGGATAAAGTTCAGGCTAAGCAAATTGTAAATGGTCTATAAGTATAAAGTTGGATGCAGTATTGAGAACCTCAAAGGTGTGCGCGATTTTATCCGTACTTCACTCAAAGCGCATGGGGTTTCAGAAATAGATATCAGTGAAATTGTACTGGCGTTGGATGAGATGTGTTCTAACCTCATGATTCACGCACATCATTGTAACCCTGAAGATTTGTTCGAACTGCAAATTGCAGTAGAGAAAAATAACCCTCTTGTATTTGAAATCATTGATGACGGTACTGTCTTTGACATCAACCTGTTTAACGAGCCTACCTTAGACAACATCATTCATGAAAAACGAAAAGGTGGATTGGGCATTCGCCTCGTAAAATCCATCATGGATAAAATAGAATATCAAAAACAGACCGACAAAAGTATTTGTCGCCTCATTAAAAACGTTCACTTTACTTAATACTAATACTCAAAGCTTATGTTGAAACATCTCATGCTGCTGCTACTTTGCGGCATCATCGTTACGTCAGGTATCGCACAGAACAAAAAGTCTAAACGATCGGGTAGCAAATCACCAACTGTTTTTACAGTAAATGGTGTAGCAACACGCGGTGACGAATTTCTATATCTCTATAAAAAAAATCATCAAAATAAGCAGACGGATTTTTCGACAGAGAAAATTGAAGAGTACCTCGATCTTTTTATCAGCTTCAAACTAAAAGTAACGGAAGCTAAAAAACGTGGTATGGATACCACGAAAGCATTTATAAAAGAATACACTTCCTACAAGGAAGAACTTCGTAAGCCCTACCTGCCCGATTCAAAACTTACGGATAGTTTAGTGAAGCTTACCTACAATCATTTAACGGAAGAAATAAAAGCTTCGCACATTCTCATCAACGTAAAGCCAGATGCTTCACCTCAGGATACATTGGCTGCATACAATAAAATTATTGGCATTCGAAATCGAATTGTAGCAGGAGAGAATTTTGGAATAATGGCAGAGTCCTCGTCTGAAGACGCATCGGCCAAAACAAATCAGGGCAACCTTGGGTATTTTACAGCCATGCAAATGGTTTATCCATTCGAAGTAATGGCTTATAACACAAAAGTTGCAGAGATAAGTCAGCCTGTACGTTCTCGGTTTGGTTATCATATCATTCAAGTAACCGACCGAAAACCAGCAAGTGGCGAAGTTGAAGTTTCGCACATTATGATTCGTACAGGCGATGGTATAGACAACGAAAAAGCGAAGAACACCATCTTTACAGTTTACGAACAATTTCAAGGAGGTATAGCTTGGGATGAGTTGTGCAAACAATACTCAGAAGACCCCAGCACAAAAAACACCGAAGGAAAATTGAAACCATTTGGTGTTCGTGGAATGGCGAGCGTACCCGAGTTTGAACGCGTTGCTTTTTCGCTCACTAAACAAGGAGAAGTTTCAGATCCATTTCAAACTCAATATGGTTGGCACATTATGCGATTGGAAAAAAAGACTCCTCTGCCATCATTCGAAGAAATGTCAGTCTCATTGAAGAGTCGTGTTAATCGTGATGAACGGACTCAACTTTCGAAACAGACTTTGCAAACAAAGCTGAGAAATACCTACCAGCTGAAAGAGACATCAGCTATAAAAGAAAAAGTTTTTGCATTGGGCGATACAACTTTGCAAAAAGGAAAATGGAAAATGCCTGTCTATCCTGAAAAGGAAATTTTCTTTACCCTGAAGGGGAAGGGCTTTAGTACGAAAAGGTATTTAGAGTATGTTCAAAGAAACCAGAAACCTTCTAATCAGCAGCCGACAAAATATATGGAGCAGCTCTACAACAATTTTGTGGATGCAAGCATCATGGAGATGGAAGAGGAGAAAATAATGAAGGAAAATCCGGAATATGGTTTCCTCTTAAATGAATATTACGAAGGGATATTGCTTTTTGAGATTATGGAAAAAGAGGTATGGAATAAAGCATCAGACGATTCAGTAGGTCAGGCTAATTATTTTAATACGCATAAAGGAAATTATCAAGCTGGTGAACGTGTGAAGGCATCGATCTACTCTTCGAAAGAGAAGGGTTTTGAAGGAACATTAAAGACGCTTTTAGAAGCTGGGGATGAAAAGAAAATACAGGAATATATTTCAGCCAATAAAATCAAAACAGAGTCCGGATATTATAAACAAGATGAAAAGCCGTTTTTACAGAAAGTGTCTTGGGCAAAGGGCATATATCCGGTAGAAAATAATGGAATGTATTACCTTGCGTGGCTAATCGATATACTTCCAGCGGGAGCTATGTCGTTTGAGGAAGCACGATCAGGAATAATTTCAGATTATCAGACTTTTTTAGAGCAAAACTGGATCGCGCAATTAAAGAAGAAGTACGAGGTTAAGGTTAATGAAAAAGGTAAACAGCAAATACTACAGCAACTTCAACGGCTATAAACCAAGTTTAGGTTTTAGCAGGTTTGGTCTGTCATGTATGGCAGCCATTTTTATGTTAACAGGTCTTTCGGGCTGCGACTTAATAAAAATGAAGGATGATAAAACTAGCAACGGAGAGGTTCGTCAACCTGTTGCTCGTGCTAATGATGCTTACCTCTACAGAGATGAATTGATGGGCATTACTCCAGCCGGAACGCTTCCTGTTGATAGTGCGGCTCGTGCTGATGCTTACGTTAACAGCTGGATACGCAAGCAATTATTAATTCAGGAGGCCGCTCGTAAAATTGATATTAACGAGGCAGAGGTAGAACGTAAGATTTTAGATTATCGGTTTAGCATTATTGCGTATGAATATCAAACTTTTTATGTGAAGCAGAATTTAGATACAGCAATTTCGAATGAAGCAATCGATCGTTACTATAAAGACAACATCGATAATTTTATTCTGAAACAAAATATTGTAAAGGCAACATTCTTAAAGGTACCAAAGAATGCACCGCACACTGGGAAGATTAAAGAGCTTATCTTTTCCAGACGTGAAAAAGATATGAAGGAATTGAAATCATATTGTCTTAGCTTTTCATCTGCCTATCACATCTCTGATTCTTCATGGATGGTATTTGATGAGCTGGTTAAGAACTCACCGCTCTCGGAAATACCCAGCAAGATTCAATTTTTGAAAACGAGACCATATTATGAAACATCAGACGAAGGATTTTTATACTTTTTTAAAGTAGACGAATACCGGATATCAGACAACACATCTCCGTTGGAGTTTGTAAAAGAAGACATCCGAAATATTATTTTAAATAAACGCAAGGTAGAACTGGCCAAACAGTTAGAAGATGAAGTGTATAATTATGCAGTGGAGAAAAAAGAATTTGAGGTTTTTAACTAACCTGAACGCAGCATTCCTATTAGTAGGTATGCTATCATGTGCAGTACAATCGAGCGCACAAGAGAACGAAGGGTTTGTGGTGGATGAGATCATCGCAAAGGTAGATAACTACATTGTTATGAAATCAGATTTGGAAAGAGCCTACCAAGACTATATCACCAATGGAGGCACGCCCGGTCAGGAAGTTCGTTGTCAATACATAGCGATGTTGATTCGCAATAAATTGATGATGGCAAAAGCAGAAATAGATTCAGTATTGGTTTTAGACCTTGAGGTAGATTCATATACCGATAGAAAGATGGAAATGATTATCGCCCAATCAGGTGTTACGGCCAACGAGCTGGAAGAAAAGTATGGTAAAACTCTGGAACAAATCAGGTTGGAGATAAGAGAACAGGAACGCGAGCAAATGGTTGTGCGCAAAATGCAGGATGAGATAACCAAGGACATTGTGGTGACTCCATCTGAAATAAAAAAATTCTTCAATAAAATTCCCAAGGACAGTCTTCCCTATTTTTCGGCCGCTGTAGAGGCTGCGCAAATCGTGAAGATTGCAAAAGTAAGTGATGAACAAAAAGAGATTACACGTAAGAGATTGTTGGATATTCGGGACAGGATTGTAAAAGGAGAAAATTTTGAAACACTGGCAAAGGAATTTTCAGATGAACCATCGGCACAACAAAGTGGTGGCAATCTGGGCTGGACATCGCGCGGTAAAATGGTTCCCGAATTTGAAGCCATGGCATTTAAATTAAAGCAAAACGAAATATCAATGCCTTTCGAATCGCAGTTTGGATTTCACGTGATGCAGTTGATTGAGCGCAGGGGTAATGAATATAATTCGCGCCATATCCTTTTGTCTCCAAAACCTTCTGATAGTGATTTAAAGGATGCCTCAAATTATCTCGATAGCTTGCGCACGCTTATTCCAGAAAAAATGACTTTTCAAAAAGCAGCGAAGGAATACTCAGATGATGTTCCCACAAAAGGTAACGGAGGTTTCTTTACAGGTGCCGATGAAAGCATGCATGTGCTGGTAGAAGAACTCGATCCTGTTGTTTATTTCAAACTTGATTCGATGAAGATTGGTGATATATCAGAACCAATCTTTTATCGTACAGATGAAGGAAAGAGTTCGATGAGAATTATTTTTTATAAGTCGAGAGTGAAACCTCACTTGGCTTCGTTGGAAGATGATTGGACCCGCATTCAACTTGCAGCGTTAAATGAAAAGAAAGATAAGATTCTTCAAAAATGGTTTTCGAAAGCACGTAAGGATGTTTTTATTAACATCGACAAGACATATGATAATTGTGGAATATTAGACGAGTAATACATGACTAAATTTTCTTCGGATGTAGAAGCTGCAGAGGCATTGGCTTCAGCCTACAAAAAACTTTCATTAGAAATTTCTAAGGTAGTCATCGGTCAAAATGATGTGGTGCGCCAAGTGCTTACCGGTATTTTTTGTCAGGGACATTCTCTGCTGGTTGGCGTTCCTGGTTTGGCTAAAACATTGTTAGTTCAGACTATTGCCACCTCACTCGATCTTCAATTCAAACGCATCCAGTTCACTCCTGATTTAATGCCTTCCGATATTGTTGGCGCAGAGACGATGGATAAGGAACGCAATTTCAAGTTTGTGAAAGGCCCTGTGTTTGCAAACATTATTTTAGCCGATGAGATTAACCGTACACCTCCTAAAACGCAAGCGGCACTTCTTGAAGCAATGCAAGAATATGGCGTAACCATTGCGGGTGAACATTACGATTTGCCCAGACCATTTTTTGTTTTAGCAACTCAAAACCCGATTGAACAAGAAGGTACTTATCCGTTGCCCGAAGCACAGCTCGATCGTTTTATGTTTAATATTTTACTTACCTATCCTTCGTTTAAAGATGAAGTAGAGGTAGTGAAAAGCACAACCTCAGCTGAACGAAAAAATGTTGATAAGATCTTAACTGGCGAAGAGATTTCATATTTCCAACAACTGGTAAGACGCGTGCCGATTGCCGACAATGTAGTAGAGTATGCCGTAACGTTGGCAAACAAAACAAGGCCCGGTGTAACAGGAAGCTCATCCGTTGCAAATGATTATTTAGAATGGGGAGCTGGCCCAAGAGCATCTCAATACTTAGTGCTCGGCTCTAAGTGTAATGCTTTGCTTAATGGTAAATACTCACCTGATATTGAAGATGTGCAGGCAATTGCTAAACCTGTTTTGCGGCATCGCATTGTTAGAAATTTTAAAGCAGAGGCTGAAGGTATTAGCGTTGATGATCTGATAGATAGAATGCAGCGCTAATCAACAGCAATGTATGTATGAATAAAAAACACAATTACCTTCTAAAGAAAATCGCTCACGAGATTCTTGCATTTGTGGCATCGCTACAAATCTTAGATTCTTTGCAGCACTTGCATTCTGTGTGCGTCAAGCTTGAGCAAGATAAAAAGTAAAATGGTGAAGGCCCACAGTGATGAACCACCATAACTGAAGAAGGGAAGCGGTATACCAATTACAGGAAACAACCCCACGGTCATGGCAATGTTGGTGGCGAAGTGAAAGAAGAAGATACACGCTACTGAATATCCGTACACTCTTGCGAACCTGTTCTTTTGACGTTCTGCCAGAAAAACTATTCGTAGCAGCAGCGTCATAAACAGACCGATGATGAATATGCTTCCAATCCATCCTTGCTCTTCACCGATTGTACAGAAAATAAAATCGGTGTATTGTTCAGGCACAAACTTCAACTTGGTTTGTGTGCCCTCCAAAAATCCTTTACCAATAAACCCGCCACTACCAATCGCTACTTTCGATTGATATACGTGGTAGCCTGCACCCAATTGATCCAACTCCGGATTGATCAACACCATGATTCTTTTTTGATGATGATCTTCCAGTTTACTGAAAATGATATCTACAAAAATAATTGTGCCCACTAATACAAATGCTCCTGCTGTGATAACGGCCATCCGTTTGAGTTTTTTTCTACGGTTCAGAAAAATTACAATCCCCCAGGCAACGGCAATGACCCCGTAAAGAAACCAATTGTTCTCTACCAACAACGTAAGAATGAAAATGATAGCAACCCCAAGCCCGACAAGCAATAAGAATGGCGACATCCCTTCCCGATAAAAAACAAGAACGAATACCAGGAACACCATTGCTGTTCCATAATCTTTTTGTAAGAGGATAAGCAGGATGGGCGCACTGATGATGCCAAATAAAATAAATTGATTTCGGAGCTGATCCATTCGAAAGCCAACAGAGCCAATGTATTTGGCAACTGCCAATGCCGTTGCAAACTTGGCAAACTCAGAGGGCTGAACGCCAAACGAACCAATACCAATCCACGCGCGATTGCCACCTACTTCTTTGCCGATGAAAGGAACAAGAAGTAAAAGAAATAACACAGCACCAAAAATAACGTAAGCAAACGTTTCGTAAAAACGCATGTCGATGATGAGGATAGCAAGAATGAGTATGGACGAAGTGATGATGAACATCATCTGCCGGCCTGAGTTGAGAGACAAATCAAAAATCGATTGGTTCTCGTCATAAGTAGCCGAATAAATATTGAGCCAACCCCACAACACCATTGCGCTATAAACCATTACGGTTACCCAATCTACTTTGTTCGATATAATGGCTTCCTGCCGCAAGACTATTTCAACTTTTTGTAAATGAACTATAAAAACTTTCCACGCAAAACATACTCTTCAATTTGAGGACGTTTGGTTGCGCCATATAAATACTTTTCAATCATCAGACTGGCAATAGACGCTGCTGCTCTTGCACCTTGTCCTGAAAACTCAACGTAAACTGATACTGCAATTTTTGGATTCTTCTTGGGAGCAAATGCAATGAAAACAGAATGATCAGGATGTGGCTCGTTTTGTACAGATCCAGTTTTGCCACAGACAATAACATCTTTCAATTGTGCACGGTGTCTTCCAGTTCCCTCCAGAACGACACGCTCCATCGCATCGACTGCAATTCTAAAATAGGCAGAATCGATTGTGGTAAAATGTTTTGCTGTGTACGGAGGTAGTGGTTTATTATCTTTGCCAATCGATTTCACCATGTGGGGTGTAATATAAAAACCGCGGTTCGCCACAGTGGCTGCAAAGTTTGCCATCTGCAACGGTACTACTAAGTTCTCTCCTTCGCCAATGGCAATAGAATAAATGTTTGAGAACTTCCACGGTCTTCCGCCATAAGCGCGATCATAATACGCTGGACTTGGCACTAGTCCACCTTTTTCGTTGGGAAGATCGATGCCCAATGGTTTTCCAAAACCAAAACTTGAAATATGTTTGTCCCATTCAGCCAAACCAATTCTGGTATCTTCGAACGGACTGTTAGACTTACCTTGGTTTAACATTCTTCTCAGCACACCATGAAAATAAGGATTGCATGAGTTGGTGATAGCGCCTCTCAAATCTTCATTAGTATGTGGACCATGGCAGCCAATGATACCACCAGCCATACCTTTTCTAATACAACGTATTCTTGTCTCCGGAGTAATAACTCCTTCCTGTAACGCTACCATTGCCTGAGCAATTTTAAAAATGGATCCCGGTCTGTATTGTGCCATCAACGGCCGGGTGAATAACGGCTTCAGTGAATCGCTGTTGATCTGCACAAAGTTGGCGCTATAATTTTTTCCAGTAAGTAAAGTAGGATCGTATGATGGTCCTGATATCATGGCCAGGATTTCTCCTGTTTCAGGTTCGATGGCAATGATACTTCCGGCTTTGCCTGCCATTAAGAATTCACCATATGCCTGTAAATCTAAATCTAGCGTAGTGGTAAGGTCTTGTCCTGGTATGGAGAGTGTATCAGAACTTCCATCATCAAACGATCCTTTAATTACACCGTCTTTATTACGCATGAAGAATTTCACACCACGTTGTCCACGAAGATATTCTTCATAATATTTCTCAACACCGCTTTGTCCGATATAATCTCCCTGACGATAAATTTCAGTCTTGTCACGTTCAAGTTGTCCTTTTGAAATTTCACTTACATATCCCAATACATTGGCGGCTGCTTTTGACGCATACGCTCTGGTGCTTCGAGCCTGAATATAAAACCCAGGAAACTCATCAACATGATCTTGTATTTTGGCTAAATCAAAATTGGATAGTTGCCGAAGAAAAGGATACGGCTGAAGTGTGTTTGCCTTTTTGTTTTTAATCTCTTTATAGAAATCTTTAAATAATCCGCGGAGCGCAATCGGACTAAGATCAAACACCTTGATGAATTGGGCGCTATCAAAGTTGTGAAGCTCGTGTAAGATAATCATCAAGTCATACTCCGGATTGTTGTAGACTATCAATTTCCCGTTTCGATCGGTAATAATTCCGCGAATTGGGTATTGAACTTCCTTGCGAATGGCATTTCCATTAGCCAGGTCTTTATAACGCGTATCAACAACCTGAATAAAAAATAACTTGAACAGGAAAATGATTCCGATCAACAGAAATACGATTTGAATAACTTCTTTGCGACCTTCGTTCATTTTAGTTTGCTAGGTGCTTTAATAAGTGCTTAACGTTTCAAACTCATATAAAAACTATCGTCTCTTGCTCGGAAATAGAAACTGTGCAATCAGTAACGCCAATGTGGTAAAAAAAGTGCTGGCCACGGCTTTTAAAAGTGTGAACCAAAACAGACCAAAGCCACCCGCTTCTGCAAAAAACAAAACGATGTGATGAAGAAAAATCATCGGCATTACATAAACTAAAAACCACTGTATGCCCGCGAGGTTCATGGAGGGCACGGCATTATTATCGTATCCACCCTGAGGTGTGATGGAAGCAAGCCAATAATTTCTTACATACATTAACATAACACAGGCGAATGCATGAAGGCCAATGCTCTCATAAAATAAATCTACGGCAAAGCCAAACACAAAACCGATTACCATAAGGATCAGCGGATTGGTTTCAACTGGCAATAACAAAAGGTATGCAACATACAGGAAACAAAAAGCAGTGTGGAAGAGCACAACGTTTTGCAATACCAATACCTGATAGAATAGGTAAATGAAAAAACTAACGATTTGTAAAATGTTAACGCGGCTCATCGTATTACCTGATTTACCTTTTGCTCTAATGAATCCTGCTCATGCTTCATCATGCTCTTCACAACGGTTACGAATGAGAGTTTCTTAAAATCTTGGGAGAGTTTTACTTTCAAATCGTTGAAGAGTTCTTCATCGCGCAGCTTTACTTCTGAAATAACACCAATCATAATTCCTTCCGGAAAAATAGCATTGTATCCAGATGTTACTACGGTATCACCCACCACTGGCTTTACGTGACGAGGAATATATTTCAAACTGATTGAGTAAGGATTTTTACCGTCCCATTGAATGGTTCCGAAATGCCCGGTCCGCTCTAGTAAGGCAGAGGCCATAACATCTACGTTCAATAAAGAGGTAACGACACTGTAATGATGCGATACTGTTTTTATTTTTCCGACTGCGCCTTGTGGGCTGATTACGGCCATGCCCGGTGCGATGCCATCGACAATACCTTTATTGATGGTGATGAAGTTGGTGAAACGATCAACGGAATTGTTCACCACTTTGGCACTTACAAAAACAAAACGACCTACCGCAGCAGAATCCTGCATGGTAAGTGAATCGATATGTACGATCGATTTATTGTCTTTTTGGAGTTGGTTACGCAGCATCGCATTTTCCTCGGCCAGCATACGATTTATTTCGCGTAGCTGAAAATAGTCGCGCACACCTTGAGAAAGATTATTCGTCTCTGCAATAAATCGGTTTGAGGAATTGAAAAACTTAGCACCCTGGTACCGATTGTTTTCTACAATCATCCAGGCGCAAAAAACTTCCAGCAACAAAAAAGTAAAGAAAGCGCGATTGGCGTAGACAAAGAGAAATAACCTCTCCATGAATTATGTCATCAATACCGCACGGAATTTTTCTATATTTTTTAAGGTAGCGCCTGTTCCGCGCACAACCGCACGAAGCGGATCATCGGCTACGTGAATCGGTAATTTCGTTTTTAACGCGAGGCGCTTGTCAAGGCCGCGAAGCAATGCACCGCCACCTGTAAGGTAAATGCCACGCTCATAAATATCGGCCGATAATTCCGGAGGCGAAGTTTCCAATGCTTTCAATACGGCCTCTTCTAATTTAGAAACAGACTTATCCAACGCGAAGGCAATTTCAGAATATGAAATCTTGATGGTCTTCGGAATGCCGGTCATTAAATCGCGCCCTCTAATTTCGTAATCATCCGGACCCTCATCTAATTCAGTTAATGCAGAACCTACTTCAATCTTCACGCGTTCGGCCGAACGTTCACCAATCAATAAATTGTGTTGCCGTCTCATGTAATCGAGAATGTCTCGGTTAAAGGTATCACCGGCAACACGGATAGATTGGTCGCAAACAATTCCTGATAAAGCGATTACAGCAATATCAGTTGTGCCTCCTCCAATATCGACAATCATGTTTCCGATGGGCTGCTCAATGTCGATGCCTGTACCGATGGCCGCAGCAATCGGTTCGTAAATCATGTATACTTCCTTAGCGCCAGCATGCTCAGCAGAGTCACGCACCGCTCGTTTTTCAACCTCAGTAATTCCGGAAGGAATACAAATTACCATGCGATAGGATGGTGGAAAGAGACGCTTGCCTGTGTCAATCATTTTGATCAAACCACGGATCATCATTTCGGCAGCTTGAAAGTCAGCAATAACACCTTCTTTCAATGGACGAATGGTCTTGATGTAATCGTGCGTCTTCTCATGCATTTGCATGGCCTCGCGGCCAATGGCCAAAACCTTGTTGGCGGCTTTGTCAATCGCGATGATGGATGGTTCATCAACAACGATCTTATCTTTATAAATGATAAGGGTGTTCGCTGTGCCAAGATCGATGGCAATGTCGCTGGAGAAGAAATCAAAAAATCCCATGTATATGTATTACCTCTTGTTTAAAATGCTAGTGTGTAATGTTAGAAAATACCCAACTGTAAAATTGCACTTAATTTACCAAATTAGTACGTACCTACTCAAAAATGTAAATTTTTCGTCAGCCGTAAAAAATGAAGAGCCAATTGGTTGATGAAAGATTTAAAAATCCGCTTGACTCGCCAAGTGGATTAGTGCTTGAAGTGACGAATGCCGGTAAACACCATGCCCATATTATTTGCATCACAGAAGTTGATCGAGTCTTGGTCTTTCACAGAACCGCCTGGTTGAATGACAGAACGAATGCCATGTTGATGGGCAATCTCAACACAATCTGGAAAAGGAAAGAAAGCGTCCGAAGC
Organism: Chryseolinea sp.; assembly: GCA_046595655.1. GTDB lineage: Bacteria > Bacteroidota > Bacteroidia > Cytophagales > Cyclobacteriaceae > Chryseolinea. The sequence goes on along the minus strand of JBKJOF010000192.1, from coordinate 30,122 downwards.
CATCACGGCATCTTTCAAACTGAATCCGAACGCGTCTGCTTTTTCGATCGCTTGCTTCAATGCATCTACACGTGATGTTTGCCCAACACCGCTGGCTAATAGCTGACCATCAACAGCCAGAATGATTGTGTTTGACTTGGTATGCTTGCAAATTTTGCTTGCAAAAAGAAGCGCTTCAACTTCGGATGATGATGGAGCTTGTTTCGTAACAACTTTTAAATCTTGTTTAGAGTCCGTCTTGAGGTCCAGATCCTGTTCGATTACTCCGTTTAATATACTCTTGTATTGCTTTGTTTCGTGGAGTCCTTTTTTCTGAAGCATGATCATGCGATTCTTCTTGGTCTTCAGAAGTTCCAACGCATTCGGTTCGTAAGCCGGGGCGATTAAAATCTCGAAGAACAACTTGTTAATTTCTTCAGCTGCTGCGAGGTCGATAGTTTTATTGGTTGACAACACTCCGCCAAAAGCAGAAAGTGTATCGGCTTGAAATGCTTTAAGGTAGGCTTCTTTAACAGCCGATGCTGTTGCTACTCCACAGGCGTTGGTGTGTTTGATGATGACGAAAGCGGTTTCGCCTTCAAACTCTTTTACAAGATTTACGGCAGCATCGACATCAACAAGATTGTTATATGAAAGCTCCTTGCCGTTCAATTGTTCGAACAAGCCATCCAGATCGCCAAAGTAAACTCCTTTTTGATGAGGGTTCTCTCCGTAACGCAATGTCTTTCCTTTTTGAAAACTCTTTTTGAAAATCGGAAATTGAAATTCCTGATTAAAGTAAGAGAAGATGGCGCCATCATAATGAGAAGTAACGTCAAACGCCATAGCAGCAAATTTCTTTCTGTCTGATAAATCTGTCGAGCAGCTTTTTGAAACTAACAACTGATTTACTGCTTCATATTGACTGCGTGAAGAAACAATGAGAACATCATTAAAATTTTTGGCCGCTCCACGGATTAAAGCGATTCCACCAATATCAATCTTTTCGATTACATCTTCTTCGTTACCACCTTTTGCTACAGTCTCTTCAAATGGATAGAGATCAACAATGACTAAATCAATCGGTCCGATACCAAACTCTTGAGCTTGTTTAACATCTCCATTATCTTCTCTCCTATAAAGAATACCTCCAAAGACAGCAGGGTGAAGTGTTTTCACTCGTCCACCAAAAATGGAAGGGAAACCCGTAAGTTTTTCAACCGGAGTAACCGCATATCCTAACTTCTCAATAAACTCTTGCGTGCCACCAGTGGATACAAATTCAACACCTTGCTTACCTAATGCATGGACGATCGGCTCCAGATTATCTTTGTAAAAAACGGAGATCAATGCTCTGGTAATCTTGCGGTTGGCCATTAGGGTTTTAGGTTTTTCGATGGAGGTGCAAAAGTATTAAAAAAGGAGCTTGTGCCAAGTTTGTTTCAGAAGGTGATAGAACTCACTAGACATTCGATTGAAATGTATTCGTTTCTTTGATTTTACACGGCAATGCAATTTTAGAATTCAGCCCAGCGGGTTAACTTTAACTTTTTGTTGCTGATATGAAGTCTGTGTTAAACCGTTCTTTTGGCCGCTCGTGGTTCATTTGAATACTCCTTACACATTTTTCTACCAACCCAAACTTCAATACGGTAACTGTAAACTGATAAAGCGCTAAACTTTTGGAATCCCACATTAATGCATTGCAAATCGATCTGAGTCGCTTTACAACAATTGGATTATCGTCTTTAGGAAAAGAGCATTTGCAAGATCGGGTAGACACAAAATTTGCGCTTCACCAATCCAACTTGCCTTCCCTATTATCGCAGCTTGAAAATACCTTTCAGGTTTTGCGCGTAGAAGGTTTAGATGTGCAGCCGTATAAGAATTTATATTTTGATGACAGTCGGCTTAGTTTATACTTCCACCATCACGATAAAAAAGGCAACCGGTGTAAAGTTCGATTACGTGAATATGCTAGCTCAAACACGGTGTTCTTTGAGATAAAACAAAAGATCAATAAGAACAGAACTGTAAAGCAGCGCATTCCACAAACGGCAATGTTGGAAACACTGACAACGGAAGCATCTGATTTGATCCAACAATTTTCTCCATCAGAAATTGGCCCGCTTCGCGCAACACTGTGGTGCGACTTCAATCGCATTACCTTACTTTCATCCGATCAGGAAGAGCGCATGACGGTTGATTACAACATCACCATCCGCAATGGGCAGCGCTCTAAAGTATATGATGGACTCGCGCTCATTGAAGTAAAGCATGCCTCTAACCGACCTTCTTCTTTCGATGCGCTTGCCCGTCAGAATAAAATAAAGAAAGTATCCATTAGTAAATACATCATGGGCACAGCGCATTTGCATCCCGAACTGAAACAAAATAATTTTAGAATGAAATTATTAGCAATAGAGAAGATTATGAACAAAAGTGGAGTGCAGCATGGAATTTGAAATGAACCACCTTTTAACGGAGGGATTTTTAATCAGGCTCCTAATTGATTTGGTAACGATGTTGATTTTAGTACGGCTCGTCTACCACAAGATTTATAAGAAGAAAGATTTCTTCTTTACTTTCTTTTTATTCAACCTTATTATTTATGTGCTAACCTACATGCTCAATAAAGTAGAGATGTCGTTTGGTGCAGCGTTTGGATTGTTTGCCGTGTTCTCTTTGTTGCGTTATCGCACCGAAAACATTTCACCAAAAGACATGACGTATTTGTTTGTGGTAATTGCTCTGGGATTGATCACATCAGTAAGCAAGGGTACCTATCTTGAAATTGCCCTGCTTAATCTTTTCATCATCGTGTTTGTTTATGCTCTGGATGGAAACCTGTTGATTAAAAATGAGATGGTGCAGATCATTCAATATGAAAACATCCAAAACATAAAACCGGTTAATCATCCGGCATTAATCGAAGATTTAAAAAACAGAACGGGTCTCGACATTCATAAGATTGAAATCGAAGCCATTGATTTTTTAAAAGACACTGCCCGCATTAAAGTTTATTACTACTAATGAGAAAGCGAATTGCCCTCTTGTTTTTTTCCTTTGTGACGGTGGGTGCTCAGGCACAAACAACAGACAATCAATTGTGGACGGCATTTCAGGTGCAGACTGATATTACGAAGCGCCTCACTCTTGGTCTTGATTTGGAAGTGCGATTCGATCAAAACATTTCCAGACTACGCTCAGCGTTCGGGCAGGCTGAAGTGAGTTGGAAATTTAACAAGTACCTATCGGCTAGTCTTGATTATCGATATGGAGGAAAAGAAAACGACAAGCTTTCAGAGTTCAGCAAGGGACATCGGATTTCTTTTTTTGTTACCGGAAAATATAAATTCCACAAGTTCACAATTAGTGATCGCGCTGGGTATTACAATCAGTACTTAGTAGATGCACTAGACGGTACAGTTAATCCTGAAAAGTATTTTAGAAATAAAACACAGTTAAGATATAACATCACTAAAAAACTAAATTCGTTTGTGTACTTCGAATTTTTCTACCGCGTAAGCGGCAACACGCCAGAGGTAGATGAGAACAGATATGCAGGAGGATTGGAGTACGACTTCAATAAAAAGAACAGCGTAAAAGTATTGTACATGTACTTAACAGAAGTGAACGTAAAACCCAAAAACAAAGACGATCGAAATATCATCTCCGTTGGTTACACACTAAAGTTTTAAGGGAGTAGCTGTGGTTAGAACTCTGAATTTAGATTGATGCTGTGTAACGGCTAAGAACTCTAAACTTTAAACTCGAAACCTTGCACCTTGAGATTTGAACCCGAAACTTCAAACTTGAAACCCGTAACTATCCCAACCCCTCCAAATAATCACTCTCCTCATACTGCTCTGCCTCAATACTAAAATCATCACCATCAATGTAGGCAGGGAAGCGATCGCGGAAAGAGTTAAGCGCATTGGCATTCAAGTCGATGCTCTTCACCATCTCTGCACCTTCGTTTGTAAAAATCGTATCGCCTTTCGGGCCAATAATAGAAGAGTGTCCATTGTGTTCAACACCATTTCCATCTTGACCTATTCGATTTACGCCTGCCACGTAACTTAAATTTTCAATGGCTCTGGCTTTTAGCAAGGTATCCCAAGCATCGATGCGGGTTGTTGGCCAGTTGGCAACATAGATTAATAAATCGTAAGCGAGTTTTTTAGAAGAAGGATCCCAGGTGTTGCGACTCCAAACTGGAAAACGCAAATCGTAACAGATCAATGGACAGACTTTCCAGCCCTTCCAAGTTGCAATCAAAGGACTTTCGCCTGCAGAAAAAGTTTTATGTTCACCCGACATTCTAAAGAGGTGGCGCTTATCGTAGGTTTTGAAAGCACCCCCTGGTTCCATCCAAAGTAAACGGTTGTAGTAGCGATTGTGAACAGTAGTAATGTAGCTTCCTAAAACTAAAGCACCAGTCTGATCGGCCATTTGCTTCATCCATTTAAAGGTGCGCATGTTCATGTGCTCGGCCATTTTGGAGGCTGACATGGTAAACCCGGTGGTAAACATTTCAGGCAAAATAATCACATCCGTGGAGGTTCCCGCTTGCCAGATCTTCTCTTCGAACATCGACAAATTGGCCTCAGGGTCTTCCCAATGAAGATCGGATTGAATTAAAGTGATTCTTAAGTCTTGCATACTACCGAGTGATTCGGTGGCAAAGAAACGCAATGGATGCGACTTTGACTAGAGAAAAAAATGCGAGAATTGATGCATAATCTTCAAACGCTAAAAAAGCGTCCACAAACCACTGTCGACAGTCGACTGTTGTCCGTGGACGCCTTATAATTCGATAATCTAAACTCACACATATCCACAATTAACTTTTAACCATTAACTCCTCACACCTTCCTAAGTATTTCACCTGCCTTTTCGAGAGTTTCTTCTTTTTTAGCAAAGCAAAAGCGCAGCAAGTGGTTATCCGATTTATCCTGGTAGAAAACGGAAATAGGAATGGACGCTACCTTTAATTTTTTAGTAAGCTCCTCGGCCATTTCTAAATCGGGCTTTGTTGAAATGCCCCGATACGAAAGCAACTGAAAATATGAACCACCACAGGGCAAAGGCTCGAATGATGAACCTTTAATTTGATTCAGAAAAAAATCGCGCTTTTGCTGATAGAAATTTCCAAGCGATAAATAATGTTCAGGAGTTTTCATGTACTCCGCGAAAGCATGTTGCACGGGTGTGTTTACGCTGAACACCATAAACTGATGCGCCTTACGAACCTCGCGTGTTAAATATTCAGGAGCTACTACATAGCCTACTTTCCAACCGGTTGCATGAAAAGTTTTACCAAAAGAAAACACAGCAAGGGTTTGAGCAGCCAATGCCGGAAAACGCAAAGCACTTTGATGAACTACATTATCGAAAATCAATCGCTCATACACTTCATCACTCAATACCAAGAGATTAAACTCCAATGCAATTTTTTCCAACTCTTTTAAATCTTCTTCGCGTAACACTGCCCCACTGGGGTTGTGAGGTGTGTTGATCATAATCATCTTTGTGCGTGAAGAAATTTTTGTGCGCACAAAATTCCAGTCGATAGAAAAATCAGGATACTGTAAATTGATGTGAATGGGGATACCTCCATTTAGACGGATAGCTGGATTGTAAGAATCGTAAGCCGGATCAAATACAATTACTTCATCTCCCGGAGTGACGAATGCAGAAATGATGGCAAAGATAGCTTGTGTTGCGCCAGCCGTTATGGTAATATCGGTATCTGGATTAACACGATGCTGATAGGAATCGAAAACAACATCAGCAATTACATTTCGAAGGGCGGGCAAACCCGGCATCGGTGCATATTGGTTGTGCCCCTTCAGCATGTGCGCATGCACTAACTCAATAATTTTAGAATCAATATTAAAATCAGGAAAACCTTGCGATAAGTTGATGGCACCATATTCATTCGCCATGCCCGACATGAGGGCAAAAATAGATGTGCCCACATCCGGAAGTCGCGATTGAATTTGCATGAAATTATTTTTTTATCGGAGCAATGATTCGGTATTCAGTATCGACCTTACCTTTAGAAATATCAGCCAACTTACCTTTCAATAATCTTCTCTTCAACGGTGTAAGGTAATCGACAAACATTTTGCCTTCTATGTGATCATATTCGTGCTGAATGATTCGAGCTTTCATACCATCGTATGCTTCTTCGCGCTTATTCCAGTTCTCATCGTAGTAGGTAATCTTCAATTTGGCTTTGCGCGAAATTTTTTCGCGGATGTTCGGAATGCTCAAACAGCCTTCTTCAAACTCCCATGGAGTTCCCGTCTCTTCAATTATCTGTGCATTGATAAATGTTTTTTTGAAGTCGTGCATTTCCGGCTCTTCATCTAAGATGGTTCCATCTACAACAAACAACCTTACGTCTTTACCAATTTGAGGAGCGGCCAAACCAATGCCGTGGGCAGCGTTCATCGTTTCGAACATATCTTCAATGAGCTGCTGAATATCTGAACCTACTTTAATTTCTTTTGCGCGTTGCCTCAGCACCGGGTCGCCATACATTACGATAGGATAAATCATGGCGCAAAGTTAGACTTATGAGGTCAAAGTTTAAAGTTCGAGGTTCAAAGTTTCGGGGTGAAGTTTCGAGTTTAAAGTTTCGGGGTGAAGTTTCGAGTTTAAAGTTTCGGGTTTGAAGTTTCGAGTTTAACGTTTCGAGTTTAAAGTTTCGGGTTTGAAGTTTCGAGTTTGAAGTTTCGAGTTCCCTGCTTCGAATCTCAAGTCTTATATCTAACGTCTTATGTCTAACTGCTAACTATTCAGGAACGACTGCAAAATAATCGTTGCACTAATTTTATCAACATTGCCCTTCACTTGTCGATCTTTCTTTTTCATTCCGCCATCAATCATTGTGCGCATCGCCATGCGTGAAGTAAAGCGTTCGTCAGCTAAATGGATTGGCTTATCGGGAAAGGTTTTCTTTAGCAATTCAACAAAGACTCTTACCTGAGGAGCAATTTCAGAATCTTCATTCCTCAATGTCTTTGGCATTCCCACTACAAATTCATCAACGGGTTCTTTGTGAAGGTACGCAGTAAGGTATTTCAAAAGATCAACGGTAAGAACGGTATCTAATGCCGTAGCGATAATACGCAAGGGATCTGTTACGGCCAGGCCAGTCCGTTTCAATCCGTAATCAACAGCAAGTACTCTTCCCATGTTTAGAAATTAATTATGCTTTGCCCAAAAAGATGAAAGAAGCTGTAAATAATTTGAAGTGAATGTCCTCCAAGGTGTGCCCTGAATTAATTCGAATATATCACAATGCGTAATTCGTTTACGCGGGCATTAATGATCAAATTCTCAAATCAAACCTTTTTCAAATTGCTAGTTGTGTTTTGTTTTCTCAAAGAAGGCTTGTCGCACATTGTATTCCAACGCCATTGCTTTAGGAAAGAGAATTTCGTTTTCGATACGGGCGTGGGTGATCAGACTTTTCTCAAAACTCTTCAGTTCGTTGTATAATACTTTTATGTGAAGAGGAGCATCAAGAGAGAGTGCATAATCCTTTGTGATCTTTCTAATGCCTTCCATTTCATCGTCATGCACTTCGTGTTCTATGGCGTATTTTTGAACGGAATTCTTCTCTAACAAATAATATAAACTGGTTGGCCGGTATTGGTTCTTAGACGCGCGCTGGAGTGTCTGAATAAAACCAAACAGAGTATCTTCTTCTTCGTAAATGTGTTCGATAAAGTCTTCGACAAAAAGCGGAAGAACAATTTTTAGATCACGCTCTACTGAAATATAATCAGCATGATTGGCTTTAAAGGTTTCCACCAATCGGGAAATATAGGGAAGCTTATGTTTGATGAATAGAAAATGCGCGTGCTTTAAATATTCGATAATAAGATCGATGGGGTACGACACCAATGGAAGATCAGTCTCCTGCAAATGGATGGGCGATTCCAATTCGCTTACTACGCGCGCCACCTTTAATCCTCGTTGCTCACAAACTTCTGTTAAAGTATGGCTGGAATATTCGTAGAAATGAATACCAAAATAAAAAAGCACGTACGCATGGAAGTAGTTTTCATCCACCAGATCAGAAATACGTCTATCTTTTAATGCTTCGGTGCTCATGCTTCAGGTAAAGATAAAGCAAATCCACGCACAAAGTAAGAGTTACGAGATACGATTATTCGTACTTTGTTCCTCGCTCCTCGTTCTTTATTCTTCGATTCACTTGAATTTTAGTTCTAACCATTATTTTCGCACTTCGTTATAGTTTTACTAATGTTGCTTTATGAGTGAGAGAGAGAATTCAAGTAATCAAATAAAATTACCCTTGGTATTGTGTCTGGGTCTGGCAGCGGGCATTTTTATTGGAGCCACTTTTAATACCAAAAGAAGTTCGGGTGAAGTAAATAAAGATGTTCAGAAACTTCGGGATGTGCTCACCCAATTGGAAGAAGACTATGTAGACACGGTGAATACAAGCAAGCTGGTAGATGAAGCCATCCAAACCATGCTCAATAAATTAGATCCACACTCTAACTACATTCCGGCTTCCGAACGACTTGCAGCAAATGAGGACTTGCGCGGAAACTTTGAAGGTATCGGAATTGAATTCAATATTTTTAACGACACGATTACAGTGGTATCCCCACTCAGCGGAGGACCATCCGAAGCGCTTGGCATCCAGTCGGGTGATAAAATTATTAATGTCGATGGAAAAGTGATGGCAGGTGTTGGCGTTACTTCTCCCGATGTGATGAGGGCACTGAAAGGCCCGAAGGGTTCTGAAGTTAAGGTAACAATGTTGCGTCAGAATAAGGAGATTGAATACACGATCATCCGTGATAAGATTCCACAGTTCTCGGTTGATGTTGCGTACATGCTCGATGCACAAACCGGTTACATAAAGGTCAATCGTTTTGCGGCAACTACCTATGATGAGTTCCAGGCATCCATGAAGAAACTGAAAGAGAAAGGCATGAAGAAACTGGTGCTTGATCTTCAGGGAAATCCTGGCGGCTACATGAACATCGCGATTGACATGGCCGATGATTTTTTAGAAACTGACAAAAAAATTGTGTTCACTCATGGTAAAGACAAGAAGTACGACTCCGATGCGATGTCGACTACGAAGGGTGAATTTGAAAAAGGTGATTTGATTATTCTGGTGAATGAAGGTAGCGCATCAGCATCCGAAATTTTAGCAGGAGCACTGCAAGACAATGACCGCGCATTGATTGTAGGAAGAAGAAGTTTTGGTAAAGGGCTCGTTCAATCTCCGTTTGATTTAAGTGATGGATCTGAACTACGCCTCACCATCTCTCGATATTATACACCGAGTGGAAGGTCTATACAAAAGCCGTATGAAGATGATGATGCGTACGGCCAGGATATTATTAGTCGATACAATCATGGTGAGTTCTTCCATTCCGACAGTATTAAATTTAATGATTCACTGAAATACAAAACACAAAATGGACGCACGGTGTACGGTGGCGGTGGCATCATGCCCGATTATTTTGTGCCGCTTGATACAACACTGAACAGTCATTACTTAAATGCATTGTATACATCAACATCCATTCAAGAATATACCTTTGGCTATGCAGGCAAGCATAAAGAAGAATTAGAGAAGAAGGGGTTCACTAATTTCTTGAATCAGTTTGAGGTTAGTGATCAGATGTTAAGTGATCTGGTAAAGGTAGGTGAGCGCAACGGAGTGAAGCCTGATCGTAAAGAACTCACTCATCGCAAAAGACTTTTCCAGGTTCATATTAAAGCTCAGATTGCAAGAAAGATTTGGAACAACGATGGTTTTTATCCGGTAATGAATGAAACAAATGAAATTTTGTTGCAGGCCATTAAACTTTTTGACAGAATACCGGAGTTAGATCGAACGAAGTTTTAGTTTATAGACATAACCTTTAAAAAAAGCATCCCGGCAATTTAGCGGGATGCTTTTTTTATAAACGAATCTCATGATCAATGTGTGGCAAGCACAATTTTAAGCCGGTATGTATAATGCAGATGTTTGAACTCCAAAAAAAATGAAAGCCTTATTCCTCGGCCATGTCTTTGAGTTCAATTTCAAGCGCACCTGTACTGATAAAAATTTCATTCAGAGAAAGCGCTAGCGACAATAATAAAAACATTAGGCTTAATCCAAAAATACCAAAGGCCCAAGTTTGATATTCAATGTAAAAACTAAACATGCACAGTACGCAAAAGAAAAAACTAATGATGCCACTGGCCTGCATGTACTTTACCAACATTAATCTTCTGCGAAGATTTTTTATTTGAGCACGAATGGTTTCTCGATCTTCATGTATTTGTTTGTACTTCACATGCAGGTTACGGATTAGTGATGCCAACCCCAGAAACCGATTAGTGTATGCCAACATCAATAAGGTAATAGCAGGGAATAAAAGTGCCGGTGTATTGATTGAGATTTCCATGTTTAATTAATTGAGTAGACGTTATACAATTTAGTGATTAACAGTTCTTCCCAGAAGTCTTTGTCAACAGTCAATGGTTTTTCGTAATAGTATTAGTAGTCAATTTTAGGATTGTGTAATTCAAAATTTATGCACATTACTGAACGCGCTGCAAGGCTCGTAATGATTTTGAAACACGACTGGTAACAGCAACAACAAGTAGTGTCATACATCCTCCAAAAATAACAGAAGGGACCACACCCATTAATCGTGCTGCTACACCCGATTCAAACATGCCGATCTCATTCGAAGAACCAATGAAAATACTATTCACTGCCGAAACGCGCCCCTTCATATTCTCTGGCGTTTGCGTATGAATTAACGTGCTGCGTACAATCACACTTACGCTATCAAAACCTCCACTAAGCATTAACACCACTAACGATATCCAAAAGTTAGATGATAAGCCGAAGCCGATCATACACAAACCAAAACCGGCTACTGAGAGCAATAGTATATTTCCAATGTTTTTCTGAATTGGATTATGCGTGATGTATAACGCCATCAGTACCGCGCCAATACCTGGTGCGGCACGCAACATACCTAAGCCTTGCGGCCCAACTTTTAAGATCTCTCCGGCAAAAATTGGAAGCAACGCTACAGCACCACCAAAGAGAACTGCAAACAGATCCAGCGTGATAGCACTCAGAACAATTTCATTTTTTAAAACGAATTTCAATCCCGCTTTTGTTTTTTCAACAATACCTTGTTCTGCTGAAGCTGGAGGTAATGGTTTGCGTGGAAGAGAGAAATAGAAAAACAAACCGGCTATCATTAACAATGTGTCAACTAAGTATGCCACTGTTGTTCCATAATTGCGAAAAACACCATATATCAAACTTGCTAGCATTGGTCCGCCAACAGAAGAAGCTGGCCAGAATGTACTGTTCAACGAAACCGCATTTGCATAAAGATGGCGTGGAACAAGTTGAGGCATGAATGAAAAATTGGCTGGAGATAAAAAGCCACGCGCAATTCCACTAATGAAGATGACGGAGTAGATAGGAATGGCACCGTATGTAAAAACAAAATTCCCTGCGGATGTTGTAAAAAATAAAAGAGAAACAGAGCAGAGTAATAAAAGAGCAACTGTAATTAGAAGGATTCTCTTACGTTCAATAATATCTACTACATGTCCGGCATAAAGCGAAACAGTTATGGCGGGGATAGCTTCTGCCATTCCGATTAAACCAAGTGAAAGAGCATCATGTGTAATCTCATACACTTGCCAACCTACAACGGTTGCTTGTATTTGTGTTGCCAACACTACACAAGTGCGAGCCGAAATAAACGTTCTGAAATCTTTTAACTGAAGAGAAGCGTAGGGACCGCTTATTGAATTATTTTCGTCAGGCATGTTTGCTTAATAATATTTTCTCGATGGCATCAACAGCTGTTTTTCTGCGCTGCTCCCGATCACCTTTTATTTCCACGAAAGGTGTGGATTGATTTTTCATCTCGTTTAAATAGAGTTGATAAAGTTCTTCGCGCTTGGTGGGATGTTCGCGTTGAGGATCATCTTGCCACGGAAGATCGATATTGGTTAACAAATACAAATCGTATTTCCGAGTGGCAATGCTATTCAAAATTTCTTGATCACACGAACCAAATTTAAACTCGCTCCAGATTTTAATCACGTATAAATTTGTATCACACACCATAAATTCATTGCTATCATTCACGCTTTCATCTTCCAGGCGTAACTGACCGTGTGCAATTTTCAATAAATCTTCTTGTACATAAGGATGTACTAACCGATCGATGTATGCTCGAGCATATTCCGGAATACATTCGGTTTTAAAGTGCTCAGCCAGAAACTTAGAAAGTTCAGATTTGCCAGTACACTCCGGGCCTATAACGGCTACTTTTTTTACTTGGGATCGTTCAAACGCATTCATCAGCCGAAAATCGTTTATATTTTCCAAAAAGTCGAATGATAGTTATCTTTGCTAAAAATAAAGAAGGTGAAGCGAAGAAAAGCAATACAGCAAATCGGGTTGGGAGTTTCTGCAGGATTAATGTTGCCTTCGTGGTTAAGTTCATGTAATGACTTCGAGCCGCAGCCCGCCATTCAATATGATGGAGTTGTTGCCATCATCGGAGCAGGAGCTGCCGGTTTGTATGCGGCTGATATTTTAAAAGCAAAGGGAATTACGGTAAAGGTATTTGAAGCGTCAAATCGCGTTGGTGGAAGGATAAAAAATCTCAGAGCAAACGATTCCCCTACTGAAGCTCTTTTATTTAACGTTGGTAATTTTCCAAATAATGATTTCCCTACTGAGCTTGGCGCTGAAAGGATTATTGGAAGCGATTCCATCTGGGCAAAAATTATTAGCGAATTAAAAATTCCAACGATCGAATCAAGCACATTAGGAACAGACAATTATTTTCTTGATGGCGCTTTCGCAGAAGGAGCAATCGCCAGCATCGATTCTGATTTTATCGCTGCTAAAAACTTTGTAGATCAACTCGCTACTTATTCTGGTAGTAATGTATCCGTGCAACAAGCCATTCAAAATCAATCGCTCAACTCCCGCACTCACGCCATAATCAACTCATGGTTGGGCAATACGTATGGCACATCAAACATTCGCATTGGTGCCACAGCGTTGAGTGAAGCATCAACTTTGCGCACACGCAACAACACGCAACTTACCTTAAAACAAAATCCGATGGAGGATGCACTTAACTCGCGTTACAGTGCAATTGTTCCTAATGTCGAATTGAACACCGTTATTCAAAATATAAATTATGGTGGAGCGAAAATTATTCTCACCGGATTGAGAAATGGAAGTGCATCGTTTACAGAAAAAGTAGATAAGGTAATCGTTACAGTTCCACTTTCTATACTTAAGGCAAGCGACATTACGTTTGCTCCTGCGCTTCCATCAACAAAAACTACAGCGCTTTCGCGGATGGGCATGGATGCGTGCGTTCGGTTGGTGTTTGAATACAAAGCAAATTTCTGGGGAAGTGCTTCCGGGTTTTTATTTGGAGGCGCCCAGGCTCCAGAATATTTCAACACAGGTATTGGAAGAAGTCAATTCACCAGAACCATGAACATTACGATTGGTGGATCAAAAGCAGAAGAACTCTCTGCCCTTGGCACTGGCATGGTTCCCGTTGTTCTCGCAGAGTTAGACGCTGTTTTTGGTGGAAAGGCAACACAGAATATTCGCAGAGCTGATGACAACAGCGTGGTTACCGTCATTCAAGACTGGACGAAAGAACCCTTTATAAAAGGAGGAACATCGTATGTAACACCGGGAGGTTCGAACCAAGATCGTATTGACCTTGCCGCGCCCGTTGGTGAAACACTTTTTTTTGCAGGGGAGGCCACAGATGGTACAGGAGATGCTGCAACAATTAACGGGGCGTTGCTTTCTGCCGAACGTGCTGCGCAAGAAGTGATTGATGCAATTATATAAATCATGCCTTTCGTTTCGGACAAGGCTCAAAATGAGGACCTCGATTTTTTTTAGATTGGTGAATTAAATGTAGACGAGTTGTTCTATCATTGCATCGTTGTTCTATTTGTTAGAACTCGAAAAACTTTCATCAACCCAAGCATTCATGGAACGTAGCACCCTTCACTCTTCTGGCCCAAAACTTTCACGCATCATAAGCGGAGCTTGGCGATGGAATTTACCCGAAAAAGAAATTGAAAAATTGATTGATGCGTCTGTATCGGTTGGTATTACTACGTTCGATCATGCCGACATTTATGGAGATCACAGCAACGAAGAAATTTTTGGGAATGTATTGCGAAAAAATCCTTCGTTAAGAAATAAAATGGAGTTGGTAACGAAGTGCGGCATCAAATTTAAATCAGCGAAGCGTCCGAACACTTGGGTGAAACATTACGATACTTCAAAGGAACACATTCTTTGGGCTGCTGAGAATTCATTGAAGATGTTGAACACAGATCATATTGATTTGTTGCTGATTCATCGTCCTGACCCATTGTTAAATCCCGCAGAAGTTGCAGAAGCTTTTGGTTTACTGAAACAAAGCGGAAAGGTATTGCACTTTGGCGTTTCGAATTTTACGCCAACGCAGTTTGAAATGTTGCAAGCCCACATGGCGTTTCCACTTGTTACCAATCAACTTGAAATTTCATTGTCGTGTATTGACCCTTTGTTTGACGGAGGTCTTGATGTGTTGATGAAACACAAAGTTTCCCCAATGGCATGGTCGCCTTTAGGAGGAGGTAAGTTAGTAAGTGAAGGTAAAGGAGAATTGTTTTCGAAAGCAACACATTATGGTGCGACTGAAACACAACTTTCATTAGCGTGGTTATTGAGACATCCATCCAATATTTTTCCGGTAATCGGAACTACAAAGCCAGAACGTATTATCGAAAGTGCAAAAGCCATCGACATTAAAATGGAGATGCAAGATTGGTTTGAGATGTTGAAGGTAGTGATGGGCAAAGAGATGCCGTAATAGGTTGAGATTTTGTTTGTATCTTATTGAAATGAAATCTTTAGTTGAATCACCACCCCGTACCATTATGGAGGTTTATAAAAACCTTCCTGAAGGAACCTTGGCTGAATTGATCGATAATGTTATTTATAGGTCACCATCACCTGTTACAAACCACCAGAAGGTATTGCAAACAATCTTCAGAAGATTAAGTGAATCAATAGAAGATACTGAAAGAGGTGAGGTTTTTGTTTCCGCCTTTGATGTGTATTTGGATGATCATGCCAATGCAGTTCAGCCTGATGTTCTGGTAATATTAAAGGGCAACCAAGGAAAATTAAATCCGAATGGACATTTTCATGGTGTACCTGATCTTATAGTAGAAGTCCTTTCGCCCGGCAATAGCGATCACGACCTTATAAAGAAAAAGGAATTGTATGAACGCTTTGGGGTGAAAGAATATTGGGTAGTCGATCCACAGACAAAAGAAGTTCAAGGATTCGAATGGTTAGCAAATGGTTATAAGCAATTGTTTGAAGGAACAGGTATTATCAAGACTTCTTTGTTAAACCTCCACATCAGCTTCTGATTTTTTTAAGATTATTCATCACTATTTTATTTTTTAGTTGTACAGCAACTTAATGCCATCCATTTTTGTATTCCTACATATTATCCCGGCATGCCCAAAGCAACAGCAGTGAAGAAAGTTACAGACCATACTGGTCATGAAAATATTGAAGTGATTGGTGCTCGCGAGCACAACCTCAAAAACATCAGCGTTAAATTTCCCCGAAACAAGCTCGTGGTGATTACCGGTATCAGCGGAAGCGGAAAATCTTCGCTCGCCTTTGATACTATTTATGCCGAAGGCCAACGCAGATACATGGAAAGCTTCTCAGCGTATGCGCGAAGCTTTATGGGAAATCTTGAGCGACCCGATGTCGATAAGATTAATGGATTAAGTCCGGTAATTTCGATCGAGCAGAAAACTACTTCGCGCAATCCTCGCTCAACAGTTGGTACGGTTACAGAGATTTATGATTTCATGCGCTTGCTGTTTGCGCGTGCAGGAGAAGCATTCTCTTATTTAACAGGGGAGCGGATGATCCGGCAATCGGAAGATCAGATTCTGGATTCGCTGCTTCAAAACTTCCGTGATAAAAAATTAATTCTACTCGCACCAATTGTGAAGGGACGGAAAGGTCACTATCGTGAATTGTTTGTTCAAATCAGAAAGTCAGGTTACACAAAGGTAAGAGTGGATGGTGATGTGCAGGAGATCACCGCCAAGATGCAACTAGATCGTTACAAAATTCACGACATAGAAGTAGTGGTTGATCGCATCGTGGCCGATGCAAAAGATCGTGCACGCATTGGTCAGTCAATCAACAAAGCATTGAAGGAAGGTAAGGGTGTGATTATGGCCATGGAAGAAAATGGCAACGTGCATCACTTCTCTAAATTTTTGATGGATCCCAAAACAGGTTTAGCGTATGATGAACCGGCACCGAATAGTTTTTCTTTCAACTCACCATATGGAGCTTGTCCTTCTTGCAATGGTCTTGGCCAAATTGAAGAGATCACGGAGCAGTCTGTTATTCCTGATAAGAAATTAAGTATTAGTCGCGGAGGTATTTTGCCTTTGGGTGAATATCGCGACATCTGGATTTTCAAAAAGATAGAAGCCATACTCAAGCGCGATAAGCTTACGTTAACTACTCCGATAAAAGATATTCCGAAAGAAGTTCTTAATTCATTATTGTATGGCGATGATGAAGCTGTTGCTGTTCCCTCAGTTAAATATCCCGGAACAGAATGGAATACCAAGTTTGAAGGAATCATCAACTTTTTAGAGAAGCAACGCGATGAGGGTTCGGAAGCATTGAAGAAATGGGTAGAAGATTTTACGGTTGTTAAAGTTTGCCCCGAGTGTAATGGTGCGCGATTGAAAAAAGAATCACTCCACTTTAAATTGGATAATAAAAACATTGCCGAGTTAGCAGTGCTCGATATTGTTGCATTGAAGAAATGGTTTGAAGGATTAGAAAATCGCTTGAATGAAAAGCAACGCATCATTGCTGTTGAGGTATTAAAAGAAATTAGAAAGCGAATTGGATTTTTATTGGATGTTGGCCTGGATTACCTAAACCTGAATCGTCCGATTAGAACATTGAGCGGAGGTGAATCACAACGCATTCGTTTGGCAACACAGATCGGTACACAGCTCGTTGGCGTACTGTATATTTTAGATGAACCGAGCATCGGTCTTCATGCACGCGACAATGTAAAACTCATTAAAGCATTGAAAGATCTTCGTGACTTAGGTAACTCTGTAATTGTAGTTGAGCACGACAAAGACATGATGCTCGAATCAGATTACATTCTTGATATTGGTCCGGGAGCTGGAAGACACGGAGGACACGTTGTAGCCGAAGGAGAGCCCGTGAATTTTTTAAAAGGAGATGGCACAACGGCAAAATACCTGAGCGGAAAAATAGGGATCAATACATCAGGCGAACGCAGAAAAGGTAGCGGTGATAAAATTGTGTTGACGGGCGCAAATGGAAATAATTTAAAAAATGTTAATCTTCAAATTCCGCTGGCTACACTTACCTGTATTACCGGAGTTTCCGGTAGCGGGAAGTCTACGTTGATTCACGAAACACTTTTTCCGATTCTGAATAAACACTTCTACAATTCAAGAACAGAACCGCTTGAACATAAAAAAGTAGAAGGGCTTGAACAGTTAGATAAGGTAATCGAAGTAGACCAATCACCGATTGGAAGAACGCCACGCTCCAACCCGGCAACATACACGGGTGCATTCACCGATATCCGCGATTTATTTGCTCACCTCCCTGAAGCAAAAATAAGAGGATATAAAACAGGACGTTTTTCTTTCAATGTAAAAGGAGGAAGATGCGAAACCTGCGAAGGAGCAGGATTACGTTTAATTGAAATGGAATTTCTTCCCGATGTTCACGTACCATGCGAAACCTGCAAAGGCAAACGCTATAATAGAGAAACATTAGAAGTCCGCTTTAAAGGAAAATCCATATCCGATGTTTTGGATATGACGGTTGAAGAAGCCGTAACATTTTTTGAAAATCAACCGAAGATTTTAAGAAAAATTCAAACGCTAAGTGAAGTCGGATTAGGATACATATCGCTCGGACAACATGCCACTACGTTATCGGGCGGTGAGGCACAACGTGTGAAGCTTGCCACTGAATTATCGAAACGCGATACAGGTAAAACGTTTTACATTTTAGATGAACCTACAACAGGACTTCATTTTCAGGACATCGCACATTTGTTAGATGTATTGCAAAAGCTGGTTGATAAAGGTAATTCAGTTTTGGTAATTGAACACAACATGGATGTCATTAAATCGTCAGACTATGTTATTGATCTAGGCCCTGAAGGCGGAGAAAAAGGAGGATACATTATTGCGCAAGGAACACCAGAACAAGTTGCAAAAAGCGCGACTAGTTATACTGGTAAGTTTTTAAAAGCAGAGTTGAATTAATTTTGAGCTTCTCCTTATAAACAACATTTATGAATTCACGCACACGACAATACCTTTTCGGAATTATTTTTTTAGGAGTAGGTATTTATTACATTATCAAACAAGATTGGCTCGAAGCATTGTTATATACAATAGCGGGTTTTGCATTTATATCCAACACGCTGGCATCAGAACCCCGGTTAACTGAATATAAAAAGATACTGGCCATCGTTACCTGGGTGCTGATTATTAGTACAGGGCTTATCTTTTTATATGTGCTTCAGTTTAAGTTCTTATAACCACCCAAATAAAATCAGCAAAAGGCATGCGTCAGTTTCAGTAGTTTTGCACCAAGCAAATGAGAAACAAGCTGCGAATATATTGGTCGTTACAAATTGGAGGATGGTTGCTCTACGCTCTCGTTCAGATTGTTTCCAGTGGTGTAGCTTCCGGAATTGTCAATCCAAAGCGCATAATCTTTTTGGTGTTCGAAGCTTTTCTCTGCTTGATGGTAACGCATAGTTTCCGTTATTTTTTGAAACGGTGGCAGTGGCTCTTCTTAAGTATGTCGAAATTAATGTTCCGAATTTTAGTAAGTGTTTTTGCGCTGGGTTTATTGACATATTTTTTGCGCCTACCCATGAGTTTGCTTCTCGGTCTATTCGATCCTCACGTTGCATTTGATACGAATCGCATCTTTGGATTTACCTCCGTTTATGCTGTCATATTTTTTCTATGGTCCGTTCTTTACTTTACGTATCATTACTTTGATCAATACAGTAAGTCTTTGAAGTACGAAGCCTCCATGATCGAGATAGAATTAAATAATTTAAAGTCGCAGTTAAACCCTCATTTTATTTTTAATGCGTTAAATAGTATCCGCGCCCTGGTGGATGAAAATCCTACAAAATCAAAGCAAGCCATCAATCAACTTTCCAATATTCTCAGAAGCTCACTTGCTTCAGATAAAAAAGGATTGACCAATTTTGATGACGAGCTAAAAATTGTAAAAGATTACCTTGGCCTCGAGACCATCCGTTTTGAAGAGCGATTGAGAACGGAGTTTGACATTCACCCAGAGTCACAAAAATTTCTCGTGCCTCCGCTCATGATTCAAACCTTAGTGGAAAACGGAATAAAGCATGGTGTTTCCAAACTTACTCAGGGCGGAATCGTACAAGTAAAAACCTTTGTGAACGATGGCCGATTGAAAATACAAATCCGTAACAGCGGACATTTGGTTAATGGATCAAAGAAAAGTAAATCGGGTCTTGGTTTGGAGAACACCATTCAACGATTGAAATTAATTTATGGAGACGAAGCTTCTTTTAAAATTATAAACGAAAGCGATAATTTTGTACTGACAGAAATTGTAATACCTCAACACTACACCAATGAGAGCATTAATCGTGGATGATGAGCGCCTTGCGCGCAAAGAGTTAATGAAGTTGTTAGAAGAACACCCCAGCATAGAAGTGGTGGGCGAAGCGATGAATGCGGAAGAGGCCATTCAGATGGTAAATGATCTCAATCCAGATCTTTTGTTTTTAGATATCCAGATGCCAGGCAAAACCGGATTTCAATTATTAGAAGAATTGGATTCTGTTCCACTGGTTATTTTCACTACCGCCTACGATGAGTTTGCGTTGAAGGCATTCGAAGTAAATGCACTCGATTATTTATTGAAACCAATTCAACCGGAGAGACTGGCTGAAAGCGTATTGAAACTTGCCGATAAAGAACGCGCTAAACTCGCGGCCATCCGCGGCCCCGAAAAGAAACTAGGTCTTAACGATCAGGTTTTTGTGAAAGATGGTGAACGCTGCTGGTTTGTGAGCCTGACGAATGTTAGACTCTTCGAATCGGACGGGAACTACATTAAAGTTTATTTTGACACCAACCGCCCGATGATTCATAAATCATTAAATGCATTGGATGAGAAATTAGATGAACGTGCTTTCTTTCGCGCAAGCCGAAAACATATTGTAAACCTCAGCTGGGTTGAAGGTATTGAGCCGTGGTTTAACGGGGGATTGATGGTGAGACTAAAAGGTGGCGATAAGGTAGAAGTAAGCAGAAGGCAGGCCGCGAAGTTTAAGGATATGATGAGCCTTTAAAGCATTGTGGTTTTTGTGTTGAAGTGTGCAAGTTAAAGACAGGGTAATTTAAAAACGCTCACTTAAGTACTAACTCAATAAGTTCTTTTTGAACGTTCCAATCCTTTGCCAGTTTAATCATTGCAGTAGCTTCCATTTCAGTAACGTATCCCTTCAGGTTATTGGCTTGCCATACCATATTAACGAGTTCCATTCTTTTCTCTTTAGGATAATCCCCAATGATATCGTTCAGATAATTACGGGCGCGATCAAAAGCAGTAATGTAATCCTCGGCTACAAATTTCAGCGCCCATTTGTATTCTACATGGGCATCCAGATCCTCTGCGGTTTTGTCGAGATCTTTTTTCTCAGCGTCATCCAATCCGTGATAATGAAAGATCACAGACTTCAGTAACATATATACTTTCTTTTCTTCTGGTGATTTCATTCGGTATTGCTGAAACGAAAATTACAAAACTTCTTTTAGCAATTATGGTTTGATCACAAATAAATCGGATGCGATCTTGTCTGCAAATAATTTTCCTGCTTTAGTTAAGATTAGCGTTTCATTTTGAATTTGAGCTAATCCACCTGTAACTAATGATTTGATGTAGCGTTCGTGCTCTTCTATTAAGTTGAAATTAAAATTCTCTTTTAAGGATAGTAAATTTGCTCCCCATGATGTTCGCAGCGTTGTCAGTAGGTAATCGTTAATGATTTCGGCCAGCGTGAGTATCTCTACAGTTGCTGGAATAGTATTTTTTTCGAGCGATTTAAGGTAAAGATGATTATTGCTGATGTTATACTGCCTACTACCACCATTGTAAGAATGTGCACTTGGCCCGATGCCCAGATATTTCTGCTGCCTCCAATAATTACTGTTATGCTGGGATTGAAAACCAGAAAGTGCAAAATTTGAAACTTCGTATTGCTCATATCCTTTTTCCTCGAGCTTATCAACTAACATTATAAGCTGAGTAGCTGCAAACTCATCGTCCTTTACTTTTAATTTTCCGCTAGCGGCCCAACGACCAAATGTTGTTTTCTCTTCTATAGTAAGTGAGTAGGAAGAAATATGGTTTGGTTTTAAAGTCAGAGCTTGCTTTATATTTCTTTCCCAGGCAGAATGATTCTGGTTAGGAATGGCATAAATTAAATCGATACTGATATTTTCAAATCCGGCTTCGCGTGCAAGCCTAACACAGGTCTCAGCTGCGATTGAATCGTGGACTCGGTTCAAAAATTGAAGGACTTCGTTATCAAAGGACTGAATTCCGATACTGAGTCGGTTTATTCCTTGCTCCTTCAAAGATTGAAGTTTCATCAGAGTAAGGTCGTCAGGATTCGCTTCAAGGGTAATTTCGCATGAAGCAGAAACCTTAAAATAATTTTTAATACCCTCCATCAATAAATTTAATTCCTCCGCTAGTAATAGAGATGGAGTTCCTCCTCCAAAATAGATGGTGTTTATAGGCTCTCCATTCAAATAATCTTTTTGAAATTCAATTTCTCTCAAAAAGGCGTGGATCATCTCCGTTTTTTTTTGCTGATTGGTACTAAAATGAAAATCGCAGTAGTGACAAGCTTGTTTGCAGAAAGGAATATGTAAATAAATACCTGCCATAGAAACGACAAACTTAAATAGCATTTCGGATATAAGCTCATATTCTGATATTTTTACGTCCACATGATGCGACTTATTATCTCAAAGGCACTCCTTTTACTTTTCTTGTTTATGGGTATTGCTTCGCAGGCACAGGAGGTTACATTAAAAAAAGACTTTCATAATGAATGGCTCATCTATCAAAACAACGAGTATGAACCCTATGCTGAAGATACCAAAGACGTAACTACGATTTACTTTCGACTGGAGGCGTCTAAGTTTTCGGGCGACAGTCTATTATTAGAAAGCACAGAACCTTTTGCTTTATTTATTAACGGTCAGTTGATTTATCCATCTGAAACAAAAATTATTTTAGCCATTGACAGTCTTCAGTCATTACTTAGTGCACCAACCCTTCTCATTAGCATTCATCAAGACAACATTATTGAGGGAGGATTAACAACGGGAATTTTATCTCGGGCAGCAGTTTCTTCATCAGAGCTATTACCAATTTCATTCTCTTCATTTCGTGATTTCGCCATTACTGGCATGCTCATTTTGTTGTTAATGCTTATCTTAATCATCCAACTCAACCCGAAGCTCGCGTCAGATTATTTTTCTGTTACTAAAATATTTTCCCTTCGCGAAGGGGACGACAAGCAGATATACTCGCGCATCACCAGTAGCACCAGTATATTATTCTATTGCTTATGCAGCCTAATCATCAGCTATTACCTCATTATCATTTTTCATTTTATCCCGAAGCAGTACTCGCTCGCTGCAACATTTTATTCGAACACTTTTTCATCAGCCTTTCTTCAATGGCTTCAACTAAGTTTAATTATACTGGGGGTCTTTCTTTTGAAGATGGTAATCGTGTTTGTGGCTACTTTTCTATTTGGGTATACTGAGCTGATGGGCATTCATTTTTTCAATTGGGTACGATTGCTTTTGGTCGTGTTTGGCACACTCACCATAATTCTTTTTACCTACTTTATTGGGCACGGCCACGGAAAAGGTTTCATGGCTTCGATGTTTGTTTTTGTTTGCTGGATACTTGTCGGGTGGATGATATTAATTTTTTTAAAATTGACGACCCGCAATAGCCGATCAATGTTCCATTTATTTTTATACCTTTGTGCCACAGAATTGATACCTTTTCTAATAACGATTAACTTACTTTATTAATAAGCCTGAATTCGTTACGTGTTGATATGAGTGAAATTGTTACAGACAGGATGCGCAAAGTGAAGAGTATTCTGGTTACCCAAGAACCCCCAGCTGATCCAAACTCTCCTTATTTAAAACTTGCTGAAAAGTATAATCTGAAGATTGATTTCAGGCCCTTCATTCAGGTAGAGGCTGTTCCGGTTAAGGAATTCAGAAAGCAGAAGATTGATATCCTTAATCATACAGCCATCATCTTCACCAGCCGAAATGCTGTAGACCATTTTTTTCATATCTGTCAGGAGCTTAAGATTGAAATGCCTGCTGATATGAAGTACTTCTGTATCTCAGAACAGACTTCAAATTACCTTCAGAAATATATTGTTATTCGTAAGCGAAAAATCTTCACAGGATTAAAAACAGCACAAGACTTGCTGGAGATTTTGAAGAAACATAAGAATGAGAAATATCTCTTCCCGTGTTCTGATATTCGTAAAAACGATATCCCTGATTTTTTACGCGATGGAGGATTTAATTATACTGAAGGAATAATCTATCATACCGTTGCATCAGATCTTTCTGATCTGAAAGAAGTGTTCTATGATATTTTGGCATTCTTTAGTCCTTCTGGGATAAATTCACTTTCAGTAAACTTCCCTAATTTCAAACAAATGAATACCAGGCTTGCAGCTTTTGGCCCAACAACGGCCAAAGCAGTTAAGGACGCAGGCTTGATACTTGACATTGAGGCGCCACTTCCAAATGCCCCTTCTATGACTGGAGCACTTGAATTGTATATTAAGAGAGCCAACGGAATTAAATAACTGCTTCATTCATTGAATCTTAGAATCTAATATTATTTACAACACTTTAATTACAATTGTTGATTGTGTCGTAAAAAAACGTTTACTTTAAATTCTATTTTTTAAACTAAATGCTGAAAAGGACTTTTTATACCCTATTGTTAACACTTTTTAGTGTGGGTGTTTTTGCTCAGCAAGACGGGCTGTTCACCCAATACATGTTTAACAATTTACACATCACGCCTGCATTTGCTGGTGTAGAAGGTGTTACCAAGCTTACTGCGTTTCATCGTACTCAATGGCAAGGCTACCAAGGTAGTTTTGACGAGGGTGGAGCACCATCAACACAGATGGTAAATTTCACGACACCAATTTTCAAATTGCGAAGTGGTTTTGGTGCGTACGTGATGAATGATAGATTGGGTCCTCAGAACAATTTGGAAATTCAAACCATGTATGCCTATCATATTGGAATAAAAGATGCAAAACTCAGTATTGGCCTAAAGGCAGGCGTTTACTCACAATCTATTAATGGAAAGTACTATCGGTATATTCATAAGGACGATCCTCTAATTGTGGAGGGCAAGGAATCGCAAATTCGTCCTGACCTTGGTCTTGGCGTTTTTTTTCGGGCTGAAAAGTATTATGTTGGTGTTGGATTTAATCACTTACTACGCTCTCAATTTGATTTCGGTGTGGATAGCTCAAGAAATGCTTTGGCAACTCATCTAAATGCAACAGCTGGCTATTATTACGAAGTGAGTTTTGATGTTAAGGTGCAGTTTTCTGGTGTTGTTCGCTCAGATTTTAATAAAACTCAATTTGATCTTAGTACAATAGCTTATTACAAAGAGAAACTGTGGGGAGGTTTAGCGTTTAGACAATCAGAAGCTGCCAGTATATTACTTGGATATGCTTTTCTTAAAGACAGATCGCTTCGTCTAGGGTCAGCATTTGATTTTGTATTAATTAATAAAGATGCAAAAAAGTTTCTTTCTTGGGAGTTGATGCTTAGTTATGAGTTACCGGTGAACCCGGGTAGCGGTAAAAAAGTCGTTCGAACCCCTCGGTATAGGCACTAACCGGTAAATGATTTTGGTTTTTTTAAGATTTTATTCAATTTGGTATTCGTATCTCTGAAAATTAAGGTGAATACCCTTAACTTTCGAAGCTCAAAAAATTTAGCAGTACAAACTCGTAAAAAAGTTATGAACAAATCGGTTTCTTCAAAATTACTCTTAATCCTTGCAGGTGCTGCGGTGAGTGCTTGTGGTTTACTCGGCCTTGGCGGAGGTAAAGGAGGCAATGATCAGGGTGAATTGGTGGGTGTGCCAGGCCGTGAAGGTTGGGTTATGACAATCCCCTATGGTATGGTTCCGATCCCAGCAGGAACATTTCACATGGGCCAGGCTGATGAGGATCCGGCATCGACTCAGATAAACTTTAACAAACAGGTAACGATTGGGTCATTCTTTATGGATGATACCGAGATTACTAATAATGAGTACAGACAATTCACAAACTTCTTCTTAGTGGAGAGTGGGAGCATTGAGGGTTTTGAAACGGTTGATGCAGAAACATTCCGGCAGAAGTATTATCCTGATACGACTTCATGGGTGAAGGATTTTGCCCACCACATGGGTGATCCGATACAAGACTATTACTACTGGCACCCGGGATATGATCTTTATCCTGTAGTGGGTGTGAATTGGGATGCAGCTGTATTCTTTGGAAAATGGCGAACAGCCTACCTAAATGATTTCCGTAAGAGCGTTGGAGACTTTCCAATGCCTGAATTCAGATTACCTTCTGAAGCAGAGTGGGAATACTCCGCGCGTGGTGGTCGCGATATGGCAAAATATCCTTGGGGAAATCCATATATTAGAAACTCTAAAGGCTGTATGCTTGCAAACTTTAAGCCTGGGCGCGGTAATTTTTATGATGACGGCTTTGCATACACTGCTGAAGTGATGTCTTACTTCCCTAACGATTACGGATTATATGACATGTCAGGTAATGTGTCTGAGTGGTGTCTGGATGATTTCAATCCAGCCTCTGTACCAACTGTATGGGATTTGAATCCTCAATATATTGATGACAGAACGAATCCTGAAAGCAGTAAATACAATGCAAAAGTGCCTCCGAAAAAAGTAGTAAGAGGAGGCTCATGGAAAGATGTTGCGTACTACTTGGAAACAGGTACACGAACATATGAATTCAAAGATTCTACTCGCGCATACATAGGATTCCGTTGTGCACTGACGCACTTAGGTCGTTCATCTGGACAGGAATTTTAATAATTGAAAACTCTACCTATATTTAATATTATCAAAGGCTAAATTTAAACCATTACAAAAATGAGCAAGAAAAAAGGCGGATTTGTTGAACTTCTCTTCAAAACCATAATGCCAAAAGTTTACGGTATTGGTGCGGCAGTCGTAATTGTTGGTGCGTTGTTTAAAATTCTCCATTTCGAAGGTGCCGACCTTATGTTGATGATAGGCTTGTTAACAGAAGCCGTTATCTTCTTCCTAAGTGCGTTCGAACCGCCTCATCAGGAACCAGATTGGTCTAAAGTTTATCCTGAACTGGGTGAGGAGTACGAAGCTCCCGCTGTTGCTACTCGTCTTTCAAACAAGACTGGAGCATCAATCACTCAACAATTAGATGCATCTCTTGAGAAAGCTAAAATTGGCCCGGAACTTTTGGACAGTTTAGGTAAGGGATTGAATAACCTCGCTGAATCAGCTAAGAAAATGAGCACACTCTCTGATGCTGGAGTAGCAACAACAGAGTACGCTGCTAATGTAAAAAAAGCATCAACTCAGCTTCTTGAAATGAATAAATCATATGATGTAGCCATAAAGGCTGTGTCAAGTATGTCAGAAGCTTCTAAAGATGCTGGCGAATACCATTCACAAGTACAAAAAGTAACTAAGAATTTGGCTGCCTTAAATTCTGTTTATGAAATGGAATTGAAAGATGCAGATAGTCATGTGAAGAACATGAATAAATTCTACGAAAGTCTTACTGGTGCAATGCAAGGTCTTTCTAAAGTTGGTGATAACACCGCTAAGTTTACTTCAGAACTCGGAAAACTTTCAGATAACCTTACTGCACTTAACAAGGTTTACGGCAGCATGCTTACAGCTATGAAAGGTGGCGGACAAGCTTAATACTAGAATTTTGTTTTCATCGTTCAACATTAACTAAAGAAAAGAATCATGGCAGGTGGAAAAGAAACCCCGCGTCAGAAAATGATAGGCATGATGTACTTGGTACTTACTGCGCTTCTTGCGCTTCAAGTAAGTAACGCGGTACTTGAGAAATTTGCCATCATTAATGAGACGCTTAATGGTTTGATTAGAGAAGGGGACAAAAAGAGTGAGACAATCCTCAATTCGATTGTAAAGGATGCAGGTATAAACCAAGACCCAAGTGTGGTGGCCGCTAAGGAAAACGCACAAAAAGTTCGCACGTTAACTAAAGCAACAATTGCCTCGATAGACCAATTGAAATTGAAAATGATGGCATTATCGGGCACTAAGGAAGTTGATGATGCTCTCATAAATGATCACAGCTCCAAGGCTTCAACCATGATGATGGACACGAAGTCACCGGAAGGTAAAAATTATGAAAAACTGCTGAATGATTATGTGAAGCAACTTAATGAATGGTCAAAGATTCAACCACCACTTACTAAAATTGCAAAAGCCCCTAAAGACATTCCCTTTTTTGCTTCTGACAAGGATCATGTTCGAAAGAGCTTCATTGAATTTACCTTCGAAAACACACCAGTTATTGCTGCTTTAGCTTCTGTTACGCAGCATCAAACGGAGGTTTTGGAATACGAATCAAGAGTACTTGATAAGTTAGCTGCGGATGCTGGCGCTCAAACGATTAAACTGGATAAGTTTATTCCTATGGTTAGGGCAAAATCGTCTACTGTTGCTGCTGGTGCTAAGTATGAGGCTCAAATGTTCCTTACAGGGTCTTCAAGCGCGTTAACCTCTGAGTTTTTTAAGGATGGCGCTAAATTGCCAATAGTGGAAGACAAGAGTGGAGTTAAAATGGGTAAGGTCGAATTTACTGCACAGGGCGGTGGATACGATGCTCTTGGAATAGCGAAGAAATCATTTAAAGCAAAAATCACAGTTAAGGGCCAAGACTTTGAAGATCTTATTGAGTACTATGTTGCGCAACCTATAATTCGAGTAACAACAGGTAACGCTCCTACGCTTTATATGAATTGTGGTAACACCGTTAATATTGAGGTTCCTGCTCTAGGCCCTGCTTATAATCCTTCATTCTCAGCAACAAGTGCTGAAATTATAAAGGGTGCTAAGGCGGGTATGGTGACTATTATTCCGAAACAAAGAAAGATTTCTGTTTCGGTAAGCAATGGAGGTACTAAACTAGGAGACCAGAATTTTGATGTTAAAAATATCCCTGAGCCTAAATACATTGCTTACATTGGTTCTACTCCAGTAGATTTAAGAACAGGGATAAAGGCAAATCAGCTTGGAAATTTAACCATCAAAGCAGTTCCAGAAGAGAACTTCAAACAAGAAGTACCTAAGGATGCTAGATACAGAATTAAGAAAGCTGATATCGCGCTTGGAAGAGGAACAGCTAGTGTCCAAAGTTTAAGAGGAACAAATGAAAACCCGGATCTTAGAGGATGGGTTGGACAAGCAAGACCTGGTGATAAGATTGTGGTTGAGATAAAAGAAGTTTCCAGAAGAAACTTTAAGGACGAAGAGGAGAAAGTAGATATTAAAGGTTCAAGCGGAATCATATTTATTCAGATAAACTAGACCATGAAAAAGTCATTTTTAGCACTAACGTTATCCATTTTTGCTTCTTTAGCGTGCGCGCAAGAGGCTCAGGATTTGGAGGTTCAATACAATCCAAACTCCCTTGACCCAATTGCTTTATATGAGCAACTCTATAAGGTTAGGGTTTGGAGAAACATCGATCTGCGTGAAAAACAGAATAAAGGTTTCTTTGCTAAAAATGGAGAGATAACTAAGCTTATCATTGAAGCTGTAAAATCTGGTGAATTGACTGATGTTTACAATAGTGATTCGTTGACATCAAAGATGTCTAAGGAAAACTTCATAGGCGCCCTCGTTCAAGAACAAGCTCAGACATATCCAACGTGGGATCCATCGGCTGATTACATCACGGATGATATCATTACCTATAACGGAAAGAACTATCGTGCAACTCAAGACAATCGTGGTGGTACACCTGCGGATGGAAGTGAGAATTGGACCGTGACAATCTCCGGAAGTGGAATTGAATATCTTATTTCTGATATCAGTAGTGCACACATGATGGAGGATATCATCTTTGACAAACGTAGATCAAGGTTGTACTACGATATCCAAGGCATTGAACTTATTATCCCTGGAGCGAAGACTGCCACAACATTAGATATTTCATTAGGATGGTTTAAGTTTAAAGATTTAGAAAAACTATTCAGGAATAATATTCAGAAGGCGGTTTGGTTTAACAGACAAAATACTGCTCAGAATAAGAATTTTGGTGATGCATTTTTACTTCGCTTATTCCATGGAAGTATTTACAAGGTTCAAAACCCGGATGACGAAACGCTTGACGATACGTACAGAGGTAACGGACGTCCTTATCAAGAAGGCGTTTGGGCTCGTGAGTGGACTGAGATGATGTTGATGGAGAAGGAACACAACTTGTGGGAATTCTAAAATTAAAAAATATTCTAAAAAGGAGGCTCTAAGCCTCCTTTTTTATTTCATTCCTTTCAGACTCAATGCCTTTTTCCTGCCTACAATTTTTTCAAGCTCCTGCATTGAGGCTTCTTTAATTTTTTTGACAGACTTGAATTCTTTTAATAGATTTTCTGCTGTCTTTTTTCCGATGCCTTCTAAACCATCAAGCTCCGTTGTAATTTGTCCTTTGCTTCTTTTCTGTCTATGAAATGTAATAGCAAACCGATGGGCTTCATCACGGATCTGTTGAAGTAAAAGAAGACCCGGAGATTTCTTATTAATATGA
>JBKJOF010000214.1:0-5046 GCA_046595655.1 Chryseolinea sp. | reverse complement strand
ATTGGGCATTGACTTAACAAAATTGAAAGACAAAGTATTTTCCATGTACCAGCGCTTTCATGATCACGTAGAGGGAAAAGGTATTGGGTTATTTCTGGTAAAGACTCAGGTCGAATTATTGAATGGAACGATTCGCATCGAAAGCGAGGTGAATATAGGAACAACGTTTCATGTGGTTATCCCTATGAAGAAGTAGCTGCTATTACAGCCGTTGCATACATATTGGCAGCCTCCATGTTTAACAGTTATGATACTCTCGTGGATTCTACCAAACGCGTCCTTCATAATTCTAACTCCTAAATTCTACATTCTTCTTTCACATTCCCATCATCACAAACGCTCCCCAGAAATACGGATCCTTGTACTTCGTCATCAACTGTAGTTGTGCCTGCTTGAAAGCTTTTTGTTTGTTGCCCAGCTTGAGCCAATTGGCGTAGAAATTATTCATTAGTTGCTGCGTGGCGGCATCATCCACTTTCCATAAACTCATAATTAAGGCATCGGCACCAGCTACCAGGAATGCGCGCTGCAATCCATATACACCTTCGCCTGCTTTAATATCACCCAAACCTGTTTCGCATGCACTGAGCACGATAAGATCTGTTCCTTCAAGATTTAAATTCATGGCCTCATAAGCAGTAAGAATTCCGTTGTCGTTGCTTTCTAAATTAGGAGCACGCTTTCCACTTACCGTGCTGGCTGCGCCTGCTAATAATAATCCCGAACGAAGTAGTGGATTGTCGTTTGCGTTCTCTACGTTAACACCGTAAGCTGAAGTTTTATTTTCAACGTCTTGTAAAAAATATCCATGCGTGGCAATGTGAATTAATGCAGGAGCTTTGATCGATTTTAGGTTTGCTTCCGTAGCGGTCTTTTGCATAAACTGCGTAACCTGATAGCCAGAAGTTTTTAAAACTTTTGCTATTCCGTCTACCTCTATTTTTGTTCCAGGAAGTGGTGCTACATTTCCCTCACCATAATCCGGAAAGCCGAGAACCACAGCGTTCTTCTTTGATGCTATTTTCTTTTTTCCTTTTAATGCAATCAGATCTTTAGAATTTCCGAGAATTACAAGGTCATAACGATTGATAACATAATCAGCGCCCGGCTTTTTAAGTGTATTTAAATTAATTTGATTGTAAGCTCCATCTGGTGATATGTAAATCATTTTCTTTCCCTTCAGATCAGGTTCAATGCGCCCCCAATATTCATCGTACGAATTCTCATCAGTCATTTTTTGTTGAATGGCATTGCGATAGAATTTTGAAAAGCGTGTTTCCAGTTGAAGTCCATTCTCTAGTACAACAAGTTTAGGAATCTCGCTTTCCTTCGTAAGAACCAGAGCCACGTACTGTGAGTCCTTAGTAAAATCCTGATCATACTTTTGCGTGCGGATAATTTCAACGACAGCTTCCGATGCACCTAACAGATTTTTTATTTCGGTATATGATGTTTTCTTCTTTGAATATCCATTCATGAAATCAGTCGAGCGCTCCGATAATTTTTTCTCTGTGCTGTTTGTAGCGTGTTCAAGTGAATCAAGGTTTATGTTTTGTTCTTTTAGCTCCTCTTTGGTGTAAGCATAAAGGCGCGCCAGTGTTTCTTTTTGATCGAGCCAGGCTTTATAATCTTGTATGAGCTGAACATCTTTGCTACTCGCAATGGTTTGTTTTACCTTATTCGTGGAGTTCAACAAGAGTGCCTTTGTATCGATTTGATAATCGTAGAGGTCTTGAATGATATACTTATTATCAACACTCGATTCAATTGCAAAATTATAGAACCGTTGAAAACGAGGAGAGAGAACATCCCAATATTTTGTTTTCTCAGCCTCGCTCATGGGAGGAAAATAGCTATTAATAAAATCAAGAGATTTGTTCATCACTTCTCTATATAAGCTGCCCGCTGTGCTAAACTCTTTTTTCTTCCAGTGTAAAATCGCTACATCTTCTTGTGATTGTGCAAAGAGTGGATGATTTTTTCCTAATGTTGTTTCGCGAATGGTTAAAGCCTTATCTAATAAAGGTTCAGCTTCGGCATATCGCGCTTTGTATCGGTAGAAGTTTCCGAGATCACTGATTGACTTGGCATATGCTGGATGTTGTTCATTAAAATTTGATTTGTAAATGGCAGCAGAGCGTTTTAACAAATCTTCAACTTTATCTTCTTTACCCATTACTCTATACAAGGCAGCCTGATTGTTTAGCATACTGGCATAATCAGGATTGTTTTTACCTAACCGTTTTTCCATGCCAAGGTAAATTGCTTCTGCTTCTGAATATTTTCCTTCTTGCTTATAGAGCAAAGCCAGATTACTTAGAAATTTTAAGTGATTATTTGATTTTGAGCTTTGTAATTTTTCTGCGATCGCGATGGCCTCCTTCAATATCTTCTCAGCGTCATCATAGCGTCCGATAGTTTCGTAGAGCATTGCCTCGTTGTTCAGCACGATAGCAAACGACATGCTTTGTTGTAAGTTGTTTGATTTAAAAATGGCGAGTGTAGATTCGAAATCTTTTTCCGCTTCGTTATAGCGTGCCATGTTGTATTTCAGCACACCGTAATTATTGAGCGATGCGGCAAGGCCGAGACTGCCTTCTCCAAATTTTTCTTTTCGCAAATCTAGAGCTTGCGCTGTAAATTCTTCTGCTTGCGTAAAGCGACCCATGGTAGCGTAAAGTAATCCCTCGTTTGAAATAGTTTTGATGTAACCCAAGTCATCTGTTAAACTTGCTTGTTCAAATGCTTTTTTTGCTTGGATGTATTTCTTTTCCGCCATGGAGAATTTCTGATTAGCGTAAAATAATTCTCCTAACTGTAAACTTCCTCGCGCACGATCAGCATCACTTATATCTGCATTTTTGTAAATGGATGACCCTACATTTAGTATGGATGTAACTTGTGCGCCCGCTTCTCCTTTTTCTTTAATATCAAACAAACCTGAATTATCGCTCAGTAAAATAGCATAGTCAAAATCGGTGGAATCGAAAGCGGCACGCGCCTTATCCATCTCTTTGAAAACTGAGCTAACGACTTTGTCACGGTTCTCTTTTGTATTTAGGTTTTTGGCTTTATTAATAGCAGCATCCCTAAGTTCTTTTAACGTCTGAGCTTCCACTGAAATGTGAAGAATAAGAAACAAACCAACCCAAAACAGAACACAATTTTTCATTTTCTTTGATGTTTATGTCAACCAAAGTTACATTAATTATTGTTTGATAAATTGAATCAAAAAAAAAGGTGAAGCCATTCGACTTCACCTTTTTTACTTGTTTTAAAATCTGCTATTGAAATTGCGTTGCTTTTACTGAGAACAACTTTCCATTCGCAAAAAGCTTAACGATAAAGAACTGATTTGGAATGTCAGGAGAAAAGGCAACAGAATGTTCACCAGCCTGAAGATCATCATTCACGAGTGTTTGAACTTCTGATCCAAAAGAATCATAGACTTTTACCATTACATGCTGACTACTTTGTAATGTGAACGGAATTGTTGTTTGACTGGAAAACGGATTCGGATAATTCTGATTCAATAAAGTAGCAATGGATGATGTTTCTTCAACCAGAACTTCTTCAGATTGGCTCGCCATAGATACTCTTCCAGCGCTCGCTTGTGAGGTTGTTGAATTGTAAACAAATACCTTCACATAATCGGATGCTTTCTGATTATCATTATCAGTAACCGTAAGTAAGAAAACATATTCACCTGCTGAGGTTAACTTACTTACTTGAATAGTAGCGAGACTTGAGTTATTTATGACTGCGGTCGGTCCACTAGTTTGCGTCCACAGATAATTTGTAATCGATCCATCAGCATCCGTTCCACTTCCTTGGAGAGAAGCTTGGGTTACTGGTAAAAATATTTGCTGGTCTGCTCCTGCATTTGCAACGGGCAATGCTGTCTTAATGGTAACATTTACAATATCAGAAGTCTTCAATCCTTTGTCATCAGTAACAATTACTTTAAAGGTATACGTACCAGCTGTCGTTGCAACAATCGAAGCACTGGAAGTAGTAGCATTAGTAAGTTTTGCACTAGGCCCCCACGTTTTAGTCCATTGGTATGAAACAATTGATCCATCCGGATCGCTTGCGATGGCATTTAAGGTTGCCGTTGTAGAAGGTAGGGAAATCATTTTATCACTTCCTGCATTGACAACAGGAGGTTGATTTGTGCCACTTTTAATACTAACGATAACATCATCAACCGCAACCGCATTAGCATTATCTGTAACAGTTAATGAGAATGTGTAAGCACCCTGCGAAAGATTACTCAACGTAAGTGCAGGGTTATTAACATCAGATGTTGTGGCTGTTGTGGGGCCAGAAGATTGTTTCCATGAATAACGTGTTATTTGCCCGTCACTATCTACACCAGATCCTGTGAGAACAACTGTATTTTTAGGTAGTGTAATGATATTATCAACCCCCGCGTTTGCTACTGGAAGTTGATTGACGTTAGCTCCAATGATAATTGATACTGTATCACTACTTGTTTTGTTATTGTTATCAGTAACCGTGAGTGTAAAAGTGTATTTTCCTTGCACGCAATTGCTAACGGTAATGGAAGGATTATTCAACGCAGTTGTTGTGGCAGTAGTAGGCCCTGCCGATTGCTTCCATGAATAATTGGTAACAGTACCATCGCTATCTGTCCCTGATCCGTTTAGTATTGCAGAGTTTTCAGGTAGCGTAATAATCTTATCTGCTCCGGCATTTGCAACAGGTGATGCTCCAGTGGTAACTCGTTTTTGGGTTAGAAACCATTCATAAACATTGGGATTGTAATACGTATGCGTTGGTGAATAAACTTTGTCCCATGTGTTATCACTATGTGTTCCATCGGCTACGACCGTAAAAATGGGAGCGGGATTAGCGCCTACTGAGTTCATTCCATTGATTGCAACTTTGCCTTCAAATAAAGTAAAGGAAGTATCTTTATCTCCATGAAAGGCCCACACCGGAATTTTCCTAGCAGCAGTGATTTGCGCGCCTTTATAATCACCTTGTGTTGAAACTGGCGTAAAAGCAGCCAGATAATTCGGA
>JBKJOF010000064.1:0-11181 GCA_046595655.1 Chryseolinea sp. | reverse complement strand
CAATAAGTTCCCAAAATTTGTCAAGGTAATCTTTGTCGGCACTTGACATCGCAGTTGCTTTTCCATAGTTTCCAATAACCAGTCCCGCAGCCACCATAGTAAGCGGACCAGAAATATGCAGGTATCTTGTAATGAGGTATCCACCCATTACAATTGCCAAGGTGATCATTACGGTTACATTATAATTATAGATTCCTTTAATGGCATGGGAACCGATATAGCCCAGTAAGAATCCAATCACCATTCCTCCAACGGCTTCTTGTATAAACAGTCCACTGATGTGAATTAAAGTAATCTCCATGGAGCTTCCTCTTGCTAGTTGCAGCAACACCGCGAACAATACAACGGCAACACCATCGTTAAAAAGTGATTCGCCCGCTACTTTTATTTCTAAAGATTTTCGAATGCCCGCTTTCTTTAATATGCTTATAACAGCAATGGGATCTGTTGGCGATATGAGCGCACCGAATACAAGACATTGTATAAGGGGTATATCCATCCGCAAGAGCATGAAGGTAGCACATAGTAACAAGCCGACCACAAAAGTAGATATGATCACACCAATGGTGGAAAATATCATAATGGGTATACGCTGCTGACGAAGGTCGTGAAGGCTAATATGAATGGCTCCTGCAAACAATAGAAAGTTGAGCATGGCACCCATCAGGACTTCTGAAAAATCTACGCTGGCCACTAACGATGATAGAACCGTAAAAAGTTCTGGATACGTTTTACCCAAGGCCACAATGCTGATGGAAGCAATCATGGCGAGCAGCATGATGCCAATAGTTGAAGGTAGTTTTAAGAAACGAAGATTGATGTATGAGAATATGGCCGTGAGTACAATGAGAATTGAAAACGAGTAGTATAATTCCATAGCATGACAGATCGTTTTTTAAAGGTAGCGAAATAACCTCTTTAAATAAATTGGAAAGCGGTAGGAAATCTTACACCAAAGTTTGAGGATACAATTAGATAACATCTGTTGAATTTATCGTTTCAGCCACACGTAGCTTTTTATTCTTCGTGTCTATTTTTATATGACATCGATCGTTATGCAGCAGAAAGGGATTGGTGTAAGTTAACGGAAGTTGGTTGAAGGTCTATGAATTTCACATTAGAGTATAAAATGTCATTACATAAAAGATGAAATTCAAAGTTGTTTTTTTTAAAATTTATACAGCGTTGGCTTTTCTATAAAGCAGAAAAAATAATGTTGTATTTTTTCTAAGAATCTATTTCAATGAGCTTGGTACTATTGCTATCCGCTTCGCCACTTCTGATTACAATGATGTCTTCGTATGGATCATAGTATTCAATTCGAAGCGCGTTGTCCTTTACTGCTTGTTTGATAAAATTGATATCGGGCAACTCGAACATGTACTCACCAAAAGGGAGGATGAATCTAAAATTTGACAACTCCAGATTAGATAATTTTTCCAACTGCAGTAATTGCTCGGGTTCAAACTCGATGGTATGTAGTACATCTTGTTCACTAAGATCGACTAGCAAACTATTTTTAGGCACTTGTAATCGCATGGTTTTTATTTTAGCTAAAGGTAGACAAGATAGGTGGCAATTGAGTATCATCGATATTTCATGTTCAATCGTGAAAGAGTGTTCCCGGTTACATATTGTTTTTTTATGTCCAAGTTAAACCTACCATAAGGCTTATGGTTGCAGTTGGGTAAATACGTTGTAGACAAGTTTCTACAAGGTAAATGTCTTTATTCTGGAGAAGGTGTTGTTGAGATCAATAGGAAGCTTTCCATACGTGGCACTGTATTTCCTCTATAGTTGGAAATTTTGAAAATTAAAAATACTACCAATGAAACACATTTTAAATTTCGTCCTTTTAGCGTCTTCGTTAATTGTGATGCAAGCCTGTGGCTCTAAATCTGAACAGAATAAGGAATCTTCTTTAACGCATGAAGATTCAGTATCTGGCGGACTGAGTGCAAAAACTGAAGAAGTGCAACTTACTCTGGCAGAAAAAAGAGTAAAGCTCGAAAAGGAGACAGCCATCCGCGAAGAACGCAGAAGACTGGCCTTTGAAGAGCAGATTAAAACCAATCCTACTTATAAGGATTCAAAAGGAAGAATTGTATATAACAAGGCAGAAACAGATCCATCTTTTACAGGTGGAAAGAATGCCATGATGAAATACCTTAACGATAATATTCAATTTCCAAAGGATGCTGAAGCAGAAGAGTTGGAAGGCACTGTCTTTGTTGACTTTATTGTCACAGAAAATGGTGATGTGCAAGAAGTGGGTGTTACCGATGCGCCTGGAGAAGAAGTTGATCAGCGTTTTCGCGATGAAGCCATACGTGTGGTGTCTTCCATGCCGAAATGGGTTCCGGGTATGCAACATGGCAAGCCAGTTCCAGTGAAATATAGCTTACCCATTGCATTTCAGATACGATAAATTGTTGGTTAAAATTAATCTAAAAGAGCGCAGGTAAACTTGCGCTTTTTTTTTGAGCGTGTGATAGCTTTCAGAATGAGAATTAGGCACACAATGTTATTATGGAGAGCACATTGAATGGATTTGATCATAATGCTTTTGGCTATACAGAATCATCGTGCTCGATGAAAAATTGATTTTAGCTGAATAGACTCACGTACTTTGCGTTAGTTGAACTTTCGTTTCTACAATGTACCTTCCAGTATTAAGTTCAATCAATGGAAACACACATCAAAATCGCACGAGCATTCTATGGCATTGGTATGATGGCCATAGGAGTTTTTCAATTCTTTTACGGAGATTTTAGAACGGTGATCTTGCCGCCCTGGCCTGAATGGAGAACCGGTAGTCCTGAAATTTTAGCGTACGTTAGTGGTGTTGGTTTCCTTACTGCAGGCATCGCTATTACGTTATCTATAAAAGGAAAAGAGGTAGCACTTACTTTGGGTGGCGTGTTTCTCGCGGTTCTGATTTTCTGGCACTTGCCTTACATATTATTTATTCAACCTCATCAGATCAGGCATCTTGGTATTTGGGCCGAAGCATCTAAAGCTCTAGCGATGTGTGGTGGAGCATTCGTTGTTGCAGGATCTTTCATTAAGGAAAAAACAGACTCATCGAAACTCATTTCAATT
This sequence comes from Chryseolinea sp., assembly GCA_046595655.1. Taxonomy (GTDB): domain Bacteria; phylum Bacteroidota; class Bacteroidia; order Cytophagales; family Cyclobacteriaceae; genus Chryseolinea. Next base: position 8,079 of record JBKJOF010000064.1, on the reverse strand, counting down.
CAGGAAAAACTAATACCGCTTGGTCCCATCTTCTTTTCCATAACGATGATTGAATTTGGTATAGATCATTTTCTGTATGCTGATGGAATATCAACATTGGTACCTGCGTGGATGCCAGGTCCTATTTTCTGCACCTACTTGGCTGGCGCTTTACTTGTTGGTTCTGGCATTGCCGTAATCTTTAAGATCAAATTAAAATTAGTAGCGATGTTGCAAGGCATTATGATCTTTATCTGGCTGCTCATATTACATATCCCTCGTGCCATCGCTGATCCATATTCAGTAAATGGAAATGAAGTTCTGAGTTCATTTGATGCATTGGCCTTCAGTGGAATTGCTTTTATTATCGCCTTCATGGAGGACTACAAGAACGAAAAATTGAATCCATAAAAATGGTGTAGGTCTAATGGCAAAAAGAAAAGCACAAATGATCATTCGAACATTTGTGCTTTTAAATTTATCAATTCTTAAACTTCTTCAAATGGGCTTAGACTCTTTAGTAATTTTAACAAACTGTTTGTGTAATCGCTTTTGTGCTCCACATTGATTTCAAATCGCTTATGCTCTTTCATGAGTTAATGTAGCTCTCATAAACATCCGTATCCAAATCATCTGTTTCAATTGTATCCAATTTACCACATTCGGTTTCATTATGATGCTTGCAATATGAAATCTACAATCCGAAGAAAATTGACTTTAGAAGAACAAGAGTCTTCTGAGAATCACAGACAAGTACTGGCAACTAACGTTAATTATGTAATGATTGTGCAGAGCTTGGATGACAATTTTAATCTAATGCGTTACCAGATCGCAATTAAAAAATTTCCTACTCCTCATTTCTTAAACGTTCTTTTCAGTTTTTCGGTAAGCTGCTCATGGTGGTAATTGATCCATCCCACGCGCGTCCTTTTGTGAGATGGAAGTTTCTTACGTTCTGAAACAAAATAAATTAATTACATTAAATATTTTTAAAATACTTGAATCTTATAAGATTTAGTGTACTATTGCATTAGTACACTAAAACGTAAATCAATGATCTCGATTGATAATCTTTGTTTTGCCTATCGTAAAGTTAATGTATTAGAGAATGTTAATTTACAAATGAAGAGCGGCTTTATTTATGGAGTACTCGGCAAAAATGGAACAGGTAAGTCAACTCTATTATACAGTGTCGCAGGACTTCTCCGGCCCACGCATGGAAGCATTGATGTACTTGGGTTTAGGCCATGGGATAGACAACCGAATTTTCTTCAAGAGGTATTTATGGTTCCGGAAGAATTCTATCTCCCCGATATTTCCATCTCCAACCTCGTTCAGTATTATGGAAATTTTTATCCCAAATTTGATGAAAATCAATTTCACTTCTATCTGGATAGCTTCAACGTTCCTCATACTCAAACATTACAAAAAATGAGTTATGGACAGAAGAAAAAGGTTATTATCAGTTTAGGATTAGCCAGCAATGTTTCGTTATTACTTTTGGATGAACCTTCGAATGGATTGGATATTATTAGCAAAGGGCAGTTTCGTAAAGTAATTTCAAAAGCACTGAATGAGAAGAAGTGCATTTTAATCAGTTCTCATCAAGTACAAGATCTCTCCAATTTGATTGACCATGTTATTATTCTTGACAACACTCAGGTAATCCTTCAAGAGAGCTTACAAACAATTGGTAATAAGTTATCTTTTAAAATCTCTAATGAAGGTAGCGAGTTGCAAGCTGCATTATTTTATGAGCCGGTATTGGGAGGAAACTCCTTGGTGGCAATTAATCAAGATGGAGATGAAAGCAATGTAAACTTAGAATTGTTCTACAAGGCTATCGTTAATAACCCAAAGGGAATTCAATACGCATTAAAAGATTAGTTATGGAGCAACATTTTAATTTTAAAAGACTCATCCTAATCTTTTCACTTTTTTGGTTAGAAAACCGAAAGGCCTTTCTTTTTTTACTTCTTGCTGTCGGTTCTTTTCTTATCGTTTGGTTAGGAGTTTATCTAGCATTTAATAATCCAAGATTGTTCAGTGAAAGGTTTCAGATCGCTTATTACTTTACAGGTTTATTTTTGTCGGGATGTCTTTCGGCAAATTTTCTATTCCCTGATCTAAACAATAAATCAAAATCGATTAACTTCCTTCTTTTACCTGCGTCAGCAGCTGAAAAGCTTTTGACTACATTATTCTTTGGCGTTGGTGTGTTTCTTGTTGGTTACACACTTATTTTCTATATGGTCGAACCAGTCTTTGTAAAACTTTCAAATGAAATTATTAAAACGGATTGGCCGGTAATTAATATTTTTAAAATTAACACGTATGAAGATCCGTTCTTTGAAGAGAAACCATCTACTATTTTTTTCCTTTACTTTACTGTTCAAGCGTTTTTTATTGTGGGTTCTCTTTTTTTTAATAAATACAGTTTTTTCAAAACTGTTATTGTGCTGCTGTTTGTTTGGATCTTCATCGTCTTTCTTCCACATCCGGTGATCAATAGTATTTTACCCAGAGGTATTTTCGCTGATGGATTAACTGCATTTGAGGTTCTCGATTTTAAAGGTAATCGTTTAGTAAAGATGCCGACCTGGTTCACCTTTTCATTCCATTTGTTTTCTAATTACATCATTACGCTTGGCCTTTGGTTAACAACATATTTTCTATTAAAAGAAAAACAGGTCTCCTAAAATCTAATAATCATGCAGTTTAGAGAGTCACAACCCATCTATCTTCAAATCGCTCATTACGTGTGTGAAAAGATCATGCTGAAAGAGTGGAAACCTAGCGATCGAATTCCTTCAGTGAGAGAGCTTGCTATTCTTCTCGAGGTTAATCCGAACACTGTTATGAGAACCTATGAATTCCTTAATCATAAGGAAATAATTACCAATGAGCGAGGTGTTGGTTTTTTTGTTTCTGATAAAGGCGTACGAAATGCTTTGTCATATAGCAAGACGGAATTTATTGAAAAGGAAATGCCATCCCTCTTTAGACACCTAGTACTCCTAGAAATGGAGTTAAATGAATTATCACCAGCATTTGAGAAGTATAAACGGAAAAACTATCCCCACATTCAGAAAGGTCAGATATGAAAACAAGTAAAATACTTTTATTAACACTAACAATAATACCAATCCTATTTGTTGCATCAATTCCGGTTACGCTTAAATGGAAATTAAATCATTCTGATTTTACCATTGCCAATCCACAAGATGATTTTGTTTATCATTCACACAAATTTTCACAAATAAAATTTATTTTTTTGAAGGGTGTTGACTGTGTTATTATTCCTTCTGATTCTATTCAAATTGATATTGAGAATAATAAAGCGAATCCTCTGGAGCTCATGCAAAGTAATGATACCTTAACTGTGAAACTTAAGAACCAAAACAAGTTGCTGCCTAAAATCAGATTGTACTTAACTTCAATGGAAAAGATTATTGTTGATAATAGTAAAATTCTCCTTCGAGGTCAATTAGAACCAATGGAAGCGAAGTCATATAATTTTTACATTAGTCATAGCAGTTTTCAAACTACTAATATTTCAAAGGATGCCAAGGTTTCGCAGTTTCTCGATAAAGTGTCGATACGTGGATCAAATTCAACTATTGATTTGTCAGGCTCAATGAGGATAGAGAAACTATCAATCATAGATATTGAGCATGTGGAGTTCAGTCCTCAGGTTGGCATTGAGGAGATGGAAATTATATTCAATGAGAAATTGCAAGTTAGAAGTGTCGGTAAGGATGGCGTCACGAAGATCGTTGCTAATTAACGTGCTCAAGCTTTTACCGCTGACGATAATCTTTTTTTCGAGCTTCTTGTGAAGGGCTTTGAAACCCGGTACCTTAGCACATGCGCATTGAACCAAGGTAGTCGCTGGTCGCTTCATGATGTTCATAGTTGTACAGTTTTGGTGAACTGATACAACGTGCTACGAAGGGAAATAGAGCTACCGAAGGTTTAGTGCAACAAGGGCTATAAAAAATGGCGTATGACAGTTGTTCACCACTTGCATTACCTTTATTTTCATACGTAATTTTTCTGTCGGTCGCGGCAAACTTCTCTTGGACGTTGCCGGCCTTATCGGCATCCGATTCTATCCGTGTTGCAGGCCTTAAATTCATCAGTTTCAAACTTAATGACATTGTCCCAAGGGCATAAACAGAATTAGATCCTTCCGTAATTTTTACCTGTCATCATCGACCATAATCCTTATAGTTTTAAAATAATAAACGATAGCGCAAACGATATTTGTTCAACAATTACTTTTTATTATCTTGTCAGACAATTTTACAAACCTTGTCCAAAAGGTCCATTGTTCTCAATGAAATGAGATAACGGGCCAATAAGTTTTTAGAAAGAGAATGAGGAAGGGTCTTCTTATAATTATGTGGGTTCTGGGTCTTTTAATTATTGAACTACGACTGCCTTGATAAATTCGGAGAAACAATATTCAACTAAATAGACATTACTAACTAAACCCAAATACTATGAATAGAAACTATACTTAAAGTTAAAGTAGACTGGAAATTCCGCAGCCAAGCCTATTGCTATTTCCCTTCCTATGATGTAGGGTAATTTGATTATTGATAAAGTATGTTAACGCTAAACAATTTTAATTTATGAAAAAACTTCAACGACATCGAAACCATGGTTTAATGGTCTTTGTTAGGAAATTATCGGCCTTTCAGGTCTTACTTGCTTTTCTCTTTAGTACTATAACTTTTGCAAGTCACGCTACGTCAAATGCGACAGAAAAAATTGAAACCGAAACTGATGGAATTTTTGTTGCTACCACGGTTAAAGGAAAAATAACCGATGAAACCGGGGCACCCCTCCCGGGTGTGAATATTCTTATCAAAGGCACAACACGTGGAACCACTTCAGATTCTGATGGTAACTTCAATATCGAGGTAGATGATTCGAACGCTGTCCTAATATTTAGCTTTATAGGATTTAAACAACAGGAAGTAATTGTAGGTAATCAAACTGAAATCGGTGTATCATTGGAGTCTGATATACAGTCATTATCGGAGGTTGTTGTTGTTGGATATGGAACTCAGAAAAGGGCTTCCGTAACCGGTGCTGTTGATCAAATAGGGAGTGCCCCATTAGAAGGTAAGCCTATTGCAAACGTGGCTCAAGCCTTACAAGGAGTATCTCCCAATCTTATCATTCAGCAAAGAAGCTTTCAACCAGTTGGAGCATCATTGAATATCAATATCCGGGGGGTTGGAACGACAAATAACAATGACCCGCTGATCGTTATTGACGGAATTATTGGTGGAGATATGAACACTTTAAATCCAAATGATATTGAAAGCATATCGGTTTTAAAAGATGCCGGTGCTGCTGCTATCTATGGATCACGCTCTGCAAATGGTGTTTTGTTAATCACTACTAAAAAGGGAAAGAAAGGAGCAAAGCCTACGATCACTTATTCTGGCATGTATGGAATTCAGGCCCCACGCATTACCTTTGATAAGGTGCCGGCATGGGAAGATGCTACCAATAGAAATATATCACGGGCTAATGCAAGCCAATCGCCACTATATACCCAGGCACAAATTGATCAATTCAAAGCACAGGGAGACAGTGATTGGAACTTGAGTTCCATTATCAAGAATGCTCCTCAGCAGACACATAGCCTAAGCCTCAGCGGTGGTGGTGAAAACAATACTTACCTGATGTCGTTTGGCTATTTTGACCAGGATAATGTTTTTGTTGGTCCTGATTATGGTACTAAACGATATAATGTTCGATTAAACCAATCGACCACCATTAATAAGTTTACATTAACAACGATAGTAAGCTACTCAAAAACAAATAACCTGGAGCCTACCCGGAGTAGTGAAGACTTGGTAGTAGATATGACTCGAGCACCTAGTTTTGTGAACTTACAGGATGATCAGGGAAATTATTTAAAGAATAACAACGTAAACGTCAACCCATTAGCTGTTTTACGAAACGGAGGTTATAGAAAAAGCAATAATGATGAAATAACCGGTAACTTTTCAGGCCAGTACATCATTTCGCCAAGTTTTAAAATAAGAGGTGTATTAGGTGGTAACATAAGACAAGATGCGCAACTTCTTCACCAAGTTCCTTTATACTTTGTTCCAGTAGGTGCAAATCCTGATGTTAATGGCAACAGAACAACGACTGATACGAATAGGAAAAGACTTGCTTTAAATACACAGCTTATTGCCGAATACGGCAAAACGTTTAACAAGCATGATGTGAATGTTTTACTTGCGGTAAGCAATGAATCAACGAAAGATGAACAAAGTTCAATTCAAAAAGATCTGACTGACCCAACATTAGGTATTCCTACTACAGGTACCGTCCTTAACCCAGGTAATGGGGATCGTGGAAATGGATCACAAAACAGCCTTCAAACCTTACGGGAAACAAGTCTTAATTCTGTTTTCGGAAGAATATCTTATGGATATGGTGATAAATATTTTATTGATGGGGTGTTTAGGTATGATGGCTCATCCAACTTTCCTTCCGATAAACGCTGGGGATTTTTCCCATCGATCGGTGGTAAATGGAGTGTTTCTGAAGAAGGCTTTTTGAGCGGATATAAAGACAAAGTAGGTGATTTGATGCTTAGAGCATCCTACGGTTTAGTGGGAGCTCAAAATGTTGACCCTTATCAATATTTTTCTTCATACAGCACCAATCCCAATGTTTACGGATTCAATAACGCGGCAGTAAGCGGGGCTACTCGTAATTTAGCGAACCCAGAGCTTACTTGGGAAAAGTCAAAAAAGTTTAATGTTGGTTTAGATGCTGCATTCTTTGATCGCAAATTAAACTTCACTTTTGAATATTTCAAGGGAGTTACCAGCGATATCCTTCAGAACAGAGAGGACGTTCCTGCGTTTTATGGAACAGGTTTACCCACCTATAATACTTCGGAAGTAGAGAACAAGGGGTTTGATCTTAAGTTGACCTATGACCTGAAAGGTAAATTGTTCAGCCACAGTTTTTCAGCGAATCTTGGTGACAGTAAAAATAAACTGTTAAACCTAACGTATAATACTAATGAATATATTTTTAAACGGGAGGAATTTTGGTTTGTGCGTAGAGTAGGTCTTCCTACAACCACGTATATGGGATATCAATCTGATGGACTTTACCAAACTGTGGAAGAGCTAGCGTCAGCTCCTAAATTTGCAGGTACAACCCCTGGCCTGGGTGATCTTAAGTATAAGGATCAAGATGGTAATGGTATCTTGGATGTTAAGGATAGAGTTATTTTAGGTAATCCTTTTCCAAGATTTACGTTTGGATTTACTTATAACGTTACCTTCAAAGGTTTCGATGCTCAAGTGTTTATCCAAGGTGTTGGTAAAAGAGATCAGTTGGTTAGAGGAGAGTTGGTAGAACCCTATCACTTTGGTTATAGTTCTACCATGTATGAGCATCAGAGAGATTTCTGGACACCTGAAAATACCGATGCTAAATGGCCACGCCTTGCTGAAGCCGGAAGCCCTTCAAATAATGTTAATTACCGGGTAGGATCTGATATCTTCTTGTTTAATTCTGCTTATGCACGATTAAAAAATCTTCAGATCGGATATTCTTTTCCAGCAACAATAACTTCCAAACTGCACATGCAAAAATTAAGGATTTATGTATCTGGTCAGAATCTTATCACCTTGTCGAAAATGAAGTTTGTTGATCCTGAGCAATCCGAATTTGATAACAGGTTAAATATTAGTTCTGGCGCTAACAGTGCAAGAGCATATCCTACGCCTGTTTTCTATGGTGGTGGTTTAAACGTGACTTTTTAAATTATTATAAATACTTATTATTATGATATTAAGACTTTTAAATAAAAAGCATCTTATTCTCCTCATTACTGTAGCTATGATTAGTAGCTGTCAGGATCTTGACGTAACACCGGCAGACCGGTATACGGAGGATAATTTTTGGCAAGTAAACGCCAACGTAAACAATGCATTAAATACTGTTTACAATCGTATTGAAAATAGCCAACGCTACTTTTTCTTTGAAGCGATGAGTGATAATGGATATGCCCAGTTGGGTGTGAACGTAGGAACACCGGACAATATA
>JBKJOF010000017.1:0-25158 GCA_046595655.1 Chryseolinea sp. | reverse complement strand
CGTAGCGGTCGACCATTGCGCGTTTATCGTAGTTGTCAATCCAACTGAAAAAAGCATTAAGAATAAAAATCGCTTCATAATGTAGTACAGGTATAATTTCTTACGACTTTATTTAATCGCAGTTCGTCTCATTCAGAATTTTACAGCCGTTATTATTTTGGTAATTGATAAATTAGTGTTTCCCTTTAAGAAAGATAGCCTTTCATCTCCTTGCTCCTAAAACATTTGGTCTACACATAAACTACCCACAAACTCCTTTCTGTAGAACATAGCTAATAAAGCCATAAAATAATTGAAACCCAAAGAAATAAACGCTCCAAATTGCCGCAAACGTTATTAATCGGTTACGATTGCATATTTAACGATACAAGATCAGGAGCGCCTGATTTAATGACTGACGAAATAGTATTGGGAATAAGACCGCTTTAAAATGCTTAATAAAATAAGCCCGGGTATTCTGTTTCAAAGATGGTTTAGTCATTCAATTGCGCGAAGGTTCACACAGTAGAATAATCTGAAATGTTTAATAATTCTCCCCGAGACATTACCTTCTACGTTTCATCATTTGAGATGGTGGGGTAATGCCATGTTGCTTATGGCGCTTCGGCCGCTTAACAACATGATAACGCGTATTAGGAGAATGCCCTTTCAACTTTTTTTGCTGTTTGTGAAATTTTTCAGATGTGCTTGCGCCTACTCGAGGTGGCATCTTCGTCAATGTTTTTCTTCTATAAGCAAGCGAGGCTTTATAATCAGCAATAAAACGATTTTTATAATGGTATTCGTTAAAGTCCAGACGAACCGTGAATTCATGGTTGCCTCCTGTTTGTTGGCGGATTCCATTCAGAAAAATCTCCTGTGAATAACCGATAAATACTTTTGGGCCGACCCGCACACCCAGCGTAGCGCTTGCCATGCTTCCGCTTCGATAAGCAATGCCTGCAGTAATTTTATTATCATACGTATAGTAAAGACCAATATCATAAACGGAATTGGTAGCAGACATACTCCGGTAACTAAAATATGGTTCAAGTAAATCGTTTGCCCTTCTCAATGGAATTAAACCTTGAACGAACCCCGAATAGTAACTCGACAATACTTTTTTATTGTCATCTTTTATCCAGGCAGTGGCCAACCGGTTTGCTGCGAGACCAATCTTTAAGTACTTCGTCTGGTAAAGTGTGCCGAATGAAAAATCGAAATCATTAAAATCTCCATTGGCCAATTTCTGATATTCAATATCTTCCGTGTTGCTGTTTGAGGTTCCCGCCAAACGCATAAAATTGTATTCGCCAGATAGACCAAAGGAAAGCGTATTTACCTTATTGAAAATAATATGATACGCTAATGCTGCAGAAGCATATCCGTTGCGTAAAAAATTTACATCTTCTTGAAAATAGTTAAACCCAATACCGATCTTATGATTTTTAATGGGAGCGTGTAAACTCAACAGGTTGCTCCGAGGTGCATTGTTTATCTTACTGTAGGTTTGACGGTAGGAGTATGTTGCTGAGCCAACGGTGTGGCCAGCAACAGCAGGGTTGTACAGAAAAGAGTTGGTTAGTTTTTGACTGAACAACGGGATGTCTTGTGCCTGTGTCTTGCTGGGAAGTGTGAAAAACAAAATCAACAAAGAAATGAGTAAAATTCTCGTCATGGTATTTTATTTTGAATTGAGAATGCTTACAATGCCTCGTTGTATTGAATTCGTATTTTCACCAGGAGGTACATAGTCCACAATACACACATAATTACCAGGACTCAGTGTGCTGAAATCGTACGAAGTATCATTGGTGAAATTTTGCAATTCTAAAATTATTTTACCCCAACGGTCCAAAAGCACCACTTTGTTTTTTTCGGTTAGCTCAATCTTTTCAATAAAAAGTCTATCATTTATTTCGTCAAGTGTGTAAGGGGTAATCATATCATGGATAACCAACGAGAATTCTCTTCCTATTGCTAAAAAAGATTTTGTAACCGGTCGGGTCGAAGTTACAAAATCCATTGTGGCAGTGGAAGGCACATAAAATGCTCTAACACCCGTGGTTTCAGCCTCAAGAATAACGGGTTGTTGCGCTTTTAGAAAATCGCTTGTTACATTAAGACTTAGTGCTACAACAACGTTTGGTGCACTAGTAAACTGCCAATAATGAGATTGGAGAAGTGCCCTTACGGGTGCTGGTGATGAAAAGTTTGAAGAGGCACCAACAACTTGCACGCCTAGTGGAATAGAAGGATTAGAAAGGCCTTCTATAAACGTTGGCAAATAGTTTCCGTCAGCTCCTACAGGAAAATTCTTCTCACCTGCACCCACCACATAAAAAACACCCTCAACGTATGATATGTTACGACCTTCGACCAACACCGATCCGGAATATAGGAGTTGCGAAGCGTTGTCTACTTTTAATATGCCATCGACCAGGTCGATACTTTCTGTAATCTCCCAATTGCCTAAAAATGTTTTTATCCCGGCCTCAGCAATTCTTAACGTAGAGACTTTTAAGTCTTGATTGGTTTTTATTTCCTGCGTTGAACCAACAAGATTAAGCTGCGCTTCCGAAAAATCTGCAGTGGCGGTGTTATTGATATTGCTGTTTATACTGAATAAACCGCTGATCTTTACTTTCGCATTAGTCCCGATGTGAATTTGCGCGATTGATGGTAAGTGAAGGAAAATGACAATACAAGCAGCGAGTTCCAGTCTTCTGATTAGGTTCAACACTCGTCTATTTATTTTCTGGTGAAAAATCATGATAGTTTAATCATTACTGAGAGGTTTAATTTTCATACCACTTTTTTTGTAAACAACGGAAGTGCTGTTAGTATTTTTTAATAATAAAGGCAATTACATAGTATGATGGACGATTTTCGTGGCTTATGTCTCCACCAGTAGAACTTCCTGTAAAGCCATGTGAGTGATCCCCCACAGAACCACTAGATGCAGAATGTGAATGATCTCCTATGCCGTCTACTGCTATGGTATGAGAATGATCACCATTCGAAGATGTTGTAAAGGAATGCTGATGATTAATGGAAATTCCAGCAGTTCCTGAAGAAGTAGAGCCGGATGCTGTTCCTGAGGCAAGTCCTCTTGCCCCACCTAAAAAATTACTGAGATTAGATAAATCAAAACCGTGAGTATGATTTTGGTTTTCATCTTCAGTTGTACCTGCATGGTTGTGGCTTCCTATAGTTGAACTACTTGCAGTGTGCGAATGTGCACCACCATCGGTTACAGTTACTGAGTGATTATGTGCACCTCCTGGATCCACGCTGCCACCATGGGTATGACTTGCCAGCTCTGCTGAGCTTAAAACATGAACGTCTTCTCCACCCGTGTTTCCTATCGTACCGTAGTTGAGTTCTTTGCCCGTAGTAACATTGGTAGGTGTGGAAACAGCGGCCGGATCGTATCCTACTAAAAACTTTCCTCTGAGATCTGGAGCTGTTCTCGATACTCCATTTTTATCGATGTAGGTACTACCATCGCACAATACATATCCTATTGGAATTTCAGTGGATAAGCCTGACCACATCATAATGCCTCCTGCTGGAACTGGTCCCGGTCCATTAACCGTGCTAGCACTCGCATCAGTCCAGGTAGGAGCAGAACTTCCGTTGGAAGTAAGCACTTGCCCCGTTGACCCAGGAGCAGTAAATGCAAAATCCGTTGTTCCACCGTACGCTACAGCGCCCGGCACAACGCTGGTTATGTTCGTGCCTCCGCGCGCAACCGGCAATGTTCCCGTTGTAATTTTTGCTGCGCTTACATTAGCAATATCGACATCTACAATGGTGGCGTTCGCAATCTCAGCAGATGTTATGGAGTTTAAATCTACTCCACCTTGTGTCCACGCAGTGCCATTCCAGCAATAAATTTTGTTATCGGATAGATCGAAAACAAACATCCCTTTATCATCAGTATTGTTTAATCCAGTAAATGCAGAACGATTGCTTACCACAGGCAACAACAATCCTTGGTTTGTGCCATTGCCTTTTAGCCAGAGTATAGCCCTGTCTTTAAGTTGTTCTGTGCCTATGGCTACTTTAGAATCTTGAGCCAGCACCGCAGTAGACAATAGAATAACGAAGAGAGCAACAACGGAAATAATTTTTTTTAGAGTAAAGCCTGGCATATTATTTAGTTTGATGTTTAAAGTGAAAATTTTATACACATTATATTTTTATCAAAGTTATTGATACCATAAAAGAGTTAAAAATTTCTGATGTTGAATATCTGACTTACCGCACCTGCAATATTCATGTATTTTATTGTTATGCGCTGATCAGTATTCATGATCTGTTACGGAATCATTCACCATTCGCTGCTAACTAAGTGGCTTTGTTAATTTATCGTAAAAAAGCAAAAAATTAGAACAACTACTAGTTGCTGTTGGTAGTTTAGTTTAATGGTAAATCTAACTATAACCAGAAGCGAAGTATCGTAAACGTTCCGGTGGTATTTGTTCGTTGTTGGTCAGCCTTTAAATTGCTACGAAACCTTGAACTTGGAACCTTAAACCTTGAACAATCAACCGTGAACTCACAACTGTTAATCGTTATCCATGTATCGCACTTTTTCAATAACCCTTATCAATTCCGACAGTGACAAGTCGGTTTGAATTAGCCATGCCACTATCAGTTCTTTTGCCATAAAGGTTGTAAAAATGCGACTAGATTTTTATTGGTTGGTGGTTGTTCTCTGCCCTAGTTCGTGTTCTTAAGCAAAAAGCGTGATCCTTTCAACTATATTCTGGTTCGTGTTTCATTTACTTACCGCCTACTGCTTTTTACTAATCTATCCATCTGTTCAGTTCATTTTTCTGAGAATTAGCCAAGTGCTACTGCCGCGCATAAAAAGTAAGACAGATCCCTAATAATGAGTTTTTTCATTTTAGCGTAACCCCTCATTTTTTGAATTTTTAAGTTCTTTTTTTGCCTGCACAAATGTTGGGGAAAATGAAAAAATCGGTTAACGCTACTGTTTCATTGTATACCACTGGCGTTCCATGGTCCAGCAGAACAATCGAAAAACTGCTTTTTTAGCGGTACAACAGGAAAGGATAGTGTTGCTTACTTCAGAATTCGGAAGGCAACTGACCAAATTTCTCACGAAAGGCTTTGGAGAAATAAGACAGATTTTCGTACCCAACCTGGTAGGCAACTTCAGATACATTACCTGCTTTTTGCTTCAGTAGATCTGCAGCTTTGTCCAGCCGATAATTTCGAATTACTTCGCTGGCCGATTGGGAGGTAAGTGCTACGAGTTTGCGATGCAGTTGTGTGCGGCTCATATTCATCGCGGCAGCAAAATCTTCTACCCCAAAGGCCGATTGGTTGTGATGTTTATCCAGCGTTGCACGCACGTTCATAAGAAACACGTCATTCGCTGAATCGGTCTGTGTGGGGTGATAATTAAGGAATCCTTCTTTTGAAAATTTTTCTCGTAGCCTCTTTCGTTGCTCGATCAGATTACGCACACGCACCAGCAGCTCGTTGGTATCAAAAGGTTTGGTGAGGTATTCATCGGCACCGGTTTCCAATCCCTTTAGTTTATAATCGGAGGCTTGACGCGCTGTTAAAAGAATAACCGGAATGTGGCTGGTGTTCATGTCTTCTTTTAATTTCTTACAGAGTTGCAGCCCATCCATTTTAGGCATCATCATGTCGGCTACAATCAGATCAGGAATTTTCTCCTGTGCCATCCGCCAGCCTTGCTGCCCGTCAACCGCTTCGATAACTTCATACACATCTTGTAATATACTTTTGGTAAAAGTCCTGAAGTCAGCATTGTCTTCTACGATTAGTATCTGATAACGATATGCCGATGAGTTGGAAATGGGTTTCTCTTGCTCTGTTTCTTCTGCAAAATGCTGAGGCACAAAGGTCTCACCAACCACTTGTTCTGCTGGAAGGAAATCGGTTGTGGCATAGGCATGCCGTTCGCCAGGAAGGTAGACGATGAATTCACTTCCCTTACCGTATTCGCTATGTACTTCCAATTTACCATGATGAAGTTGCACTAACTCTTTTACCAAGGAAAGGCCGATGCCCGTACCTTCGTACTCGCGTATGCTGGAATTATTTACCTGATAAAACCGGTCAAAAATTTTATCCAGTTGATCTGGAGAAATTCCTATGCCAGAATCCTTTATCGTGATTTTTGTCCAGCTGGTATGCTTTGCTTTATTGATGCCCGAATGAGGATCGAATACCGAAGCAACCGAGAGTGTTACACTGCCGCCAGTGTGGGTAAACTTAAACGCATTGGAAAGAAGATTGACGATGACAATCTCTAGCTTTTCCTTGTCGAAAGGAAGTGGAATTGTTTCGCAAGGGAAGGAAAGATGAAGCGTAATTTGTCTTTCATGGGCAAGTGATTCAAAGTAGGAAGCAAAAAACCGTATTTCTTTTAAAACATCTTCTTCCTGTAGCTTCAGCTTTGCTGCCTTGTTATCCAATTTGGTAAGGTACAATAGCTGGTTTACCAATTGCAGCAGTCGCTTGGCATTGCGGTGCATCATCTTATGCTGCTCACTGAAAGAGTTGGTTTCTTTGATGGCAAGAATTCTCTCAAGAGGTGAAAGTATGAGTGACAGCGGTGTGCGGAACTCGTGTGATACATTGGAAAAGAAATCCGATTTCATTTTTTCGGACTCAACCATTTTTTCTGATTGAATTGTTTTCACTTTCAGTTCCATGGTTACAGTATGAAAACGATCGGCCAACCCAAGGGACAGTACAAGTACTTCAAAGGTAGTTGCCATCTTCACAAAATAGGTGGTAAACCAGTTGACAGGCAGATACCCCAGGTGTTTTAATAACATACAGACTACAGCGATAAGCAACACAGACCAGCCAATTAAAAAATAACGGGCAGGCCGGTGCCCTTTTTTCATAATGAGTACACTGATAGCGAGGAGGCCTGTTGTGCTAATTACAGCCAGTACCGAGGAAGCCTTCAATACAGTAAGAAAGTACGGCTGGTGTAGCCCGTAAAGCACGATCGTCATGAAAAGAAATGTAACAATAATGTACCCTATGGCAACTCGATACAAAAGCGGGTAGTAGAATTGTACATTCAGGAACCGTACGCTGAAAGCTGTACCAAACATGAAGGTGAGGAAGCAACACATCCAGAAGTTGAAGTCATTGAAAAAGGTAGTGCCACCCAGATGCTGAAAACCGAAGCCAGTAACGGATAGTTGTGTAAGTATAATGCCGCTAATGAAGAAAACATACAGGAGATAGCTGGCATCAAAAATGGCAAAGAAGAGGAAGAGATTATATAAAACCAACGCAAGCAAAATTCCGAAATAGACACTTAGAATAATATCATATTGACGGATATAATCGAGCACCCGTTGTTGTTCCCACACAATGGTTTTGAATAACTTATTGTCATTGCCAGAAACGCAAAGAAAAATAGTGCGTTCCTCTTTCTCGGGTACATCCAGTTCAAACAACAAAAGGCGTTCTTTGATCTTCCTTGCTTCAATAGGAATGAACTTGCCGGTCTCGTTAAATACAACTGCACCCGCTTCGTTAATCGAAAAGAACTGAACACTGCTGATCAGCGGGTTGCCCGTTTCTAACAACCACTTTTTATGTTTTCCAGCAGATGTATTTTTGACTTTAAACCGTATCCAGAAATGGGATGTAGAATATCCGAAATTTGGTGTGGCCTGGTTGCTTCGGATAAAAAGATGATCGTAGCGCGGAGAACGCACCTGTTCGAAGGTTAATTGCCCGGAAGGATCTTCCAATACATCTACCTGTTTTCCGATTTCCCTATACGTCAGCGTCTCGTCCAGATCAACCACTGGCAAAGCAGTGGGATCCTGGGCAGCTGCATAGTCCATGAACAGCAACAGAAAAAGAATAGGCAATAAATGGAATGGATTCATGATTGAAGACAAGATATGCAATTGCATCAGAAAATTATCAGATTGATAGCGGTGCTACAAAAACAACGGATTGGGAGAACCAATGCTTGTCTAATCATTTTCTTCATAACTTTTTTGTTAACGGATTTTTACGGCACGGTGAAAACGATTTCTTAAAAAAGAGTTCTTAACGAAGCCCTTAATACTTTTAACCCAAATATGATTGGCGTTTGCGGTACGATATATCTGCGCAATTATATTCTCTCACGTGTCGTCTTATAAAACGAAAACAGGTTAAACATTTCTCTTAACATTTATGCGACACAATAACTGTAAGCATTCACTACTTCTGTTGCGAAAACATTTGTTTCGATCAGAGGATAATACGTCCCAGACGCTCTGGCACCTTGAATCGTTATCCGTTGATCGTTATTCGGAAGGTGTACATATCAAGAGAAGTGCGCGAACTACATTTTTGAGTGATCGGGGCACTCCCATCAAATATTACAGATAACGATGAACACTAGCATTCTTCCTGGCAGAAAGATTTCAACGCCTCAATTGGAACATTAATCAAGTATTAACAGTTGTAAATACAACAATTGTCTATAACTTTGTTATAAGTTGATCGTTAAACAATAAAAAATAAATATGAAAACCATCTTACACCAAGCCGACAGTCGCGGCCTTGCTAACCACGGTTGGCTGAATTCACATCATACCTTCAGCTTTGCAAATTATTACGATCCAACCCGTATGCATTTTGGTATGCTGCGCGTGTTGAATGATGATATTGTAGATGGAGGGAAAGGATTCGGTACGCATCCGCATGATAACATGGAAATTATTTCTATTCCTTTAGAAGGTGACCTTGAACATAAGGACAGCATGGGTACGGTAGCGGTGATTAAACAAAATGATGTTCAGATTATGAGTGCGGGAACGGGTATCTCCCATTCGGAGTATAATAAGAATGCAGATAAGAAAGTGAACTTCTTACAGATTTGGATTTTCCCGAAAGAGAAAAACATTCAACCGCGTTATCAGCAAATTACTTTCAATCCTGAAGACAGAGTAAACAAACTTCAACAAGTTGTGACGGCTGTGAAAGGTGAAGAAGGTGTTTTGATCAATCAGGATGCTTGGTTTCACTTAGGTAATTTCAAAAAAGGATTTGTCTCTGATTATGCAGTAAAGAAAAATGGAAATGGTGTCTACGCTTTTGTGGTTGAAGGCGATGTAACCATTGGCGGCCAACCACTTCATAAACGTGATGGCTTCGGCATTTGGGAGGTAGAAAAGTTCTCGATCGTTGCGGATGCTGATGCGCAAATATTGTTAATGGATGTTCCGATGAATTGAAAGAGTAAAGAGTCACTAGTATTGAGTCTTTAGTAAAAAGGCATCTCAGCATCTACTAAAGACTAGTGATTACATACTAAAAAGAATTATCAGAAGGGAAGAACAACGAATGAACTTCTCATGGTAAATGATGTTATTTGTTTGAGTAGAATTGTAAATCGAAACGAAAAGGATGGAAGCATCATCAGAATTTGAATCCACGGTTTTAGATGTGATCAAAAACCGTAAAAGCCGCAGAGCATATTCAAGTAAATCTATTGAACCAGAAAAGATAAAATCACTTTTTGAAGCAGCGCGCTGGGCGCCTTCGAGCATGAACGATCAACCTTGGCATTTTATTTATGCCACAAAAGACCAGCCCGATCTTTGGAACAAAATTTTTGATGCACTCAACGACAGCAATAAAATTTGGGCCAGAGAAGCTCCACTTTTGATTTTAAGTTTGGCTCGTAAACATTTTTTTTTGAACGGAAAACAAAATGGATCTTCACAATATGATCTCGGAAGTGCAAATGCATTTCTCACACTTCAAGCCACCGCCATGGATTTGAATATTCATCAAATGGGTGGCTTCGATCGTACTAAGATAATTGCAAATTTAAACATACCGGATCTTTATGAGCTTGGGGTAATTATGGCCATTGGATATTTAGGTAGCGCAGAAACGTTGTCAGAGAATTTGAAACATCGTGAATTAGCACCACGACAACGCAATGTACAGGGTGAGTTTGTGATGAATAAATCTTTTTGATGGTAACAGCACTTATCGGTAATGATCAATACAAAACGGAAGTCATTACGTCTGGACATTATATTATTGCAGATGAGCCTCTTGAATTAAAGGGCTCCAACTTAGGACCGGCTCCATCTGAATTTTTATCTGTGGCATTGGCCTCTTGCACAGCCATTACTTTGCGCATGTATGCTGATCGCAAGAAATGGAAGGTAGGTCAAATTAAGGTGGATGTAAACGTAGAAAGTGTTGACATTAAAACGATCTTCATGCTAGAAATTTCTTTTGGCGAAATAGTGAATGAAGAGCAACGAGCAAAATTACTTGAGATTGCTGCTGCTTGAAGGGTGCATAAAACATTGACGAACCCCATTAAGGTGAAGGCAATGTTTTAGGTTAATGGTTAAAAGATTCAATGGGAAATCTTACGAAGAAAAATAATGCCATGGCATGCTGTCGTTGTGGTGTATCATCAAACAAGCGGTATTCCGATCGAAGTCATAAGAATAGATTTCAAGGTTGAGTTGTTAAACTGCGGTAGGCGCGGAGGTATGGAGCGTTCTAATGTATTTTGTATTTCTCTGCGTTCCTCAGCGGTTAAGACTCTTCTATGATTCCGCGCAACGAGAACTGATATTCTTTTTCTTTAGATGGAAGATATTTTATCAACACATCATTTTCTTTCTTCATGTCAAGTAGCAATTGAACCATCAATGAAAACAATGGTGGTTGTGATCTTCCTTAAAAATAAGTACGATTGCCGTTGTGCATGTATCCTGCCATTTCAATGAGGCACGAAAAATTATCAACCACACTTTGGATGAGATCAACACGATGGGGTGGATTTAAAGGGGAAAGAGTGAGAGTTTGATTTTCCAGTTCGACATATTTGGTTTCGGTTGTGGTAAACAAATCAAAACACTTTCAGGTATTATGCATTTAAATTCCCAACACTCTTTTCTTTCCCGTTTTGCTGATGGACGAAGGTAATTGTTTTTCGATTTCATTGCGCAATGAAATTAACATGCTGGAGCGATGAAAATTTTTATTTACTACTAAACTGATTTCGCGCACTGGTTTAGGAAGCGCGAACTCTCTGATCTTTGCTTTTTGTTTGGTGTTTAGATTTAATGTGGCGAGGTGAGGAAGAATGGTAATACCTTTGTGATGATCGACAAGGTTCTTTAACGTTTCAATACTCCCAGCTTCATAATGCAGACGATCGCTTCCGAAATCTTTTTTCTTCAACTCACATAAATCAAAAACCTGATTACGTAAGCAATGGCCTTCTTCTAATAACCAAAGCCTGCTTAAATCAATATCATTCGGCAGAAGATATTTTTTCTTTGAAAGTTTTTCTTCATCGGCTACGTAAGCAAAAAATTCTTCGTAGAACATCGGATGTTCTTCAAGCTTAGGATCATTTAAAGGAGTAGCCAGCAATCCAATATCAATATCTCCATTCTTTAGCGATGTGATAATATCATTTGTTACCAACTCGCGAATCGTAATTTTTAAAAGTGGATGATTCTCGACAAATGATTTTATAAACAAGGGTAAGAGATAAGGCGCGAGTGTTGGTATAATTGCAAGCTTGAGTTCGCCAGAAATTTCATGCTTGAGTTCTTTTGTGTATTCTTTCAGACGACTAACATCTGCCATAATTTGTTTTGCACGCGCAATGATCTCCTCACCTTCGGGTGTTGGCCTAACGGGTTGTTTACTTCGATCAAAAATCCGAATGCCCAATTCTTCTTCCAGCTTTTGGATCATCATGCTTAAAGTCGGCTGGGTAACATGTGTTTTTTCGGCTGCTCTGGCGAAGTGACGATGAATGTCGACTGCAATAATGTATTCGAGTTGCTGCAGATTCATATAGCGATTATCAATGTAAAGATAGGCACTATAAGTTTGATTTATTAGCCGTTCTCATTTGGGTTGCAATTCAAATTGTCGCGTCATGGCTAAAGCCCCGGCTACGTTTAGGCTATAGCCATGGCCTTAAGGCCGTGGTTATAGCGGGAATTTCGAATGGGCTTTAGCCCTGACTTCCAATCGACTGTGGCAATTTGCAATGCACCCGATATTTGTGCGAGTCACTTCAAAAAAAGGAGCAAATTTCTTTGCCCCTTTCAATCGAATTTAAATTTTGATGAACACCCTTTAGAAATCTACACTTCCTAAAATCTCAGCACGTTCAATAACATAAATCATCTTATCGGGATCGGTGCTGTTGAGCTTTAAAATACCTTGAATTTCAATTGGCTTCTCCGAATAATTAACGGTGCCCGATGAAAAAACTTCTACTACCGTTTCAGGTCCGCCTATACCACAAAAAAAACAAGCGTTCAATGGCATGGATGAAAACATAAAGTGATTCCCCTTCATTCCGCCTTCGAAAGGAACCATGTATCCAGGAAGGATAATAGATTTTCCATTCATTGCTTTCACTGCAGGAGTGAATACAGGTTTATCAAAACTACCCAACGCATCTTTTCCCTTTTCAAAGGTGATGTCATACAACTTGGGCCAGACTAATGATGGAAAACCTTTGTATATACTTTTCTGTGCAACACTGGATAGTGGAATAAAAACAAAAAAAAGACAAGCAATGATGAATACGTTCTTTATCAACTTTTTGTTTTTGAATTTCATATTCTTCTTGTTTATAATACTTGATAAGTTCTTCTTACTTTATATCCTTTAATAAAACCTCAACCGCCTTCTCTAATTGTTCGTCACGATTCCTAATTACTTCATCCAAACTTTGAGCCACTTTATAATCGGGTTCTAGTTGTTGGTTTTCAAGGTAATTTCCATTCATATCTTTTACTCCGACTTGAGGAATACCAAAGTAGATCGTGTTGTCTTGTATCAACTCCCACCACACCGCAGTTGCAGTTCCAGGGACAGGCATACCAACTAACTTGCCGATGTTTAAAGCTTTATACGTAAATGGAAAGAAGTGTGCATCAGAGTAATTGCTTTCACTCATTAACACAACGGAAGGTTTGTACCATTTCTTTTCAGGTTCTGAGCCAATCTTTTGTCCGCGCGGTTCTAGGTCTACATATCTTTTACCACTCAGCAATGAAGCAAGATCATCATGCAACCATCCGCCTCCATTAAAACGTGTATCTACAATGAGTGCTTTTTTATCAACCATTCTTCCTAGAATCTCGCTATATGATTCGCGGAAACTTTCATCATCCATTCCACGAACGTGCGTGTAACCAATTTTACCTCCTGATAATTTATCAGTAAGGTCGCGCATCTTTTTTACCCAGCGCTCATAAAGCAATTCATTTTCTTTTCCAATGTCGATCGGCTTAATAACAACATCAAATGTTTTCTTTGCCACAACATCTTCAATCGATAATAAAGTTGGTTGCCCGGCTTTGCGATTTAACAATTGGTAATAATTTACGGTTGGCACCAACTCAATGCCATCGATCTTTTTGATGATCATTCCGGCTGTGATTTTTTCTTTCACCTCTTCCAGCGGTCCTTTCTCAATTACCTCACTGATCTTTAAACCAGTTCCCGTATAGGTATCGTCAAAGAAGGCACCCAATCTTGCAGTTCTATCACCATTCGGATCGTTGTAGATGTAGCCTGAACCTGTATGCGAAGCATTGAGTTCACCCAGCATTTCGCTCAACATTTCCGTGTAATCAAAATTGTTGTTGATGTGCGGCAAGAATCTTGAATACTCTTGCTTGTAGAAATTCCAATCGACACCGTGTAATTTTTCGTTATAGAATTTCTTTTGCACTTGTCTCCACACGTGCTCGAACATGTAGTCACGTTCCTTTTTAAAGTCGAGATCTATTTCTGCTTTGTAGCCAATTGATTTTTGTTCGTTCTTCTCTACATCGATACGAATGATGTTGCCACCGGATACAGCGAAAATAAATTTACCTTCCTTATCCATTTGCAAACCACCGGTGTAGCCTTCTAACTTCACCAACAGTTTAGTTTCATGATCGCGAAACTTTTGTACCCACAGATCATACCCCTTTTCAAATTTCGCCAAATAGAAAAGTTGTTCTCCATCCAAAGAAAGAATCGCATCCGAAAGATCGGATGAGTGAATGGTAAGCCGTGCCTTTCGATCTTCAATGTGATCGAGCTCTATTTCAACAGGCTCTATTTTTTCTTTCTCCTTCTTGTCCTTATCTTTTTCAGTTGGATCGCCTTTTTTCTTTTTAGTGTCTTCTGTTTTTTCTTCTTTCTTTTCCTCCTTTTCTTTTTCAACTTCTTTCAACAAATCAAATTCTTCTTTGCTGAGTTTAAATTTACTCCAGGCATCGCGCGTAAAATACATGGCATACACATCGGCCTGTGCTCCCCAGCTTGCATGACTGCGCATACCGTTGCGATCCGAAAACCAGATCATCGACTTACCTTTTTGCATCCATCGTGGTGCACTGTCATTGTATCCACTGTTGGTTAGATTTACCAAAGTCTGTTTGCCTTGTGCGTCTACCAACCCTACTTCTGATGACCACCTACCTGTGCTATTGAAATTCACTAAGAACCATTTTCCATCGGGAGACCAATCGTACCATTGATCGCCATCGCTGTAAGAGTAATTATATTTTCCATCTAAAATTGTGCGGCTTTGCTTGGTTGCCAGGTTGAGAACCTTCAATGTAACACGCTCTTCTAAGTACGCCACTTCTTTTCCGTCAGGTGAGAACTTTGGTTGATACGTTTCTTTATCGGAAACTAAAATGGGTTCTTCTTTGAGAACTGTTGATAATGAGAAAAGTTTTTCTTCAGGTCTTACTAGTTTTGTTTGATATAATTTCCAACTGTTGCCGCGCTCGGAAGCATAGATCAATGATTTGCCATCGGGACTAAAACTAACCGAACGTTCTTGTTCAGGTGTGTGCGTAATGCGTTTGGTTGTTCCATGTTCGGTAGAGGTAACAAAAACTTCTCCGCGCACAATCACGGCTACCTCTTTACCTTCTGGTGAAATGCTAAACTCCGTTGCGCCATTCATCGCCTGAAGCATTCCCGGATTTTTTTCTTTGTCTTCGGTAATAATATTGACATTTACCTTTGTTGAATTGGCATCTCCTGCCTTGCGTGTATAGAGTTCGCCATTGAAACTGTAGCAAAGCGTGCCATCATCTGCGATGGATAAAAAGCGAACCGGATGTTTTTGATGGTTCGTTACAACCGTTACGTTTTGAGGATTATCCAAACTCATTTTGGCAACATTAAAATCACCAAACTGTTCCGTTAGAAAATAAATTTCTTTGTCGCCAGGAGCGAATACAGCATTTCGATCTTCGCCTTTAAAGGCACTGAGTTGAGTGTGTTTCTTCTGGGCGACATCATACAACCAAACATCGCGTGTTACACTGGATTGATGATGTTTGCGCCATTCATCTTCATAGCCTTTCCAATCGGTGAAAATTATTTTGTTGCCATCTTTGCTGATCTGTGCATCGTTAGCCGTTGTTGCTTTAATCATTTTGGTTCGACCACCTTCAACCGGAACGGAATAGAGTTCATTCAAACCTCCCATTGGAAACTGAACGTTGCTCGCCAGGTCTTCCATGTGTGTACTGAAAATTACATTCTTTCCATCGGACGTAAAGTCAGTTGGAATTTCCCACGCGGAGTGATAGGTAAGTCTTTTGGGATCGCCTCCGTTTAATGAAATAATAAAAACATCAAAGTTGCCATGACGATTGGAAGCAAACGCAATTTGTTTTCCATCGGGCGACCAGACCGGAGAAAAGTCGTAGGCATCATGAACCGTTAGTGGACTGGCAATGCCTCCTGATGTTGGAGTAATGTACAAGTCGCCACGGTAGCTGAAGACAATGTTTTTTCCATCGGGTGAGATGGCAGGATAACGAAGCCATAAAGCTTGTGAAAATCCAGATGACGAAGCGAATACAATCGCGACAAGGGTAAGTAATCGATTAAGCATGGTGATTGGTTTAGGCTGAAAAGTTAGGGGGAATTATTGAAATGCGAAATGAAATTACAGATTCAACGATGATTTCGTGGAATGTGTTTTTAACTGAACAAAATATCAGAATATTGAAGAAGAAGTATGGATGCCGCAATTCCAAAAGGAAGCCCTACTATGTTTATAAAGAAAACAGTTTGTGTCGGAAAAGATTCCGATAGGCAATTACTAAAAAGTTAAATAGCATTGAAAATTAGTTTTATGAACTAAATCTTTAGTTCATAAAACTAATGAACTTGGAATTGACAAACATAGGGTACAATCATAGCGTGTTTGTTAACTACACATTATCAAAATCAAAACTATAATTGCAATCGCAGGATGTGCAGCCAAAATGTATTGACACCATCCACGCGAGAAGCTGTAAAGTATTTTAAATTTTGTACATTTTCGAAAGTTTATATTCGTGCTCCGTGTCCATACTCACGCAAACGTAAAGTATAAGTATTTAAAAAACCTTAACCCTCCGGTATGCAATCGAATCCACTCATTAAAGCATTTGTCTTAGCCTTCATTTTAATTATCGGTTTTATAGGCTGTTGGGAATATTACTGGCGAAGCAAAGGTTTTACCGCAACACAAAATGATGACAAGGTACTATGGGCATCAAAGCGAAAAGAAATTTACGTAGCCGAATCATCAACCGTTTTTATTGGTGGTTCGCGAATTAAATTTGACCTAGACATTCCTACCTGGCAACAATTAACAGGAGAAAAAGCCATACAACTTGCACTGGTAGGAACCCCGGCACGGCAAATACTCCGCGACCTTGCGAATGATAAAAATTTTAAAGGGAAATTAATTATAGATGTTACAGAATTCCAGTTCTTCAGCTTGGATACACTACGTAGAGAAACCAATGCCACCGAAGCGCTAGCATACTATCACAACGAAACGCCTGCTCAAAAAGCAAGTGCCTACATTAATTACGCGCTTGAATCCAAGATTGTTTTTTTGGAGGAAGGTAAGTACAGTCTTAATATGCTACTGCAGGAATTACCCATACCTCCACGGCCAGAAGTTTTTGTATTCCCAGTTTTTCCAAAAGATTTTGGAATGACGAATGCAAATCGCCAAACCTATATGACTGAGAAATTTTTAACAGACCCACAATTGCAAAACACACAAGCGGATATCTGGAAGAAACTAATGATAGGTGGAATGAGCCGAGCACCAAGTTTACAGGGACCACCACTTGAATTTCTACTGAAACAAATAAAAACATTTATCGATAAAATCCGAAGTCGCGGTGGGCAAGTTATGTTTGTTCGACCTCCTTCTAGTGGACTTTTATTAGCAACAGAAAGAAAGACTTATCCTCGTGCAAAATATTGGGATCATCTATTAAAGTACACGAATACCCCCGGTATTCATTTTGAAAATTATCCTACGATAACAAATTTTGTTTGTCCGGAGATGTCGCATTTATCGAGTGTTGACGCCATTACATTCACGAAGCATCTTGCAGCTATTTTACAAAATGAAAAAGGTTGGTCTTTTCCGCAAAGTGCAGTTATTAAAAATGAGAAACCCTAAATCGTCCCTCCATGGTCTTTAATTCATACACCTTCATACTTTTTTTTGTTATCATCCTTGTATTACATAACCTGCCGTTTTCATGGAAAGTGAAAAAAGTAAATCTGCTTTTGGCGAGCTATATTTTTTATGCTGCATGGAATCCGCCTTTCATTCTACTATTGTGGCTATCGACTGTGATCGATTATTTTGTGGGCCGAGCGCTGTATGCGGAAGAAAATAAGTATAAGAAAAAAATGCTTCTTGTGTTAAGTCTTATCGGCAATCTTGGCATGTTGTGTTTTTTTAAATACGGTGGTTTTTTGCTCGACAATTTTGTGGCGCTTGTTAACATTACAGGTATTGATTTTCATCCTGCTAAACCCAACATTATTTTACCTGCTGGCATTTCTTTCTACACCTTCACTACGTTGTGCTATACAATCGATATGTACAAACGAAAAAGTGAGCCCGTAAAATCTTTACTCGATTTTTCACTATTTGTTACCTTCTTCCCTCATCTGGTAGCGGGACCTATTGTGCGCCCACCTCAACTCGTTCCTCAATTTGAATCACCTCGCAAGGCAACGCAACTGCAACTCGTACAGGGTTTGTTTTTACTTTCGTTGGGATTATTTATGAAGGTAGTGATAGCAGATACCATGCTTGCTTCATCTGCGGATTCTGTATTTAGTTTTAAAGGTGCACTGGCCGCACTAGATGCATGGGTTGGTGTACTCGCATTCTCTGGCCAAATCTTTTTTGACTTTGCGGGATACTCAACCTGTGCCATTGCAGTTGCATTATGTTTAGGATTTATTCTGCCTGAAAATTTTAGATATCCATACGCAGCCATTGGCTTTTCTGATTTCTGGAAGCGTTGGCATATAACATTATCATTGTGGCTGAAAGATTACCTATATATTCCATTAGGTGGAAATCGAAATGGAAATGCAAGAACGTATATTAACCTAATGATAACGATGCTGCTGGGTGGACTTTGGCATGGGGCTTCGTGGACTTTTGTTGTTTGGGGCGCATTGCATGGTATTTACCTTTGTGTAGAGAAATTAATCAGAGAACAATTTACCCATCGACCGAAAGCAGTAGAACCGACAGTAGTTTCATCTGCATCGTTAGAGCCATCACTTTTAACGAGTAAAACTTTTAATAATTTTCTGATCGCCATGTTTACATTTTTTCTCATTAATGTAACATGGGTATTTTTTAGAGCGGCCGACTTTACAGCGGCATGGACATTACTTACTTCTATGTTTGGCCAAACTATAAAAGGCGTAACCATTTTATCGAGTATTGATATTTTGAAAGTAAGTGTTGTAATAACCTTGATGGTAATTATTCAATGGCTGATGCGTGACACAACTGTAATGCAGGTAGCACAAAAAATGAAATGGTATAGTCTAGGTTTTATTTGGGCAGTTATGATCATAGCCCTAATCATGAGCCAAAAAAGCAGTGACTCATTTATTTATTTTCAATTTTGAAGTAGTTAAATAAAAAATGCAATATTTAGGACAGAGACATAAATCTAAGTTCAAGTAATTTGCGATGACAAACTATAAACAACTCGGCCAAGTGCAAAGGTATGTAATTGACTGGTCTTTCATCCTCTATCTACTTCAATAGCAGTTTAATGTTATCTTAAGTTGAAGGCTATGGTGAGGACACAGACAGAGGAAAAGAATGTGTTTTTAACTGAACAAAATATGAGAACCACATAACTATCTTTTTAGCCACATTAATTCCTAACTTTATATAAACCCCTTAGCATGAACGCTACATCCAAACTCTTCAGCCTTGTTTGTAGTTTTATACTTTTAGTAGGCATTACCGTACAAGCTCAGGATTAACACGATGTCTTTATGAAAACGCTATTCACAATTCTCGCCATTGCATCACTTGCATCTTTAAGCTCATGCGATTTATTTGATAACGAACCTGAACTACCGCCTATTACAACAGAAGGTAAAGGAACATTTGGGTGTTATGTTAATGGTAACTTATTTCTTCCCGAAGCGCCTTCTGGTTATGGTAACGGGATTAGGGCTGAACTATTTAAAAATAGCACTTTAACCTCAGTGAACATTTACGCAGGTAACTCTAGTACTAAACAAACATTTATAATCGCAATATTAGATAATTCTGGAATTGCTGATAGGGCATGAGTATATCCTTAGTGATACAACATGCTGTGGGATGAATTATGTTAGTTACAAAACGCCTCCTACATGTAGATATGACGAAGTAATTTTTGGTAGTGTTAAACTATTAAAATTTGAAGTTGCCAATCCTCAAAGGATGATTATTTCCGGGACGTTTGAACTCACCGCTAAAAGTGTTGAGTGCGGAGAAATAAGTATAACAAGTGGTAGATTTGATATCAGCGATGTCACGCAATAACTCAAGTCATAAATCACTTTCCAATTCCTCGGTATGTGTCCTCACAGACCGAAATAGATGCAAAGAGATAAAGTAAAAGAAGGAATAAAAGCATGGAATCATTCAATGCAATGAGCAATGGTATTCGCAATTCAAAAATGTTTTTGAATGAAGTTTACTTTTGGACAGATACTATTAAAGATTGGAAGTTATTGCTCAAAGAAGATAAGGTTAAGCAAGTTATAATTGAATCGTGGCGCACATTGGTAGAGCGAAAAAAGATAGTGATTTATGGATTTGTTATTATGCCCAATCATCTGCATGTTATTTGGGAGATGCTTAGCATGAATGGTAAAGAGATGGCTCATGCTAGTTTCAATAAAATCACAAGCCATCGTTTTCTGGACCAGTTGCGTGCAGAAGGTATGAATGCAGCAAGGGAATATGAAGTGGAGGAAGATAAAGAACGTAAGCATCGGTTTTGGCAACGTGATGCCTTGGCAATAAATATGGACTCGCGGCAGAAATTAGAACAGAAGTTGGAATACATTCATTTAAATCCATTGCAGGAGCGATGGAACTTAGCCACTAAACCAGAAAATTATCATTGGTCATCAGCGAAATTTTATGGAAGTGGTATTGATGAGTTTGGGTTTATGACACATTATGGAGAAAGATTTTGAGAAATAAAAAAGTAAGAGTGTATTGAGGTTATTTCGGTCTGTGGGGACACAGACCGAGGAAAAGGATCTTCTGGTAGTAAAATACCTAGAGTATACACGCCTCGTAGCAGAGGAACTTTGAGTCGTAAAGTTCCTCTTAAGGTTATTCCTGAGAAGGTTCGTAGCCAACGTGTTGCAGCTTTACCAAAACAACTTCAACGAAGAGTTAAATTGACAGTTCCCACAGTAAATGCTATAAAGGCTAAAACTGAAGTCATGATGGATGCAGATGGAAAATTAAGATATGTTGGTCCAGATGGGAAGCCGATTCCTGGTAATAAAGCAACATATGACAAGGCTAGAAAGCAAGTTATTTATGGGGATATTAATTACGGACACCTTAAGGACAAAAGCTTGAAAGGTTATCAAGATGATACTGCCAATCAGAACAAAAGATCAGAGGTGAACACAGATCAAAATAATCCAGATATTTATCAAATTGAATGGCAAAAGACGAATAGTAGTAATGGTGCTAAAGGAGATTTATAAAATTAAAAGGCTGAGCATGAATAGCGATTATAAAGAACTGCAAGCGGCTCTAATCAGTAATAATCTTGATGAGTTTATTAGAGAAACTAAGCACTTGGATATCAATTCAGTTAGTGACCTAACTAAAATGAATATACTTCATTATTATATATCGAAGTCATCGAGTTTAAACTATAACCCCAATGAAGTAATCAATTATTTACTAAAAGAAAGGGGATTAAGAATTAATGAGCAGGACAAGGAAGGTTTAAGTGCGGTTTATCATAGTGTAGCAAATAAACGAGACGATATCTTAAAAATATTAATACGGAGCAATGCTAACATTGAGCTAGCTGACAATGATGGGTGCACGCCCTTATTCAGAGCTATCCATAGTTTTAGAGGAGAAAAAAAAATTTTAGAGATCATTTTCCTGCTATTGAATAATGGATCTAGCCTAGAGTGTAAGAATAAAATGGGAATATCCCCTAAACATCTAATTATTCAGAGAGGAAAATCCATTGATTTAAATTTAAACCCTAAAGAATGGGATTTACAAACTCATTTAAAGGATTTTTAATTCTCCGCAGAGGTGTGCCACGAATGAAAAGGAAGACGTTCTTTTCAATGCTGTATAAAAGATGAAGGTAGGCCCTTCACATACGCCTTGCAGCTGGAGTATGTAAACCATCTAAAGGTGCTGTGTTGAAAAGGCATGGTGCTGAACGTTTAGATAAAAGGTATCCGAATAGGGTATCAGGTGAGTGTAGAGGAGCTGAATGCAAATGAACCGTTGATGATATGTCGAAAGGGAGAACTTGTTGACGAAACTATCGGATATCTGTACTGATAGGAAGATTGTAACGGGGAACGGTTTACTGGTTACAGGTCAACCGGCACTAAGATGGCAGGAACTTTACACAGGCTTTTATACGGAACGTGGGAAATTGTTTGTTGATGCGCGAAAGCTTTGCGAGAATCCAAATTGATTGGAGACTGAAAGGGAGAAACTCATCAGTTCATATCGTAGCTCAATTTTACCGAAGGTATAAGAGAAGCAGCAAACAGTGTCGGACGAAGCCATAGTAGTGCAGAATTCTCGATTCCGTGGTCTGTGTCCCCACAGACCACCAGCATAAAATTGTTTCAGCCTGTGATGAAATAGACCGAGGTTTTTTTTGAGACGACTATAAATAAAAAGGTACCTGCTAATTCAGATACCTTTTTATTTTGAAGTTAACTGTAAAACTAAATCACCGCTTCTTCCTTCTTCGCATATTCTTCCATCGGCAAACAAGTACACATTAAGTTACGGTCGCCATAGGCACTGTCAACGCGACTAACGCTTGGCCAGAATTTCGCATCCTTTACATAAGGAAGTGGATACGCTGCTTTTTGTCTGCTGTACGGACGAGTCCATTCGTCTGCAGTGATAACAGCCGCAGTATGTGGCGCATGTTTTAAGACGTTGTTTTCTTTATCCACTTTGCCTTCTTCTACTTCACGGATTTCATTTCTGATTTCAATCAGTGCTTCAACAAAGCGATCCATTTCTTCTTTCGGTTCGCTTTCGGTTGGCTCGATCATTAATGTTCCGGCAACGGGGAATGAAACGGTTGGTGCATGGAAACCATAATCCATCAAACGTTTCGCGATGTCTTCTACTTCAACACCAAACTTTTTAAAGTCACGACAATCCACAATCATCTCGTGGGCGCAACGACCTTTCGTTCCGGTGTATAAAATTTTATAATGACCTTCAAGTTTATTCTTGATGTAGTTCGCATTTAAGATTGCATACTTGGTTGCGTTCGTTAATCCATCACCACCCATCATGGCAATGTAGGCGTATGATATGGTTAAGATACTTGCGCTTCCCCAAGGTGCAGCAGACACAGCATGTATTGCTTTATCGCCACCCATCTTTACAACGGCATGACCGGGCAGGTATGGTTTTAATTTATCGTTGCAACAGATTGGACCCATGCCAGGGCCACCACCACCATGTGGAATACAAAATGTTTTATGCAAGTTTAAGTGACACACATCAGCACCAATGTTGGCTGGCGATGTTAAGCCTACCTGTGCATTCATGTTGGCACCATCCATGTAAACCAGTCCGCCATTCTTGTGAATGGTTTCGCAAATTTCCATAATGGATTCTTCGAACACACCATGTGTAGAGGGATACGTTACCATCAAACAAGAAAGTTTTTCTTTGTATTGTTCTGCTTTTACTTTTAGATCGCCAACATCAATTTTTCCTTCTTCATCTGATTTTACAACGATTACCTCCATACCTGCCATCACTGCGCTCGCTGGATTTGTTCCGTGAGCAGATGCAGGTATCAAAGAAATGTTTCGGTGTGAATCGCCACGATCCTGATGATAGGCACGAATTACCATTAAGCCGGCATACTCACCTTGCGCACCACTGTTGGGTTGAAGGGAGACAGCGGTGAATCCGGTAATTTCTTTTAGCCAGATTTCTAAGTCTTTAATTAATTCCTGGTATCCCAATGTTTGATCAGCGGGAGCGAAGGGATGCATGTTGCCAAGCTCGGGCCACGTAACAGGAATCATTTCAGCCGTTGCATTTAATTTCATGGTACACGATCCTAACGAAATCATAGAATGCACCATCGACAAATCTTTATTTTCCAAACGCTTAATGTAACGCAACATTTCATGTTCTGAATGGTGCGTATTAAATACCGGATGCGCCATGTATGATGATGTTCTTACTAACGATGCTGGCCAGCTTAACGCTGCCCCGTTTGATGAAGTACTCGTTACCTTTTTATTTTCTGCGGCAGCGAATATTTCAAGAATTGTTTTTACATCTTCTGATGATGTAGTTTCATCAATCGAAATTCCAACATTATTGGTATCGAAGTATTTAAAATTGACTTCCCGTTTCGTTGCTTCGCGCTCAACTGCTTTTGAATCGGCAACCGAAACTTTTAGTGTATCGAAATAATTTTCGTTTACTTGTTTGAAGCCGAGTGATTTTAATCCGCTATCTAATGAAGCGGCAAGCCCGTGAATTCTTCCGGCAATTTTTTTCAATCCTTCTGGTCCATGATAGACAGCATACATGCCGGCCATTACGGAAAGCAGAACTTGGGCAGTGCAAATATTAGATGTTGCTTTCTCTCTGCGAATATGTTGCTCGCGTGTTTGCAAAGCCATGCGATAACCAGGATTGCCTGATGCATCAATCGAGGCACCAATAATTCTTCCCGGCATCTGACGTTTAAATTCATCTTTCGTTGCAAAGAATGCTGCGTGAGGCCCGCCAAATCCCATCGGCACACCGAAACGTTGTGAAGATCCCACCACAACATCAGCTCCCATTTCTCCAGGAGATTTCATCAATAACAAACTCATCAAGTCTGCGCCCATCACAATGAATACTTCTTTCTCATGCGCGGACGAAGCGAAAGAAGAGTAATCTTTTATTGCACCATCGTTGTTTGGATTTTGAATATAGACTGCGAAAAGATTCGCATCGGTAATATCCAATGTATTTACATCGCCAATCACAAGCTCAACACCAATTGGAGTTGCACGAGTTTTTAATAAGTCGATGGTTTGAGGAAAGGCATTTTGATCAACAAAAAACTTTGTTGCATTTTTCTTAGAGGCTTTTCGCGAAGCAAACATCAAGTGCATGGCTTCGGCTGCAGCTGTACCTTCATCTAACAATGAAGCGTTTGCAATTTGCATTCCCGTAAGGTCGATGATCATCGTTTGATAATTGATCAACGCTTCCAAACGACCTTGCGCAATTTCTGCTTGGTAAGGAGTGTAGGCAGTGTACCATCCTGGATTTTCTAAAACATTACGAAGGATAACTCCCGGTGTGATGGTATTATAGTAACCTGTTCCGATAAACGATTTGAAGACCTTATTTTTTGAAGCCAGCTTTTTGAAATCATTCAAAAACTGAAATTCAGATTTAGCTGCTGGTAAATTTAGTGCACTTTTCAGACGAATGCTGGCAGGGATGGTTTGTTCGATGAGTTCATCAATCGATTTGGCCTTTACCACTTTCAACATTTCTTCAGTCTGTTG
>JBKJOF010000042.1:0-25606 GCA_046595655.1 Chryseolinea sp. | reverse complement strand
ATCCCAACGGACAGCTACCAGCCTATGAGTGGGCGTTTGGTGATGTGAATCCTCCCGTGCACGGATGGGCAACGTGGCGAGTGTATAAGATCGATGAGAAGTTACAAGATGGAAAAGGCGATCGAAAATTTTTAGAAGAAGTATTTCACAAGCTCTTGCTGAACTTCACGTGGTGGGTAAATAAAAAAGATCAGACCGGTAATAATATTTTTCAAGGTGGCTTTTTAGGAATGGATAATATTGGTGTGTTCGATCGCAGCGCAAAACTTCCAACCGGTGGATACATTGAGCAATCCGATGGAACCAGTTGGATGGCGATGTTTACACTGAACATGATGCGGATGGCGCTCGAACTGGCCAAAGAAAATCCTACCTATCAAAGTCTGGCAACAAAATTCTTTGAGCACTTCTTATACATTGCAGGTGCCATTGCCAATGAAGGAATCGATTTGTGGGATGAGGAAGATGAATTTTTCTATGATGTGCTACACACGCCTGATAACAAACGCACGCCAATGAAAATCCGGTCGATGGTGGGATTGATTCCACTGTTTGCAGTAGAGGTTTTAGATGAAGAGCTTTTTAATTCAATGCCAGAATTTACAAAACGACTGGAGTGGTTTTTACAAAACAGGCCCGATCTCGCTCGCTTGATTTCGCGCTGGGGTGAGAAAGGAAAAAAAGAAAGACATTTGTTATCCCTTTTGCGTGGTCATCGCATGACGCGCATACTCAAGCGCATGTTAGATGAAAATGAATTCTTATCTACCTATGGCATCAGGGCGTTATCAAAAGTATATGATGAACATCCTTTTAAATTTTATGCGAACAACAATGAGTTCAGCTTAAAGTATACTCCAGGTGAAGGCGACACGTCATTGTTCGGTGGCAACTCAAACTGGCGCGGTCCCATCTGGTTCCCGGTTAATTATTTGTTGATTGAATCTCTCCAACGTTTTTATCATTATTATGGTGATGATTTTTTAATCGAACATCCAACAGGTTCAGGAAAGAAGATCACGCTGAAAGAAATTGCCAATGATCTTTCGGAACGCATGATAAACATCTTCCGGAAAGATGAAAACGGAGCACGCCCGGTAAATGGCAACTACGATAAATTAAATAATGATCCACACTTCAAAAATTACATACTCTTCTATGAATATTTCCATGGCGACAATGGTAGAGGTGTCGGTGCCACACATCAAACTGGCTGGACAGGATTAGTAGCCAAGTTGATACAACCAAGAAAGTAAAAGTCATTTCATAACAGGCAACAAACAGTTGATCATCGTCAACTGAATTGTTTCGTATTGAAAAAAATAAATATGAAAACTCCATTCACTTCAGATGTATTGCATGATTTTAATAAGGCTCGTTCACTTGAGTGGCTTGAAACAAATGGACTTGGTGGTTACGCAAGTTCAACCGTATCAGGCGCACATTCGCGAAGGTATCATGGATTGCTGGTGGCCGCTATGCATCCACCGGGTGGACGCACCGTTCTGCTTTCAAAACTTGATGAGACTATAATTATTCCATCTGAGAATAAAGAAAAACAATCCAACGATGTTCGCATTGAATTAAGCTCGAATCAATATCCGGGTTGTGTCTATCCTGAAGGATTTCATCATTTAAAAAGTTTTGAACGTGAAATGTTTCCGGAGTTTACCTACGAAGCCGAAGGTGTTAAAATTAAGAAGACAATCGTAGGTGTTCATGGTGAGAATACAACACTAGTGTTATATGAAATAATTTCGGCATCGAAGAAATCCAAGCTTGAATTTTTACCACTAGGTGCAGCACGCGATTATCATAGCATCTGTCACGCCAATAAAGCACTGAATAATGGATACGAGTTTAACGAAGGTATTTTTAAAACTAAAAATTATTTCGATAGTCCTGAGCTTTTCATTTCCATACCCAAATCAACATTTGAAGCTGATCCAAATTGGTATCACAACTTTGAATATTCCATCGAACAGTATCGTGGATTGAATTTTCAGGAAGACTTATTCACCCATGGAAAGTTCATCATTGATATTAAGAAAGGTGATAAAATTGGAATCATTATTTCCACAGAAGATCCAACAGGAAGAGATGCCTTTAAACTTTTTAAGCAGGAACAAAATCGAAGAGCGAAACTGATCAAAGATGTTTTGTGGAATGAAAATCTAAAACGTCTCACGCTGGCCGCAGATCAATTTATTGTAAAACGTGGTGATGATTTAAAAACCATTATCGCAGGCTATCATTGGTTTAGCGATTGGGGTCGTGATACCATGATCTCTCTGCCAGGATTATGTTTGGCAACAGAACGATTTGATGACGCTAAGAAAATTTTAAAAGCTTTTGCTGAAAGTGTAAGCGATGGAATATTGCCGAATCGATTTCCCGATCAAGGTGAAACACCAGAATACAACACGGTGGATGCGACACTTTGGTTCTTTCATGCCATCTATAAATATTATCAATACACGTCTGACAAAGCATTTATTAAAACACTGCTTCCCATGCTGAGTTACATTATCGACTGGCATGACAAAGGAACACGCTATAACATTCATGTAGACAATGATGGACTTCTCTATTCAGGTCAAGATGGTGTTCAACTTACGTGGATGGATGCAAAAGTGGGTGATTGGGTAGTAACACCACGCAAAGGTAAGGCGGTAGAAATAAATGCACTTTGGCACAATGCACTTTCAGTCATGGCTGAATTACTTTCCGAGACTGGAAAGAGAAAAGAAGCGGAGGAATTTAAGAAGCGTGCCTTTCAGGTGAATACATCTTTCAATCAACTCTTTTGGAATGAAGCACAAGGTGGCTTGTATGATTTTGTTGATGGCGAAAATAAAAATGATGATCTGAGACCAAATCAGATTTATGCTTTAAGTCTTCCGTTTCAATTACTGTCAAAAGATAAAGCACAAAGTGTATTTAATCTTGTAACTGAAAAACTCTTAACGCCAAAAGGTTTACGTAGTCTCTCTCCTGATCATCCCGAATACAAACCGGTTTATGGTGGAGATCAATGGCATCGTGATGGTGCGTATCACCAGGGAACAGTTTGGAGTTTTTTAATTGGTCCATACATTGATGCACTTATCAACTTAAAAGGTGCAAAAGGAAAAGCGGAAGCTGCACGGTTGCTTACTGAATTTTTTAAACATCTTGATGAAGCGGGTGTAGGAAGTATCTCTGAAATATTTGATGCTGAATCTCCGTTTCATCCGCGCGGATGCATAGCACAGGCCTGGGGTGTGGGAGAAAGCTTGCGTGTTTCGTTGGAGCATGATTTGTTCCTTCGTCCAAAAAATAAAAAAGCAATAGCAACCATGAGTTAAATTTTTTTATAAATAATTGTCATTGTAAATGTATTTCTTCATTTGAGTGAGTCAGAGATATTAAGTAGCTATTCATTGAACGAAGTAGAATTCCTCAGTAATCCTCTACATTCAAAATACAAATTGGCACATTCTGGGTGCTGCTTCCAAATCGTTGGAGGGATTGCTATAAATGTACGCTACGCGACACGCTTTCCTTTTGTTTGAGACTACCTTTCCAAAAAAATTACAACTATGAAAATAAAACTATTCACCATTGGCATGATGCTGTTGAGCATGTGTGTATTGGCTCAGGAAAAACCGCAGGGATTGAACGTGAATGACACAGCCCCAGAGTTTAGTGCCAAAGATCAGTTTGGAAAAGAAATTAATCTAAAGACATTACTTAAAAAAGGTCCGGTAGTCGTAATGTTCTACCGTGGTCAATGGTGCCCGTATTGCAACAAACAATTAAGCGGCATGCAGGATTCATTAGCGCTGATTACTTCAAAGGGTGCAACGATATTAGCAATAACACCAGAGAAGCAGGAAAATATTTCCAAAACCATTGAAAAGACTAAAGCCTCCTTCTCAATATTATATGATGACGAACTAAAGATTATGAAAAGTTACCAGGTAGCATTTAGTCTTGATGCAGCCACGATTGAAAAGTACAAAGGGTATGGAATTGATTTCAATGAGGCCAACGGAACCAACGGAGCGAGCTTACCCGTTCCGGCTATCTACATCATTAATATGAAAGGAAAAATTATTTACCTTCATTTCGATCCTGATTACACGAAGCGGCCTAGTGTGAAAGAAATTGCAAGTCATTTATAAACTCCAAAGGGCATACTCATATCCTTTCTTTTTTGCGGAAGGATATGAGCCTTTTTAAGATTTGATTTCTTTATTTATGCCAACAATAAATTCTGTTCCTACTTCATTCTCCAGTTCCAACTTCTCAAATATTTATTAATCCCGTTCACTTTCGGTAAATCAAATTCGCACTTACGAATTGCCATAGACCTTCACAACGGTATCGCGAAGCTTATTTCCATTTTCAGAAGTCAGAAACGACATTACTTCAGCCACTTCTTCAGGCTTTACCCAATCTGAAAAATTAGCGGATGGCATGGCTTGTCTGTTGATAGCCGTATCGATCGTGCTTGGCACTACAACCGAAGTGAGAATATTTTTTGATGCACCTTCTGCATTTAAGAAATCAGCGAGTTTGAATAACAATGATTTAGCAAGTGCATACGCTAAAAGATTTTTACCATCTGTAGGAAGTAACGCGGGACGTGCACCAATCAAAACAATGCGTCCTCCTGTTGCCTGCTTTTGCATTTGAAGAAAGATTGGACGCGCAGCATAGTAAGCCGTTTCAAAATTCAATGCGTACATTTTCTTTAACGCGGCTCCATCGGTTTCTTTAATACCGCCCGCAGCGAATGCTCCAACCAATAGTAGGGCTGCATCAATCTGTAGATGCTTGTTTACTATTTTAGCAATAACCTCTTCTACATTTTTTTCATTGGTAAGATCGGCCTCAACCGTCTCGAGATCACCTGTCACATCAAAGCCCAGTGTCTTACCAGGTGAGATCGTAGCAATTACATTGTATCCATCCTGAATAAATTTCTCAACAGATGCTTTTCCAAGATTTCCGGAAGCACCGGTTATGATTATATTTTTCTTCATTGCCAATATGTATTTACGTATTTAATTCATTCTACAAAGTGTCATGTTCGCCTCCATCGCAGCGATCATCCGGAGACGAACGGTGTACTTTCCCCCTCAGCCGAATTTATTGCACCAAAATAACACTTGGGCTCCACTATCTTACCTTGCAGTGTGACTTCACCTACTTCATGAAAAAAACTTTGCGCATGATAGGCTCACTGCTTTGCGCGCTTCTCCGTAATAATTTCTACGCGACAGATGGTTTGAAAGTCTTTTAATAATGATCGTACTCTTTGTTGTCTGCCCGAGTTTCATTTCTTCCAGCAATAACATGTAAAGAGCTTACAGAGATGAATTCAATCGCGAGCAGCGTTAACAAATGCTGGTGTTCTGATAAATTGATCAGCAAGGTGAGACTTAGTTGGCCGTCACAAAGTCAACAAGCTGACGAATTTCAATACTTTGCTCAGTTTTATATTCTTCCAGAACATATTCCAGGTCCGTCACTACATTCATATAATTAATGTAGGCATCGTATGGCGTGTTGTAATGACTGAAATATTTATGCACATCGCCATCGTTCCAATATTTGGTGCACATGTAATAGAAATGATCAGACGTGGTAAGCTTTGCCCATGCGTTGATTATATTCAGATCGCCACTTTCTTTTACTTCTTTCTCTAATTTATAAATGCGCTCCATCGCATCGTGTTGTAAACTATTTCCTAACCAAGCAGAAAGATCACGCTCCAGATCAGCCCACGAGCTAAGGTTATGAACATCGTATTCACCTCTTGCTTTGTACGATTGAATTGCTTCCGAAGGCGTTTTAAAATCGAAGTCAGGATGTTTGATAATTTCACCCGGCATGTGTTGAAGAAATTCGAAGATGCC
Source organism: Chryseolinea sp. (assembly GCA_046595655.1). Taxonomy (GTDB): domain Bacteria; phylum Bacteroidota; class Bacteroidia; order Cytophagales; family Cyclobacteriaceae; genus Chryseolinea. Next base: position 19,700 of record JBKJOF010000042.1, on the reverse strand, counting down.
GGTTTCAGGCCATTGATGCTCTCCAAACGTTTCGTAATCCATAAAGAGATTAATCGTTTCGCCATTGCCCGCAACCTCATGCACCCAGCTCGCAAACTTCGGAGCCGTTAGCGGCCATTCATCCCAACCCTGATTGGAAAAACGAAACGCAATGTCATCGGAGAGTTTATAGTTCTTCAACAAACATTTTATCTTCTTATTTCCTGGAGGATGATGAATGAAATTCGGACTGCGATAGCCGAGGACGTGATCTAATCCTTCACAGATAATTCCCTTGTAGCCAAGCTCCGAAATGTAATTAGCGATCTCATTATTATAAATGAGTTCGGTATTTCTAAAAACGGTGGGCACCTGATTAAAATGTTTTTTAATTTTCGCCTTATGTAATTCTATCTGCCGAACGAATTCTGCTTTTGAATATAAATAGCTTAACGAGTGATGATACGTCTCCGATAAAAATTCAACACAACCGGTTTCTGCTAATGCCTGAAACGACTTTAATACATCGGGCCGATACAATTCCAATTGCTCGATCAACACCCCGCTCAGTGAGTACGCAATTTTAAAATCACCTTGATATTTATCAATCAAATTTAACATCGTGTTATTTGCGGGCAGATAACATTTCTTCGAAACACGATCGAGTATTTCCCTGTTCTTCGCTTCGTCTTCATAGTAGTGATCGTTTGCAATCTTGAAACAATCGTAGGGTTTTAATCGAAACGGTTGATGTACCTGGAAATAAAAACATACAGAAGGCATAGCGGGTTTTTTTTATTTAATAGACTCTAGACTTTAGACTCTAGACTTTAGACTCTAGACAATGATTATAAATTTCACGGACTTTCTCAGCAGCATGCTGCCAGGTTAGGTGTTGTATTTCGTGGTTGGCGCCTTGCGAAAGATTTTGATGTAATGCGTTATAGCGAAGCAATGCATGAATGTAATTCGCATACTTGTCGGTGTCCCAATGATCGGCTTTTAACGATGACTTCATTACCTCCGCTGCTCCCGATTGTGACGAGATCACACTGGGAACAAAATGTTGTGCTGCTTCCAATGCTGTAAGACCAAACGGTTCTGAAACGGAAGGCATAAAATAAACATCTGCCAATGCAAGCAGTTCATTCACTTTTGCTTTGGAAAGAAAGCCTGCGAAAATAAAATGTCGACCCATTTTTTTATAAGCCGATGATTCCAGCAAAGGCGCAAACTGATCGCCCGTTCCCGCAATCACAAATTTTACACGTGGATAAACTCGCACTACTTTCTCTGCCGTTTCAATTAAATACTGCGGACCTTTCTGATGCGTGAGCCTTCCCAGAAAAACTACGAGCTTATCTTTTAGTTTGTGTTGCGTGCGAACAATTTCCGTGGGATCAATTCCATTGTGCACCACTTCAATCTTGTGCGCATCAATTTGATAATGCTGAATAATTTGTTGACGCGTATAATGACTAACTGCAATTACTTTATCCGCTTCTTCCATCCCCCGCTTTTCCACTTCATAAATTTCATTTCGCGCATGACTGCCGACACGATCAGTTTCCAATGCATGAACGTGTAACACAAGCGGTTTATGCGTCCGATGTTTAATGTTGATGCCGGCAGGATACGTTACCCAATCGTGCGCATGAATAACATCGAAGTTTCCATCGGCTGCAATCTCTTCGGCTAGTTTTGAATACACATACACTTTGTGCATCATATTCGGTCCGTAGACTTCCTTGTCGGAAAAGATGTCGTTGATCTGATCGATGCTTTTATGATCCGTTGTTAATGCATCGAAGGCACTGCGCTGACTATCTTGTATGAGTTGATTGGCATAGTGATACGGACTGATGCTTAAAGGAAGTTGGTGCACTTCCGTATTGAGAAAGGAAAAGTTAAACGCGATGCGTTCAAGATCAATTTCTTGTGCGGTGAGTTGATTCAGGCCGATGATGTTAACATTACTCAAGTCATTTGCCGAAGCTTGGGGAATAATGAGGCGAATGTCAGTTTTCGGACTTAATGCTTTTACCAGACCATAGGTCGCAATGCCAAGACCTCCGCTGAAAAGCGGTGGAAATTCCCAACCGAGCATAAGTACTTTTGTCATAGTAGGAAATAAGAAATACAAGGTACACGAACGACAGTACAAAGGAGCCGGATCTAAACCGTTCAAAATGCAAGGAAGGTGACAGAAGCCTAAAGGTGATTGTTAAATAAATTATCTATGGCAAATGCGCCTTCAAAACTCAAATACTACAACAAGGTCTATTCAAAAGTATCCAGGTTATTCCGTAGATGGCAAAAACCAAAAGAAGTAAGGTAAGAGAGTTCTTTTGATTTTAAGAACTTAATCGACAAGCTCTTTTGCTTCATAATGTCACATTAAATTAGGAAAAAAAAACTGTAATATTTTTTTTGTATGAAATTTATTCTCACGGTATATTTTAATTCAGTCAAAAGGAAGGTTAATACCCGAATTTTTATATTTGATTAAACTTCGTTGAAATTTTGCCGGTCATCAAAGAGTTAATAACACAGTCAGGAAATCTAGATGACTATATATCTTTCCGCAAACCTTCAGGTTTTATTCCGCTCTTTCGGGTAACTTTCTGGATTAACGAATAACCCGAACAAGGAATGGATTTATATACTGACGAATACTTTATGCGTGAAGCATTGAAGGAAGCCACCAAAGCTCTTGAAATAGGGGAGGTGCCAGTGGGAGCTGTAGTGGTTTGTCAGAATCGTATTATTGCTCGTGCCCATAATCAAACTGAAAAATTGACGGATGCAACCGCTCATGCTGAGATGTTGGCCATTACTGCTTCGGCTAATTATCTGGGTTCAAAATATTTGAGCGAATGTACTTTATATGTTACGCTTGAGCCTTGCGTGATGTGTGCTGGTGCACTAAATTGGTCACAACTTCAAAAATTAGTTTTTGGTGCGTCTGATATTCAGCGTGGATATAGTTTAATCACTAGTCCATTGTTGCATGCCAAGACAGAAGTAGTGAAAGGAGTAAAAGCAGGTGAGTGCAAAAAAATGGTGGATAACTTTTTTAAAAGTATTCGAAGATAAGATAGTAGTTTGCACTTTCCTTTTGGGGATTCATGACTACTTTAAGATTAACAGTGTAAATTTTTAACAAATGGAAATAAAAGGAAGAGTACTTCAACTATTACCGCTAACAACGGGACAAGGCAAAAAAGGTGTGTGGAAAAAGCAAGAGTTCATCATTGAAACACAAGCACAATACCCGAAAAAGGTTTGCCTTTCGGCCTGGGGCGATAAGGTAGATCAATACAATTTAGCGATTGGTGATATGGTAAATGTATCGGTTGATCTAGAGAGCCGCGAATACAATGGAAGATGGTATACCGAAGCGCGCGCATGGAAGTTAGAAAAAGATAGTAGTGGCAGCAATGGTGGTAGTTATGGTGGACCTCCACCTCCAACAGAAGAACCGTTTTCTCAGGAGAATAGCGCCACAGATGATTTGCCCTTCTAGGTGTTGGAGCATAACGGGTTAAAATAAAATGACGATACCGGTGAAAATTGAAATTTTACTGACGTTAGGATGGTTGTATATTTGATTTCAATAAAAATTTTGTTCAACTCTAAATAAAAAATAACAATGGCCTTTACATTACCCGCGCTTCCCTATGCATTCAATGCACTGGAGCCACACATCGATGCACCCACTATGGAGATACATCATGGTAAACATCACAATGCTTATGTAACGAATCTGAATGCAGCCGTTGCCGGTAAGCCTGAAGAAAGTTTAAGCATTGAAGAAATATGCAAGAACATTTCAAAGTACCCAGCTGCCGTTCGCAACAATGGTGGTGGTCATTATAACCACAGTTTATTCTGGACCGTGCTTGGCCCGAATGCAGGTGGAGCACCAACAGGTGCGTTGGCAGATGCCATCACTGCAGCCTTCGGAAGTTTTGACGAATTTAAAACCAAGTTCGCAGCAGCAGGAACTACTAGATTTGGTTCAGGTTGGGCTTGGTTAATTATTGGAGCAGATGGTAAGTTAGCCATCACATCAACACCCAATCAAGACAATCCATTAATGGATGTTGCTGAAGTAAAAGGAGCACCGATTCTTGGTTTAGATGTTTGGGAACACGCGTATTACCTAAACTATCAAAACCGCAGACCAGATTACATTACTGCATTTTGGAATGTAGTAAACTGGAGTGAAGTGGCGAAGCGTTTTGCTGCGAAGTAATATTTAGAATTTTGATCAAAAAAAGAAGGCTTCCTTTAAAAGGCGGCCTTTTTTTTTATCAAAATAAATTTCAGAAACCTGTTTTAAACTCAATTAAGATTATTTTAATCTGTTTGAAAGCTATTCAAACCAGACTCGTTCATTAGAGGTTGATAAGTTTCCTGCATCCACGCCCTCGATAAGCAATTTAACTTTTTGATATCCTGCGATAAAATTCCCCCCTTCATGGGAGGCGCTGAACCTGTATTGCTGCCCACCTTTGATGCAAACAAAAAAACAACTATGAAAAAATTATTTTTTACCGGATACTCTCCGATAATCGTTTTAACCCTTCTTTGCTTGGTGTGGGCTTGCAAGAAAGATGATCCCAAACCAGCAGACCCCGTTCCTACTCTTACTTTTGCAACTCCAAACGCTTTGTCATGTTCAGCAGGCTGCACGAATGTGGCGACATCCTCCCTTCCAACCGGGGGTGCTATCAGTTATTCTATTAATGATCCAAGTATTGCAACAGTAAATCCAACAACCGGTGCCATTACGCCAGTATCTCCTGGAGTGGCTACAGTTGCAGCAACTCAGGCAGCCTTGGCCGGAAAAAACGTGCAAGGTACTGCAATATATACGTTGACAATTACAGGATTATCAATCACCAGTTTTACTCCAGAGCTTGGCGGAGTTGGTTACACAGTAGTAATAACAGGAACAGAGTTTGACGGCACAACAGCTGCGAATAACATTGTTAAGATCAACGGTGTACAGACTGCTACGCCAACTAATATTTCCTCTACTTCTCTCACTGTTATGGTACCACGAGGTGCTCGCGGTGCTGGAAACATTACCGTTAGCGTTGCAGGAAAAACAGCAACGAAAGGAACGTTTACTGAATACGCAACCGTTACAACTTTTGCGGGTGATGGAACGCAAAACTGGAAAGATGCAACTGGAACTGCAGCTCAGTTCTTTACCCCTGCGGGATTAGCTTTTGACAAATCAGGCAATTTATTAGTAGCTGACTATGCAAACAATCGAATAAGATCAATTACTCCCGCAGGTGTTGTTTCCAGTATTGCTGGCGATGGCTCTTATGATTACCTCAATGGTCAAGGCACAGCCTCTATGACAAACCAACCTTGGGGCATAACAGTGAACAAAACTACAGGCGATATTTATTTTACAGATCGAGGTGATGATCATATTCGTAAAATTAATTCTACAGGATACGTGAGTACATATGCTGGATCAACAGAAGGTAATAGTAACGGCACTTCATTTAGCAATGCACAATTCTATCAGCCTCAAGGTATAGCGATTGATGGATTTAATAACATCTATGTATCCGATCGTTGGAATTCACTTATCCGTGATCTTACCTCTGGTGGTTCCGTTACAACATTAGCAGGCAACAATACCAGTGGCTACATAAATGGAAATGGAACTAACTCAGTGTTTTATTTTCCGGATGGTCTTGCCATCGATCCTTCTGGTGACAACATGTATATAGCCGATCATACTAATAACTGTATCCGGAAACTTGTAATACAAGGAAGTAATGATGCATCTACTTTTGCAGGTGCAAGCGTAGCAGATAATGGAGCAGGTGGTTTTACAGACGGTATCGGCACAAGTGCGCGATTTGGTGGTCCATCGGGTTTAGCCATCGATACTGACGGAAATCTATATGTGGCCGATACCGAGAATGGTCTTATTCGGAAAATCACTCCGGCTGGAGTTGTTACAACAGTAGCCGGTAATCACGATTTCCCAGGTAGTGTGCTTTACAAAGATGGATTAGGACCCTTCACTGCCATCTATCAACCTCTCGGAATAGCAGTCGATGCGATAGGCGATCTCTACATAACAGATGGAACAAACCGCATTCGTAAAATCGTACAGTAATATTTTATAGGCAGGCTTTAATTCATCCCCGGTTGATTTGTTCAATCGGGGATTTTATTACTAAATCATTTTGGTTGTTAATTGAATTTCATGTTCATCCCTCAAAGCAAGTAATTCAATTGCGAACTGATCTTTCGTAATCGAAATTAAAATGTTGAGATTCTTTTAAAAAAAATATTCATGAATATCATTCGTATGCTTTTAAAGTTAACTTTCTTCACGTTCTTTAGTATGCCGTCTTATTGAGTTCACTTTTTTAAAAAAAACCAAAGCCTACTCCATTGCGCCTTAAGTCTCTGATTATCGTACTCGTTTTCCTTGCAGGCTCTATAGTTTGTATTGGTCAAGCAAGATTTGAAATTGAAAAAGATAGTTTTCAAACGGTATTGAAAAGCATTCCAAATGACTCAAATAAGGTGATGACACTTTTAAAATTTGGATGGTGGTGGGAGACGTATAATATGGATAGTGCAGCCAATTGTTATGTAAAGCTGGGTGAAATCTCGAAAAAAATAAACTATACAGAAGGACAATTAAAGTACTACGCTAACTACACATTCATCTTAAATCACAAAGGTAGATTTGATGAAAGTTTAAAGCTAAACAAGGAGAGTGTTGAATTCGCCAAAAAGAAAGGAACAAAAATCCAACTTGCAAATTGTCTTTTTAATACGGGTTCCAGTTATAACAATATGAGCCGGTACGATGAGGCAATAGTTTATTATCTACAAGCGGCTAAAGTTTTTGAAGACCTCGGTCTTGCCAATAACCTCGCTATAGCGTACGGAAATATTGGTGGTGTATTCATCAATATAACACAATACACTAAAGGATTAGATTACTCATTAAAAGCACTTGAAAAAGCAAGAGAAGCAAAAAACATAAATCAAGAGGCAACCTTTTTGATCAATGCAGGCATATGTGCAACGCACTTAAACCAACTGGAAAAAGCTGATGAGTATTTGCAACAAGGATTGACCATTGCTAAAAAAACGAAGAGCTCCTTAATCGAAATGCAAACCTATAATTTCCTTGCGGAACTCTATACCTTGAAAAAGAAATTCAGCAAGAGCATTGAGTATGCGCAGTTAGGTCTTAAGGCTGCAAGAGATGTTGGATCATTGTATAATGAACTAGATGCCTTGAAGGCGTTGACGATAGCATACTCATTCATGGAAAATCCAACGGAAACAATAAAACGCGCAGAAGAAGTAATTGCGTTCAGTAAGAAAAATAATATCAAAAGTAATTTAGATCAGATTTATCTGGCTATAGCTAATGCTAATGGTTCAATGGGAAACTATAAATCAGCTTTTCAAAATTTAATGATGAGCCATAACATTAAAGATTCTGTCAATCAAACGGAGGTTACTAGAAAGATAGAGCAATTAGAAATTCGTTATCAAACAGCACAAAAAGAAAAACAAATACTGAAGCTGAAACTTGCGCAAGAAAATCAAAACTTATTCATCGTAGGGTTAAGTTCTAGTCTTCTCATTCTGATCATTATTGGTTTTTTAATTTATAGTAACCTTCAAAGCAGAAGAAGAAACACAGAACAAAAACACAAACTAATTGAAACAGAAATAAGTCAACTGAAACAAGCTCAGCAACTATTAGCTGCAGAATCCATTTTAAAAGGAGAAGAAGAAGAAAGAAGTCGCCTGGCGAAAGATCTTCACGATGGACTTGGTGGAATGTTGTGGGGCGTTAAAACATCACTATCTACTATGAAAGGAAATATGATTTTGCAAGGCGATCAGGTTCAAACCTTTGAGCGCTCGCTTGATATGTTAAATAACTCTATCACTGAGTTAAGGCGAGTTGCTCACAACCTCATGCCCGAAGCGCTTGTTAAATTTGGTCTTACTGAAGCGCTAAAAGATTTTTGTGATTTTATAAACAATGCCAAAATTATGAATGTAATCTTCCAGCAAGTAGGTGAAGAAAGACGTTTTGATTCTTCCGCTGAAGTTATTCTTTATCGCATTGCAAATGAATTGGCCAACAACGCCATGCGCCACTCTTCTGCCACCGAGTTAATTGTTCAACTTCATTATGATGAAAATACAGTGACCCTTACCGTAGAAGACAATGGTATTGGATTTGACCAAATCATACTTCAGAAAACAACTGGTGCAGGCTGGCCTAATATCAAATCACGCGTTGAGTATTTAAAAGGAACGCTTGATGTTGAAACGAGTCAAGGGAAAGGCGCGGCCATAAACATTACCATTCCTGCATGAAGACAATAAAGCTTTTTATGGTTGACGATCATCCGATGGTTATAGAAGGCATGTCTTCTATGATAAGGAAGGAGCCCACCATCGAGTTGATGGGATATGCAACATCCTCTGCATCATGCCTGGGATTTTTACTTGAGAACACACCAGATGTTTTATTGTTGGATATTAATCTTCCAGATCAAAGCGGCATTGAATTATGTCGTGAGGTGAAGAAGCTTAAACCAGAGATAAATGTTTTGGCCATTAGTAGTCTCAATCAAGGTAGCTATGTAAAGCAGATGATGGAGCATGGCGCGTCAGGATATATTTTTAAAAATGTTTCGAAGGAAGAATTTCTTCAGGCAGTCACCAAAGTTTCAAGTGGTGAAACTTATTTGAATTACGAAGCGAGTTATGCAATGCGTCAGGAAAAACAACGCACTGCCAGCTTGCCAGTGTTGACCAAACGCGAAAAGGAAGTGCTTCAACTTATCGCAGAAGGACTAACCAATCCTCAGATAGCAGAAAAATTATTTGTAAGCCAGTCAACTATCGACAGTCATCGCAAAAGTCTTATGCAAAAACTGCAAGTCAAAAATATAACAGCACTGCTTAAATTATCTTTGGAGAACGGGTTGGTGAAATTGTAAATCAGCTAAAACCCTTTTTATCATAATTTCCCTGATCAAGTTTATTTGGAATTATTAGCGATTGTATCACTAGGAAAATGTGTAGCATTAAAATTGATTGAGCTGGTGGATGGTTTTCAACACAGAACGAAATTGAAGTTTTCAGATCGGATTTATCCCGTTATCAGGTTAAAATTCGTACGATAAATTAATTTTGATGGTAAAATCAATTTCGTTCTAATAAAAAAAGTAGTAGCTCATCTCATTGAAGTACATACCCTATTGAGTTAATTTTACCCTGTGATACATTAATGCTTTTTCTTTTTTGAATTTGGCTTTTGAGAATTCGTGCCCGATTCCACAAACTGATCCTTCAATGTTCTTTTCTTCGCGAGATCCTTCATTACCTCCGCTTCAAGTGGTGTTTGTTTAATGAAATTATAATGTTCCCAGAATTCTCCATTGTAGGGAGTGACTTGTAATTCAAGTGCGTAATTTTCCATCTTCTTTAATCCCTCTGTGGCAGTGTATGAATTTTCATAAATATCATTCACCAATACGTCATTGATGATGGTAAACCTGTCAAGAATCTTGTTTGTTAACGGATTAAAATATTCATTCTCTACATCATGACGAATGTGATTCAGGTAAAGCTTACCCTTATAAGGTTTAAAATCTAAAATGCTAGTGCCCTTCGTGAGCCTTAAATATATTGAGTCACTGTTTCCTACTCTCCACGATGGCTCAAAGTTCGTAATGATTTCTTCGCTACGATAAATGGCATAGGTCTCGACATCTACATAAAGCGTTCTTTGCCAGCAATCATTTTTCATAATATCACTCACTAATACATAAACCTCTTTTTCATTAAGCATACTCGTGCCTTTAAGTTGATAGGTGTCCTTACCAAAAACATTAGGTATAGAAGAAGGATGGCGAACAGCATTGAGCCCTAGTGTTGCTTTTAAAAGGTTATTCTCTTGCCAAAAATCTGAAAAACGATTTATAAATTTGCTGGAGCCCCTTACCTCACGAATATATCCAGACTCTTCTGATTTCGAATGGTCATATCCTTTGTCATGAATTACTAATGCGGCTTCAAGTAATGAGCGATGGGTGCCGTTCTCCGTTTTTATCTCGCGATAGAAACATTCCATTGCATAATCGGTTGTCGGATAATTGAACTTAAGTCTCGACTTAATCTCCCTGAAAATATCTTCTGCCTTTATTTTCTTTTCCGTAACCTCAATCTCATTCAGAATGACTGGTTGTGATTTCATTTTGATATTGATATCGGCTGCGTCTCCATCAACGATCATTCTCACAGTCTGGTAACCGACCATGGAGATGAATAAAGTATCAGATTTGAAATTCTCAGGTAAGGTAAGCGCAAATGAACCTGAAGTATTGGTGATTGTACCCTTTGATCTTCCCACAACTCCGATAGTAGCAAATACAAGAGGCTCGTTGTTCTCCGCAGCAACTACAGTTCCTGAGATAGATAAATAGGAGTCGCTGACAGACAATTGTTTTACTTTTCTAATGGCGATCATATTGCCGAGCTGACGAAATTCAAGTTTCGCTATCGTAGATAATTTATTAAGTACGGAAGAGAATGTCTCGTTGTTTATGGAAAGATCAAATTTTGTTGATGGCATTTCTTCTTTGCTATAAGAAAACCGGATGTGAGATAATTCTGTTATTTTATTTAACACCTCTGGGATTGTCTTGTCATTGACAACAAATGATATTCTTTGTTCAAGATCAATTGTCTGACCTAGTCCTGTTGTTACAGCAAGAGTAAAACTGAGTATTGTAATTGAAATGACTAATCTTATGTTTTTCATGTACTGGAATTTTTATTGAGAGCAACCATTTCCATATAATTTTATTGTATCACCCTTGATCTCACTTTTAATATTCATTGTGAAACTCAATAAATCGAGCACCTCAGATAGTGATGGTTTCTGAAACCTTGCATTGAAGTGACAGTTGAGGAGAGCTTTGTTATCTACGATTACCTGATGATCAAAGTACCGGCCAAGCATAAGAGCAACCTCTTCGATCCTTGAATCGTCAAACACCAGCAATCCGGTTTTCCACGCAAGGATGTTGGGATCACTGACTTCGTATTTCTTCATGCTGTTTTTCTTTCTATCAAAAACAGCTTGATTTCCTGCCGATAAAAATACACGTTCCTGTAATTGATCCTTGTAGGCTGAAAAGGTAACTGAACCTTTAACAACACTTAACTCCACCACACCATTCTCATCGTTGCTCATAAGGTTAAATGACGTACCCACAACCTCCGTGACTGACCCGAGCGTATTTATCTTGAATGGGTTTTTTTTATCAGACTTTACATCAAAATATGCTTCTCCCGTTAAGGTAATTTTTCGCTCTTCGAAATCTTCATCATAGCGGATAGCGCTTTTATGATTGAGGAATACCGTGCTTCCATCGGGTAGTTGAATTTCTTTTCTTTCATTTAATCCAGTGGTGATCGTTTTATTCTGGACTTGTCGGTCATATCCATTGAATAAATAAACTACAACAGTGAATATTGCAATGGATGCAGCAATACCTATAGTCCACACCATTAGCATTTTACTTTTCCGCAATGGAGATTTACCAATAGCTTTCATGAAGCGTGAATCGAACTGGGCAGAAAGACCGGCTGATCTCTCAGTGGTAAAGAATGCCATTACCTTGCGCTCTGAAATATGTTCTTCGGAAGAATCATTCATCAGTATCTCTTCCAACATACGATCTTCGGCTTCGGATGTATTGCCTTCATGGTATTTCTTTATCAGCTGGTCAATCTCATTTTTTTTCATTTCCCATATATTTTTGATAACGCTCATGTATCGTTTTTCTAGCTCTGGAAAGGGTGACTCTTATGTTATTAATAGTAAGCCCTGTTATTTCTGACACCTCGTCAAAGGACAGCTCTTCTATACTTCTGAGTCGAATGACTAGTCTTTGCTGCTCAGGTAACTCTTCAACAATTTGTCGGATTATGGTTTCGTCTTCTTGAGAAAGTATTCTTTCCAATTGTGATGGAACAGTCGATTCAATTTTCAGGAACAATATGTTGGAAGTCGAATATCGCATGGTCTTGATTTTATCGAGACATAGATTTTTAGTCATCGTAATAAGCAATGCTTCAATACTTTTATAGGACGAGAGTTTGTCACGCATAGTCCATGCCTTGAGCATGATTTCCTGCGCGACATCTTCCGCTTCCTCATCATGATTCAGCATCCATTTCGCAAGCCGGAAAACCTTATGTCTCAAAGGATAAACCTTGTTCTTAAACTCCGTTAACTGCATTAATAAAACGTAGACGATAATCCTGCTGGAATATTACAGCATATAAGTGAAAAAGTTATTAATTCATTTATTGAACAAAGTTATCCTCGCCCTCTTTCATATGGTTGATATCCCCATCTCGGAAAAGTGCGCCAGGCTGTGTCCATATTGCAAAGAAAAATCGAGCTTAAATGTGTGTTATATTCGCTCAATAAAAACTTCTCTTTGACATTGATCGTAAATCCCGAAGTTAATTTTTATCTGATTGTGAATAAAAAGCAAGTTGAAAGTTAAAAGGCTTTATGATACCTTGCTTTCATCAATGCAATTAAGTGTGATTTTAAATACCTTGATTTTTCTTCCCGATGAATCTTAATTATTCTTCAGAACCAACATCGAGCAGTACCAAACCCTTCTATAAGAAAGTTATAAGTAACATGGCCTTCCAGGTTTTACTGGCTATACTGGTTGGTGTATTGCTTGGACATTTCTATCCGGCCACGGGCGTTAAAATGGAAATAGTAGGAAAGTCGTTTGTTGACATTATCAAACTGTTTATAGCGCCCATTATTTTTTTAACCATCACGCTGGGAATTTGCAGTATGGGCGATCTGAAAAAAGTAGGACGCATAGGAGTGAAGGCACTTGTCTACTTTGAAATCGTAACCACTTTTGCATTGGCCTTGGGAATTCTGGTAGCGTATTTTTTACAACCCGGCAAAATTGATAAGACCGGTTTAAACATACAGGATGCATCGAAGTACACACAACAAGCCGACAGGCCTTTTGACTGGGGACAATTTTTTCTGTCTAACATTACGTTGCAGGTTTTGGTGGTAGCGATTGTAGCAGGCGTTGTGTTGAGCTATTCAACTTTCAGAGTAAGAGCCGTAAGCGTGTTGGAGCGAGTAGCATACTATGTTTACAAATGGCTACGATATGTTATGTACCTGGCACCGCTTGGAGCTTTTGGAGGAATGGCATTTGCTGTCGGAAAATTTGGATTGCAGTCGCTGATACCTTTGGGTAAACTAATGCTTTGCGTTTATCTCACCATGTTTCTTTTTGTTTTTTTAATACTCGGTTCTATTTTGAGATACTACAAAATGAATATATGGAGGTATCTGAAAGATATTAAAGAAGAGTTGCTAATCGTACTTGCAACATCTTCTTCCGAAGCCGCATTACCTTCTTTAGTGAACAAGTTGGAAAAAATGGGATGCAGCAAATCGGTGGTGGGATTAGTGGTGCCAGCCGGCTATTCGTTTAACCTCGATGGCACGTCAATCTACTTATCGATGGCGGTTCTGTTCATCGCGCAGTTATATGATGTTCAATTATCCATCGGTGAAATGTTTTCGATACTCGGCATCCTCATGCTTACTTCCAAAGGAGCGGCAGGCGTGACAGGTAGTGGTTTTATTGTTTTAGCCTCAACGCTAACCACACTTCATAAAATTCCTGTTGAGGGACTAGCCTTCTTACTGGGAGTTGATAAATTTATGAGTGAAGCTCGCGCCATCACTAACATCATTGGTAATGGTGTGGCTGCTTTGGTTATAGCTAAGAGTGAGGAATGATTGCAAATAAGTTTACTAAAATTAGGATTGAGTTGGAGGTCTCTTCCTTGAGTATCCTTCTTTTAATTTCATTGTCCAGAAGGTACCAGTATCAAAATATTTTATTGAAAATTTAAAGAACTTTTAAGACCTGATGGCGAGAGAGAACTTGCCAACATCCCTCACTACCACTTGCCGAGCATCCAACACCACCGCGACTAATAAATTGGCTTTTAATATCACGATTACCAAACTGCAATTATTCTTGAAAAACCTCCTGTTGCCTGTCCCACTTTTGGCGCCCCAACAATAATAGTCGCACCTGTCTTTGGAATTTTGTTCAGGTTGGCAACACACTCTACTCCCCATTTTCCGGCAGTAAAAAGTGTTTTGTGTCCTGTATAATTTTCATCGATGCCAGGGTCGAATGACAAAACATCAACGCCTATACCAGCAATATTGCGGTTGGTCAGTAGAAATTTTATGGCATCATTTGAAAACCCAGGATAATGCTTTACGTGTTTGAAATCCAATCCAACAAAAGTGCTATCCCGTAGTCGTTTCTCCCAGCCAGAGTACATCATTACGCATGCGTTATCTGGTATTTCTCCATATTCCTTTTCAAAGTTTTTAATATCATCGACCGTTAGCTCCGCATCGCTGTTGTGCAACGTTTTTACTTCTATGTCAATTACAACAACCGGCACTATTAGATTTCTCAATTCGATTTGATCGACCGATTTTTCATTTTCAATAAAATGATTGGGCGCATCTATATGTGTTCCTAAATGCTCATGGATTTTCCACGAATAAGCAGCCACTCCATTTTCCTTGAGGGTTGCCATTGGGATAAGTTCAAAAGGATAAGTAAGTTTCTTGACAGGGATAAAGGGAAAATCTTTTGTCAATGTGTGAGTTAAGTCGACAATATTGTCAATGCGAATGACATTGCTTTGTTTGTTAACGCAACCAAAAAAAACGATTACTATAAAAGAGATAATAGCAGTGTTTTTACGAGTCATAAAATTTTATTGTTGAAACGGTTTGCCGGGAACACCCCAACCCCACGAAGGCATCGGTTCATCGGGTTTCATGTTGAATTCTGTCGTATTTGAATTAATCACAGCAATTCGTGTCCCCCACTCAATATAAGCAACGAAGGCAGATCGAAACTCCGGATCATCCGGTAGATTTATTTCATCTGCCGACTCTATTAAAAGCTGCACCCAACGCTTTCGATGTTGCTCTGTTAAATGTTTTGCCAGATGTTTTTGGATCATTTTAAAATGACTTCCCTCTGCTGTGCTATACATTTCCGGTCCCCCAAAGACCTCTGCAATAAAATGCGCAACATGGAGTTGATGCTCTGAGGACATGTGTTTGAAGATGGGTTCTAACAGAGCATCTTTTAAAACTTTTTCATAGAAAACATTCGTGAGTTTTTCAAATGCGGCCATTCCACCGGCCCACTCGTAAAGTGTAGGTATATTTTTCATTGTTTAATCAGGTTTAATTCCTTTTCCATAAGTTGGTTGTTAAATCGTAATGTTTCATTTCATCAATGTTACTAAAGAATGGTTTCACCAAATTGAAGAAAGGCATAAACTCAACACTTTTTCTAAAGCCATTAATATGTTCCTCCTTTGAAGTCCAGTGGATGATAACAATATAATGATCTGGTTCGTCACTGCCACGAATTACCTGATAGGCAAGGCAATACTTTGATGCTTTAAGATGTTTTCCTGCTGCGTTGTAAGCAGTTTCAAAATTCTCGTGTTGGTCTTGTGGGATGGTATATTTGATCACCTTTACGGAATAGGTTTTTTCGTTTTGCATTGATGGATTTTTGGTGTAAGCTCTATTTTATAATAATACGCCAAATAGAAGTATATAAATTATTTTCCTTATTTAGCAGTTTGTAGTTTGAATACGCTCTTTAAAAATTTGCAGCGTAGATTAGATAAAGCAAATTCAATTGGCAAGAGCCAACCAAAAAGTAGGTTCAGAATTCTTTTAATATTGTAGCAAAGTCTGCCTTATGATTCAATTAAACAATAAAACCTTTACGTGTCCTGTTGACGTTACGCTTAGCTTTATAGGTGGCAAGTGGAAACTTCTCATTCTTTCTCATCTTCACCACTTTGAAAAGAAAAGCTACAGTGAAATAAGGGACAATCTACCAGGTGTTTCCGAAAAAATGTTGAGTCAGCAATTGAAGGAACTTGAACGCGATAAGTTGATTAAAAAAAACGTTCTGTCATTGAAGCCACATAGGGTTGAATATTTCTTATCAGAGAATGGTAAATCCCTTTCGCCTATGTATGAGTTTGTGAGCAGCTGGGGAATTAAATATTTGAAAGAACACGGAATTGACTATTTAAAAGACCAAAGTTTATATAAGTAAGTAGACTTATGATAAAATAAAGAAAGGCCTGCAAAATAATTGCAGGCCTTTTGAATGATTAGCTGAAAGTGATTAACACAAAGATTATGGTTGCACTTTAATGTATATCCTGATAAATTTATTAGACTCGTTGCCTTCTATTGCCTCAAGTACTTTTATCATCCCTTTCTTGCCGTACTGATCCACAAATTCAACCACATCTCCAGTGATGAGACTTTTTACGAAAGTGTCACTAGGTGTTGTAATGAAATTCAAATGCGAAGATATTGTGATGGCATCGAACTCGGCCACAGTCTTAGTAGAGTTTCTGAAATACACAACGTTTTTCGTCTCAGTAAGATTGGCAAGTGAAGGTATTGCAACATCTGGGTAAGATGAGGTAGCATGGAGCGCTGGCCCACCATCCGCTAAATTAATATAACCGAAATCCCAAAATGTAATGAACTCTTCACCTTGTTCGATTTTATAAACCATTCCATCTAACAATGAAACAAAACTCAGTGATTTTGCATCGGCAGTAGGCGTAAAAAGCTTAACGTTTTCAAAAGTTTTAACTTCTGCAGTAGGATTAGTTGATGTTCCGAACTTTAATGTAATGGTACCGGGTGTTCCGATAAGGCGTTGGTTTACATCGCGGAAATCTCCATTGCCACTGGTAACCCAAAATTTATAAACAACCGTTCCATCTATGCCTAAACCAGATGGTATAGGTAATGTAAACTGAAACTCGAAATCCTTGTCATTCTTTCCTGTTAAGTCAACAGCACCATCTGCCTTTAAATCAACACTCTCTGTTGGAGCGAATTTCGTTTCGCCTTTACCTTTTACATTTTGGGTTATGTAAAGGCGCTTCATCGATGTGCTAGACTTAAAAATAACTTTTGCCTCAATTGCACTTTGAGTAATGGCATTTACATTAACAATTACATCCGGATTAGCTGGCCCTGCTTCATTCACTTCTAATATGGCGTCAATTTGAGCATTTGGATCTACCTTAATTTCATCATTGTTATCGCAGCTAAAAACAAACAGCGAACCTATCGCAAATAAAAATGGTGACGCGTAATTTCTAAAATGTTTCATTCCCTTGTGGTTAGTTATTAATCATTATTGATTCGGGGATGCATGTGTTAAAATCGTGCCACATCATTTAATTTACCCGTGCCGAATCTTTTTAAGTCAAACAGATATGTCTATTAGTATCACCAGTTCAATTTTATTATGATGGAATCGAATGCGGTATTGAAATTATACCTATAAAATATTTCGCTAACGTTAATCTGATACAAGTTGAATAGGATGATATGGAATTAATTGCACTGCGGATCGCCATTATGTGGAGATTCCGCATAATGTGACCTCTTTTTAATTTTGTTTTTAGCCACCTGATTCCGCAAAAAAGTGATGGGATCAAATTAAGAATCTGATTAACGCAGTGGCGATTCGCTACCCTTGATCATTTCCTTTCGTAACCGTGTGTTCAGTGAAAGTTATTTCACAACAATGATTTAATTTTCTTGCATATAAGGGAATACCAAAACATGCGGTGCTCAAATTATTACGAAATAAATTTCGCACTAACGCGAAAAATAGCCATCAATGATAATCAAATAAAGTGACCACCCAACAAGGGATCTTCAAGCAAGAGAATGCGTGTCTTTTAATATTAAATTCTAGGCTGCTAAGTATTATAAATTGCAGACGAAGCATTTTTGTTACCTCTTTCTGCAGATTTCAGAAATAATCCAAACCTTACTCCTAATAATCCTCGGTGGTAATTTTTGAAAAACAAATATTCACAAAAACCTTAGTCCCCATAAAAAACAAGAGAATTTTTATCGAACTTGAACACTATAATCTGTTTTTCACCTCAAAGCTTAGTTAAAACTATGCCCGATTTCCAAATCAAAAAATCCTCTAAGTCCTATGACGTATGCATTGTAGGATCTGGAGCCGGGGGCGGAATGACTACTTATACATTAGCAAATGCTGGAATAAAGGTGCTGTTGCTAGAGGCAGGGACAATGTGTGACCCCGCAAAAAATGTGACGCAACTTAAGTGGCCATACGAATCACCTCGAAGAGGAGCGAGCACACCACTAAGAAGTTTTGGAGATTTGATGCAGCGTATGGAGGCTGGGAATTGGAAGGCGAACCCTACACTCAAAAGGATGGAACAAAATTCGACTAGCTCCTCGCGCGTATGTTAGTTGGAAGAACTAATCATTGGGGTAGAATATCATTGCGTTTCGGCCCAAGGGATTTTAAGCACAGAAGCTTTGATGGATTAGGAGACCACTGGCCAATAGGCTATGACGATGTTGCTCCGTATTATGATAAGGTTGATAAATTGATTGGTGTCTTTGGTTCAAATGAAAACTTACCAAACGATCCGGATAGTATTTTTCTCCCACCACCCAAACCAAGATTGCACGAGCTGTTTATAAAAGATGCAGGAACCGCTCTTGGTATTCCAGTAATCCCATCTCGCCTTTCTATTCTGACCAAGCCACTTGAAAATAATAAAAACAGAGGTGGATGTTTTTTCTGTTCGCAATGTAACAGAGGCTCTACAGTGTATGGTGATTTCTCGGCTTCATCTGTTCTAGTAAAACCAGCAATGGCAACAGGTAATGTGGCTGTGATCACCAATGCAATGGTGCGCGAAATGATAACTAACGATCAGGGATTAGCAACAGGTGTTTCGTATGTCAACAAAGAAGATATGCAGGAATATGTTATGAATGCAAAGATAGTGGTGCTGGCTGCGAGCGCTTGTGAATCTGCTCGCTTATTGTTGAATTCAAAATCAGCACAACACCCTCACGGCCTCGCCAATTCAAGCGGTATAGTTGGTAAATACCTTCATGATTCTACAGGTGCTTCAATGGGTGGGTTACTTCCTAAACTGGTTGGCCGCAAGCGTTACAATGAAGATGGGGTAGGAGGAATGCATGTGTATACTCCGTGGTGGCTTGATAATAAAAAGTTGGATTTCCCCAGAGGCTATCACATTGAATATGGAGGAGGTATGGGGATGCCGGGTTATGGTTTTGGCTCTGAGATAGAAAACACAAATGGAAAATATCCCGGACGAGACGGTAAGCAAAAGGCTGGGGGTGGATATGGTGCTTCCTTAAAAGATGATTATCGTTATTTCTACGGCTCTTCTATTCGGATGGCAGGCCGTGGTGAAGCCATTGCTCGCGAAGACAACTATTGTTAGATCGATCCAACAACGGTTGATAAGTATGGTATTCCTGTTTTGCGCTTTCAATATACGTGGAGCGATTACGAAATAAAACAGGCTAAGTACATGAAGGAAACATTTGCCGAGATTATTGATAGAATGGGTGGCGTTGTTACCTCGGCAGGAAAAGATAATGCTGAAAATAATTATGGATTATTGGCTCCCTGAAGAATTATACACGAAGTAGG
>JBKJOF010000175.1:0-5661 GCA_046595655.1 Chryseolinea sp. | reverse complement strand
TCCAGATCAAAGTACGTTACCATCTTGCCGGTTTTGATCTCGTGAATTTTCATCGAACCATCCCAGCTGCACGAAATGATTTTGGTTTCATCGCTGTTAAAGTGAATATCAAAAATCGGTTCGCGATAACTTTCGATGGATTGAATGGAATCACCTGTCTCTGCATTCCACAACATGATCTTGCCATCGCCTCCACCGGTAAGCATTCTTTTTCCGTCTTTCGAAAGTTCATAACACAACACCGCTTTCTTATGCCCTACATATTCCATCACTGATTTTCCTGTCGCGATGTCCCAACGTTTAACTTTCGTTCCGAACTTACCTTTGATAAGCGTCTTGCCGTCATTCGAAATGAGTATCGAATTTTTGAATCGAACATATTTTGCTATATACGATTCCCAATAAAAATTAGGATCGTAGTTTAATCCACCGAGATCGCGCTGATTAAGAAATCCTGTAAACTCTTGCTGCTGCTTCTTCATGGCAATAGACCACGAGAACATGATGTTATCATCACTCGTGACCAAAATATTTTTACTATTGTTTGTAAACGTGATTTCACGAAACTTACCTTTGCCAGTCGCTGCTAACGAATCGAGCAATTGCCCATTGCCTTCGTTCCAAATCTTAAAATCTCTTTCAGTAGACAGTCCCAGTTTTTTTCCATCGGGACTAATCGCTAGCCCTGTTAAGTCATCTATTTCTTTTCCATACGATTTAATCAGCTTAAAAGTTGACAAATCAAACTTCTGAAGCCCGTCATTGTGTGCGGCTTTATATAGGTATTTGTTATCTGGACTAAAAACCACTCGTGTTCCACAACCTCCACAAAAGCCATCGACAATCTCAAACGTGTTCACGAGTTTCCAATCGCTGGTTTGAAATAGTTTCACTTTGCGATTGTCTTCGCCAACAGCCAACCATTTTCCATCGTTGCTCATGGTTGCCTCTGTTCCACTACCTAAACCTTTATCCGGATCAACCGAAATTTTAGTAATTACTTTTTTTGATTTGAGATCAACTACTACAAGTGAATCGCCACCACCCATATCGATGAGGCCTGTATAATAAAAGAATCGTGATTGTGGATCGAATCCGACACTTCGAATATATTCGGGTGCAGATACTGTAAATAATTCTTTGCCCGTTACTACATCCCACAGACGAACGGTTTTGTCATTGCTACCTGTCAATAATAATTTTCCATCAGCACTAAACTCAACAGCGGTTACACTGGCTTCATGCCCAAGAAAGCTGCGCACTTCACGACCAGTATTAATCTCCCACAACTTTGCAGACTTATCACGACTTGCGGTAGCCACATAATTACTATCAGGACTCACGGCAACAGCTAAAACTGCTAACTCATGACCTTTTTGTATTACCGTCTCGAGTGATTGACTGAAAATTGTTTGTGTAAGAAGAACAAAGAATAAAAGAGCAAAGATTTTTTTCATGATGAGGATGAAAAAGTATTGAAGTGTTTAGGTGTATTGATATGTATTGAAAAGACTATTCAAGATGTTTGTGGAAGTATAAGGCATAGTCAGGCAATAACTCCGGATGTGCAATCTTCACGAGGTCTTGCAAAATCATATCCGGACGCAGATAGCCAAGCTCTAAAAATTCACTTCCGCCCTTTGCACCTTTGCGGGCATCATAGGTATACACTTGTTTATTTTTTAATGGTTTGAAATTTCCGTAGCGATGATCGGCTTTCTTAATTTCATCGAGCGATTTGTAAGACGCAACGCCAATCCACAGATCAGCATCGTGCGCCTTATCATATACACCTTCAAAACTTAATTCTAAATACCCGTTCGATTGATCATCCTCCCAGAGGTAACGACAACCAGCATCCTGAAGAAGACGCGCTGCATAGTTTTTCCCACCCGGCAAGAACCACGCATCGCCATAGACAACACCGCTCATTACGGTTGGCTTGGTGGCAACTTTGGCGGCCAACGCTTTCGTGTCGTTGTATTGTTTTTCAATTACCTGAAATATAGAATCCGCTTCTTTTTCTTTATTAAAGAATGCGGCCATAAATTTAATCCACTCCGCTCTACCTAACGGATGCTTTTCCAAATATTCCGAATTGATTACCACGGGCACATTCAATTCTTTTATTTTCTTAAACTGACCCAAGTCGCTGCTCATAGTATATCCCATCACCATATCTGGTTTGAGCATTACCAAACGTTCAATGTTCAAACCATTCTCAACACCAACCTCTTGTACTTTACCAGCATCAATGAGTGCACGTGTCTTGAGAGAACTGATATAGTCTGTGCTCGGGAAACCCACAAGTTTATCACTCTCATTTAAATAATCCAGCAACGGAATATGAGTAGTTGATGTACACACAATGGAGGTGATGGGTGTGCGAATCACTTTTACATCCGCATCGTGTTTTGGTATACTATCGCCTTTTGGAACCAACAAATATTTATAACCCGATGTTGCTCCCTGAAACGGATAGGTAACTTCAACGAGTTTTACATTACCCTTATATTGAATGGTAAAACCACTTGCATACTTGGTTGTGGTTTCAAGTTGCTTCTCTACAATAGGCGCTTGCTTTTTCTCGCAAGCGAAGAGTGCTACACAAAAAAGAAGGAGGATAAGTTTTTTCATTAGGCAAGGTAATGGTGTTATTCGGAAATAAGAACTTGCGATGCGTGATTTAGGATTTAGCCCTGACATTTCATATTTCTATCTAACTCACAAATCAATAGTCAATCACCCTAAATCACAAATAGCAAGTTAACCGCTCAATGATTTATTACGATTGATCGAAGATCTTCGATTTGTGATTAAGGATTCTGTCAGAATTTATAGGTCGTTCTTTTTTACAGAAACATAAAATGCATCCAGCAAATTCTGCGCAGCCGCATAGGCTGATATCTTTTGTTCAGCTACATCATGCTCCATACTCTTCAAAGTGGATTGAAAATGTTGCAGGCGCTGAAAGTCAGATTTTAACAACTGATCAAAATATTCATGTAACCACGCAATCTGTTGTGCGGTTCGGTTCTGTTTCATAAAACCAGAAGTCGTAATGATGGTTTGATATTCCATAAGCATCCACCATACATCATCAATGCCTTTTCCGGTTAATGCCGATGCAAGAACCACTCGTGGTGTCCATTCAGATGCTGGTGCTTGAAATAAATGTAGAGCGTGTTGATATTCCGTTTGAGCTTTAGTAGCGTGATCGATGTTATCACCATCTGCCTTTGTGATCACCACGGCATCGGTCATTTCCATAATACCTTTCTTGATACCTTGAAGTTCATCGCCCGCACCGGCCAACATCAGCAATAGAAAAAAATCAACCATACTCTTCACTGTCACTTCCGATTGTCCGACACCAACCGTCTCTATTATAATTACATCATACCCAGCCGCTTCGCAGAGCAGCAATACTTCCCGGGTTTTATTCGCTACACCACCCAAGGTATTTCCAGAAGCACTCGGCCGAATAAAGGCCATCGGGTTTTTAGAAAGATCTTCCATGCGGGTCTTATCGCCTAAGATGCTTCCCTTAGTGAGTTGACTGCTGGGATCAATCGTTAGCACGGCAATCTTTTTTCCCTGCTCCGTGACAAACTTTCCAAAGGCTTCAATGAATGTGCTCTTACCAACACCGGGAGCACCGGTAATTCCCAATCGAAAAGCGTTGCCGGTGTGAGGCATTACTTTCTCTAACACCTCTGCACTTAATCCTTTATCAACTTCAAGATTACTTTCGATTAAAGTAATAGCCTGACCGAGCATCACGCGGTTGCCCGATAATATTCCTGTTGTGTATTGGTTGGCAGTAAGTCGAGGTTTAACAGTTTGCATCAATGTAGTTTCGGAATGAGCATCTAAATTTCTAAATTTACTTGATACATACTTCTAAAAGATGAGAAAATTCTGGATTGATTGTTTGTTGGCGACACTCTTCGTTTTTTTTGTGATGGTCTGTGTTAGTAAAATCACAACACTAAATGTTTTTAACGCATTCGATCCGGTATCCAATGCATTGTCTGATTTTGAGCTTAGTGATTTTTCATTTAGTTCCATTCGCCCAGACCCAACAGCAGAAGAAAGAGTTGCCATTGATCAGATTGTTTTAGTGAATTTGAGTAATCTGGAGAGAATGAATTTTGCCCAAGAGCTTCAGATTATTTCCAAGTATAAACCAAAGGTGGTAGGTATAGATGGTTTCTATAACTGTGAGGGTGGTTTATACAACGTCATAGATTGCCCTCAATTATTGGACACCCTAGGTAATCTATTATTGGCGAATGCTATGTCGGAAATTCCAAACTTAGTATTGGTATCCAAACTTCTTCAATCAGATTCCATGGAAGCATCGGGTGCCATTGATGTCTATGACTCAATTGAATATGCAGATTGGATGTTTCGTGAAAAAGCACACTCAGCGTACGCTAACTTAGTAACGGATGCACAATATCAGGAGGGGATTAAGATCTGTAAATCATTTGCACCGAAGTGGGATGTAAAGGGGAAAGAGGAATTAGCATTTGCTGTTCAAGTTTCAATGCTTTTTGATTCTGTGAAGACCAAGAAATTTCTGGCGAGAGGAAATGAAACGGAAGTAATCAGCTATCGAGGTAATTTTGAAGTAGAAGATGTACGTTTAAAAAACTTAAAGAAGATCGATTTAGGAAATACAGACGTTTTAAGAAAGGTCTCTTTTACAGCGTTAGACATTGAAGATGTAATTGAAGAAAGATTTGATTCTACTCTTATTAAAGATAAGATTGTTCTCATTGGATTTTTGGGTGATCGCTTTGGCGACCCTGCCTGGGACGATAAATTCTTTACGCCCCTCAATAAAAAGATTGGAGGCAGAGCCAACCCTGATATGTTTGGTTTGGTTATTCACGCTAATATTATCGCTTCCATTTTAGGTGAAGACTATATTGATCAATTGGATATCTGGCAGGAAAGAGCAATTGCCTTTATTATTTGTTTATTAAACGTGGCGCTATTTTCAGTTATCAACAGAAAGTGGCCTGTGATGTATGACGGATTTTCCGTTATCATTCAGGTAATTGAAATCGTTTTGTGTGCTTTGGCTGTAGTTATGCTGTTGGCGAACTTCAACTTTAAAAGCAGTTTGGGTATAACGATGGGAGCAATGGCTCTAGTCGGTCCGTGCTTTGACGTGTATTATGGCCTAGTCAGACCCTCACTATTAAAATTGCCAGGATTAAGGCTTACCACTAGACCCAAGGAAGTATGAACGGGTTAAATACAATAAATTAACTAATTTCGAAGTCTAAACGTTGAATTTAAGGAAATGAAAAAGATACAAGTAACCCTCTTTGCTGGCCTCATTCTAATGAGTGTCACTGTTTTTGCTCAAGATTATGCCTTCAAGGTACTAGCCAATAAAGGAACGAATGAAGTAAAAACAGGAGATGCATGGCAACCACTCAAAACTGGTGCAAGCCTAAAATCCACTGATGAGGTAAAACTTACTGATAATGCTTACCTCGCATTGGTGCATTCTTCCGGTAAGCCAATGGAATTAAAAGAGGCGAAAACCTATAAAGTTGCTGACTTAGCCGCTTCACTTAAACCGGGCACAAGCGTTCTTAATAAATATGCTGATTTTATATTGAGTAGCAATTCTGCAGAAGC
>JBKJOF010000140.1:0-16199 GCA_046595655.1 Chryseolinea sp. | reverse complement strand
TGAATATTCCGGAAAGGTCTGACCCATGCTACCGCTAATTACCTGACCTAGGGATTCTGCTAATTGCTTGACCCAGGTATTCCGACAATGGTTTGACCTAGGCATTCCGCTAACTGTTGACCTAGGCATTTGCTGAATAAAGGCAAGGATTCCGCTAACTGTTTGACCCACCCCCTTTGTATTAGGATTTGATGCAAAAGTGATCTCGTTTTAGGCCCCGATGTTTTATCGGATTAACCCTAAAACGAACTGAATGTCACAACCCCTACGTATGCATCAGATTAAACGAATTATCGAACTCTATCAGGAAGGCCGCAGTATCTGGGAGACCAAGCGGTTGACTGGCCTATCGCGCAATACCGTGCGGGAATACTTAAGAAGAATTCAAGGTAGTGGATTAAGCCATGCTCAATTGCTGGCACTGGATGATGAATCTCTGATCCCAATCGTGTATGGAGATTCTTTTGAGCAGAATCATGGCGGTCGAAAAGCAGATGACCGTTACCAAACCATAGCGAAAAACTTAGATCGGTATTGCAGTGAACTAACCAGACGTGGTGTGACGCGCCAGTTGCTGTGGGAGGAATATCGGAAAGAACATGCAGAAGGTTACGCGTATTCACAATTCTGTGAATACCTGCGGGTGCATACTCAAAAGCATCAAGCTGTGATGCGCTTTATCCATCAGGCAGGTGAACAACTCCAGGTAGATTTTGCCGGAGATAAGTTCGGTTATGTAGATATCACTACCGGAGAATGGAAGCCTTGCGAGGTGCTTGTCTGCACAATGCCCTATAGCAATTACATGTACGTTGAAGCGCTACGCTCTCAGAAGCAAGAAGATTTTATTGGTGGATTAACCAATGCCTTGCATTACCTGCAAGGTGTTCCGGCCAGTATTAAATGTGACAATATGAAAACGGCAGTGGTGCGTGCCAATCGGTACGAGCCTCAGTTCACGGAAGCCATGGAGCATGTAGCTGCCCACTACGGTACCACCATTCTCACAGCCCGTGTACGTAAGCCGCGTGATAAAAGTAGTGTGGAGAAAGGAGTTGATTTAACATACAAGCGTATCTATGCTCCATTACGCGATCAAACCTTTCATAGTCTTGAACAACTCAATGCTGCCTTCCTCCAACAGTTAGAGTTGTTTCATGATCGACCTTTTAAAAATAAAACAGGTTCTCGCAGGCAGTGGTTTGAATCGGATGAAAAACCAAAGCTCAAGCCACTCCCTAATGCCCCGTATGAAATTAAGCATGTGACGTATAGTAAAACACAACGCAACTACCATGTGATACTGGGGGAAGATCGCCATCAATATAGTGTGCCCTTTACTTTGATTGGTAAACGCTTGAAAATCATTTACACCACACAGACCGTAGAGATCTATCACGACCTGAAGCGAGTAGCACTGCATGTTCGTAACTATAAAAAGAATGACTACACTACACTGGCCGAACATATGCCCCTTAACCATCAGCATGTCAAAGAGCAACGCGGTTGGAATGGAGACTACTTTGAGCAACAAGCCAGCCTGATAGGTGAGGCTACGCTACAGGTAATCCGCAAGGTGCTTGAATCAAAAATATTTTATCAGCAAACCTATCACAGTTGCTTAGGTATTCTTCGGCTGGGAAAACAATATGGCAAAGACCGTCTGGAAGCCGCATGTCAACGTGCACTCCCTGCACCGGTTATTAATTATGGAATGATCGCTAATATTTTAAAACGTAACCTGGATAAAGTCGATCTCTGCGAACCGCTCTCACCGGTTCCCCGTCATCAGCAAATACGGGGAGCAGACTTCTATCAATAACTATCTTTTTACTAAACCTGAAAAACAATTATGAACACGACTGCAACACTTGAACAACTCAACGATCTGAAACTGTCCGGTATGGCGCGCAGCTATCAGGCCATTTTACAAATGCCACTCAACCAGCACCCTGAAGCCCATGCACTCATCGCCCAACTTACGCAAGCTGAAAAACAAAATCGTATTCAGTACAAAACGCAGATCTATCTCAAGTTGAGTAAACTGCGCTATGCTGCCTTGCTGGAAGAAATCTCGTGTGGCAAAGACCGGAACTTGTCCAAAGAACAACTCCTTCAACTCTCGGATTGTTCCTATCTGGATCGTGCAGAAAATATCCTGATCAGTGGTGCCACGGGTTCGGGTAAAAGTTTTCTGGCCTGTGCATTGGGTCATCAAGCTTGTGTGATGGGATATAAATCTCTTTACCTGAACCTCAATCGGTTTACTGAAAAAATCATGATGGCAAAGCTCGATGGATCGTTCGTCAAATTACTCAATCAATTAGAAAGGGTCAGCTTGCTTATCCTCGATGACTTCGGGTTGGCTCCGATGGATCAGAATACCCGGCTTGCTTTACTCCAAATCCTGGAAGACCGATATGCTAAAAAATCAATCATCATTGCCTCACAACTGCCCATTGCAAAGTGGCACGAATACATTGCCGAACCAACACTGGCCGATGCCATTATGGATCGTCTCTTAACCAACGCAAACCGCTTCGAATTGAAGGGCGAATCGCTACGCAAAAAATCAACTACTAACTCAAGAAAAAACTAATACCTTTATCACATCAAATTCTTTTACAAAACAGGGGGGTCAAACAGTTAGCGGAATACCTAGGTCACACTTCCCGGAATAATCATTAAATTCATTTTACCTAATTCAAAGATGGAACATATCTATTTTACCATAATTAAACACAGGTGTATTTAATTTACTATAAGTATATCTGGTGATCGAGAAGTTTAATGTCTATTGTGATTGTGTCTAATTCAATAGAAACTTGCAGTAAATAATCGCACCCTACCATGCATTCCGATAAGCCGCCAAATGAGCTTGTTGCAAGGCCTTTGTCAAGGGTGTCGATTCCATAAAAATATTAACATCAATCGGCACTTGCCATGCCCTTGACAAAGGTCTTGCAACAGGCCTACCTTTGGCTTACCGGTGAAATGGTCTTTGACTATTATATTTCTTTGAACAAGAATATTAGCATCCCCCACTGAAGTTTCATATCCTCATCTGGCACGCGCCCGCCACTTTCAAAAACCCATATTTTTTCAATATAGCCCTTAAGTAGCGGATGAATGTCTATATGTTGTAATCGCATTTGCATTTTTTAGAAGGCCTACATTATCCTCGTAAGTTTAATTATGCTGACTTGAATTTTAAAAAGAATTCGCAACAAGCTGATTACGGTTTCTGAGATGATAATAATAGTAATAAAACTAATTCTTTCTTAGAAGAGGTTGAGCTCTAAACTTCAAGGTGAAAAGGAGTTTATTCATAATTGTAAATTTAGCTTACGTCTAAGGTACAAAATTTACCAACGTCATGACCTTGACCTTTTCCATATTTGTGATCGATAAAACGGACCAAGGTAGCCTCTCACTTTTAGCGTGTCTGAGTCTATTAACCACAATGACGATGAGTATGTACTTCCATTTCCGGGATCAAGAATTTTTCCATCATCCCATTTATCACCTACCTTTTTAAAGTCCCAAATAATTTTCATTCCTACCACTTTAGAATTTTTCAGATCTCCTTCACATTCCGTACAAACTGGATCGGTTCCTTCGTGAGGTAATAAATAAATTTTTCGTACATATCCACGAAGTACTCCATTTACATTTTCGATTTCTACAATGGATTTCACCTTGTTCCAATGGTCATCAATAGTTTGCCACGTGCCGACTGGTGTCTTCTCATTCGCTATTGCGTTTCGTTTCCATGTTTGAGTTCGGTAAAAGAATCCTGAATAGCCTCTAACCTTTAAGGTATTGTTATCATCAAGCCACAACTTACTGGAATAAATCTCACCGGATTCAGGATCGATTATATGCCCGAACGACCATGAATCACCATCCTGTTTAAAGCCCCACAGTAAATTCATGTCAATTATTTTTTTATCCTTTCTTTCCCCAGAACATTTTGTACACACAGGATTTTCCCCCTGATAAAGTTCAAGAAATATCTTTATGATTTTACCTTCAATGCCAGCGTTCGTTTCTTTTATTTCAATCATAGATAATGGGGAACCAGTTTCCTCATTGTAGGTTATCCATTTTCCTGAAACAGATTGCGCCATTGAAGACACTGACAATAAAAGTATCACCGAAAGCGTAACGGTTTTCTTTGGAGTTCTCAATGCACAAAATTTCGGTCTGGATTTGATCTCTTCAAATTTTTCTTGGTATTGAGCATTTTCTGTTTTCATCAACCTGTCCCACCAACTGAAGTACAATCCATAGTTAGAGTGAAACTGTTCGTGATGTAAATTGTGGTGAGTGATGGCTGTGTTCCAGTTGAGCCATTTGTTTTTAGTAAAGCCTTTGGGAAGGAATTCAAATCCCACATGACCTAACACATTTCTCACAATCATATAGATAAGAAAAATTGTTAAAGTTAAAGGGTGAGCAGGAAGGGTAAACACCATCAACGGAAATACTAGTGCTTGAATTAAAGCTTCTAAGGGGTGAAAAGAATAGGCAGCCCACGGGGACGGATTGGTTGATTGATGATGAACAAGATGAATGTGTCTGAAAACAGATTTGAGATGCATAAAACGATGTGTCCAGTAGAAGTAAAAATCGTGGATAAGGATCATGGCCA
This sequence comes from Chryseolinea sp., assembly GCA_046595655.1. Lineage (GTDB taxonomy): Bacteria > Bacteroidota > Bacteroidia > Cytophagales > Cyclobacteriaceae > Chryseolinea. The sequence continues at coordinate 11,545 of JBKJOF010000140.1, read as the reverse complement.
CGAGACTAAGAGCAAAGTACCAAACACTGTGATGGTTAAAATTGTGATATATCTGAGTCAGCCCTGCTTTTTGCGATAAGAAAATGAAATAGCCAACCAATGAGAAAATCACTACAGTACTTATAGAGTATCCAAGCTCTCTCCACATCTGTTTAGCCTTAGGAAGAGTATCTTGAATCATTAAATGTTGCAAATACTTTGCTCCGATCAGGTAGAAACCCACAAAGGCAAGACTGGCAGGAATCAGATATCGCAAAAGATCAATAAAAAATATGACAGGCCAAACGTCAAAGAAATTATCTGTTTTCATTTTGTTTCGGTGGTTAAAGTTTCATTTACAATTACCTTAAGGGTTACACCTTTTGACTTGCCGTTTATGGCACAGGATGGGATTACGTAAAACTCTTTCAGTTCAACAGCGGCATCTGCTTCTAAGCGCATAATAAAATGATCTGCCTTTTCAGAAATGGGATGGATTTTTAAAGAGACTCCTTTAGGAAGAGGTGAGGAAAGGTTAAATCTGGCTTCACCCCTAAAATGTTTTGCTCGAAGAATCGTCAATTCCACAGAATCCACGCTGCCCCTTAAGAGCATGATATTAGATTGTGAAATTGATATTTTAAACTCCTCTTTGGGTGAAACACTTTGTGCTGCACCCTTAAAAGCTGCCAGAATAAGACAACTTGACAACAGAATGTTTTTGATTTTCATAAGCATTTTTTTGATGCAAATGAACGGTACTGACATCCTGTAAGTCTCTCCGAAAATGAAAGATGCTTGCTGATTTCGAAATCAGCGCCAAATACTCAATTGTTTTGGCTGGTTTTTCTGAAGACAGTAGGTGTTACCCCTTTCTGCTCCTTAAAAGCTTTGTTGAAAGGCCCGATTGATTGATAGCCTAATTCGTAGGCTATTTCTAAAATAGTCTTACGATTTTGAGCAGAGTCTGTTAAGATCTCACTAGCCTCAAGAATGCGGTATTGGTTCAGAAAATCATTAAAATTTTTAAAGCCTAATTTAGCATTGATCAACCGCCTGAGCCTGTATTCTTGGTCATTCATCAGGCTGGCAAGTTCTCTGATTGTTAAGCCTTCTTTCCGATATATTTTCTCATTCTTCAATAGCAATTGTAGCTTCTCTTCTAATATGGGATCTTCTTGTACTACTGTTTTCGGTTTGGAATATCCTCTAAAGAAAAAGCCCGACCGAATGTCAAAGTTGCTTATTAGGAAGTAAGCTGTTAAAACCAGAATAGAGCCGCGTTGCAAAGTTTGAAGAACAACTGGTGACTCTTGACCAAACATGGCAACTTCAGCAATCAGTGTGATCCCGATCAGGGCAGCCGTTATAGAGATGAATATATTTCTAAAACGTAAACGCGAATCAATCAAGTCATCTTGCTTCGTTTTAACAGCAACATAAAGTCCAGCCAATAAAAGCCCAATAGAAATGATCTGTGAAAGAATATGGAATGCCAGGAACGCATGATCAAACAACTGTATTGAATTATTAAACAAATAAATATTCAAATAGTGTGGAAGAGTCTGTAATAAAAGCAATACAAAAATAATTGAGGTCGATTTGAAGTGATCATTGAAGATGGCATTGCTCAGAAGCCAGAAGAATAATGGCACGATCATCGCCCCGGTTAGAATTACAACATGAAAAACTGAAAGGGTTTTGACGTAATCCGGCTTAGCAATCAGGTAGCATATAATAGTTAAGGTAAACCCAATTCCCGTCCAAGTATGTAAACCTCTTTTGTAATTTATCGCGAAGAAAAGGCATACCAATCCAAGTAATGTTATGGATGCAACTTGAAAGGCTTCATTTATTTCTACTAACATGGCATCTCGGTCGATTTGTTAGAAATACATTTAAAAGTATGGATTTAAGCTGATTCTCAAACTATTCAATAAATTAATTGAATAGTTTGAACTATCGGTTTAGCTTTGTAGTTCTTCATTCAAAAGAACGGAAAATGACGAAAAGAGATTTCAAAGACGGTATCTATTCGGAACTAGCGAAAATCACAAAGGCAATGGCCAACCCCCATCGCTTGGAAATAATTGAATTGTTGGCGCAAGGAGACTTTTCGGTAGAACAGATTGCAACGCAAACAAACTTACCTATTGCTAATGCCTCTCAGCATTTGCAAGTATTGAAAGTTGCACAATTGGTTGACATCAATCGTCATGGAAATTTCATTCACTATAGGTTATCCAATATCAATGTTTTTAAAACGTGGAAAGCTTTGCGCGAATTAGGTGTTGAGCGCATTGCTTCGATTGAAAAGATTGTGAAGGATTTCCGTCAATCAAAATCCACGCTTGAATCAGTAACTATCAATCAACTTGTTGAAAAAATAGAATCTGGAAAAGTTACCATCGTGGATGTTCGCCCGGAGATGGAATTTAACAAAGGCCATATTGCCAATGCTATTTCAATTCCAGTCGATGAATTGAAAAAGAGATTGAATGAATTACAAAAACGTACTGAAATCGTGGCTTACTGCCGCGGTCCCTTCTGTGTTTATGCAGACGAAGCCGTAGCCATATTGAATAAGGCGGGATACAAAGCAACACGACTTGAAGAAGGTTTTCCTGATTGGTCGCTAATGGGATTACCTGTAGAAATGAACTAAAAATAATTGACAGCTATGGATGATAATAAAATTTCTACTCAAGAACTTCAGGAAATGTTGAATAAGAATCAAGAAGTTTTTATTCTCGATGTAAGGCCAACCGATCAACGCGAAGAATGGAGCATAGCAGATAGCACTCACATTGACGCTTACCAAAGATTGAATAGCAATGATAATAGTTTTTTGGATGAAGTTAGTATTCCCGACAATGTTATTGTAGTAACAGTTTGTGCTGCTGGAAGAACCAGTCTGATTGCCTCGAAGGCATTGCGCGATAAAGGGATTAAAGCTTTCTCGCTTGACGGTGGAATGAAAGCATGGAACTATGCATGGAATAAAGCTGAAATCAATTTTCCATCCGGGCTTAAAATCATTCAAGTACGAAGACCTGCAAAAGGAGTTCTTTCCTATGTAATTGGTTCAAAGAATGAAGCACTTGTGGTAGATGCAGCACTTGATCCGGAAGTCTATCAGAAACTTGCTTTAGAAAATGGCTGGACAATAAAGTACGTAACCGATACTCATATTCATGCAGATTATGTTTCACGTACAAAAGAACTGGCATTAACAAGTGGAGCGAAACATATCATGATTGAAAAGGCGGCAGTTGAGTATCCATTTACTCCGGTAACAGATAAGGAAATAATCCACATTGGAAATTCGGAACTTCAATTTTTGCATACTCCTGGACACACATTGGAAAGCACCACATTGAAAGTAGACGATGTTGCTCTTATTACGGGAGATACTTTGTTCATTGATGGTGTAGGAAGACCTGACCTTAAAGCCAACGAGGGAGAAATTATTATTAAATCAAAACAATTGCATCATTCGCTGAGTATGTTGTTCTCATTGCCCTCTTCGTTGTTGGTTTTACCTGCTCACACTTCTAAAGCCGTTCACTTCGATGGTAAGCTGATTACACAAACATTCGCTGTAATAAAAGATAAGCTTGATCTATTAAAATTAGGCGATAAAGAATTTGTGAAATTCACCTTATCACGAATTCCACCAACACCTCCCAACTATCTCACAATAGCAACCCTTAATAAAAAAGGTTCTCATGAAGGTCAGGAGCTTTCTGATTTAGAAGCCGGTGGAAATCATTGTGCTATTTCCTAATCAAATAATCATCATTCTAATTCAGGCTACTCGGAGGGATTTTGAATTGAAGGCGAACGAAAGAATCATATAAGTAGTCTTCACCAACTCCGCACCAAAAATGAAAATAGAATTGGGACTTAAAGAAAACTGGAAGCAGTTCACATTACTTGTGGTTGTCAATGCATTTGTTGGAGGGATGATTGGTTTGGAACGAACTATCATACCGCAAATAGCAGAAGTGGATTTTGGTTTGGCAGCCAAGAGTGCAATACTTTCCTTCATTGTCGTTTTTGGTGTTACAAAAGCAATCACCAATTATTACACAGGCACACTGGCTAACCGTTTCGGAAGAAAGAATCTGTTAGTTACAGGCTGGCTCTTCGCACTTCCTGTACCCATTCTTTTGATCTACGCTCCAAGCTGGAATTGGATCATTGCTGCTAACATCTTACTCGGCATTAGTCAAGGCCTAACGTGGTCAAGTACCGTGGTGATGAAGATCGATTTGGTTGGAGAAAAAGATCGAGGCTTTGCAATGGGCTTGAATGAGTTTGCCGGATATGTTGCCCTTGCAGCTATTGCTTTTCTCACGGGATGGATTGCTAATAATTATGGATTGCGACCTTACCCATTTTATGTTGGAATTGGAATGGCTGTAATTGGATTACTACTCAGTTGGATTTTTGTAAAGGATACTAGAAAGCATGTACAGCTCGAATCAACATCAAGCAATATTCCAAAACTGAAAAAAGTATTTTGGGAAACCACATGGCGACATAAGAATCTAGGCTCTATTACGCAAGCCGGACTTGTTAATAATCTTAATGATGGAATGGTGTGGGGGCTCTTTCCATTGTTACTTGCTTCAAAGGGATTTGATCTTCATGAGATTGGAATCATTGTGGCAACCTATCCTGCGGTGTGGGGATTGGGGCAACTTTACTCTGGAAAGCTTGCCGATAAATATTGCAAGAAGACTTTACTTTTCATTGGAATGTTAATTCAGGGATTTGCATTGCTTGGAATGATCAGTGCAAATTCATTCTTATGGTTTATTATTTTGTCTTCGCTTCTTGGGATAGGAACAGCGATTGTCTACCCAACTTTTCTCGCAGCTATTTCCGACCATACACATCCTGATCAACGGCCAAAAAGCATCGGCATCTTCCGTTTATGGAGAGACCTGGGTTATGCCATCGGAGCAATCCTTACTGGTCTGATCGCTGATCGTTTTGGACTTGTTGCTCCAATACTGGCTATCGGATTATTAACCATTGCTTCATCACTGATCATAAAGTTCAGAATGAGTTGTGCCGATAAAAAAACTGTGTTACCCGATCTCAAAATTCAGCTTTCACATTAAAACTAATCTTTATGAAAATACTTTTTCTGTTGAATGACGCTCCATACGGGAGCGATAAAAATTACAACGCACTGCGAACAGCCTTACAATTCCAAAAGCAATATCCGGATGCTAAAATCTGGATTTACCTCATGAGTGATTCTGTAACCGGGGCATTACAAGGTCAGAAGGAAAAGGCAACTCAATATAGTATAGGAGATATGTTGACAAATATCATTCTTCATGGAGGCGAAGTTAAATTGTGTACATCCTGTGCAGAAACACGGGGTGTTAATACAATCATTGAAGGTGCTGTTATGGGAACGCTGCCTGATCTGACCAAGTGGATTGCTGAATCAGACAAAGCTTTGAACTTCTAAATAATGAAAGGCATACCCATTCTCGACAACAAGTATCCTGATAACCCTTCTGTATTTCAACCTGAGAATCTTTTACGTGAAGCCAGACGACAAAAAAATATAACAGAATTAAACATACCTGAAATTTGCATCCTTGATCCGGATGGAGACATTGAAGAGTATGTAATTCAGAATCACAATGCTCAATTGAATAGAGCATGGGCTTGTTATCATACGAAACTTTTCGAATTCAACTACGGAGATAAAAAAATAGGAATCATAGGTAGAGCAGTAGGTGCTTCGTTTGCTGTGCTACTAGCCGAGCAACTCTTTGCTTCAGGTTGTAAGCTCATGTTGAGTATGACCTCATCTGGTCAACTTGTACAGCCTATGGAGCCTCCTTACTTTATTCTTATTGAAAAATCAGTTCGTGATGAAGGAACGAGCTACCATTACTTACCACCATCTGAATTCAGTTGCCTTAAAACGGAATTGAAGGAAAAATTGAAAGGAGCGTTTGATAAGCTTGATCTCAAAATATTTACAGGAAGTACCTGGACAACCGATGCTCCGTATCGCGAAACAGAAGAAGCCATAAGTTTTTACAAGAACAAAGGTATTCATGCTGTTGAAATGGAAGCCTCAGCTTTATATGCTTTTGCTGAAGCCCAAAACAAATCGGTTATCTGCTTTGCGCATGTTACGAATCAAATGGCAAGTGTGACCGGGGATTTTTAAAAGGGCGAGGGCAATGGAAGTGTCGATGCGTTGAAGGTATTGTTTAGGACGATTGAACATTTTTAACACGCACTAATTCTAGGTTATCGTAAAATTGCATTGATGGGATAGTAATAATGGCAATGTGGTGATAAATGGTTGGTAGAAATTTACTTGAAACTTTTTTTGGTAAGCTCGATGGCTAAAACTCGTCTTCGTTAACCAATCGGATGTTTTGTTACAAATTCTACAACCAGTCGGCATACTATGAAAAGGTTTAGTGAAACACGTTTCACTAAATATCTAAAAACATGGTATAACTTATTGGTATACAATCCATAGAACCAACAATCACCAACCATCTATCAGTAATATGCCGTAATAATAGTATCACAAATGTAAAGCCTAACTAAATCCAGCTTTAACTACTCATTTAGTTCATTCTATAAAGAAACCGAATCAGGCTTGGGAACACTAACAACAACAAAGGAAGTCCTGCAAGAAAACCTCCGATCACTGATATTGCTAGTGGCTGTTGCATTTGTGCTCCAAGACCAATGCCCAATGCCAGGGGCATTAACGCTAAGATGGCTCCAATCGCAGTCATCAACTTTGGACGAATACGCAATGCGATAGCATAGTTAATCGATTGATCAACATCACCAGTAAGATTCATGTTTTGTCTGAATTGATTGACGGTGAAAATGGCATTCTCTGCAATGATACCCACAATCATGATAATACCGGTGTAGCTACTCACGTTTAAAGGTATCCGGGCAAAATAAAGCGCGAGGATACATCCACTGATCGCAGCTACCGAAATGAATAAGATCAAAAAGGATATTCTCCATTCTTTAAACAAAAACATTAACACAGCAAACACAAGTAAAGTAGCCATGCTTAATATGGTCAGTAATTCCTTAAAAGATTGTTGTTGCTCCTCATATGCACCTCCATACGATATTGCGTAACCTTGAGGCAGCGCCAACTCTTCACCCAATTTCTTTTGTATATCCTTTATCGCACTACCCAGATCGCGATTGTCTAATCGTGCTGTAAGAATTACCGCAGACTTCAAATCTTCTCTGCGATATTCAATTTCTCCCGGAATGATTTTTACATCACAGAAAAATGACAATGGTCTGGTTGAGCCATCAGGCAGAAAAATTAATTGACGTTTCAACTTCTCCAAATCATTGTCTTCAAAGTTGGTGAAGCGCATTAAAATTCTCCTCATCTGCTCACCATCTTGTACTTGTCCGATTTGTAAACCGCCTGTCATCGCAGCTTGAAAGGGAGATGGTGTTGGAACGTTAGCATTGACTCCCAGCGGTACTCCCACAGTGTAGGCTGTAAGCTGTGTTTGAAAATCCGTCAGGGCGATTTTGTATAAGGCTAATTTTTCCTGATCAGGATAAAAAATCATAGTAGGCCCTGCAGTAACCAATCCGTTATTGATATCCGTTATTCCGGGTATCTGTTGAAGAAGGGTATCAGCCTTTCGGGCGAATACTTTTAATATTTCATAGTTATCACCAAATATTTTTATTTGAATGGGTTGTGGTGTGCTCATCAAATCTCCAAGCAAATCGGCAATGCGCTGACCGAAAGAAATTTCTTCCATAGCAGCAACATTACCTTCAATTTCTTTTCGCAATTCACTGATTACCTCATCAGTTGTTTTAGTGCGATCTTTTTTTAACTGAATAGAATAATCACCAATGTTTGTCGGATCACTTTTGAACGCCATGTGAATTCCAGTTCTACGCGAATACGATTCTACATCGGGATGAACTTTAACAATCTTTTCAATCTCCTTACAAATGGCATCGGTCTCTTCCAATGAAGTGCCCGCGGGAGATATATAATCCAACACAATTGTACCTTCATCTAGCTCTGGTAAGAAACCCGTTTCTAATTTACCTGAAGCCCAATAGGCAGATGAAATTAACACGGCAACCAACATCATGGCGATGATGGGTTTGTTGAAGAACCAGGTCAACCATCTCAACTGATTTACCGAATCGGACATGGTATGATGTGCATGAGGTTTAAACGATGCTTTGTATCCAATCATTAAATGCAAAACGGGTAACAATAACCAAGTAACCAAGAAAGAGGTAATCATGGTCAACTGCATGGTGTCAGAAAGCTCTCTGAAAAAACTTCCGGCTAATCCACTCATCAACCGAAATGGAAAATGGATAACAATGGTGGCGAATGACGATCCGATCATGGCAGGGAACAAATCATGAATCGCTTCCTTTACAATAGTGAACCGATCTTTCTCAGGATGATCTTCATGTCCTCTGTAAATTTGTTCAATGATAACAATGGCATCATCAATAATTAAACCGATGGAAGCAGCAATCGCACCCAACGACATAATGTTGATGGAAATTCCCGCGAGGTACAATACTAAAATAGTAAAGCAAAGTGTAACGGGAATCGTGAGCATCACCACTAAACTGGATCGCCATGATCTTAAAAAGATAACCATCACGATCAATGCCAGAAACAATCCCTCATAAATGGTTTTTACAACGCTATCTACACTGTCTACAACAAATGCGCTTTGATCATAATAGGGTTTGAGCTCATATCCCTCCGGTAAAATTTTCCTCGCTTCAATGGCTCGCGTTTCTACATCTTTGGCAAAGTCAACTAAATTTATTCCGGGCTGCTTTACTAAGTCAATCAACACCGCATTACTTCCATTGGCATTGATGATCACAAATTCCTGTTGCTCCTGCACTTCAACTTTAGCAACATCCTTTACTTTAATTATTCGGATGCCATCATTTTTTAAAATGAGATTTTTTAATTCCTCAATATCATTTACACGCGTATCGGTAAGCGAGAGATAAAGTCTTCGGTAATCCGAAACATATCCATTCGACAATACAAAATTGTTATTGTTAAAAACCGCGATGAAGCTATTCGGTGTAAGACCAAGAGCAGAGAGTTTGATCGGATCAGGAATGACAACATAATCTTTTGCCCGACCACCTCTTACCACAACATTCGAAATACCTTGCACCTGAGCAAAGACAGGACGCAATACCAAATTGGCTTGATCACGCAATGCTACCTGACTATGATTTGTGCTCTCGAGTGTATAACCATACACAGGGAACAGCGATTGGTCCATCGCCTCGATGGAAAGATTTACTCCGGGTGGTAAAAAGTTTTTGATTTCATTGATCCTACTTTCCATTTGCATCTTTTTACTATAGGTATCTGATCCCCATTGAAAAAAGACATCGATCGTACACGTGCCGCGTGTTGTGCTACTCTTCACGATCGTAACACCTTGCACTCTCTTCACTGCAGTTTCAATGGGCTTCGTTACCGTGATCATCATCCGATCAATTGGTAATTGGCCTACATCTGCAATAATTGTGATGCGCGGAAACAAAACTTCAGGAAACAAATTGGTTTGCATCCGTGTGTAGGAAAATAAACCTGCCGCTACCAACAGAATAGCAACAAACACAATGGGCTTAGCAAAAACCTGAAAATAATTCTTGGAAGACATCATTATCTATGTGCAGGTTTTAGTGAATCACTTTGACGAAGGCTGTGTCTGGCAATCCATAATTTCCGGTAATCAAAAATTTAGCATCTGCTTTAAAGGTTGGTGATACAATTTCAACCGACTGGCGATTTCGATTGCCCAGTGTTACGTCTACCCGCACCGCGATTGAATCGTTTATCAATTCCATCACCCAGAAATTCTCTAACATCTCATCACTTAATACCGATTCCTTTGGAAGCACCTGCTGAAGCTTTGTATTGTTCTTGTCTACAATCACTTTCACGATCAAATTTTCGGGAAGAAAAACCCGGTCATTTGATTTCGCCAGAATGGTCTGCGTTTGAGCTAGCGCATTCATGGTGCTGAGTGGCGTAGTAAAGGTCGCTGCGTGAATAGAGTTATCCGGTAAAATCAACGAACACTTCATTCCTGCTTTTGCAAAGGCACTGTATTCAAACGGCACATTCACAGCAAACGACAATGCATTACTTTCAGCAATCGTACAAAGTTGTGCGCCTTCTAATACATAATCACCAATTTGTTGCTTATCCAGCGTGCTGATAATTCCTGATGTAGGTGCGCGTACAGTAATTTTTCCAAATGAAGTAGAGGATGAGTCTGGCATAACCGCCTGCGATCCCAATGCTCTACCTTCTTTTGTTTCCAGTTGATAAAGTATTTGTCCTTCCTTCACAGCATCGCCAAGCTTGATAAATACCTGAGTAATAAAGGATGGAATTGGTGATGCTACTACATTTCGTTTTAAGTAAAGTGTGCTTGCCGATAATGTAAGTTCATCTTTAACAATGCCTTTATTCAGTTCAACAACCTGAACAGAAACTCTGGCCTTGGCAGTTGATTCTTCTTCCTGCAGTGGTTTGCTGCAGGCGCTTGCTACCAGCGCGAAGATTAAAATGTAGTTGGAATGTATATGCATAGTCTTACCAGTTCCAGTAGTTGTAAAGATTAATTAGGGATTGTTTGTTGGATTGAAGTAACACAAAGTCACGTTGTGCAATCACAACACTTTTTAGCGTTGTGACATAATTAATCACCGAGATCTGGCCGCTACTTAATTCCTGTTTATAAAATTCCAATAGCTTTTGATATTCTTTAAGCTGGTCTTGCTGTATAACAAGTCGTTCGTTAACCGATTTTAATTCTGTCAATACCCTGTTCTTGCGCACACCATTCTGGTTATAAAAGAAATTTTTATACGCTTGCGCGGACTTCATCAGAAGAGTTGTTCGTTGCTGTGTGATGTTGCGTTGTTTGCCATCTGTTAATGTCATTGTGAAGTTGATGCCAGCACTGAAACCAAATCGATTGGGAATGGTGGGCGCATACACTGCATTCAATCCTGTATTGGCGTAAAGACCTACAAGCGGTTTGTATTTCAAATCAAAAACTTTTTGAGTGGCGGCAAGATTTAAACTATCTAACCGGTATCGTTCTGTGAATTTTGAAATTGATACATCTTCACCTGTTTGAAGATCAATATCCTCAAGCACTTGATAGGTAGTGTCAGAAATTCCGCACAGCACACGCAAGTCCATCAAGTCTCTTCGATAGATTGATTGAAATGAATTCAATGCAGCCTGTTGTATTTTTTGTTCAATAGTCAGTAAAGAAAGATCAGATTGTTTTGCAAGTCCATTCTCCACTAATCTCGACACCATACTTTTCTGATCGGTAATGATTTTCATGAGATTACCTAGGTATTGTGCCTGGCTGTAATCCTGCAGGCAAAGAATGTATTGATCTGTAATAAATTTTTCTAAGTCGTGACCTGTAAGTTGAACCATGTTCTCATTCATCTGCACTCCAACCAAAGCTTGCTC
>JBKJOF010000142.1:0-1821 GCA_046595655.1 Chryseolinea sp. | reverse complement strand
GGTGATGAACAATCGCCATTGGATGTCGGATGTGTTAGCAGGTGCGGGCATCGGAATTTTATCGACAAACATTGCGTATCTCACGCATCAATACAAATGGGGAAAGAAGAAGAATAGTGTTGTTGTTTTGCCATCATACTCCAATAAATCAGGTGGAATATATTTCAGCTATACGTTTAGGTAGGGGAATAAATTGATATCGGAAATTGTCTAACACAGAAACACCTCACTAACATTAACCAGCTTCAAATGAAAATTACACGCCACATTCAATTCATCCTTGCACTTGCCGCATGGTGTTCTGCCAGTAATCTACAGGCTCAAACTCACGAATTTCATTTAATAAAGAAAACCGTAATAGGTGGTGAAGGTGGTTGGGATTATTTGTCGGTGGACCAGGAGAATAGGAGACTTTACATATCACATAGCACACAAGTAGAAGTGCTTAATGCTGATACGCACGAAAAAATTGGTGTGATACCAAACCTTCAAGGTGTGCATGGAGTAATTGCTGTACCCAAAACAGGCCGAGGCATCACAACAAATGGAAGAAGTAACACAGCAACCATATTCGATTTAAAAACATTGAAACCCATAGTTGAATTACCTACCGGAAAAAATCCTGATGCTCTATTATATGATGAATTTTCGAAACGCGTTTTCATTTTCAATCACAGTGATGTAACAGCAACCGCCATTGATATTGCTGCCGGAAAAGTAGTCGGAACAATTGACTTGGGCGGCAGTGCGTTAGAAGCCGGAGTAAGCGATGAGAACGGAACCATCTTTGTAAACTTAGAAGACGACAGTGAGATTGTTTCATTTGATGCAACGACATTGGCCATCAAGAACAGATGGAAATTATCTCCCGGTGAAGAACCTACGGGTTTAGCAATCGATTTGAAAACGAAAAGATTATTCACGGTTTGCCACAATGAATTGATGATCATTTTGGATTCTGAAAAAGGAAACATCGTAGCACAAGTTCCAATTGGTAAGCGAGTGGATGGGATTGTGTTTGATCCGAAATTAAAAATGGCATTCAGTTCGAATGGCGAAGGAAGCATCACGGTTGTTCAGGAAATTTCTGCCAACGAATTCAAAGTCGTTGAAACGATCAAAACCGAACCCGGTGCGAGAACAATAACGATGGATCAGAAGACGCATCACATTTTTGTTTCCACAGCTCAATATGGCGCAACACCGGAAGCCACTACTGAAAATCCTCATCCAAGACCTAGTGTAGTATCGGGAACCTTTATGGTCTTGGAATACGGAATGAAATAAGCATACAACAATCAGAGAATTTAGAAGATGAAGCAATTCATATCCTCGGTCGTAGCCGTTGCATTACTTTTGTGTTCAACGCATCTCTTCGCGCAGAAGGATCTTGCGTTTTACATTGATCAGGCAAAGATGAATAGTCCGTTAATTCAGGACAACAAAAATCAAAGTGAAGCCGCACGACTAGAGATTGATCGACTGAAATCATTTTACACAAAAGCTCAGATCAGTCTTTCTGGTAATTACCAATTCTCCCCGATCATTTCTCGTGATAACGGAAAATCGGAATTGGTTTTAAATCCGGAAGGAGCGGATAAATATTCAGGATACGATATCGCTGCGAGTAACGGAGGAATTTATCAGGGATTGTTGAATTTTAACCAGCCTTTATTTAATGAAAGCAGATACAGAGCAAGTGCAGAGCAAGCTTTGGTTGGAGTGCAGATGAATGAGAACATGGTTCAACTTACAGGTCACGACTTAGAAAAATTTATTACAGATCAATACATTCTTTGCCTGCAGGATTACAGCCAGGCA
>JBKJOF010000021.1:0-22615 GCA_046595655.1 Chryseolinea sp. | reverse complement strand
TATATTTTTTTACAGCTTCGTTCCAATGCCAAACCATTCCGCTGTCCGCTGGTGCTATTCTTCTTTTACCTTTTACTTCTCCATCGAAATGTCCATTGTCGTCAAATTCAAAAGGTTGTGTAGCACTTAAAATGTCTGACAAGTCAAATTCTCCTCCTGCTAATTCATAATGACCGTCAAGGAAATAACGCATAACCCAAAATGCTTCTTCTTCAGTCAAATTACTATAGGTGAAATTGTTGTCCGATTCGTCAATTGGCAACTTCACATTTAGTTCTATTTTTTCGCAATGAATTCTAATTCGTTGTCCGTTTTCAAAAAAGTATATAATGTCGTCATTGTCATTTGGTTTTGATTGAGGTACAATGCTGTCAGTTAATTCTCTTGCTGTCGAAGGGAAAAATGAAATTTCTCCCAAACTACTATCATCTTCATAAGTGCTTTTTTCTTCTTGGTCTATGACTTTCAAAAATGTCACCAAACTATGTGTTAAAACCAAACTTGAAAATTCATTTTTGTCCACCCAGTCGCCACTTGATTTTTTCCAATGAAGTTTAATCTCTCTGTCAGCTACGTTGTAGTCAAAACCAACAAAGTCAAAATTGTTATGAAGGTCGATATGTCGTCCTGAAATACTTAATGCGTGATTGTCTATTATGTCGAAATTTACTTTCATTGTAGTGTGGTCCTAAAATGGCATATAACCTTTGTGTTTATGAAGGCCTGGGTTTACGAAGCGCGTCTCTGTCTCACGTTGCTGAACGAAAATAAGAAAACTAAACTTCAAATTTACACTGAGCCCCAAGCTAGCATAAACATTTTGTTGGAGGTTCGTGCCGTCTAGTATGCTTGAATTAAAACATCAGTCGGAATATTTAACTTTTCGTGAAGTTGTCTAATCATGTCCAACGATAGCTTTCTCTTTCCACTCAATATTTCACTTGCTCTACTTTTTAGTCCAACAACTTTTGCCAAATCTGTCTGAGTATATCCAAGTTGTTCCATTCTGAATTTAATAGCTTCAATAGGATCAGGTAGGTCAATTGGGAAATGTTCATTCTCATATTGATCGATCAATATTCCTAATATATCAAGTTCGTCTCCTTGTGAAGTTCCCTTTTTTGCATCAAAAATTACTTCAAGTCTATCCAACGCTTGTTGGTAGTCCTTTTTAGTCTTTATTGGTTTTAAGTTCATAGTCATTAAATTTTAGTCGCGTCAACCTTATCGTATTCCTTATGAGTACCAACAAATCGTATCCACATCATTTGATAGTGAAAATTAAACTTAACAATTAGTCGGTAGTTATTTCCCTTTATATTGAAAACGACTCTATTGTCACCGATAATACTTGCCGAAGGATACTCTTTCTTTATCTCGTTAGTATTTCTCCACTCACTCTTTTCAGATTCTCGATACCAGGATTTAAGTTGTTGTTCACAGTCCGAATGCTTTTTCCAAAACTCTCGGAGAACCTTCTTAGCAATTACTCTCAAGATTTAGTATTTTGTCAAAGGTAAACAAAAGTTCCCGTATTGGGAAATGTCTTTTGGTAATATTTTCTCGATTTTCGTTCGTCCACAGGCATGACCGCCAACTAGTAGCTATATGCTATAAAATCGGTCTCCCACTAAAAAATATAATCACCAGGATTATCACTAACGCTAAAGCATTAAACACCAACATGCGCTTGTGTTTGGCTAAATCTTGATTTAGTTTTTTTGTTGAGATGCGTGCCACGGTAATTAAAGCAACAGCTATCAACATTCCTGTAATATGTTCTACCGCCCAATACCTTGAGGTAGGATTCTTCATCGTTTCGGCATCGAATTTAACAAATGGACTAACGAAATAAAGAATGAGCCCAACCGTCAACTGAAGGTGTGTGAAAATAAAAAGATAGAGACTAAATTTATTATCGAGTTTACCGTACGGTTTTTTATTTGCAATTCCGATCGCTGCCATTACGATCACCACGATAAGCATGATCAAAATAAAATAGCGCAACAAAACATGGGTATGAAGTAATCCTTGATACATAGTAGTTATATTTATGGCTCGAAAGTAGCACTTTTCACTTTAACTTTAAAGTTCGTTTACGTTTAATGCCTATTGAAAAGGTTACACCCTTTGAATTAAAATTGTCACTGGCGCGTTAGTCAATCAACATCAAAAAATAATTACAATATGAAAAAACTTACTCTCCTCGCATTCATCATTTCGTTTTCAGCTTCCGCTCAAACGCTTAGTTTAAAATGGAAGACCGATACCTTGCTTCGCGTTCCTGAATCGGTGCTAGCGGATGTTCAACGACAAGTTTTGTATGTATCGTGCATTGATGGCAAGCCCGATGGAAAAGACGGCAAAGGATCCATTGCCAAAGTTTCCCCTGACGGAAAAATTCTCGCCACCGATTGGGTTTCCGGACTAAATGCTCCAAAAGGTATGGGCATGTATAAAAACAATTTATATGTAGCCGATCTTACTCGTCTTGTTACGATTGACGTTACCACCGGAAAAATTACGAGCAGCATCGAAGTAGAAGGAGCTCAATTTTTAAATGACGTTACTGTCGATGCAAAAGGTAACGTTTACATATCCGATTCTTCAACGGGCAAAATTCACATCCTCAAAGACAATAAGGTCGAAGTTTATTTTAGCAGTACAGAATTAAAGGGCACGAATGGTTTGCTGGCGTTGAACGATGGGCTCTATGTGGTTGATTTTCAAAGTGGCGTCAACTACAAACTAAGTGCAGATAAAAAGTTGATTAAGTTTGGTGAAACAGCAAGTGGTGCTGATGGTGTCGTGCCCGTTGGTAAAGATGAATACATAGTATCGAGCTGGCATGGTGAAGTCTACTTTGTAGATGCTACCGGTAAATCAACCAAAATGTTGGATACAAAGGACCAAAAAATAAGTGCCGCGGACATTTGGTACGATGATAAAACAAAAACCGTTTATGTGCCTACGTTCTTCGCGAATTCAGTGATGGCCTATTCATTTGTGAGGAAATAAAAATTCAGCCTACAAGCTTCAAGCGCACTGAAAGAAGTACGGTGTAGCGTGAAGCTTGTGGGTTAAAGTAGTAACCTTCATCTCTCACTTCTAAATGCTAAATCCTACATTCCAAATTCTTCTCTCTCTACATATTTCTTCTGTACTGCCCGCCCACTTCGAACAAAGCTTTTGTAATCTGTCCGAGCGAGCAGACCTTTGTTGCTTCCATCAGTTGTTCAAAAATATTCTTATTCAGAATTGCAGCTTGTTGAACATTTTCAATGAGTGCTATTGATTTATCTCCTTGAACGGAATGAAGCCTGCGCAACATGTTGATCTGATATTCTTTTTCTTCAGTGGTAGCGCGAATCACTTCCTTGGGGATAATTGTAGGCGATCCTTTTGAACTTAAGAATGTATTCACACCAATGATTGGAAATTCCCCTGTGTGTTTCAACATCTCATAATATAAACTCTCTTCCTGAATCTTGCCACGCTGATACATGGTTTCCATTGCACCAAGTACTCCTCCTCGTTCTGTAATGCGATCGAATTCAGTCAACACAGCTTCTTCCACTAAATCAGTTAACTCTTCGATGATGAATGAACCTTGTAATGGGTTTTCATTTTTTGCCAATCCTAACTCTTTATTAATAATGAGTTGAATCGCCATTGCTCTGCGAACTGATTCTTCCGTTGGTGTTGTGATTGCTTCATCATACGCATTGGTATGAAGTGAATTACAGTTATCGTAAATCGCATACAACGCCTGAAGCGTAGTGCGAATGTCATTGAAATCAATTTCTTGTGCGTGAAGAGAACGGCCAGATGTTTGAATGTGATACTTCAACATCTGTGATCGTGAATTGGCATTGTATTTATTCTTCATTGCCTTCGCCCAAATTCTCCGGGCCACGCGCCCAATCACGGCATACTCTGGATCAATACCATTTGAAAAGAAGAATGAAAGGTTGGGTGCAAACTCATTGATGTCCATTCCACGACTTAGATAATATTCCACGTAAGTGAAACCATTCGCTAAAGTGAAAGCTAATTGTGTAATAGGATTCGCGCCCGCTTCTGCAATGTGATAACCCGAAATAGAAACGGAATAAAAGTTTCTCACATTCTGATCGATGAAGTATTGTTGAACATCACCCATTAAACGCAAAGCAAATTCAGTGGAGAAGATGCAAGTATTTTGTGCCTGGTCTTCTTTTAGAATATCGGCTTGCACAGTACCACGTACTTGTGTTAATGTATCGGCTTTAATTTTTTCGTAGACATCTTTTCGTAAAACCTGATCGCCTGTTACTCCAAGTAACATCAAACCTAATCCATCGTTGCCTTTTGGTAGAGAGCCTTGGTAAGAGGGATAAGCCTCACCTTGGAAAGAGGAATGCACCTCACCCCCCGCCCTCTCCGGAAGAGAGGGGGCTGATGGTGCACTTGATTGAGTTTTGTTGCCACGATATAATGCTGCGATCTTAGATTTTACTTCTTCTTCAAGGCCGTTGTTCTTAATGTAGATTTCACATTGTTGATCGATGGCTGCATTCATAAAATAACCCAAGAGCATAGGTGCCGGACCGTTGATGGTCATCGAAACGGAGGTCTTGGAATCGGCAAGATTAAATCCGCTGTATAATTTCTTTGCATCATCCAAGCAACAAATGCTTACGCCAGAGTTTCCAATCTTTCCATAAATATCCGGACGGTAATCGGGATCGTTACCATAAAGTGTAACCGAATCAAATGCAGTCGACAAACGTTTGGCCGGTATACCCTGACTTACATAATGAAATCTTCTGTTTGTTCTTTCTGGTCCACCTTCACCCGCGAACATTCTGGCCGGATCTTCTCCTTCTCTCTTGAAAGGATAAATACCTGCAGTGTATGGAAACTCTCCAGGAACATTTTCTTGTAAACTCCACTTCAATAGATCACCCCAACTTCTGTAATTCGGCAACGCTACTTTTGGAATTTGTGTATGCGATAATGATTCGGTGTGAGTTTGAATTGCAATTTCTTTATCACGCACCTTAAATTTAAAAAGTGGCTCTTTGTATTGCCTTGCTTTTGCTGGCCACGCTTCGATGAGTTTTAAGTTTTTTGGATCGAGGTTGAGTTTGAGTTTGGTGGCCTCATCGGAGAGTATTTTAGCCTCATCCTCCAGCTCCTTCTCCAGAGGAGAAGGAGAGGCTTGAAGTAATTTAGATACCTTATCTAGTGCGTAGAGATTTTCGGCAATTTCTGATTGTTGATTTACCCATTCATCATATTTTCGATTACCTTCTGATATTTCACTTAAGTATCTTATGCGATGGGGTGGGATTACAAAAATCTTCTCTGACATTTCGCGGGTGATCTTGAAAGTAGAATCCAACTTCGCTCCTGTCTTTTCTACGATCTTATCAATAATATATTTGTAAAGTTGATTGGTTCCTGGATCATTAAACTGCGAAGCGATGGTTCCAAACACGGGCATATCATCTGCCTTCTTATCCCAGAGTTGGTGGTTGCGTTGATATTGTTTCTTTACATCACGCAACGCATCAAGTGCTCCACGTTTATCAAATTTGTTCAGCGCAATTACATCAGCAAAATCGAGCATGTCGATTTTTTCAAGTTGAGTTGCTGCACCGTATTCAGGTGTCATCACGTAAAGTGAAACATCGCTGTGATCTAAAATTTCTGTATCACTTTGTCCGATGCCGGAGGTTTCTAAAATAATCAGATCGTAGCCGGCAGCTTTCAATACTTGTATCGCTTCCTTCACATACGCAGACAAGGCAAGATTACTTTGTCGTGTTGCCAGCGAACGCATGAATACATGTTGATTGTTAATCGCGTTCATCCGAATACGATCACCTAACAACGCTCCACCCGTTTTACGTTTGGATGGATCGACTGAAACCAATCCGATTGTTTTACCCTTCTCTTTAAAATCAATTAAGAAACGTCTTACAATTTCATCGACCATGGAAGATTTTCCAGAACCACCTGTTCCTGTAATACCCAACACAGGTGCTTCCGATAAAGCAGCCTTCCTATTTATTTCTTCGAAGGCATTTTTATGTTCATCAAAATAATTTTCTGCTGCCGAAATGTATTGCGCGATGAGAACGTGATTGTCAGTTGTTAATTCTCCTTTGTTGATTGTCTTTCCGGTTGGATAATCACTTTGTTCAACCAAGTCATTAATCATTCCTTGCAAACCCATGGCACGACCATCATCAGGCGAATAAATTTTGGTGATGCCGTATTCCATCAACTCTTTTATTTCTTCCGGCAAAATTACACCACCGCCTCCGGCAAAAATTTTGATGTGGCTCGCTCCTTTTTCCTGAAGCAAGTCGTACATATATTTAAAGTATTCGGTGTGCCCACCTTGATAACTCGTCATGGCAATGGCTTGCACATCTTCCTGAATTGCAGTGTTCACAACTTCATCTACACTTCGATCATGCCCCAAATGAATTACCTCTACACCTGTCGATTGAATAATTCTGCGCATGATGTTGATTGCTGCATCGTGTCCATCAAAGAGACTTGCAGCCGTCACGATCCTTACCTTATTCTTGGGTTTATAAGGTTCAGGTGCCTGGTGTCCCGCAAGGGGCTGCGGCTTGTTTTCAATCTTTTCGTTGTTAGTCGTTTCCGTGCTCATGAACTTACTATTCAGGTTTAGCGCTACTATATATAGAGCATGCCGCAAAAATACTTAGAATCAATCGATTTAGCGAACGGGAGTTAGCTTCGTTAAACATAGTGTGACAGGATATTATCCAACCACTATAAACAAATCACTAAAGCTTATGATGGGTTTTGCTTTTTCTGAAAATGAAATTTATTGCCCTTTCGAATACAGGCTTAATAATTGTGTAATGGCTTTGCGCTGTGAAAATTGAATCGTGAAACAAGAACATTATCTTGCGCCTACTTATGATTAGAAAAACGGCACGTTATATTATTATTTTCTTTGCCTCATTAATCGGAGCTATTCTGTTGCTTCTCCTGATCTCGATAGTGCCGCTGGATCGAACTCCTTATAATGAAAAACCTTTTTATGGTGAAATGATGAGTCGTCTCGATAGTGTTATTCAAAAACCAATCGTGCTTCCAAAAGCAAGTTTTAAAATTGGTTACGCAAAAGAGAGCATTACACCAAGCCAGCGAGTTGCAACTGCAGGGTATGGAAACCGAAGAGGAAAATTAATTGAAGGTATTCACGACTCTGTTTTTGTTCGCACCATGGTGGTAAAAACGAGTACATCTACAGTCGCGATTGTGAGTGCTGATTTATTGATTGTTCCTCCAACGGTAGTGGCGGTATTAGAAAAACGATTGCCTGAAATTGGTTTCAGCCTTGAGAATACCTATTTGGGAGCAACGCATACTCACAATAGCTTTGGGCATTGGCTTGGTGGCGCTACTACTTTATTTTATGGTGAGTATAAAGATTCCATTGTCAACTTCATTGCCGACAAGATCATTCTAAGTATTCAACATGCTTCGCAAAATACATTACCTGCGATATTGAAATCGGGAAATATTCCAACCACGAATGTTGCATACAACAGATTAGTAGAAAACGGTCCTGTCGATTCCTTACTTCGTGTAATTGAAGTTCATCGAAGTGACAGCAGTAAATTAATTTTGATGAGTCATACCGCACATGCCACATGCCTCTCCTCCAAAGACCTTCAACTATCACGCGATTATCCGGGCAAACTTGTTGACACGATGGAACAGCAAGGATATTCCTTCGCCATGTTTATGGCCGGTGCTGTTGGTAGTCATGGATGCAGGGCTCCTGAATTTGGATGGAATTGCATTGACTATGTGGCCAACGAAATATCAACTCAGTTTATGGCGAATCGCAGTCGCCTTCATCTTGTAGCCGATTCAACATTAGCGATGAATCGTGTATTGTTTATGTTACCCAAATCGCAAGCAAAGATTTCGATAAATTGGGCAATCAGACCGTGGCTGTTTCGATCCGCCTTCGGAGAGTTTCCGGTTTACCTTACGGCATTGCGTTTTGGTGATGTCGTGATGCTGGGAGCGCCTTGCGATTTTTCGGGTGAATTTAATTCACAGCTTGATGTGTTCGCAGGGCAGCACTACCTTCAAACAATGATGACAAGTTTCAATGGGGGATACATCGGTTATGTAACACCCATTCAATATTATGATGTTGATCATTATGAAACTCGTTTGATGAATTGGTATGGACCAGGCACAGGAGAATACATGGTTCAATGTTTAGATCAGATGATTGTTTCAGTGAGTGATCGCTAGAGAAAAGATAGAACACTCAATAAAACAAAGCCCACTAAGGTTTAGCGGGCTTTTGTTTTATTAATGCAATGGAATATCATCGTCCCGCTCTCCTATTACTTCTACTCGTGGTGGCAAAAGTTTATACATCACGGGTGTAACCAATCGTGATAACAATGTAGAGCTGATCAATCCACCAATAATTACCCACGCCAGTGGAGAGTATAGTGGATTGTTTTCAATCGCTAAAGGTATCAGTCCGCCAATCGCTGTGAGTGAAGTTAATACTATCGGTACGAAACGAATTTCTCCTGCTTGCTCAATGGCTTGCAATAAAGGTATGCCGCGCGCTCTCAATTGATTTGTAAAGTCAACTAATAAAATTGAATTTTTTACTTCAATACCTACGAGCGCAATCAAACCAATTACCGCTACAAACGATAATGGATTACCTGTTATAAACAACATGATCACCGCGCCAATCACGCCTAAAGGAATAACCGAAAGCACAATCAACGTACTTTTAAAATTTCCAAACTCCAATACCAACACGGCAATGAAACCGAAAATGGTAATCATGATGATGGTACTCAATCCACCAAATGATTCTTGTTTGTTTTCCAGTTCACCTGCAGCTACATACGAGTATCCTTTTGGAAATTTAAATGCATCCAGTTTTTCGATTACCTGATTCGTAATGGATTCATATAAATATCCGCTTTTCACAAACGCTGTTACGGTTGAAAAGCGAGCCTTATCGTAGTGACGAATTAGATTTGCTGTGGTTTCAAATTCAAGTTCTGCCAATTGGCGCAACGGAATGGCCTGGCCTGTAACCGAGTTAACATAAATAGTATTGAACACATCGTAAGTTGCAAACTTTCCACGCGGCAAGGTTACGTTAATGTTGATTTCATCTTTACCTGCTCCGGGAGAAAACTGTGCAACGTTAAGCCCAGCTACACCCAAGCGAATGGTTCGGTCAATATCCGCAATCGAAACTCCAAATAATCCTGCCTTCTCTTTATTGATCTTTACATGCAGATCAGTTTTCTGATTTGCCAATGGATTGTTTACATATATCGTTCCTTCTGTTTGTTTAACAATCTGTTCTATCTGCATCGAAACTTTTCGAAGTGTATCTAAGTTTTCACCGAAAACACGAATGGCAATCGGTGCTTCCAGTGGTGGCCCTTGTTCGAAATCCTTTACCTCAATCTTCGCGTTTGGATAGGTAAAGAATTTATCGCGCAGCTTATCAATCAGTTTTGTTTTCTCTTCCGGGCCCTGATCATTGAGCTGAACAAAAAACTGCGCAAAGTTGCTTGACTCGTGTCGCTGAATAACATTATAGTAAATGCGTGGATTACCTTTGCCCACATTCGTTGTCAGAAATTTTATTTCGGGTTCCTTCTTTAATTCCTGTTCTACATAACGCGATACTTTATCGGTTTCATAAATGCTGGTACCATTTGGCATTTCAATATTGATGAGAAATTGTGGCTTCTCAGATTTCGGGAACAAACTAAAACCAACCAAGGGAAACAACATCAAACTTCCAATAAATAAAAGAACGGTGATGGAAAGGGTAATGACTGGTCTTTGAAGTGCTACGTGCAAAAGTTTGCTATAAGTTCCGCTAATACCTTTCTTCAAGGCGCGCATAAAAATATTTCCTTCCGGAGAAGTGTGTTGTTTTAAAATGCGACTCGCCAAAAATGGAACAATAGTAAGCGAGACAAAGAGTGAAGCCATCACTGTAAAGATTACCGCCATTGGCAGACTACGAATAAAATCTCCAGCGGACTCAGGCAAAAATACCAAGGGGAGAAAAGCAAGAATCAATGTTACTGTACAACCCACAACGGCTAGACCAATCTGACTCGTTGCCTGAATAGCGGCATCTTTTTTCGATCGACCTGCTCGCAAGTAACGTTCTATGTTTTCGATTACGACAATTGAGTCATCCACTAAAATTCCAAGCGCTACAATCAATCCGACAATACTTAATTGATTAATGGTAAATCCAGTAACGTCTAACAAGAACAAACCTGTAAAGATGGAAAGCGGAATAGAGATCATTACCACAATGGCTGCGCGAGCTCCCAATGGAAGAAGGGTAAGCGATACCAATAAGATCGCGATAAGAAAATCTTTCGAGAAACGACTTAGTCGTGTGGACACGCTCGCAGACTGGTCGAAGTTTTTAACAAGCTTGATGTGAGAGGGCAACTCACTTTGAAATTTCTCAATTATAGGATTTGCTTTATCGGCTACATTAAAAATATTCTGTCCATCTTTTTGACTGGCATTTAACAATACTGAGCGATAACCATTCAATCGTGTAAGATGCGATTCATCTTGATAGCTCATTTCAACTTCAGCCACATCTTTCAAATAAACAATCTTTCCGTTGGCGGAATACACAATCGTATTCTTTATCTCTTCTAAGTCTTTATAATCACCGCTTGTTTTGATGTTGAACTTCCGTGTATTCATTTGAATGCTTCCTCCCGGGATATTTACATTCTCGCTCTGCAATGCTCCGAGCACATAGTTTATCGGAATATGTTGTTGTGCCATCTTCTCAATGTTGAGCGATACACGAACTTGCTGATCGGGATAACCAAAGGTTTGAATCTTTTTCAATCCTTTTACCTTTTCCAATTCATCCTCTAGTTTTTCAACATATTCTTCTAATTGCGAGTAAGGAGCAGTTTCTGAAATGAGCGCGATTTGAAAAATATTTACATCGGTGGAAGAGAATTTTAAAATCTTGATATCAAAAATATCCTGCGGTAATTCTGCACGAAGCGCATTGACTTCGCGCACAATCTCCTGATACTTTTCGTCTGGATCCGATTCATGTTTATAATCGATTCGCACTACGGCTAGTCCATCACTTACATCCGAAATCAATTTTTTAATATCATCGAGTTCGCTGAAACGTTTCTCAGCTTTATCAACAACCAACTGCTCCATATCTGCAGGACTTGTTCCGGGATAAATAAAGACAACCGAATACGTTGGCTGCTCCATTTCAGGATCTTCACCACGGGGCATATTAAACAATGAGTTCAATCCCAACGCCAGCAACAATACAAAGATGATGAGCGTGAACTGGTAATTCTTAACGGAAAATTCTGCGATCTTCATAACTCAAGTGTTAGTGTGAAACTGTTACTTTAGAAAATTCCGTCAGAAATGCGGATCCTTCATTGATCACTTCCGAAACATTTTCAAGACCCTGACTGATCACAGCTTCTTTAGTTTGCAGATAAGCAATTCTTACTGGCACTTTTGAAACTGATTTCTGATCTTGATTTACCACAAACACAAAGGCATTCTTTCCTTCGCCTTCAATTAACGATTCGATGGGAATACTTTTTAACGATTGACTTTCTGCCGGAATAATTTCTACCCGTGCAAACAACCCGGAAGCAAGTCGTTTACCTTGAGGATTGATTTTTACTTCAACCTGATACAATCCATTTACAAGATCAGCACCTTCGTTGATTATATTCACCGTTGCGTTGAAAGCAATTCCAGGATAAGCATCCGTTGTTACCTTTACCTTATCACCTTTCTTCACTCGAACCCAATCCACATCAGGCAACCCAATTTTTACAATCCAATCATTTTTTCCAGAAGAGTTTACCATCAACACGGAAGTACCAGATGAAACCAACTCCCCTTCATTCACAAACTTCTTAATTACCTTTCCACTTGCAGCAGCTTGAATGGTAGCATATCGTCTGTTGAACGAAGCAATACGAAATGATTCGTCTGCAACATTAAAAGCAGTCTCAGCATTTTGAACTTGTTCGAGTGTTGCAGCAGAGTCAGCATACAAACGTTGGGCTCTACCTAAATCGCGCTTGGCTTTTTCTAAACTATTTTTTGATTGCGATAATTGTGCATCAATTTCAGTGAGATCTAAAGTTGCAAGTACTTGTCCGGTAGAAACACTTTGTCCTTCGGTAACATAGATGCGCGAAATGATGCCGCTCGCTTTGAAAGAAAGTTGGGATTCAATCTCGGTACTAATAATACCCGAACTAATAACTGGTAAAGAATAATCTCCCGATTTTACTGGAGCGAGCTTAACAGCGATCGTGGATTCATCAACAACTGGTTTGGCAGTTTCTTTATTCTCCTGTTTGTTGCACATCCATAAGCTGGCACCCAATACAACAGGAATGAAAAGTGTTAATAATTTCTTTGTCATAAAGGGTTATTTAGTATTGGTAGTAAAATTTATTTTCAGATCGATACTATCCACTAGTTCTTGAACTGTGGAATCGGAATGGATAGACTGTATCTCAACATGATATTTCTCCTCAATGAAATAGAGTAAGGCATTCAACTCAAAAGCAGACAAGCCTACATCAGTAGTTAATAGTTGCCGTGATTCGATTTTGCGCGCAGGTACTAATAATTCCCTGCGTAAAATGTTTTTAACAGTTGATAATGTGTTTCTCATAAAGGATTTGATTATAAGTTGGCAATGGTCTTTTGCAAGGCAGCTTCGCTTCGAAGCATTTCATAAGCCCCGATGGTTTCTGCTAAACTTGCAGTGGTGAATTTGTTTTGCGCATCCAGGTATTCAATAAGCAAAGCCTGTCCTTCTTTATATTTGGTTCGGATAATCGAAAAGGATTTTTCCGCGTTCTTAATTCCACTCTGCGCTGCACGATACGATTGTTCTGTTGCTTCCAGATCATAATAACTTTGAATTACCTGTAGCTCGATTTGTTTTTTAAGTTGAGCTATTCTGTTTTCAGTTACCTGATAGTCAAGTTTTGCTTGTTGGATTTTTGTCTTCTTTTCTCCGCCTTTGAATAAATCCCAACTCAAGCTGAATTGCACGAGCCAGTATTGTTGGGAGTTATCAAACTTGTATTTGTAACCCTGATACCCCAGATCGCCTACAACATTAATTTTTGGCAGGAAAGCATTCCCTTTTGATAAACTCATTACCTGTTCGTTCGCATGCAATGCACCTTGCAATTGCTTTATTTCCTGGCGCTGATTGAGTGCTGTTTCAGTAAGAGTCGATAATTCTGCTTCAGCATTTAACGTTGTTCGAATAGTTGAATCCTTCTCAATCGCTGCCGATAAATCACGATTGAGCAAAAAGTTAAAGTAAGACTGCGCGACTTGATTATTTTTCTTTGCCTTTGCAGATTCAAATTCTATTTTGTTAAGTTCATAAGCAGCATTTAATACAACATCTTTTGTTGCTTTATCATTGGCCACAAATTTTTGATTGATCTTCACTAATTCCGTAAGGAGTTCGTGCGTCTTGTCATATATAATAAGCGACTCTTCACTTTGAAGGTATTGATAGTAAGCAGAAATGATATTGAATTTTAGTTCGTTCTCATACGTTTTTCTCTGAGCCTCCTGAACAGAAATTAATTCTTTCTGTGCTTTATAGTTAAAATAAATATCAGGGTTAAAGAGAGGTTGGATCAATCTCAACTTTGTATCATGAAAATTGTTGGGTAGAAATTGTTCATTCTTAATTTGAGGAAAATTATCAGTCCCTGTCAGGCTGTTAAGCGTTGCGTAAACATCATTCATCAAATCACCAACACGAATCTTACGACCGCCATCGGCCAAAGTGTAAGATGAATTTGCTGACACCTGCGGAAAGAAAAGTGCGCGCGCCAATTCCAGATTCTGAACCGATCGTTCGTAGTTTAACTGCTCTTGCTGCAGTTGCAGATTACTTTTAAGTGCCAGTTGAATATAATTATCCAATACAGGACTTTGTGCTTCTGCCAACGAGCAGAGCAAACTGAAAATAAGGGTGAAGGTGTAGATTTTTGTTTTCATTGTTAAAATTCTAAACAGTGTTCATTTATATGGCAAATTTTTTTATCGGTTCTTCAATAATTGAACAAAGGTTTTGAATGATTTCTCGATCATGTGTTCACGTTCATCTTCAGTATAATGCTTCATCCGATCGCGCAACGCCAATGAACACATGCCGTGCATGTAGCTCCAAATGGTAAACGCCAACACTTTAGCAGGTTGCTTTTTGAGTTTACCTTCTTTGATGCATTCTGCAACAATGCTTTCCACTCCTTCCAACGCACGCCCTCCCTCAATCCAACCTTCCGAACTTTCTTCACACAACATTGGAGCTTCAGCAATAAACATAATGGTATAATACTTTGGATGCGCAAACGTAAACTCAATGTATTTCTCTCCCATAGCAACAAGACGCTTGAACGGATCTTTTATTGTAAAGACCGGTATCATGCATTCGTTAAACTTCTTAAATGCTTCTCCATGAAGCGCATGAAAAATTTCATTCTTGTCTTTGAAGTAGAGGTATATGGTTGCCGGACTATATTCTATTACTTCGGCAATGTTGCGTATACTCACTTCGTCAAAACCCTTGGAAAGAAAAAGCTGGTGCGCTGAATCCAAGATCAGCTGCCGCATATCCACTCTATCTCGTTCTTTTCGTTCTTTTACTCCCATAGTGCTATTGTACGGCTAAAGTACTGAACAGTGTTCAGTTTAAAACAGATGTTTACCAATAAACTTCATAACGCACTGAATTTGAGGGGAATAAAATTTCTTTTTGAGATACGCTTCCGATCAAATTCTATTTTCCTTTTTCTAAAACGAAAGTCTTATATTTCACAAACCTAATCCTACTTCTATGACCTTTAACATCAAACATGCAGAAAGTCTTTCCCGAGGTGAGCTTCTTCTACGCTCGTTCTTCGGCTTCATTTACATTTACTTACCCCATGGTTTTATTCTCATCTTTATGGGGCTTTGGGGCGCTATCCTTTCCTTCATTTCTTTCTGGATCATACTCTTTACGGGTCGTTATCCTCAAAGTTTTTTTGAATATCAGGTAGGATTGATGCGCTGGAGAGCACGAGTACAAGCCCGACAATTTAATTTGACTGATGGTTATCCTGCTTTTGGAATTGATTCACAAGATGAAGCCATCACGCTTGAAGTTCCATATCCGGAAAGTATTAGTCGCGGAATGGTGATCGTTCGATTATTTTTTGGATGGCTTTACGTAATAATTCCACACTTCTTTGTTCTATGGTTTCTCGGCATCGGTGTAATGTTCGCACTCTTCATTGGATGGTGGATCATTCTCTTTACAGGTAAACTTCCAGAAGGGATTCATAATTTCATTGTCGGAGTTTTGCGTTGGAGTACTCGCGTTAGTTTATACATGAGTAACATGACCGATACCTATCCTCCATTCTCATTAGATTAATTTAACCCTTTAGTTTTACACGATGGAATTTTATCCGTTACCACAGCCCGAAGAAATTGCAGAGCGCGAACGCGAAGATGCAATGGGGGCCTACCTTATGATGTTTGCAGCGGTAGCCGTAGGGCTGCCCCTGCCAATCATCAATTTGATTGCGGCAATCATCTATTATTTTGTGAATAAAAAGAAAAGTAGATTCATACATTTCCATTGCTTACAATCTTTATTATCACAAATCCCAACAACGATTATCAATTGGGGATTGGTAATTTGGGCGGTTAATATTTTTTTTACAGACCGAACAATAAACGATACCTTCTGGGCATACGCCATCTTCGCAGGACTTTCAACGTTCATTTATTTTATAATCAGCATCGTTGCTGCGTACAAAGCGCGGCAAGGTAAGATGTACTACTTCCTGTTTTTTGGCAAGATTGCTTATGAATCTGCATATCGCGTTAAGCCAATTGATATTCAAAATTCTGAACCCGTTAACAAACCTCCTTTTTAGTTCCTATGCGCACCAGCACCTTTCGGGATCTTCTTATTTTACTCGGCATCGGAGCTGTACTCTTTGCTGGGGGATATTTTATCGTAAAAGAAATCGGCAAAGCCAATCTTGATTTGAGTTACGAAGTTTCAATTGAGCAAGAAGAAAAATTGGGCAATTTATTCAAAGACATGATTTGGGATCAATACCCAACCGTTAAAGAAAATGCTGCCGACACTGCACTTCAACAAATTACAGAGCGGCTTATTCACGCACTTGATAGTACTCCATATCGATATCAATTTACCATTATAAAAAGCGAAGAGGTCAATGCTTTCACCATACCAGGAGGAAACATTTTTGTTTTCTCTGGATTAATGGAAATGGCTGAAACACCTGAAGAAGTTGCTGCTGTATTGGCCCACGAAATCGGGCACGCGGAAAAACGACATGTTGTTACCAAACTTTTGAAAGAACTTTCTATCACGGCTATTGTCAGTATTCTTTCTGGTGGTGATCCGAGTGTGCTCACTAATATTCTAAAACAAATTATTGGAAATAGTTTTGATCGCGAGCAGGAAGAAGACGCTGACAAGTATGCCTTACAACTCCTTGAGAAAGCAGGCATTCATCCAAAAAGCCTTGGCCAATTTTTTGAACGGATGAATAAAGAGAACCTAGACTACGACAAGAATTTAGAAATTCTGATGACGCATCCTCACAACGACAAGCGCATCGACCAAGCACGGAAGTATAAAACCAAAAATCATTTCAAAGCAGTGCCTTTCAACATTGACTGGAAAAAAGTACAAGAGTCTCTGTAGATTCATCTAACTTTGTCGGATGGATTTGAAGCGTTTTCAAGAAGCCGCAAAAAACAACGCAGTCGAGAACAAAAAATTTCTTCTTGGCTTAAAGAAGAAAGATCCACGCAAGGTAGACGATGCCTTTCATCAAATGCATGATGAAGTCTTTGAAGAAATAGATTGCCTCACTTGCGCTAATTGCTGCAAAACTACCAGTCCCATTTTTTATCAAACAGATATTGAACGAGTTTCAAAATCTCTGCGTATGAAGCCCGGAGATTTTATTGAAAAATATCTCCGAGTGGATGGTGATCAAGACTATGTATTGAAGTCATCACCATGTCCGTTTCTCGATTCAGAAAATTATTGTTCAGTATATGAAGATCGACCGAAAGCATGTCGTGAATATCCACATACAAATCGGAAGAAGATGGTGCAGATTATGGAGCTAACTTATAAAAATACATTGGTGTGTCCGGCAGTGTTACAGATGGTAGAGCGCTTAAAGAAAGTAGTTTAGGTAACACCTCAATTTGATATTGGTAGAGTGCATTAAGACTTCAACTAATCATCACAGGCTTATGCCCGTGGTTAATAGTAATACAACTCCGGTGGCTTTATCTGCCTGCAACAAACTATAATGCTATTCCGCAACTCGAATTCAAAGTAGCATCAACAGCCAACAATTTTGAATACCTTTAATGCGTTGAATTTTTTAATGCATCGTATTATGAGAAAAATATTTTTAGTGATAGGTCTTAGTATTCTAGCTATTGGATCACACGCTCAACTCCGTCTCCCTGCTTTATATGATGATCACATGGTGATTCAACAACAATCACCCGTACCGATTTGGGGATGGGCACATCCCTCGCAGGAAATTACGATTAAGGTAAGTTGGGATACAACAACGGTAAAAACGAAATCAGATAATACTACCTATTGGGCTGCAACTCTCTATTCCCCTGTTGCTGGTGGGCCGCACACCATTACAATTAATGCCGGAGGCGAAGTAAGAACGTTAACCGATGTAATGTCGGGTGAAGTTTGGCTGTGTTCAGGTCAGTCGAATATGGAATGGGACATGAATGCTTCCGCAGATGGCAAGACTATTATTGATCAGGTAAATGACACCAACATCCGACTATTTGATATTCCGAATTCAGCTGCATCTGATTTACAAGTTCGAGGAGAAGGCGATTGGAAAGTATGTGATAAAGAAAGTGTAAAGTACTTCAGTGCTGTGGCGTATTTCTTTGGAAAAAAATTGAACACGGACTTAAATGTTCCCATCGGATTAATCAATGCTAGTTGGGGCGGAACTCCAGCGGAAACATGGGTTCCTGAAGAATGTATTAACGCAAATCCTTTATTAGTAAAGTCTGCCGAAAAACAAATTGATGACAGGTCGTGGTGTCCATCAAAGCCTGGTGTAGTTTTTAATTCAATGATCTATCCGATTGTTCCTTTTCGACTTGCTGGTGCGTTGTGGTATCAGGGAGAAGCAAACACAGCCGCACCTTCTACATATAAATTGCTGATGGAAAATTTGATTCTTGAATGGCGCAAACAATTCTTATTCGATTTTCCTTTTTATTATGTTCAGATCGCACCGTATAGTGGATATGGTGATATAGAAATTGGAACACTTCTTCGTGAACAAGAAGTGAAAATGTTAGAAATACCTAAGACTGGCATGGTAGTGATCTCAGATGTGGTCGATAATGTAAAGGACATACATCCATCTTATAAAAAACCGGTAGGTGAAAGATTAGCCAATCTTGCTTTGGCAGATACCTATGGTAAGAAAGGAATTGCCTATCAGAGTCCGTTGTATAAGTCAATGAAGATTGAAAAAGGTAAGATCAGAATTTCATTCGATCATGCTCCAACAGGATTAATAGCGAAAGGTGGTGAACCAACGGAGTTTATGATTGCCGGAGCTGATCAGAAATTTTATCCTGCGAAAGCAAAGATTGATGGAGGTACTGTAATAATATCTGCGAAAGAAGTTAAAAATCCTGTAGCGGTGCGATTCGGTTGGAAGAATGCTTCAATACCAAACTTGTTTAGCAAAGAAGGTTTACCCGTTTCGTGTTTCCGTACGGATGATTGGATGATTTTGAAATAATTTGAAGTTCAAGGGTTGAGGTTCGTGGTTGTGGGGGTCCTGCCTCTCCGGTCTGTGCTCAGATCGAAGTAACTCGAACTTTATTCGGAGTTTCCTCCGTCCAACGTTTTACCAGAAATACAAAAAAAATGATAGCGAAATTTAAAGTAAAAATCCTGGCGGTTGTAATGTTGTCAATACTGCTCATAGTTGGGTGCGACAAAAAAGACGATCCAGCCGTTGTCAAATGCTTTCTTACTGAGATTGTGACAAGTGAGCTTAGTTCAACCTATGCTTATTCCAGAGAGGGCAACCTTACTTTGGTGACGTACACTTTTGAAGATGGAGGGAACCCAGTAACTTCAGTCATTACAGTAACCTTTGATACCAATGGCAACTTTTCTAAAACAGAAAATGGACTGTCTACCGAAACGTACTTATATGACGATGATAATCGCTTAACAGAGTCTAAGCACTTTTATGATGATGATTTTACTCATGGGGATCATTATGTGTATAATAGTTCAGGGCAATTGATTAAAACTGAAGGGTATGAAGTCAACTCATTGAATACGGAGATTACAAACTGGTATTCCGACTATGAATACATAAGCACAGCATCTAAAAATGCTTCACGGGCGTCCAGATATGATTTACATAACTCATCTTTTGTCCTTTCTAACACCTTCGAATATGAATACGATGAAAAGAAGAAGCCATACGATTATATTCTAGCAGATATTCTCGACTATGTTTTTGGCGAGGAGCAGCCCTCAGAAAATAATATCATAAAAGAGACGGTGAAAGACTCATTCAATAACACTGTTGCCTCTGTTAATTATTCTTATCAATACAATGAGAATGGATACCCGACAGTCCAAACAGCATCAAGGGTAGGATCAACCACAACCCGTTCAACAACGTACACTTACAACTGTAGGTAATTATTTATTTATTACCTCTCATTCTACTCAAGAAGTAAAGATCAATTATAAGCTTGCCTTTAAAAAGAAGCGATCGTTATTAGATTAACGATCGCTTCTTCATTTTTAAGCTATACCTTTAGTGTTAGTATCTAATTCTATCAATCTATCAATTCGATTTTGACGGACGCAGGTGCGGGTAAGACAAAAAGTTATCCTCAACTTTCACTGTATAATCGCGACTCGTGCAGCTAGTTTCTGATTCAATACTGGCTTAGGCACAACACCCACTTGCTTATCTACAACCTATTCACTACCTCATCTTGAATTTAATGTTACAAAGCTTTATCGATTATTCAATTACAATTTTTCTAATCATTCTTCCCTCACTAACATATATTATTCCATTGGCATCGCAGGCAATACCCAAAATAGCACTGAATTGTGCAGTCTCTTCAGATCCATCTGCATGACCACTTACATTTCCAAGAAGTGTTTTAACTTCTCCTAATGGTGTAATCATGCGAATATAAACAGAGTCACCAGGAATTTGATTTTCCCCGAAGAATATGTTCCCACTTAGTGGATCCAAGCATATTCCATTTACGTACCTAATCTTTGCTGCGAATCCAACTCCATCCTTGTGTCCTTGCGTACTCCCTGCAAATGTCGACACTTCGCCAGAAGGGGTAATTTTTTTTATCTTAAAACTCCCAAAATCGGATACATACATATTATCAGATTCGTCTCTAATTAACGATATCGGCCCTGTGAATTTAGCTGCAGTTCCATTACCATTCTCATCGCCTTGAGTACCTCCTACGAATGTAACTGCATTTCCTAAAGGATCAATTTTTGAAATCGCATAAGTATTTAAGTCACCAACATATATATTATCGAGTTTGTCAGAGACGAGTCCAAATGGATAAGTGAATTTCGCTTTTTGCGATGTTCCATCAGCGTATCCACATCCTTCAACCCCTCCAGTAAGAACACTTACAAAGCCAGCGGGTGTGATTTTTTTTATCACACAAGCATCAGAAACATATATGTTATCATTACCATCCGCGCAAATGCCATTGGGTTGATGGATATCATGTGTCTCATCGCCATCGCCTGCAAAAGTACTCACCATACCAGTGGGAGTTATTTTTCTTATTCGAGCATTTCCGTAATCGTCCACATAAATATTTCCTTTAGAATCCGTTGTCAAATGTGCATTGACATTAAACCGAGCAGTAGCCCCTTGGCCATCCAGAAAACCCGGGGTTGCCGAACCCGCAAGTGTTGTAACCTTTAATGAAGTTTGATATAAAAAAGCAGGGCCGGGATAGATAAGGCTCTTCATCACTATTTTTACTATTCCACTACCGGCCTTTAAAGGGATTTTTGTCGTTATCGTAGTGTTATTAATTGTTAAGATGACAGCTTCTTTATCATTAAAAAAAACTTTTACGGCAGTAACATCAGTACCAAAGTTTTCACCTGTAATGGTTACAGGTGTGGAAGCCTTACCACTTGTTGGAGAAATTCCTGTTATTACTGGTGTTGTCACAACCGGTGGAGTAATGGTGAAAATTGGACCAGTGCCTACCTTACCATTTGTTTCAACAGAGACTGCACCTGTCGTTGCGCCAAGAGGCACAATAGTTGTGAGTTGCGTTGTTGTAGCGGATGCAACAGCGGCAGCTGCGCCATTAAATGTTATGTGATTATCAGCTGGAGTTGTGCTAAAACCGGTACCTATAATCGTTACACTCGTTCCTACCAAACCCGCAGCAGGCGTAATTGATGTAACCGATACAGTTACAATGGGGATTGGGTTTATGCTTTTATCTTGGCTACAAGCAATGACTAACAGCAGCGCGGCTTGAAAAACTATTACTTTTAGTTTCAGCTGATTCATAGATTTATAATTAGTACGTATGAAATAATAACAACAATGACTTTGGATTTATCAATAAAGCTAAAGCATAAACATGCTGTATTCAATAAACTTTAGTTTAAGTGTAAATGCATTAGGTGGATTGCATGAAGGTAAATTCTACAGTTAAATTGATGGTCAAGTTTGATCGAGAATTTTTTTCTTCATCGGCTTGTGTCAGTACCATAGTGGTTAACTTGAGAGAAAGCCCAGAGATGAAAGACGTTTGATGTGAAGCTATCAGACTCATATTTAAGACAACAAAAAAATGCCAATGAAAAAAATCATTAGCATTTTAAGTATGATAAACTTGTCGGTAACGATTATGCGACTTGCGCAGCAAGTTTTTGATTTAACACAGACTTAGGCACGGCACCTACTTGCTTATCCACAACCTGGCCACCTTTAAAAACCAATAAAGTAGGGATTGATCGCACACCGAAACGTGCAGCTACTTGTGGATTCTCATCTACATTTAATTTTCCAATTACGGCTTTGCCGTCATAATCACCAGCAAGTTCTTCCACAACCGGACCGATCATTTTACAAGGTCCACACCATTCAGCCCAAAAATCAACCAGAACTGGCTTGTCTGACTTGATGATTTCATCAAAGTTTGCATCGGTAATTTCAATTGCTTTTCCCATTATCGTATAGTTTAATATTGAATGTCTGACTGAAAAACCTAAAGGTAAAGCGATTAGTTCAATTCGTTAAACTTTTAGGGTAATTGTTAGTTGCAATCGTTTTTAGAACAAAGAATATAAAATTTAGGAATTAGAATTCAATGTCGTTTCCTTAAGCTCCACTTATATCCTCTC
>JBKJOF010000207.1:0-12461 GCA_046595655.1 Chryseolinea sp. | reverse complement strand
ATTAATTATTTGGCTTTGAACTACTTCATTCAACTTAGAAAACAATCTACCATCTGCGGAATTACCTGAAACGGTTGCAACAATAGAAAAAGGATCTGTTAAACCAGTTGCTCGTTGTGATCTTATTCTTTTATAATCGGGTTGATCTGAAGAAGTAGTGGAGTATCCATAGATCCAGTTTACATTCAAGTGATCGGAAAAGCTGTGTCTCCCTCCTAATTGTCCAGAGTAAATGGATCTTTCAGTATAGTTAGTACTGATATTATATACTTCAAAATTTTGAACATCTTCAACACCTGTTCTCGAAGTTACTTGACTATTACCTTGTTGATTAAAGAAATTTCTAAACTCAATAATATGAGAAGGTGTTATTTCCAAACTAAAATTAGAAATCAGACCTGCTCTTGCATTTGATATGTCACGGGTATCATTGTACAGATATCTTCTTCCAACCTTCACTTCCGGTTCTGTATAACCTTCATAATAAAAGTTTTGTTGCTGAAGTCTCTGACGAGTATTCGAGTAGCTTATAGATGTAACATTTCCAAGTCTCATTTTTCCAATACTAAAGGCTCTCGAAAAGTTAATAGTGGTTCGAAGATCCGGTGCTGCTGTTCCTTGATTTGGGATCCAGTCATTATTAAGACTTGCTCCTGCATTGCCAACTAATAATCTGTTTCTATAGGATGACAAGTCATATGATCCAATATTTTTTGTGGGAAATGAGCTTGGCATATCGCGATACCCATTATCAAATCCTAACCAATCTGTGCTGCTTCCTTTTTCTGTAGTAAAATCCTGAAAAGTTGTACCTGCCCTAAAGCCACCAGTAAAGTTTATTGATAATGAGTTCTCATCCACCACACTTTTCGTTGCAATGTTGATAACGGCTCCTGCAAAATCGCCCGGTAGATCTGCTCCTCCAGATTTATACACTAGCATTCTATCAATCATATTGCTCGGTATTAAGTCAAATGCAAATGCGCGGGAGTCTACTTCTGTGCTCGGTGCTATTACACCATTTAATAAAACGACACTATATCGTTCACTTAGCCCTCTAACATTGACAAACTTATTGTTCAGAATAGTAACGCCAGGGATTCTTTTTACAACCTGAGCAGCATCACGATCTTGTGAAATAGAAATTTGTTGAGCTGAAATTCCAGAAACTACAAGCTGACTTGTTCTTATATCGCTGATAATAGAAATGTCAGTATCTTTTAAACGCTTACCTGAAACAACAACTTCATTGAGTTCTTGGCCTTCTTCCACAAGCGATGTGTTGATCGCTGTTGTTTGATCAGCATACACTGTGATGTTTTTAAGTGTGTCTGATTTATATGAGATAAAAGAAACAACTAATGAATAGGTTCCTGACTTTACTTTTGGAATTTCAAAGTTACCATTCAAGTCCGCTGCTGCGCCTTGTATCGTGCCTAAGATGAAAACATTTGCACCGACAACATCCTCACCTGTTGCTGCGTCTTTAACATTACCTTTAATTAGACCGGTTTGCGCAAAAATGTTCCCCGTTAATACAATGAAAGCGAACAATACAAATACTCTGCTCAACATAAAATTATTATTTCCTACAAAGGTCAGGCTCTAATATTACCTGATGGGGATGCCGCTGTTACCAAATTGTTAAGGAGCGTGATGCGGCTAACAATTGTTATTGAGTGAATGGGAAGGTATTTGCGTTGGGCATTGATTATCAATTAGTTTCCGTTGATTCTACGTAACATTCAATACACCTTTTTTTAACGTGAGTAATGCGCAGTTAACAAAAGATAATTTCTGTTTCAGCAAAGTAAACAAAATTAGTTTTAACGGAGTGGCGCCATGCCCAGTCCATACCATCGCTTTAAAAAAATAGCCAGCGGTTTTAAGGCTGGCTACAATTTTCGTTGAAATAAAATTATTTGCTTATCGGAATCTTGTTGAGAATTACTTTAATGATGTCTGCTGTTTTCACATTGTCGGCTTCTGCTTCGTAATTGAGAATGATACGATGGTTCATTACATCTAACGCTACTTCTTTAATATCTTCTGGCAATACATAATCGCGACCTTGCATATAGGCGAGAGCTTTCGCTGATAAGTTCAAATTGATACTCGCGCGGGGTGACGCTCCAAACTGAATGTATTGTGCCTGTTCATTTAATTTATATTCCAGCGGCTTACGGGTTGCATACACCAGTTCAATAATGTATCGCTCTAGTGATTCTGAAATCTTTACTTTATTTACCTGATCGCGAATGCTGAAAATATCTTCTTTGCTTAAAACCGTGTTCACTGTAAAATCAAATTTCATATTTGAAATTCTCCGCATAATTTCAATCTCCTGATCTTTGGTTGGGTAATCCACAAAGACCTTCATCATAAAACGATCGACTTGTGCTTCGGGCAACGAGTATGTTCCTTCCTGATCAACCGGGTTTTGAGTTGCTAATACCAAGAATGGTCGATCCAGTTTAAAAGTAGTTTCACCAATCGTTACTTGCTTTTCTTGCATTGACTCCAACAATGCTGATTGCACTTTTGCTGGTGATCGGTTTATCTCATCTGCCAAAATGATGTTGGCGAAAATTGGTCCTTTCTTTACTTCAAACTTTCCTTCCTTCTGATTATAGATCATTGTTCCCACTAAATCAGAAGGCAACAAGTCGGGCGTAAATTGAATGCGTTGAAAATCTAAATGAAGTACTTGCGCCAGTGTACTTACGGTAAGGGTTTTCGCAAGGCCGGGCACACCTTCCAGCAACATGTGACCGTTAGTAAAAAGACCAATCAACAGTCTGTTTACCATATACTCCTGGCCCACTACTACCTTGGCCATCTCAGCATAAACCTCTTTAATTTTTTCTTTGTGTGCTTCGTGCTTATCAACTGCAACTTCTTCCATAAATATCTTCTATTTAAAATCAGCCAAAAGTAATGCAATTCCTGACATTTTGGTTTAGGAATTTGATGGATGCTATTTTGAACTAGTTAAATGTGGTTCCGGTAAATCGGTTTACTTAGCGTGTGCTGAAAAAGTCAAAATTCATTTCCCGCTGATTTCGCAGATTAAATACACGCAGATTTGCGCAGAAATTCTTGCATGCGTTAACAAGCGGGAGCATAGCGTAATGTGTGGAACATCGGGATTGAATTTGAATGCAAGGTTTTTGAAGGATACCTTTCATTTGCCTTGCACTTCGTTATAGAAAGATTTTTCAAAAACCAGAACGTGATACCAAAATCAAAGACTTTGCACCTATTGTTTCTTTTTCAGTAAGCCCTACTTATCAAGGAGAAATACATTTCTCACAAAGACCCAAAGTTTGAACACTCAAGCGCGCAGAGGAAATACATTGATTACGAAATTAATTTTGTTGCAAAATTTCTGCGCGAGCCTTTGCTTGAACCTGTTCTGATCTAAAACAGAACCACTTTAGCGCCTCTCGGATTGGTGATGTAGGCATTGATCAGGTTCTGCACCGTTCTGGTTTCCACGCCCGTTTTCACAAATTGACGAGCTGATTCATAATCAGAAATGGATGCATCATTATTAAAAAATCCGAACCCGACATAAGTTCCCTTATCCACCAAAACGAGTGACTGTTCCTCTGCATTTCTTCCCTTGCCAATAATGGCTGCTGTCTCGCCTATTTCTTTAAATGTTCGGATCGCTTTCTCTATTCGCTTGTTGTATTTCTTCACCGGCTCAACGCTCATACAAGCACCGTGACATTCGCCTGCTTGATAATCGAAACATAATCCTTTGGAGACTTGTAATCCGCTAAGTTTCGGACAAAGCTCAAAGTCGCGTACCTTCTCCCATAAAAAACTCCATGCTTCACCTTTCGAACTAAAGCGTACTAAAGGTCGCGAGCCGCGTGTTACTACATTAACCGAAAAGCGGAGGTATCCATTCCGATCTTCATAATCAAAAATGCCCCACTCTTCTACTTTAAATTTCTGTGCCTGATTATACTTCGGCCAGATTCGTCTTATCTCCTGAGATTCTAAAATCAATGCGATGAGTTCGTTGCCCGTAAGCTCAAACGTAATATGATGAATTTCATTTCTGATTTTCGATCTACTCCATTCGCGTGCATCGCCAGAAAAATGTCCGGCAATTCTCTTTTTAATATTGATTGCCTTGCCTACATAAATTACCTGGCTGTAAGCATTGAGAAAATAATATACCCCAGGCTTCGCTGGCAACCGATCAAAATCTTCTTTTGGTAAATTAGGAGGAAGAATGGTTTCGCCAGAATTTTTCTTAAGTGCTTTAATGATGTAACTGTCATTGTCGCGTCTCAACAAAAGATCAAATATTTTTACTGTCGCGGCAGCATCACCGCTGGCGCGATGGCGATCTGGAATTTGAATGCCCAAACTTTCGGAAAGACTTCCTAAACTGTAAGACCGCAATCCTGGAATAATTTTTCTACTCAACCGCACCGTACACAATTTCTTCGATTGAAAATTGATGCCTACCTGTTCAAATTCTTTTTTCAGAAAAGAATAATCGAAGTGAGCATTGTGCGCAACAAATACTTTTCCTTCAAGTCGCTTAAAAATATCTTCGGCAACTTCTTCGAAGGTTGGTGCATCTAACACCATTTCGGTTGTTATGCCGGTGAGGCCTGTAATGTAATACGGTATTTCCCTTCCGGGATTGATGAGTGTTTGGAATGAATCCGTGAGCTGCATTCCATCATGAAGATAGATTGCAATTTCCGTAATGCGATGATTGGCTGCATATCCCCCTGTTGTCTCAATATCTACAATCGCATACATGTTTTAATTCCGAATAGTTAATGTGTTTGGCGCAAGTTAAAGTACAAGCAAAATTATTAAGCGTTAAGATGCAGTTTTCTTTTTTAATGCAACCCTTTGCTCTGCAGGCCAATTCTGTTTATGGAATGTCGTGAATTCTGGCATTGAGTCCATCGGAGTTTAGTATTGAATTTTCCTATTGGGTGCAATTCAAATTTTCGTGTTGGACTTAAGTCCATCCGGAGAAGATCTGAATAACCATGCACTTAAGTGCGGGGTTATTAGTACACTAGTGAGGGGCTTTAGCCCATCAGGTCTGTTTCATCGCTTCAATTTGAATTGCACCCCCTGCTGTCTGCGAATAAATTTTAGAATACAGGTACCTCCGCTGGAGCTAAACCAATTGTCCATTTCAATCTATAAGTAGAATGCTCTTACGAAGCTTAGTTTCAGAAATATCAATCCTTACCGAAAAGATTGCTGAACAAAGCCAAATTTCAGCAATCTTATTTCCCTTCGCTAAAAAATTTTCATATTCATTCGCTCATCTTTTTTTCATTTTCCCCAAACTTTAGTATTTTCAAATATTAGTTAGCCATTACTTATGAAAACTCTCACCACGAACCTGGGCGTTGTGGGCATAATGCTAATCAGTTGTGCAACATTAAACGCCCAAACCTTCACTGTTCAATCCGGTAACTGGAGTTCACCCTCTACATGGTCAGGTGGAATTGTTCCTGATTCAACAGCGGGTTCAATTATCATCAATCATAAAATTACAGTGTCCACTGGCACTCTTTTAAAAGTTGATGAGCTTATTTTAAACGATACCTTAATTATTGAAGCGGGCTCAACTTTATTACTCAGCAATGCTTTTACTAAAGCTGCAGATTTGCAAATTGTAAATGGCGGTCTTAAAGTATTTGGGAGACTTGTTGGTCTTGATAGTACTAGTATTTCAGGCACAACCGTTAACAATACTTTTTTCTATGATGGATCAACGTATGAGCACCGTTTTTTAAGTGTTGCGGGTACGCCACCTATTGCAACATGGAGTGCCAACTCTAATCTGGAAATAACAGGATATAGAACCTCCAAGACTTTAAACAATGCGTTATGGAGCCAGTCTTTTGGAAACGTGATTTATAATTGTCCAAATCAAACATCGTCCATTGAAATGGCCGGTCGATTAAAAAATATTAAAGGAAATTTTTTAATACAAAATACCAACACAAGTTTTGTTCGGTTATCACTTGATGCCAGCAATTCAACAACAATTCTAGTTGGAGGTAATTTAATTATCAGTGGAAACTCACGGGTTTGGTTTAGCAGAGCAGCCACTACTTCTGTTTTCATTCAAGGCGATTTTAAAGTTCTCTCCACGGCCACGGCAATTTCTTATTTAACTACTATTGGAAATTGTGACGTCAACGTAGAGGGCAATTTTGAAATGAATACAACTTCTCCATTGCGATTTGCATCAGCGACAGCAAATGGTGTTGGAATTGTTCGGGCAAAAAAATCATTTACTCTCATTGCAGGCACTCTTGATGTAAGCGGTGGAAATGGATTGGGTATGATTGAACTTAACGGATCATCGCCTCAGACTTTTACAAGTTTAGGTTCATGGGAGACTGGGGTTAATCTTGTTGTCAATAATAACGCAGGTGTTGACGTTGCGGGCACTTCTAAAATTGAAGGCAATCTGGTGGTTACTGCTATAGGCAAATTAAAATTACCTCCAACTAATTTCACTCTTCATGGAGATCTCACCGTACAAAGCGGTGGTTCATTGAAGACAAATGAAGGAACTTTAACTTTAGCAGGATCAGCCAATCAATCACTTGCGCTTGCTGGAGATACGTTACACCATATTAACATCAATAAAGCATCGGGAACATCTATTACTTTTTCTAATGCTGGAAGATTGAGCGGAGTGCTTTCTATTCTTTCAACAAACACCTCAGTTGTATCAAATGGAAATTTAACATTACTCTCTCGGTCTGATGATGGCAATGCAGATGCGTTTATCAATACCTTACCTGTTGGTTCTTCAGTTTCAGGAAATGTAACGGTACAAAGGTATATGAGTGGCGAAGGCAGAATGTATCGATACATATCAAGTCCTGTTAATAATGTTTCAGTTGATTCGTTGATGGATGATTTTCCAATTACCGGTACGTTTAATGATCCAAGCGCGGGCACGGGCATCAACTCAGCAAGCCCATCTTTTTTCAATTACAATGAAACGCTTTCTGGTTCACTCGGATGGATTGCCTATCCATCAACCGGTCTGGCTTCTGAAAATTTCTTAGAAGTAGGAAGAGGCTATTCCGCTTTCATTCGCGAAGCATCGAATGCTACAACCTGGGACGTTACTGGAGTAATCAATCAAGGTGACATTCCTTTTCCAATTACATTCACCAACACAACTGACCCGGCAAATGATGGCTGGAATTTAATAGGTAATCCATATCCATCTTCCATCGATTGGAATGCTCCTAATGGATGGAGTAAAACCAATATTGATAATGGTATCGCGGTGCGTGATAATAGTATTGGAAATTTTCTGTATTGGGATGGTGCAATAGGCAGTCTTGGTAGCGGGCGAATTGCAAAAGGTCAATCATTTTGGATTAAGACAAATGATGTCAATCCACAACTCATTATTAAAGAAGCGGCCAAGACGATTAGTTCAACAACTTTTTACAGAACGAAAAATTCAGCGCCCGATTTTTTAGCGTTAACTATTTCCAATGCTAAACACAGCGATCAAACATTTCTTCGCATTCGCGATGATGCAAAATCTGATTATGATTCCCTCGATGTCACGAAGTTTCCAAATGATTTTATCAATCTCTCTTTTGCGGCTGGTAAAATACCGCTTGCCATTTCTGCTATCGGTGAATTGGATTGTTCACACCCTTAT
The DNA here is from genome assembly GCA_046595655.1 of Chryseolinea sp. Classification (GTDB taxonomy): domain Bacteria; phylum Bacteroidota; class Bacteroidia; order Cytophagales; family Cyclobacteriaceae; genus Chryseolinea. The sequence continues at coordinate 4,762 of JBKJOF010000207.1, read as the reverse complement.
CCAATACAATTGTCCTTTGCGAAAAAGACTGATGGTTCTTTTGTTCGATCTCCTATAGGGAATTATAAAATTGAAGCTAATGCCTTCGGTTTATTTCAAGGATCTGAGATTACACTTCATGATCATTTTACTAAAAGTGATTTCAATATTTCATCATCAAGCTATCCATTCGTCATAACATCCGATCCCGCTTCATTCAACACTGATCGATTTAGTTTAATGTTCAACACCCCTCAATTAAGTGACTCGAGTTTTTTACTTTGTGATTCTGTTTTCTGCGATACTTCCTTGCAGTACAAAATTGAATTGAAAAATTTAAATCATAATACTCGCTATACCTTGTCTCTCGATGATACACGAATCGATTCCCATTTAAATCAACAAAGTGACAGTGCATCAATTGAAGTCGAAACAGCAGCGTTTAAAAATGGATTTACAACACTCCAGATTACAGCAAGTAATCTGTGCCACTCAAAGAAGATTAAAGAATTCAATGTGTGGAAACAACCTACCTATCCTCCCAATCTATTTGCGGTAACAGCGTGCAATAGCGAATCGATCACACTCCACAGTAAAAATATAAAAGATGTCGTTGCGTATAATTGGTTTGATCATAACCACAACCTAATTTCTCAAACGCAGGATTCAACCTTTACTGTTGCCCTCCAAAAGCCAACAACATTTTATGCTTCTGCGCTTTTTGATTATGGATGCGTAAGTCCTCCCTCCAGTGTTTATGCTAAGGTGCAGTGGTTTGATGCACCCGTTATCTCGGAAGATAATGGATTGCTATATTCAAATTATTCTGATGGCAATCAATGGAGTTTAGATGGAGCTGAAATTTCTGGAGCAAATCAATCAACCTTACAACCGCTCTTAACAGGCAAGTATTCTCTAACGCTTACGCATCATGGTTGTGTTGATTCATCATTCTACAATTTCACTTATCAAAATGATGTTTGTCAGATTTTTCCAAACCCGGTTGAAGATAAAGTTCAAATCATTTCTCCGAGAGACGAGCAGATTCTTCAGATAGAGGTAATGAATTCTTCAGGACAATTAGTAAAAATATTTCAAAGCGAGTCGAATTCAAAATCAGAAACGATTCTGATAACTGATCTTGCCTCGGGAATTTACCTTGTGAAAACTTTAACTACAAAAGGGCAATACAAGAAAAGGGTTTTGAAAAAATAAAATCAAACACTCTCAGTTACAAATACACGCTTCACTCTCTCGCTGGTGCTGGTCAGAATTTCGTAAGGAATTGTATTAATCTTCTTTGCTATTTCTCGGATGGGCAAGGTTTTTCCAAATACAATTACTTCATCACCTTCATGTGCATCTAATCCGGTAATGTCAACCATCGTCATGTCCATACAAACATTACCTATTACGTGCGCACGTTGTCCATTGATCAACACCGCGCCCTTTCCATTACTAAACGCACGACTAAAACCATCTGCATATCCAATGGCAAGAGTAGCAAGCGTTAAATCTTTTTCTGCCAATCCCTTCCGACTGTAGCCAATGCTTTCACCTTTCTTTATTTTTTTTACTTGCGATATAATTGTTTTCAGGGTTGCCACAGGCTTAAGCTGATCAAAATCATAATGCGTTGGGTTAACTCCGTAAAGCCCGATGCCTAGCCGAACCATGTCAAACTGAAGTTCGGGGAGACGTAAGATGCCAGGAGAATTTAAAATATGATAGTCAGGTTTATAACCTATTGCTTCGGAAATGTTATCGCTCCATTGTTTGAAGCGATCGGCTTGATCATTTGAAAAAGCATCGTGATCAGATTCATCTGCTCCCGCCAAATGACTAAAGATTGAAGCAACTTGAAGGTGCGGATTTACCTTCAGTAATTCGATTAGCTGATCTATATCACCTTCTTCAAAGCCAAGTCGGTGCATGCCGGTATCCAATTTCAAATGGACAACACACGTCTTCCCCTGAAGATAATGCAACAACGAACGTAAAATACCAAAACTATAAATTTCAGGTTCAAGGTTATGTGTAATGAGTTGCTCAAAACTTTCTTCCGATGGATTCATCACCATAATTGGCAGCGTAATATTATTATTTCGCAGTTCAACACCTTCATCAGCGTATGCTACACCGAGATAATCTGCCTTATGATATTGAAGTAAATTTCCGATTTCAACACTGCCACTTCCATAGGCAAATGCTTTTACCATTACCATCAATTTCGTGGTTAACTTCAATCGTGACTTGAAAAAATTAAGATTGTGAATTAATGCATCGAGGTCTATTTCCATCACCGTGCCATGCACTTTTCGTTGAAGTTTGTGTATGATTTTTTCAAACTGAAATGAACGTGCACCTTTTACAAGAATTACTTCCTGATGAAATTCATCAAACGCAAACTGCTCTAAAAATTCCTGAGTTGATAAATAAAATAATCCCGATGAGAAAAGATTTTGATGTCGGCACAGCGTTGGCCCGATTCCGACAAAGTGTAACACACGGCTTCTCTTTACTAATGTCGCAATTTTTTCAACCAACGTTTTTTCATCAAGGCCTGACTCCAACACATCGGATAAGATTAAGCTCTTCTTTTTCCTTTGTTGATTCCCTAAAAATTGTAGTCCGATTTCTAATCCACCAAGATCGTTGTTGTAGGTATCGTCAATTAGCTGGCATTGATTAATTCCTTCTTTTAATTCAAGTCTCATGTTCACCGATCGAAGATTGGTGATGCGCTGTTGAATTTGCTCTATAGAATATTCCAGCTTTAGCATTAGAGCCACGCAGTGAAAACAATTTTCAATTGATGCCTTATCTGTAAAATGTAAACTTATGGAACTGCGATCTCCCTTATATGTAATCAGATAAGATGTACCACTGGGTTGGATGTAAACATCATCAGTAGCACATTGTCCCCAGGAAAATGTTGGCAACGATAGTTTTTTGATTTCATTTTCTATCGCTACATAATCACTACAGTAAATTACAAAGTCAGCACGGGAGAAAAGCTTGAGCTTCTCCTGAATTTTCTGTCGCTGCGATACAAAACCTTCATCGTGCGCGGAGCCAATATTGGTAAAGATTCCGATTGTAGGTTGAATGACATCGTTCAGTTTTTGCATTTCGTCTGGCCGCGAAATACCCGCTTCAAAAATTCCAAGTTGATGCTGAGGCTGAAGTTGCCACACCGATAATGGAACGCCAACTTGCGAATTATAGCTTCCTGGATTTTTTGAAATTGCCTTATCAATGGAGAGAAGTTGATAAAGCCATTCCTTAACGATTGTCTTTCCATTACTTCCTGTAATACCAATAATGGGAATGTGAAACTGTGAACGATGGAATGACACAAGTTTTTGTAAGGCCTCTACTGAAGAGTTTACTTGAAGGATACTGGCACCTGTAAGCTCTTTTATTTTTTCGATAGGATGCTCAACAACAAAAAGTCGAATACCTTTTTTATAAAGTTCGTGAAGATAAAGATGCCCGTCATGACGATCTCCTTTAATGGCGAAGAAAAGCGTGCCTTCATCTGCAGTGGCTTTCCGACTATCGATAGAAAGTGTTTTGATTAGACTATTTCCGGCAATGGAAATGTTTTTGCCTTTCGTAATTTCTTCAAGCAGCGAAAAATTTATCATCATTAATACAGGCGCGAGCCATTGGGCACATTTTTATCAACACCACATAAAACAACATGACCATTTTCATCCGGGAAACCCGTCACTAAGACTTCCGAAACGAAAGTAGCAATCTGTCGTGGAGCAAAATTAACAACACAAATAACTTGCTTACCTATTAATTCTTCAGGTTGATAATGTTGAGTGATCTGTGCGCTCGATTTTTTTATGCCCAATTCACCGAGCTCGATCCAAAGCTTAATAGCTGATTTCTTTGCCTCCGGCAAAGACTCGGTTTTTACAATGGTTCCGGCTCGCAAATCAACTTTTAAAAACGCATCAAATATTAAATCCATGTTAACAAGCCTTTTAATTAATTGAAGCAGTCATTAAAATGTAAAATAGTGCACATCTAGCGAATTTCAGTTAAGGATTTTGTTAAAAAAATGGCAATAGTCCTTTAATTCTGTACTTTTCAGAAACAAATACTATTTCTTTGTCATTTAGAAAGTTTCGAGATTACGTATGAAGCCTAAACTTATTCGAATCTTATTCGCCTTCTCTTTAATCGTTTATTCGCTAATCAGCGTTGAGCAGGTGCACGCGCAAGACGCAGACCCCGCAGATACTTATGAAGGTAATGATGAGAAAGAAAGAGAACCGGCCTATTCTCCTATAGAGCAACTCGATCAACATCACAAAACTCAGCCCTCCTCCATAGTAAAAGACTCAGCCGCATTAGCGACTAAATTAGTTATACAACGTCCTGCCAAACCTGCCGCTGAAAATTCAAAACCTGACTCAAAGCAATCTTCAGACGACTCCATCCTTTCATTCAATTTCCTCTACTACATTATTCAGAAGTATAAACTTCAGGACATTGTAGATTAATTCCTCAATAACGTTACAATTGCTATATTGCAACCTCGTTGCAATAACGTGAAAACAATTCTTCTCTCTCTTATTTTAATAACTACCTCCTTCCCTCAATTAAGGGCTCAAGAGAGTTGTGATTTTACCGTTTCCGGGAAAGTCATTTCATCAAGCGGGTTAATATTATCAGGAGCTACAATATCCTTGATTGATTTTAACACGGGTGTAGTCGCCAATGCTGATGCCACATTTGAAATCAGAAATCTATGCAAGCGCAAATA
>JBKJOF010000133.1:0-10060 GCA_046595655.1 Chryseolinea sp. | reverse complement strand
ACAAACGTATCGTCATTTAATGTTGAGACAATGCCCATTAAAATTGAAACAAAAAAAATAATGAAGGCATACAACATGGGCTTACGCACGCCCCACATTATTTCGGGCAATTCATCTCTCCAAAACGTAATGAAACGATTCTTCTCCTCTTTTTTGTTTTTGTAAATCTCGAGGTGAAACTTGGAGGTAATACTGTTTAAATACTTTGTGGTGCGACTGTCAGGATATTGAGTGCGTGCGTACGACAGATCATCGGTGAGTTGAATAAAAATTTCAGCCAATGTATCGGGCCGTGGCGTTTCGCCATTTAGTTTTTTTTCAAACTCCTGCCAACGCTTTTGATTCAACTTTACAAATGCTGCTTCACGCATGCAGTAGTTTTTACAATTTGGAAACTTCAATCACTTTATTCCACACCCTGAAAAGATTCTTAGAACAAATTTTTTCAATGTCTTCTGGAGAATATCCTCTCTTCAATAATTCGGCAATCAGGTTAGGATATTGCGAAACATCTTTTAATCCAAGAGGCAAGCTATCGCCTACTCCATCATAATCCGACCCAATGCCCACGTGATCAATGCCCGCAAGCTTCACTACATGATCGATGTGATCAGCCACGCGTCCAACATCCGAGTACAATTCTTTATGTTGTTTACCAAACTGCTCGATGATGGGCTGTGCTTCCGCAGATGCTGATGTTAATTTCTTTTCTGATAAAATTTTCTCCAATGAATCGCGAAGCACGGTATTTACACGTGCAGCAGAATCGAGAAATGAAGCACCAAAATTAATTTGAATAACACCACCATTTTTGCCCAGCACTTTAATCATATCATCCGACATATTGCGCTGAAACCCTGGTGTATAAAAACGACATGACGAGTGAGATGCGATAACAGGCGCTTTGGCTATTTTAATTACATCATAAAATGCACTGTCACTTACGTGAGATATGTCAACCATAATGCCAACACGATTCATTTCGGCCACAACGTTTTCCCCGAAAGGACTCAAGCCTTTCCAGGTGTTTAAGGTATCGTAAGATGAATCACAAATCTGATTATCTTTTCCGTGCGTAAGTGTGATGTAGCGAATGCCACGATCATAGAAATATTTCACATTAGCAACATCATTACCTATTGGTGAACCATTCTCCATCCCCATCGGTAAAGAAATTTTTCCAGCTTTCGAATTCTCTTCGATCTGCTGAGGCGTAACCGCAACCGAGAATTTATCCGGATGTGCTTCTGCTATTCCATTGATCATGTTAATTAAAGAATCCGCCAACTGTTTTCCAAAGTCAGCTTTCTTTTGATACGATGACGGAATATAAATTGACATAAACGGAGCATCGAGTCCACCTTTCTTTGCGCGCTCATAATCAAAATCTCCTTCGGTTGTGCTAATTGGAATGCCTAAGTATTCACGCTCCAACCGAAAGTGTTTTACTTTTAATCGATACGGTAAGTCCACATGACTATCTGTTATAATATAAGCCTGCGCCAGAGAATCTGCCACACGATGCATGTCTGCCTCTGAAAGCTTTGAATATTCGCGCGATTCTTTTGGTGTTGAACAGCTACATGCGATGGCGGCAAAAGCTATCCACGTAAATCGGGAAGTCAATAGGTTTCGTAATGTTAATTGCATTATTTTGACAGCAGATTAGGTTTCAAGTATAGCAAATTAAGTCATCATTATGATGTACACCGTTCGGGTTCGCACCACACAAAATGTTGTTATTGATTATCCACTTGCCGGACTGGGCGATCGTATACTCGCGTTTGTGATTGACACACTTATTTTGATTGCCTACTCCGCATTATGCTGGCTGGCTTTTGATCAGCTTAATTTCCATACTGATTGGATTAACATGTTGATTGTTACAATTCCATACCTCCTCTATCATTTACTCTTTGAAATTTTCATGGATGGACAAAGTCCTGGAAAGCGACAACGAAAAATTAAAGTTGTTCGGTTGGATGGAACGTCTCCTTCTGTGGGTAATTATCTTATGCGATGGATGTTCCGGTTGATTGAGGTGATGATATTGCAAGGCGCGTTGGCAATGGTAGTGATTGCCTCTAGCAGAAAAGGACAACGACTTGGTGATGTGGTGGCAGGCACAACAGTAGTAAAACTTGCCAAAGAAGAAGAGGTAACAGCAGAGAGTGTCTTCACATTGGTAGATGAAGAGTACACTCCCACTTTTCCAAACGTAGTAACACTGAGCGATCGTGATTTGGAAATAATTCAGCAAGCGTTGCTGTTTAATTATGAAACAGGAAATATGCGACCCGCGGTGGTATTGGCTGACAAAGTAAAAGCGATGTTCAATATTGATACAACCATGTCACCAATAACTCTTCTGGCTACTATAGTGAAAGACTTTACCATGCTTACTGCCGGAAAGTGAGTACTGAAGAACTTCCCCAGTATACAAAAGCACAACTGGCTTTACGCAATGGACAAGACAAACCACAGATTTGGGTAGCGCTTCACGGTCAGATTTATGAAGTGACCACCTCACGACTCTGGCGAGATGGTAAACACTATGAACATTGGGCCGGTCAAGATTTAACAGATGAGTTAAAAGATGCCCCGCACACTGAAAAGGTTTTTGAAAAATTTAAAGTAATTGGAAAACTCATAAATTGATCATCGGGTAGGGCGAGGCAGATTATTCTCTGCTATCTTTCGGAGTTAGAAAATAAAACCATGATCATCATTGCCGACAGCGGAGGCTCTAAAACCGATTGGAGACTCATTCAAAAAGATTCTACTATTCTTCAGGCCAACGGCCCGGGTTTTAATCCCTACTACCAACCCATTGAAAATCTTTCAAAAGGTATTCAGGAAATGGTAAAGCCTCTGGTGACAGAACCTGTTTCAAAAGTTTTTTTCTATGGTGCCGGTGTGTCTTCCGAAAAAAATCAGGATACGATAAAAGCTTCCTTCAAATCATTTTTTCCAGAAGCTAATATTGAAATTGGATGGGATCTACTTGCGGCCGCCCGCGCGTTGTGTGGTACCGAAACTGGCATTGCCTGCATTATGGGTACCGGTTCAAACTCCTGCTTATACGATGGATCAAAGATTACCAGCAATGTAGCGAACCTGGGCTGGATACTGGCCGATGAAGGATCTGGAACAGCCATTGGGAAAAAGTTTTTGTTTGATTACCTCCGAAATAAAATGCCACAGACGTTGGCAAAACAATTTCATGAGCGTTTTCCAATGACACGCGAAGAATTCCTGGAGCACGTCTACCAACAAGAAAGACCAAGTGCATTTCTGGCCAGCTTCACCAAGTTTATATTTCAACATTTGAAAGACGAGTATTGCTACTCTCTTATTTATAATAGTTTCTCAGAATTCTATGAGAACAATGTGATGGCCTATCCAAACTATCAAAATGTGAAAGTTCACTTTACGGGCTCGGTATCTTTTTACTTCAGCAATATTTTAAGACAGGTAGCCAACGATAAAGGTATTATCGTGAAAAATATTCTCGAAGGTCCAATTGCCGGCCTTACGCTCTATCACCAAAAAGATTTGAATTAATAATGTCGACCACCGAATCTTCTTCCATTTATAATCATCTAGAAAAAATGGAGGTGTCAGAATTGTTGACCAACATCAACAATGAAGACAAGAAAGTACCAATCGCTATAGACAAGGTCATTCCAAAAATTGAAGCATTAGTAAATGCAGTAGTCGAGAAAATGCAACTTGGCGGGCGACTGTTTTACATAGGCGCAGGCACCAGCGGTCGATTGGGTGTGGTTGATGCTTCTGAAATACCTCCTACGTTTGGTGTCTCTCATGGAAAGGTAATTGGAATAATTGCCGGTGGCGACAAAGCCATTCGAAAAGCGGTTGAACATGCAGAAGATGATGCCGCTCAAGCCTGGAAAGATTTAGAAGAACATTCAATCAATCAACAGGATGTATTGATTGGTATTGCTGCTTCCGGTAGAACCCCTTATGTAATTGGCGGATTAAAAGAAGCACGTGCAAATGGTGTTACAACGGGCTGCATTGTGTGCAATGAGAATTCAGAGATTGCGAAAAATTCAGACTTTCCGGTTGAGGTTGTAACAGGTCCCGAGTTTGTTACAGGCAGCACACGAATGAAAGCGGGCACGGCACAAAAGCTTGTACTCAACATGATTACAACTGCCACCATGATTAAACTTGGGCACGTAGTAGGAAATAAAATGGTGGACATGCAACTCACCAACAATAAACTAATTGATCGTGCTGAGAAAATGATTATGGACGAACTCGGTGTAAGTCAGCAAGAGGCTGTTGCATTACTTCAGCAGTTTGGCTCGGTGAGAGCAGCCATTGAAAGTTATAAAGGATAGATTCGTTGATGGTTATTCGTTATTAGTTGTTCGCCTTCACCTGGTGGCCTACCCTTGTTCTAAAGTTTGTACAATTGTTAAGTGTTAGACAACGAACTTAAAAATACAGAACTTAAACACTTCAAAGCATAGCGAGTTGAACATCCGTTACCAAGGCATCTGCTGGAACAAGGTAATCGCGTTTTGATTTTAGCTCTTTACACAGAACACGCGTTCTACGAAGTTTCCCCTTCTTAAAATACCGGTCACTTAATTTGAAGATACTTCCTTCTGGCACATCTGATAGGGCAATCTGTCGATGTTGATTTTTATCAAACTTTCTAAAAGCTTGGGTTAAAGCAGTATCAGCAAATGAACTCGCCTTGGGATTGATCATGTGCCTGCGAAGCTCATGTAATATTTCTTCCGGAAAAACACTTTCCCAGAGAATAGGCAGCATCAGGTCTGTAAAAGTAGTCTTCCATTCGTCACCATGCGGATCTAGCCGCGCACGATGGTTCAGGTAAACGCGAAGGTGTGCAACCTCGTGAACATAGGTAACGAGAAAGAGAAAAGGATTAAGATCGTTGTTTAATGTTATCCGAGGATGGCTTCTGGTTCTTCGGCTGGTGAAATCGCCTACCTTGGTTTGTCGGCTTTTTGTAATCTTTAATTCAAATGGGCTAGCCTGCCAAAGCTCAAAACAATAGGTAACAGAAGAGGCCGGAACATGCGATTGCAATATGTTTAGAACCTCGTTGGACTTCATAGAAAAGAAAAAAGGCTTTAGTTTACTAAAGCCTTCCCGGGAATGTTGCTTTGTTGATTAGTGTGCAGCAACTGTATCAACTGCAACAGCAGTTGTATCAGAAGTAGCAACTGAGTCAACAACTACTTCAGTTGTAACAGCAGTAGAATCAACAGCTTCAGCAGCAGTTTCTGCCTTCTTGCCACAAGCAACAAGAGCGAAAGCGAAGCCACATACAGCTAACAATGCGATAACTTTTTTCATAGTTTACAGGTTTTTAAATTCACCGCAAATATAATAGGATTTATATGCCTGATAACAAGCGCGTAATAAAATTATTTCTTTCTAAAGATTAACCTTAGCGGTACTCCTTCAAAATCAAAGTGCTCACGCATTTTGTTTTCCAAATAACGCTCATACGATGGCTGAATGTATTGCGGGTGATTACAGAAAAACGCAAACGATGGAAACCTTGCCTTTACTTGCGTAATGTACTTAATCTGGATGTGCTTGCCCTTTATTGACGGGGGTGGATTTCGTTGTATTTCCAGTAACATCAGATCATTTAACTTAGAAGTAGGTATTTTTTTGGTCTTATTATCGAAAACTTCAACCGATTTTTCCATGACCTGGAATATGCGCTGTTTTTCTAAAACCGAAGCAAAAATGATTGGGATGTAGGTGATCGGAGCAATTTTTTCTAAAATGTCTTGCTTGAATTTATCCGAAGTCTTCGAGTCTTTTTCAATGAGATCCCACTTGTTCACCATAATCACCATGCCTTTGCCTTGGCGTTGTGCCAAGCTGATCAAGTTGACATCCTGCGATTCCATTCCACGCTCAGCATCGATTATGATGATACAGACATCACTTTCTTCTAACGCATTGAGTGATCGAAGCACAGAATAAAATTCAATGTCTTCGTGCACTTTACCTCGTTTACGAACTCCTGCCGTGTCAATCAAAATGAAATTTTTGCCAAACATTTTATAATATGAATGGATGGCATCACGAGTTGTTCCGGCTTCAGGAGTAACGATACTACGATCAGTACCTAACAAGGCATTTAGGAAAGATGATTTCCCTACGTTTGGTCTACCTACAATCGTAATTTTTGGAATTCCTGCATCCGGATCTTCAACTCCTTCTGTTTGAAATACCTTTATAACTTCATCTAAAAGCTCACCGCTACCTCCACCATTTTCGGCAGAAATGGGGTAGACTTCTCCCAAACTTAATTCATAGAACTCGCCCGCCATTGCTGCCTTATCCGGTGTATCTGCTTTGTTGGCTGCAACGAAAATGGGTTTCTTGGAAGTACGTAAAATGTTTGCAAAATCTTTATCGAAGCCTGTAATCCCATCGCGACAATCCACCACGAAAATAATAGCAGAAGCTTCATCAATGGCTAGCTTCACTTGCTTTCGTATTTCTGATTCAAATTTATCGTGCGATCCATTTACATATCCGCCTGTATCGATCACGGTGAAAAATGTTCCGCACCATTCGGCATAACCATAATGACGATCGCGAGTAACGCCCGACATATTATCCATAATGGCCTGACGCTTCTCTACCAACCGATTAAAGAAAGTTGATTTACCTACGTTAGGCCTTCCTACTATTGCTACAATGTTTGCCATCTTTAATTTACGATTTATGATTTGAGATTTTACCAGCATGTGGCTGGTTCATCTTTATTGAATCGGTTACTCCGTGTATCCGAAATTTCTAAGCTTCAGTTTTTCTTTCCGCCAGTTCTTTGAAACTTTTACATGGGTTTCTAAGAAAACTTTCTTTCCTAAAAACGCCTCCATGTCTTTACGCGCTTCTGTTCCTACTTTCTTTAATAAGCTTCCGCCTTTACCAATTACAATACCTTTTTGAGAATCTCGCTCTACATATATAGTCGCGCTAATGCGCACAATGTTTGGCTCATCTTTAAAGGCTGAAATAGAAACTTCCGAACTGTAGGGAATTTCCTGATCGTAATTCAAAAATATTTTTTCGCGAATAATCTCCGAAGCAAAGAAGCGTTCTGTGCGATCTGTAAATTCATCCTGAGGAAAAAAAGGTGGATGTATTGGAATTTGTTCAAGCAATGCCGGAAGTAAAGTTTCTACATTCTGCCCAGTTTTAGCGGAAACAGGAACTACGTCTTTAATAGTGGGAAGAAATTGTTTCCAATAATCACTTTTATCTATTATTTGCGATCCTTTTGCCAGATCGATTTTATTTAAAATCAATAAAATCGGTGTTTGTATTTTCTGAAAGCGATCAAAAAGCTCCGCCTCATACTTATCTTCTAACGAAACGACAAGTAAAATCATGTCGGCATCTTCTAAAGAGACCTTTACATAATTCATCATCGCTTCATGTAAAGAGTATTTTGGTTCGAGAATACCCGGAGTGTCAGAATAAACTATTTGAAATTCATCGCTATTCAAAATTCCCATGATGCGATGGCGCGTAGTCTGCGCTTTTGCCGTAACAATAGAAAGGTTCTCGCCAATGAGTTTATTGATGAGTGATGACTTCCCCACGTTGGGTTTGCCCACAATACTTACGAAACCGGCCTTGAATGTTGAAGTCATAGAATCAATTTGCAAAGGTAGCTTGTTTTTTAATTGTGAGCGGCCTACTTTTGCAAACGTTTTTGAGAAAGGTCAACTGAATCAGAAATGCCATGATCGCGGGGTGGAGCAGTTGGTAGCTCGTTGGGCTCATAACCCAAAGGTCACAGGTTCGAGTCCTGTCCCCGCTACTGAAGGCGATAAGTCAAAATTGTGATTGACTTGTCGCCTATTTTTTTGATTATAATTCGCGGATATTTCTGCAATTAGGCCGATTACAACATTGACTTGTGAGGTTCGAAATGCATCACTTTTTTTATCAAAGATAATTCCTTCAGGGAACAGGATATTCTGCACCATTTTTCTTTCCTCATAATCACCCTCTTGCCAGCAACTCGCTAATTCTGAGGAGAATGCAATAGCTTTATCAATAAGTTCCTCCGGGTTCGAAATGGATATTGCCTTACTTTCTAATTCTTTGGAAATTTCAGTAATTTCTTTTTTCAACTGAGTGCTTCTTTTGGTGTAAATGACCTCATCAATTTTACCATCTGCCCAGCGGTCTTCAACTTGGTCAAGTGTGCCTTTAAGCTCACTCAGTTTTGCCAGCATAGACTTCTGTTCACCTGCATTCGATTCCATAACATTAAACCATGTTAGCTCAAGTTGTTTCTTGACCAGGGGTATAAGGTTCTTATCCAGCTGATACCCTTTTATAAATTCAGTGAACTTGCCATGCATAAGCTTTACACCCCTGTTACACTTACACCCCGTTGTATAACATTTGTAATAATGAAAATATAACGTGTTACCATTCTTAAGTAACTTACGCCTTTGATAACCGGTAAGGGGTGTACTGCAATCGGCACAGTTTACAAATTGTCTTAGCGGAAGATTTTCATTCTCAGTATTTTGCTTGAACCCATGCGGTTTCTTCTTTATAATTTCATTGACTTGGAGAAAAATATCTTCTGGTATTAAGGCAGGATGTTTTCCCTTGACTAGTTCACCCTCAAGCAAATTATGCGATACATAGCCACAATAGAATGGGTTTCTAAATGATTCAGTCAATCTTTTATAAGTAAGCCTTAGACCCATTTTTGTAATGGTATCGGCAATCTCTATATTAGTCTTCCCTTCATGAAGCTTCATTAAGAAAGCCTTCTTCATTAACTTCGCATCGTCATTGAAGATGATCTTTTGTTCTTTGTTGCCATTACTACGGTCGAACTTATACCCAATTGGTACAACGCCCATCCATTCCCCTCCTAAAAGTTTTTCTCGCATGCCTGCCACACACTTCTGTCTTCTCAAGTCATTATCGTATTGACTGAAAAGAAACAAGATGTTTTGTTGTAAAACTCCTGAAGGGTTGCTCGTGTCAATGGGCTGAGTAACAGAAGCAATTGTAATTCCGAGTTCCCTTAATTGCCTGGAGAGCCAAATAGCATTATCGCCTGTGCGACTGAATCGCTCAAGGCTATACACGATGATATATGATATTTTTTCTTTTGCCTTTTTTACAAAACTTATCATGCGGACGAACTCCTTGCGTTCATCGCTTTGTGCGCTTTCATAAGTTCCTCCGAAGTGCCCGCAGATTTGATAGTTTAATTTTTGAGCAAATACATTACATCCTTTCAGTTGAGTTGTAAGACTCATGTTATCCATTTGCTCTTTAGAAGAGACGCGAGTGTAGATTACCGCATTGCGGCCTTTGGTCTTTCTTTCTGTAAGCTGGTTATCACCTTTCGCGAATGGTTTAATGAGATCATGATATTTACTCATGGTGGTTTTCGTTTGTTGAATTTTCTGATAATTAATAATGCTAACCTTTCAACGGCTAAAATTATTTGTTTGATCTCACCATCAGTGCGGTGTTCAAAGCCGTTAAATCTTCTTACGTCCTGAACGGATAGCCGTTTGAATTCCTTCCCCTCCATCTGCACCAAATTTTGCGCCCAATTTTGCCTAGTATGACTCTACAGGACGCAGAATTGCAGATTCCTGTAATTTACAAATATTATGACCTTTTCTTCCTGGTATTTTGCAGAACTGGCCCAAGATTGTCACTGATTTTTTCCAATGACCTACCTGCAACGTAGCCTGTTACACCCATTTCCATTAATCGCCAGATGTGATCATCCAGTGTAGCCACGGGGATATTGAAATAAGGAACGAGTACGTAGTTGTTTAACATAATGAACATGCAAATAACCATGAGCATTGGTCGCCAGTTTCGCTGAAGCCAGCTTTCACCTTTGGTTTCTGACTCCACAATTTTTGATTGACTTTCCAAAAGCTTGTTCTCATAGTTGAGGTATGAGCCTTCAATTTCCATCAGAAGCTGTTTGTATTTTAATTGCATTTCAAGCTTCTCATCCGACTTG
>JBKJOF010000071.1:0-3228 GCA_046595655.1 Chryseolinea sp. | reverse complement strand
TGATATTTTTGCCCATGATGTTTTTGCTTGGTAACTCAAACATCACAAAAAAAGGCGGTAAGTAATTTTACTTCCGCCTTTTCATTTTATCTTATTTTTTGTCGGATGACAGTATTCAGCAATAATAAAAAAGAGCGGTTCCAGTAAGAATCGCTCTTTTTTGTGTTAATGAAAATATATTTTAGAAATTTTTGTGTCTCTATTTGTGACACTGATTCATAAAAAAAACGCGAATACAATGTGTATTCGTGGTTTTAAGAGGTCTCGAGCGTACGGTGGTACCGTTCACGTCAATTCCAATTATTTCATTCCAGTGCATTAGGAAGCCATTTATAAAGTCTTTGCTCCGCCTTCGGAAGGGTCTATTCGTATAAAAAATAGGCCTACCGATTACTAGTTCTAAACTATTAATCCCTACAGGCTATGGCAAAAGTTAACATTTTTATTAAAAAAGATTACATCGACAAATTAGGTGATGCTCCTATCCTAGTCGAGTACACTCACGAAGGAGCAAAATGGAGATTTAACACAACAATTAAGGTTAATCCCACTCAATTAAAATGCGTTTTTGATTACGACACCGAACTCTTCAAACTGACTTCACTTACAACACTGAGCCCTGAGAGGAAAAAGCGTCAACTTATCCATAACGCTTCATTACAAATTATGCAGGAAAAGCTGAGCAAGATTATTGAAGACTGTAAGTCGCTCTCCATTACTCCTTTTCCCGAGGTCATTGAAAAAGAATACCTGAAGGAGGAAAAAGCAACAGACGTAAAATCCAAAACTATAGGTCAGTGGTATGAAGAATTTATAAAATGTAAGGAATCTGAAATTGGATCAGGTATAAATTCTTACAGAAGCACCTGGAGACATTTTCGGAAATTTAATAGCCGAAATAAAATTGTACTCCTGAAGGACATAAGCAAAACCTTATTAGAAGAATTCAGAGAGTATATTAAACAGCAAGGCATTGAAGGATCAGGAGTTCATAAGCACTTCAAAAATTTTAGAGTATTTCTGAACTGGGTTGATGCAGAAAATGATGACGTTGAAATTCCTTCCTGCTATAAGAAATTAAAAGTCAAAGCAAGGTATGGTGACCCCATTGGTTTATCCGTGGATCAATTCCTGCAATTTTACAATATCGATCTTACTGGCCATCCTGAACTGGAGAGGACTCGTGATCTTATGGTGTTCGGTGTGTCCATTGGCGGGCCTCGTCATGGCGATTTGCAACACATGAGTGAATCGTTTAGAAAACATGGATTTAATCTTAACCAAGGAGTGATCACCTATTTTGAACGCAAAACAGGTAATGCTCATAAAGAAATCCTTGTGAACAAGTTCGGACTGGAGATTCTTAAAAAATATCCAAAGTTCCCTCATGTTCCGTCCAATCAGAGGATGAATACGAACTTGAAAAGTATTGCCAAAAAACTTGAATGGAATGACATCAAGTTCCTTCCTAAATACAATGAATATGGAAAGCTCATCGATGTTAATGAGGTCCCTCTAAAGGATATTTTCTCAACCAAGTTTATGCGTAAAACAGCGGCAACCATTGATAACTTCCTTGGAATACCCGTTAAGACATCCATGAGCCGAACCGGGCACAAAACTTTTGCAGCCTACAGTAGATATGTAGATGTTAATAAAGAGTCAATGGATCTGGCGAATAACAAGTGGGATGAAATGTTTGAGAAAGCAGGAAATAAGATTACCACGGATTCCTTGGAACTGGATGCTTCCTAATATGTTCTTCCAATTCAAATACCGATACAAACGTTTTACGCTCCGTGGTCCTTAACGTTATGTATCCTTTCTTATGGTAGTTATACAACGTCCTAAGAGAAACGTCATACTGCGTACTAACCAGTTTTATTGGAACAAACTCCTGACGGTGTAAGTTTGAATCCTGAATGGCAGTCTTAATAAGAGCAGGAAGTATACGCGTAAATGAGCGAGTAAAGTAACTCTCAAAAATTTCGCGCACAAACTGTTCTCTAAAATCCATTGATTTTCAGTCTCTATTAACCAATAAACGATTTCAAAAAAAAGAAGTTATAAACGCATACTACCGCTATAAATCAAATTACATCAATGAAGACCATCTACAATCTTTGTTCAAAAGAATAATACAGTATGATTGGGCTTGAGGTGATTTGCTTCACACAAATATTAAAAAATAAAAATAAGGGTCATAATAACCCCTCATCAGCAAATGAATAATAACTTTCACTCGTCATAATGATATGGTCAAGTAGTTGTATCTCTAGGAGCTTGCCGCCTTCTTTTAACTTTCGAGTCAATTCCATATCGGCCTGGCTCGGGGTAAGATTACCCGAAGGATGATTGTGTGAAACTATCATTCCGCTTGCTCCTGCTTTCAGAGCAGCTACAAATATTAGCTTTGGATCAGCTACAGTGCCCGATATTCCACCGGTTGAAACTTCCATTATTCCAAGGACTTTGTTATTGTTGCTTCATTCCACGTTCTCCTGAACACCTCACACGCATCTCTTGAACTTGTGATCTTAGGACGTTGTGAAGGTTTAACATGTGATTTGTAAGAGAGGTGAATTTCCGCTACTTCCCATTGTTTCCTTTCATTTGTGCTTTCCATAATTGTAAGTATTAATTATGGTCTGTCACAAAGCTTAGGTGTACGCTCCGGCAAAAGGAAACGGAATAATTGGGGGTTCCTGGAAACGTAAGTTGTAAGGGGGAACCGTTTATGCCGTAGTCTTTTTCAAGGAACGAAAACACCTAAGCTACTTTTACCATGATCAATACTTACCAGGAAAGTACATGAAACAATGTGATAGTAACATGATCACGTTTAGTACTAGTGTTTCCATTGTCAAAAACTTCAGATATTCAACCGCGTTTCTTGATCCTTGGTTTATTGTATTGAGCAAGAGCCAAGCGATACCACCAATCAAAGATCCTTCTAACAAAACCCTTCCTTCTCAACAATTCTACCTTGATAATCCGAATACAGTATTCAAGATCGCCCCGGCAGGAAAGCAACTTTGTCGAGTAAGGCCATTGAATAAATCTATATTACAGTATTGAAAGCCATTGCTTACACGTTTTACCAACATTAAATGAATATTCCGGAAAGGTCTGACCCATGCTACCGCTAATTACCTGACCTAGGGATTCTGCTAATTGCTTGACCCAGGTATTCCGACAATGGTTTGACCTAGGCATTCCGCTAACTGT
>JBKJOF010000173.1:0-11627 GCA_046595655.1 Chryseolinea sp. | reverse complement strand
TACCAAACCACTTCTCCATCAATAAAACTTCCAGTCAAAATTCCGTTGACGATTAAAAAGGGGATGAGAATAAATGCAAAGGTAAAATAAAACCGACCCATAAAGCGCGGTCTGATTTTCAGCATGAGAAATGCAAGAGCTAAAGCAAGCAGTATAAAAGTTGTGCCTGTATACCATTTATCAATGTGGTAAATTCCAAAAATCAAAAGAATAATAATCAAGCCACTGGAGATAAGTTCTTGATGTGGAAAAAGGTAATCCCGCTCTACCTGATTTTTAATGGTGTAGTAAGTGAATAGGCACGCATAAGGTATACAGATAAAAAAAAGAATTTCTTCGATGGGTAATAAACCAATATTAATTCCGATGAGATATGTTGGATTAAATCCCCAAACGCCTAAGTACGTAAATAATTCATCCCACAAAACAAAAACGAAACCCGGAATCAGAATTGCAACACATGCATATTTCCACTTTTTGTAAAAGGGTGCTTTTGAAAAAAAGCTGAAGAGAAGAGGAAACACGATAGCGAGAAAATCGATCGTGAGGTAGAGGTATTTTGGGTTCAAGGTTATTGAGTTTCTTGTCGGTGTTTTTTTAAGTCGAACGTTTTAGGTTCATATTTTTTCGGTGCATACAGAAACCCGAACGCTTCACACCCTTCCTTTGTATGCTTGCCGTGATGAATATAATGTGCGTTAATCATCCGTTGTAAATATCGACTTCTTTTCTGAGGTCTCCACCGGGCACGTTGATGTACGATGATATCATGGAAGACAAGGTAGAAAAATCCGTAACAAAAAATACCAATGGCTACGGCAATTAAATAAGGATTGTAGTTTACAACCGAAAAGTAGTAGAACAATCCGATGCAAGGCAAGCTAAAAACAAATGCAAATAAATCGTTTCGTTCCAAGGTGTGATCGTGAACGGTGTGATGCGATTTGTGCCACGACCACAGAATGCCATGCATAATGTATTTGTGAGAAACCCAAGCAACAAACTCCCAAAACAGAAATGTTCCGATAGCAATCAACGCGCAGATTATAATAGTGGTTATGCTCATAGCCTAAGCTGACTTTCTGATGTTGTTATTCGATTTAGCAAAGTAGGCTTCCAATACCTTGAAGCGGTAATCAAAAATACTATTTACCTTATGCTGTACAAATAGCAAGCCTGCAAGCCGGCCGATAGCTCCAAGTGGAATGGCGTAATTCACTTCATCTTTCATTTCTACGCCACCATCAACTTCTTTGAAGTGGTGTTGATGATGCCAGAGTGCATACGGTCCGAAGCGCTGCTCGTCTACAAAATAGTGTGGCTCTGAAACATGCTTGATCTCGGTTACCCAATGCATTTTGATTAGGGGAAGAATCTGAACGAAGTACCGTATGATTTGCCCGGTATACATTTTATCACCGCCTGATATATAAAGAATTTCAAACCCCATTTCCTTGGGCGTAATTTTTGAAAGATTTTTTGGCGTTGCAAAAAATGCCCAGGCTTCTGTAAGTGAAATGGGTAGGAATTGAGTGCGTTTGATGTTGTAAATTTTCATATTTGGAAAACAGCTAAAGCTGCGCAATGTTCCGCGCCATTTTCGGAAAAATCAATCCGTGAAACGGCAGAACAGCATACCAATATAATCGTCCCCACAACCCCAGCGGACGAAAGGTAGCCGTTTGAATAAGGGTTTTTTTATTTTCGATTTCTTTGATTCTAAATTCCAGCCAGGCTTCACCTGGAAGTTTCATTTCGGCATAGAGCAAAAGTCTTCCGTTTTTTTTGTCGGCCAGGAGCACGCGCCAAAAGTCCAATACATCTCCAGCTTTTAATTCGGTTTCACTTCTTCGGCCTCTCCGCAAGCCAACACCGCCTACTGCTTTATCGGCAATTCCGCGAAGGCCCCACATCCAGTTGCCAAAGTACCAACCTCGTTTTCCTCCAATGCTCCAGATTTTGTCTATCACGTTTTCAATGGGCTGATCAAATTCTACCTGTCGTTTATCTTTATAACATCCGTGCTCGGGAACTTCAATGTAGTTGAGAAAATTTTTGTCAATTGCATCCCGCCAGACTGCATCTTTCTCACTGGCGATTACATTTTTTTGTTCAATACGTTCGAATGCGATGTGTAGTGTCTCCTCATAACTTAGAAGCTCGGTGGGTATCATGGTATGAATACACATGTCGCGACAAATTACTTCATTTTTTAAACTGCTCACTAAGCTTCTTGCTAGTGAGTAGGATGTGGAGGTAACGAAGTACAGCCAGAGAGATGATAATTTCGGAGTAAGTATAGGAATCGGAAAAATAATTCTCGTCAGGCCCCGAAACTTAGCAAAGCCCAGGAGCATTTCTTTATAGGTAAGAATATCCGGCCCACCGATGTCGAACGTTTCGTTGAATGTTTCTTTCATTAGCAAAACACCTTTCAAGTATTCAACTACATTTCGAATACCAATTGGTTGACATCTGGTCTTCAACCATTTTGGTGCAATCATGATGGGAAGCTTCTCCACTAAATCGCGAATAATTTCGAATGAAGCACTGCCTGAGCCAATAACAATAGCAGCGCGTAAAGTGGTTATGGGCACGCGTGATTTTTTCAAAACTTCTTCTACATGTTTCCGCGAAAGCAAGTGGTTTGACAGAACATCATCGTTGGTAATGCCACTGAGATAAATAATTTGTTTGGCTTCTGTCTGATTGATGTAGCCAACAAAATTTACAGCCGAATCTTCTTCCAATTTTCCGAAATTCGGATACGATGAACTCATGGAATGAACAAGGTAATATGCTGCATCGATTGCTGTTGGCAATCCGATCATTGTTTTGCTATCGTTGAGGTCAGCTTCAACAAGTGTGATGTTTTTTAAAAACTCTTCCGTAAAATCTTCTGAATTGAAGCGCTTTTTATCGCGCACCAGACAAATTACATGATGGCCATCTTCTACTAATACAGGTAACAACCTGCGGCCAATATAACCGGTAGAGCCGGTGAGGAGTATTCTCATTCCGTTGTGAGTAGCACTAAAATTATTTTACGAGATACAATTAACAGATAACGTTTCACA
Source organism: Chryseolinea sp. (assembly GCA_046595655.1). Lineage (GTDB taxonomy): Bacteria > Bacteroidota > Bacteroidia > Cytophagales > Cyclobacteriaceae > Chryseolinea. The sequence goes on along the minus strand of JBKJOF010000173.1, from coordinate 8,550 downwards.
AAAGCCAACAAATTAGCCCAGCGCTTCCTTGTAAGTTTTCAGGACACGCTCTCTCGCTGCCTTATGATCAACGATTGGCTTCTCGTAATTTTCAGTTCCAAACTCAGGAACCCACTTCTTAATATACTCTGATTTAGCATCAAACTTTTCGGCTTGTAAAGTAGGATTGAATACGCGGAAGTAAGGTGTAGCATCACAACCGGAACTTGCTGCCCATTGCCACCCTCCATTGTTTGCTGCTAAATCAAAATCTAATAATTTCTTCGCGAAGTAGGCCTCTCCCCAGCGCCAATCAATAAGCAAATGTTTAGTGAGGAAACTCGCCACAATCATGCGCACACGATTGTGCATGAAGCCCGTTGTATTTAACTCACGCATGCCGGCATCTACAATAGGGTAGCCCGTTTTTCCATCACACCATTGTTGAAATTCCTTTTCATTATTTCTCCAAATGATTTTATCGTAAGCAGGTTTGAAAGCCTTTGTTTCCACTTTCGGAAAATGCCACAAGATCATGTGATAGAAATCGCGCCAGATCAATTCGTTCAGCCAGACTTCATTTTTTTTCTGAGCAACTTGAGCAAGTTTGCGAATACTCACCGTGCCGAAACGAACATGGATACTCAACTGTGTAGTTCCTCTAATGGCTGGGAAATTTCTTTGCACATGATATTTCTCAATGATGGATGATTTGATTATACGTTCAGGAAATTCCAGTCCGGATGATTTGAAACCGATGTCTTTTAATGATGGAAAAGGTAATGGCTTTGTTTTGAGAAAGTGATTGGTGTATTTTTCAAGCGGATAACTTGAGAGAAAAAATTTGTTAAGCTTTGATTTCCATTTTCTACTGTACGGTGTAAAGATGGTGTAAGGCTTGCCATCATCTTTTACTACTTCTTCTTTTTCGAAGATGACCTGATCTTTAAAAGTGTTAAAGGTAATACCTCTTTTTTCTAACGTATTTTTTATTGACTCGTCTCTTTTGCGAGCATACGGTTCATAATCATGATTGGCATAAACTGATTTTGGATTTAGTTTCTTATAAATCTCGATTGGATTTCCATGAAGTACAAGTAACGAACTTCCCAATTCCTCCAGTTGTGTTTTAAGAAGAGTTAATGATTGATGAATAAATTCAATTCGCCTGTCTTGTTTATCGTCAAGCTTCTCCAGGATTTCGGTATCGAAAATAAAAATGAGCATAACGTTTTTATTCTCTTTCAACGCAGCATACAATCCCGCATTATCTTGCAGACGTAGATCTCTTCGAAACCAGAAGATAGTTATTGTGGAATTTATAAATGATTCCAGATCGGTGGGATGGGAGAGGCTCAACTTTAATATTGGTTTTCTGATTAAACAGAAAAACAGACGTTTTGTTTTCGAACTCTCAAACTGTCGTTGATGGCAAGATAAACCAGAAGATTGTTTAGTTGAACGGGTACTACGATTCAATTTCCACGCGGTGAAGAATTCTATTGGAATGTTTATCCAACAAAATAGTATGCCGCATCGGACTTTTGATACACTCGTAGTAAGTGAAATTTTCCGGATCGATGTTCCAAAAGAAGGATGATGATTCTATTTCCAGATTAGAAAGAAGTTGTTTTCCACTCAATGAAAATTCTCTCTCTATTTTTCTACACAATGTATCCGATAAACGCGTGTTGATATCAAACGGCAAGGTATTGATTGCTTTTAGTAAGTCTTGTTGATTTGCGTTGTACTCGAAGTAGCAGGTGTATCTTCCGGTTGCATAGGTAGCTTGCACTCCTCTTAATTCTTGAATCGCCAGGTTCGAGAATGATTGTGCTGACAATGTATCGCGTAGTGTGATTAATTTTATTTATGGATTGGCGTACTCATTTGGTAAATACGAAGAGTCCACTGGTTTGGTGCAAGCGAATATTGAAAGAACGAATAACGCAGGTAAAATGAGTGATCGCATCTGATATTTAATTTGCTCCAAGATCGATAATTTCTTTCACGCCTTCAAGTTCTTTTGTTTCTGTTTTACTTACCTTAACTCCGTTATTATAAAGCCCGCAATGAAAACGTATACACTTCCGCAAGGTTATAATTTTCTGAAATCTATCGCACGAACGATTAAACAGGTTAAGAATCCAATAGGTACGATGCAGGAAAGTATGGAGCGATTCCATGGAACGTATTGTGTAAGTCTTGGATCACGAAAAATAATTGCTACGCAAGATCCCGGCTTTATCGATCACGTGCTTAAAAACAATCATCGTAATTATCACAAGTCCCCGATGGTTACCGAACAGTTGGGTAGATTCTTAGGAAATGGATTACTGACTTCTAATGGTGATTTTTGGCTTAAACAAAGACGCTTAATTCAACCCGGTTTCCATACGGATAAGATCAAAGCGTTGTATGATATTATTAAAAAAACAGTTGATAACTTTTTGAATTCATTACCTACTTGTGAACAAGTGGATGTTTATCCGTTGATGAATAAACTGGCGTTTGAAATCGTGATCAATACTTTATTTGATGTGGTAGTTCCTGAAGCCAGTAGAACTGCACTGAATAGTTTTATAAACGAGACGCAGGCTTTTGTGGTGAAAGATATTCGGCAACCATATTTCAGTTGGTGGTTTAAACTTTCTGGTGAAGTGCAAAAGAATCTTGACAATTCTCAAAAGGCACGATCCATTATTAGCGCCATCATTAAGGAAAGGAAATTGAGTAATAAAAAATTCAATGACTTACTGGATATGTTGCTGGATGCGCGTTATGAAGATACAGGCGAAGCAATGAACGAAGAACGAATCATTGATGAAATCTTAGTGATGATCATTGCCGGGCACGAAACAACAGGCAATGCACTTTCGTGGATGCTATATCTTTTAGCGAATCATCCAAATGAATTGGAGAAGTTGAAACAAGAAACAAAAGATATAAACTTGGAGCAATGCGTTCGACATGATCGATTGACTGCCGTGATTAATGAAACCATGCGATTGTATCCTCCAGCATGGATTAGTGATCGGATTGCATTGGATGATGATGCATATCAGGATTACACCTATCCAAAAGGCAGTATCATTTTGATGTTCTATTATGGATTGCATCGCGATCCAAAATATTGGAGCAATCCTGAATCGTTTACACCCGATCGATTTCTAAAACAAAACCAAGACAAAGAGAAACAGAAAGCATATTATCCGTTTGGTGCTGGTCCAAGACTTTGCATTGGGAATAACTTTGCAATGGCCGAGATGGCTATTTTTATTCAAGCCATCATTCATAATTTTGAAATCTTGCCAACAGATATAACACCTGTCATAAATCCGTTGGTGACACTTCGCCCGGATAGGGTGCTGTTGAATATTAAAAGACTATAAACTGTTAGCGTAAGTATGAGTTTGTGCCAGCGTAAGAATGTTGCTATTATTGTACGGTGGCGATAACTAAACTTCTGTGTAATGATCTATCCTGGCGTATAAAGAAGTTATGGAAATAGACAATAATTGATAATGAAAAATGACCGTTTAGTTTCTTACTACTTTACAGTCTTCGTTGCCTTAATGGGTTTTATTGTAACGTTTGTAATTTTTTCTGTAGAAGCAATCGAGTTAGGATATTTCCTCAAGCACGCTATCCAGACAGATGCCAAAATTTCAAGTATTTCGAAAGTCGATATGGACGGAGGACCAGCGAAAGTTATTACTGTTTCTTACAAAGTAAATAATATTACCTACACAACTGAAAGCAAGGTTATAAGTAGTCTCACAAGAAGCAAACATTTTATTGGAAATGACTTAAGTGTCTTGTATGTGAAAGATGATCCAACCAACGCCCGAATTAATTCATTCGATGAAATTTATTTTTCTCTAATAACGACTGGAATTTTGTGGTTGTTATTTTCAATGCTTTTCCTTCTGGCTAGGAAAAATAAAGAATGGATAATGAACCAAGGTGGAGGCCCGTGGGAGTATGGGTAACTGATTTTTAAATTGGTGTAAAGGTTGATACTTATACTGCAATAAAAAGAAATCAGACCGTCTTTTATTATTCTTCAATGCTATCGTCTTGATAACAGTTTGGCGATAACCCTTCTCGAGCCAGCGTCCGCTTGTGCGTATGATTTTTCAAGCGTTTGCTTGACTTACAGACTTCAATTCTTTTATGAATACAGAATGAAAGAATTTGCATTGTTCGCAAGTATCAGGTCTATTCAATTCCAGCGGACGCTGGAAAGTGGTAAGGCACAAGCGGACGCTTGCACCACGCACAAAAAAAAGGCCTCACCTTTCGATGAAGCCTTTTTAATGTATTGTGAATGACGATTACATCATTCCACCCATTCCACCACCGTGTGGCATTGAAGGTGCCGCAGACGATTCTTCAGCAATTTCAGATACAACTGCTTCTGTTGTTAACAACAGTCCAGCGATTGAAGCTGCGTTCTCAAGAGCAAGACGCGTTACTTTTGTAGGATCGATAATACCTGCATCAAAGAAGTTTTCGAACTTGTTGTCGCGAGCGTTGTATCCGAAGTCTTTCTTACCATCGCGAACTTTGTTCACGATTACAGAACCTTCCTGACCAGCGTTTTCAGCGATTGTTCTCAATGGAGCTTCCAATGAAAGACGAACGATGTTAACACCCGTTGCCTGATCTTCGTTAGTTAATCCGAGGGTCTCGATGTTTTTCAACGCTTCGATAGCACGGATGTACGCTACTCCACCACCAGGGACGATACCTTCCTGAACAGCGGCACGTGTTGCGTGCAATGCATCGTCAACGCGATCTTTCTTTTCTTTCATTTCAACTTCTGTAGCAGCACCTATGTAAAGGATAGCAACACCACCAGAAAGTTTAGCCAAACGCTCTTGTAATTTTTCTTTATCGTAATCAGAAGTAGTCGTTTCAATTTGTGCTTTGATCTGACCAATTCTAGATTGAATGTCAGGTTTTTTACCAGCACCGTTAACAATTGTTGTATTGTCTTTGTCGATGTTGATTTTTTCCGCGCGACCTAGATCTTCTAATGTAGCGTTCTCTAACTTCAAGCCTTGCTCTTCAGCAATTACTTTACCGCCAGTTAATACTGCGATGTCTTCCAACATTGCTTTTCTTCTATCGCCAAAGCCCGGAGCTTTAACAGCGGCAACTCTCAGAGCGCCACGGATTTTGTTTACTACTAAGGTAGCCAATGCTTCACCTTCAACTTCTTCAGCAATGATCACAAGTGGCTTGCCAGTTTGTGCAGTTAGCTCAAGAATTGGAAGAAGTTCTTTCATGCTGCTGATCTTCTTATCGTAGATCAATACATAAGGCTGATCTAAGTCAGCTTCCATTTTTTCAGTATTGGTAACGAAGTAAGGAGAAAGGTATCCTCTGTCGAATTGCATACCTTCTACAGTCTTCACTTCAGTTTCAGTTCCTTTAGCTTCTTCAACGGTGATGACACCGTCTTTACCTACTTTATCCATAGCGTCAGCAATCATCTTACCGATGGTCTCATCGCTGTTAGAAGAAATTGTAGCTACTTGAGCAACTTCACTTGAGTCTTTAATTTTTTTGGATTGTTTCCTTAGGTTTTCAACTACTGCAGAAACTGCTTTGTCGATACCACGCTTCAAATCCATTGGGTTAGCACCTGCTGCTACGTTCTTAATACCGTGTGAGTAGATCGCTTGTGCCAAAACTGTAGCTGTTGTTGTTCCGTCACCGGCAGCATCCGCAGTTTTAGAAGCAACTTCTTTCACGAGTTGAGCACCCATGTTTTCGATTGGATCTTTCAATTCAATTTCTTTCGCTACAGATACACCATCTTTGGTTACCGTTGGAGCTCCGAATTTCTTATCCAAAATAACGTTACGGCCTTTAGGACCAAGCGTTACTTTTACTGCGTTCGCTAATTTATCAACGCCTTTTTTTATTTTATCTCTTGCGGTGGTATCGAATGTTATTTCTTTTGCCATGATTCTATAATATTTAGGATTGTGAATTAAATGATTCCGAAGATGTCTGAGTTACGCATGATCAGGTACTCTTTGCCATCGATGTTGATTTCAGTTCCGGCATATTTACCGTAAAGAATGTTGTCACCAACTTTTACTGTAACGGGTTTGTCTTTAATACCTTCGCCAACGGCAATTACTTTACCCTTTTGAGGTTTTTCTTTTGCAGTGTCTGGAATGAAAAGGCCAGAGGCTGTTTTAGTCTCTGCTTCTGCGGCTTCTATAAGCACGCGATCCTCATTTGGTTTGAAATTGATTTTTGCCATATACATGGATGATTTAAAAGGTTAAACAATTTTGTGTTGCCCCTCCGCTTTAACACGATTTATGCCATGGCGAAGAGGAGGTGCAATAACGGACAAATTTGCTGGAAACTGGCAGCTTTACAACCGATTCAATCGGTTTCTGTCAGACTGTTGTCAGGTCTGGCAGGGGTCTGGCGCAGGTTCTGTTAGTCTTTAATAGTCAGTTCTGTTGGCATTCTCTTAACAAAAATGACTTGTGATTAGTGATTAATGACTCTAGATTTATGATTTATCGAATCCCGTTAAGTGCCACCCAATCACAAATCCCTAATCGCAAATCTATCATCACAAATCAGGCTATTTTGCATGTAAATCAAATCATCAATTTCAATCGTTCCCGATAGGTAATTTATCCTTTGGGATGTGTTACTTTTTGCATCACCTTGTCATACAACAATAGTTTCACTACATTTTAAAATGAATTAAAGATTCAACACCTTCACTCAATCTGGAATCTGAAATTTTAAACTCGAAACCATTAACTTAATTGCGATGGAAAATTTATCGAAAGATTGGCTTACTCAAGGACTGATTGATTTTGAGTATAAAAAGTATTTGTTGATGGGATATCTTCAAACTGTTCAGAAATCATTTGATCGAACAGAGCTTTATCCGTTTATGTCTGATTTGGTTTTTCATTATCGGAATCTGGTTTCCATCAAAGAAAATAAATCGTTGATACGTGAGGCGTTTCCCAAAGAGATTTCCATTGAAGAGTTTAAGCGTCTGGAATTAAGTTATCGAAAGTTGATTGATGACGATGCTGTAATGAGTGAGCTTGAAAGCATCATTGAATTTGCATTACCTCAGTTACAAGATTCATTAAAAGATGGTACTGTAATTTATGATTATGTAGAATCGCAATGCGAGATTTCACCGATAGGAGTAACACCGTTGTATGCCAAGGAAGGTTACTTGTTTGTAACACAACCTCCAGAAAAAGAAACGTTATTGTATCGCTATCAAGTAAGTATTTTTGGTGATAGTCAGGATCACTTGAGGAGTTTGAATACCGAGTTCATTGATACCATTACTAAAAGCAAGGTCGAGACCTATGAGCAATTAAAGCTTGGCCTCATTAAAAAATTTAAAGACCTGCCGAATCCGGCTACTTATCTGATTTTGTCGAAAATGAAATTTCCGTTTTCAGAAACGTTGATGCCTGTGGCGAAACGTTTGTTTGTAAAACATATTTCAGATAGTTCCGAGTTTAAAGTTTAGGTGCTAGTCTTTAGTAATGAGTCTTGAGTCCTTAGTCCTTAGAATCAGCGCGCTTTACTCACGACTCAATACTGAATACTCTTTATCAATTCATTTGCATTTACCAAAATGGAGTTTCATCTTTCATAATTGATTACATGACTGATGGAACAAAAGCCCTTAAAGCATTTTGATAAACTTGGAACTTGGAACCAGGAACGTTTAAAATATTCCTTGCTTATAGTTCTCTTAACCTTCATAACCTTTATTTCTTTTTCCCAAACCGTTCTTCCCAACAACCCACCCAGTCTAAAATGGTATCAGGTTAACACACCTCATTTTCAGGTAATTTATCCGAAAGGTTTTGAAGTACAGGCGCAGCGAATGGCAAATACCTTAGAATACATTCATGATCCGGAAGCAAAAACATTAGGCAGTAAGCCCAAAAAAATTTCGGTGATTCTTCAGAATCAATCTTCAACATCCAACGCATTTGTATCGATCCTCCCAAGGAGGTCTGAGTTTTTTACAATGCCTGCACAGGATTATAATTTTATAGGTACCAACGATTGGTTGAATCTTCTGGCGTCACATGAGTATCGACATGTTGTACAATTCCAACATGCCAAGCGTGGCTTTAATAAGGCGTTATACTATTTATTTGGAAACACAACGCTTGCCGGTATGGCGCAGGTTTCAGTTCCGCAATGGTTTTGGGAAGGTGATGCCGTTGCAACCGAAACTGCGTTTACGCAAAGTGGTCGTGGACGCATTCCTAATTTCGGATTGGTCTTCAAAACAAATTTGATGGAAGGACGAACGTTCAATTATCATAAGCAGTATGTTCGCTCGTATAAGAATAACATACCCAATCATTATGTTTTGGGTTATCAGATGGTGAGTTATTTGAGAAGAAAAACAAATGATCCGGAAATCTGGGGAAAGATAACGGCACGCACCTGGAATGTTCCCTTTCTTCCTTTTGCTTTTTCGAATGCTATTCATAGAGAAACCGGAATGCATGTACCGGCTTTGTATCGCGACATGGC
>JBKJOF010000225.1:0-22187 GCA_046595655.1 Chryseolinea sp. | reverse complement strand
CTTGTGATGGGAGGTTCTCCATAATGCAATGTGTTCTGTTCTGTATCAACTTATTTTGAACTTTCAATTCTTCTGGTGAAAAAATCTCTATCTTCGTCCACTCATTTTTAATCCTCTTTCCCCTATTAAAACAAAACAAAATGAAAAAGAAAATCTTTATCGGCCTTGGTGTGCTGGGCATTGTGCTGGTTGCCTTGTTCTTATATGGTGCCTTGGTGGTTTCTAAAAAAAGCCCAAGCAAGACCACAGAGTTTAGCAGCAATGGCTTAGATGTTAAAGTAGTGTATTGCCAACCTTCCAAGAAAGGAAGAGTAATTTTTGGAGAAGAGAAAGACGGAGCTTTGCAGCCGTATGGAAAGTATTGGAGACTCGGTGCGAATGCAGCAACCGAAATTACCTTTAGTAAGAACGTGAATTTTGGGGGCAAGTCAGTGAATGCTGGAACGTATCGTATGTATGCCGTGCCTGGTGCTACTGCATGGCTAGTGTCGCTGAACAGCGAACTCGGAGTTTACTTCGGTGTCAGCGAACCCAAGTATGAATTGGATGTAGCGAAAGTAGAAGTTTCTTCCGGACCGGCTCCTGCTGAAACAGAGCAATTTGTTATTAATTTCAGCAATGATTCTTCAGCGGTGAACATGGATTTTGTTTGGGATAAAACGCAGGTGCGCGTACCCATTACTGTTCAATAATTTTTTGAAAGCCACCAAAAAAGGTGGCTTTTTTATTTCTATTATTTAATAGCGTATGCCATTCAGTAATCTTTTAAAAAAGAAACGTGTCATTATTCCGGTTGTATTGTTATCACTTTTGATAGCCTGGCAACTCATCCGCCTTATTCAATATCAGAATAGTGTAATGGATGTTGAAGAGTATGATCCCATCTCTACCTTGGTTGTTCCTAAACATGAATTGAAGCACGCAAAATATCCCTTCATAGATGTGCACAATCATCAGTGGACTATGCCGATTCAGGATCTTGATAAGTTGATCAAAGAAATGGATTCGCTCAACATGGGTGTGATGGTAAACCTCAGTGGCTTCCGAGGAAAGTTTTTAGAATGGTCCCTAGATAATGTAAATGAAAATTACCCAAAGCGCTTTATCGTTTTTTTAAATATCAATTTTGAAGACCTTGATGACAAAGGCTGGCCGAATGAAACGTTGGCCATGATGGAAGAAGCGGTGAAGCAAGGTGCTCACGGATTAAAAGTGTACAAAGGACTTGGTCTCACCGATAAAGACAATGATGGAAACAGAATTGCTGTTGACGATCCGCGCCTCGATCCTATCTGGGCTAAATGTGGGGAGTTAGGTATTCCGGTTTTGATTCACTCTGGTGAACCCAATTCATTTTGGAATCCGAAAGACAAACACAATGAACGATGGCTTGAGTTGAAAAAGAATCCTGATCGCTATCGTGATCCTGAGAAGTTGCCTCCGTTCGAACAAATCATGGGTGAACAACACAATGTTTTCAGAAAACATAAGAACACAAAATTCATTGACGCACATTTAGGTTGGTTCGGAAATGATCTCGACCGCTTAGGAAAACTTTTTGATGAAATGCCAAATGTTTACACTGAACTTGGTGCGGTGTTGGCTGAACTGGGAAGACAACCAAAATCAGCCAGAGCATTTTTAATAAAATATCAGGATCGCGTTATGTTTGGAAAAGATACTTATAAGATGGAAGAGTATTACACATACTTCCGTGTGCTTGAAACGGGTGATGAGTATTTCGATTACTATCGCAAGTACCACGCCCATTGGAAAATGTACGGTTTGGAATTGCCGGATTCTGTTCTGAAAAAAATATATTTTAAAAATGCGTTGAAGGTTATTCCAGGAATTGATGCTACTCTTTTCCCTATTCAGTAAAGAATTTATGTCTTGAGTCAATAGTCGATAGTCCATTGACCATCGACTATCGACTAAAAACTTCTTATCATCAAAGCTCGTCTACTGTCTTTACATTATCATCGGGAATACGATCAATCAGTTTATTGTATGGATCAATGCCGGCCTTAACTGGTTTTTTATCTACAACAAATTCAAGTGTATGTTCACCAGGGGTGAGCCAATGTTTCTTTAGATAAAGCGGCATTTTCTTTTTCATGCCTTTTTCATTTTTACCTTCTTCATCAAAAATTCCGATCTCAATTAAATCTTTTCCTTTGCCAGTTTCGATTTCTTTGCCTTGTCCATCGTAATATATTTTCTTGGTTTGGACTGTCATCGTTACCTTATATTTTTCTCCTTCTATCTTTTTGTATTCTGCCTTTGTAATTCTGTTTTCGTAAAGGGTAATTTTTTCAAACGCATCTTCGATGAAATATTTTACAGAATCAGGTGTGGCCGCTTTAATGTAAGAGTACCATTCATTGGAAGTAGGGAATGGAGGTTTTTGTCGGAAGGCTGCAGTATCGGCAAACTTTTTAAATGCTCCATTCAGCTGATCTTCTCCGATCAAATCCTGCAGGGCGTAAAGCACCAACGATCCTTTCCGATACCAAACATAATCGCGACTGTCGTTGTCCAGTAAGGTTGCTTCAAATTTATCTTCACTCGAACGACCGCGGAGGTATCTATCAAGTTCATACTTTAAGAATTTCTGCATGCAATCTTTTCCATACTCGTGGCTTAAAACCATCATAGCAGAATATTGCGCCATCGATTCTGAAATCTGATTGGCTCCGCGCGTTGCGCTTGGCGTTACCTGATGTCCCCACCATTGATGTGCTACTTCGTGTGCTGTTACATAAAATGCATAATCCGTATCATCAACATCACTAAAATCACCTACCCAACCAAAACTTTCGGAATACGGAACTGTATTCGGAAAAGACTGTGCGAAACTTGAATACCGTGGAAATTCCAATATGCGCATTTGTTTGTATTGATAGGGTCTAAAGCTTTTCTCAAAATAATCTAGTGAAGCTTTTACTGATTTTACATATCGATCAAGATTGTACGTGTGCGTTGGATGATGAAAGATTTCAATGTTCACATCTCTTCCATCAGAACTGCTCCATTTATCGTGAAGTATACTATAACGAGCTGATGAAAGATTGAAGAATAAATCCATCTCTCCATCCATTTTATAATGAAAGTATTTGCGGCCATTTTCTTCCCACTCTTTTTGAATATAGCCCGGAGCTACAGCAATCTGATCGGGCTCTGTGCTGACAACTGCCTCGAACGTTACATAATCTGCATCGTTATTAAATAAAAGATTGCTGAGACCAAATGGATCAGTTTGTGGCGGTGCTACATATTCTTTTTTCGGCAGTCCATATTTCTTGCGGTCTTTGTCGCTCGTCATCGGATCGCCCGGATAACCGAAGGATGGAAATACCCCCAGATCGAAGAACGTACCATTGTAAACAATCTCTCGACCCACTCCACTATTTGGAAAACCTTTGTATCGCGCATCCATTGTGATTTCTAATTTCATTGTATCATGCGGATGCATAGTTGTTGGCATCTGATACATGTAGAATCGATTTATTTTATCCTCCAGGATCATTCTCATTTCTTTACCATCGATGGTCAGTTTCTCGATGGTTGTTTTTGCAATGGGACTTCCGATATTGAGAATAAGGGAATCAATTGGTTTTGAAGTTTTATTCACAATCGTGAATATGGCCGCTGCTTTTGTATACCGTTCGCTTGGAAAGATATCGACATTCACTTTTACATCTGTTACCTTGGGTTGAGCATTGAACTCGTATTTCTTATAACTCTTCTCGAAATCTGCGCTGATCTGTTTACCTTCTTTGCTGGTACGATAAACATTCAAAACACTTACGTTGTAATATATAAACGCTCCACATCCGAGCCAGGCAATGGTAAAGAAAGAAAGTCCGGCCGCTGATTTTACATTGAGTCTTTCCTTTGCCAGCTTCCATCGCGACTTGAAACTTGATTCGGCACCACGATTCCAAAATAGATTTCCGATGATGAGAAAAATAATTCCGAGACTTAGCCAATACGCATTAAACCATGCAATGGATTTTAAGAAATGCCCAAATCCATTCATATCCGAAATGATATAATTCGGAATATAACTGTAGAAGAAGAGATTATAATCCAGTTCGGCAAAATTACGAATGCCAAACAGTGCTACCCAAATACCAATTGAGACGACATGGCCTAAAAATTTATTATTCACTAAAATATGAACGATAAACGCCAACATCACTAACTCAATATACTCGGGAAGTTCGATCAGATAGAGATCTGTAAAATACATACCGAACTCAAAGTTGAAATATCCTTTCAATACTTGGTTTAACACGCCACAGACTAATACCAAATTTACCAGCACCAGACTGATTAACAACAAGGAAATAAATTTCGAACCATACATTACCCAGTTTGGAATAGGTAATGCATCGGATATGTTAGAATAGTTTACACTCTTATCGCGGTGCACCACTTCACCCGTATAAAAAATAATAATGATGAAAACGAAAATGATGTAGTTGAAATCTTTTACCTCCAACATGTAATAGGTAACGGGTAAAGAAGGCGTACCGTAAATCGGTGAGCCAAACCAACCATCTAAAAACAAGAAAAGAACACCCGCTAAAAGTATAGCGATGAAATAAAAATCTTTAATTACGTTCTTGAATTCAAGCCACGAAAGCCTGAACATTTTATTCATGAAGATTGAGGGAGAATACAGTTTAGTAATGATAGGAAGATCAGCCAGGGAACGTCCCTTCTTTTCAACTACTTCATCCTTCTTTACTTTCCCGGAAGAAACTTCCAGCATGCTGCGGAATGAAAACTTAAAAAATGTAAACGCGAAAAGCGCAAGACTGAACCCGACCCATAAAATCCTATTCCATAAGAAATTTCCTTCCAACGGAATCAGCATTACGTTTTGCTCTGCTGGTGTCCAGTATTTGGTTGCGTTCTCGTACGTTGTTAACGCGAACGGATCAAGGATGTCAACTAATGTTTTGTTTTCCAGATCTTGTGTTAAGGCAATGGTTAATAGGTAGCCTACAAAAAGCAGAACGCTGGCAACATAGGTAGCAACAATTTTTCTTGTGAGGGCAACCAGTGAAAAGAATATGGTGCCTGTTAAAAACAGATTGGGTAGGCTCAACACTAAAGTATTGTATATATAATAGTAGGGTACCACTGGTCCAAATTGTTCGGGTTCAATTTCACCAGTAACAATTCCTAATGGTCCTCCCAACAAGGTTCCAAAATGATATCCAAAACTAATGAGAACAAGAATGACGAATGATCCCATAAAACGGCCCATCAAGTACGATCTCTCGTTGATGGGGTAGGTAAAGAAGTAATCTTTGGTGTTGTATTCAATATCCCGATAAACAGGAACGCCCATAACGGCAGAGGCCATAAGCATTTCGAAAATACTCATCACCAATAAGAACTGTCCGATGGCATAGGAAGAGTTGACGTAAACCTTTTCAGATGCCGGTCCATCACCGTAGATGCCGTTGATGAAGGCAAACAAAAATAGAATTCCAAAGTATGCCCACGTTGCGGGGCGTTTAATTCTGTATTTAATTTCGAAAACAAATATTTTCCAAAACATAGTAGTAGTTATAAAGGGTTGAAGTAAAAAAAATCAGACTGTCACGATATCCATCTTCTCCGAAATTTTCGAGAAGTAAACATCTTCAAGCCCAGCTTCAACAGCTTTAAAACTTTCATCAGGACGAATGTCGCTGATCACATGGATTTGTGTTTTGCCTAATTTTAACTGTGTGGAAATTACCTGGAAGGAATTCCGATACACCGTCATCTCACTTTTCTCAATACTCTTTTGCCATATTTTTCCTTGCATTGATTCAACCAGATCGTTTGGATTGCCATTGGCAATCACTTCGCCTAAACAAATAATTGCCATGTTGCTGCAGAGGTTTGTAACATCTTCAACAATGTGAGTTGAAAGAATTACAATGGTGTTCTCACCAATCTCACTCAGTAAATTATAAAAACGATTTCGTTCAGCCGGATCAAGACCTGCCGTTGGTTCATCGACAATAATCAATTTAGGATTTCCAATCAAAGCCTGTGCAACACCAAAGCGTTGTTTCATACCTCCTGAAAAAGTGCCAATATTTTTACTCTTAACATGCGCCAGATTTACCTTCTCCAATAACGTAGCAACAATTTCTTTGCGTTGTTTCTTATCAACAATTCCTTTCAGGTCGGCAATATGATCGAGCATGGTTTCGGCAGTAACGCGTGGATACACACCAAACTCCTGGGGCAGGTAGCCCAATATTTTACGCACTTCGTGTTTCTGATTTAATACATCTAAATCACCTAGCTTAATCGAACCACTATCGGCCTCTTGTAAAGTAGAGATTGTTCGCATGAGCGAAGATTTACCAGCACCATTTGGTCCGAGCAGGCCAAACATGCCCCGGTCAATAGTAAGTGAAATGTTTTTGAGTGCCTGAACTCCGTTTGAGTAGGTCTTGCTAAGATTTTCGATGACAAGCTGCATAGATTTAAGTAGGGTTTGATTGACAAGAGACGCTTGAAGATAAACAAAAGTTACGGTGTCAGAAATTTCCATTCGCCCGACTTTATGCATCGAATAAACACCCACGGTTCGCGGCCCAATACTAAATCGATTCCGAAGCACTCCTCATTGTCAGAGTGTAGTCATAAATCCTGAACTTTAAACTCGAAACTTTGAACTGTTATTTTGCTATTTTCGCATCTGAATCAGAATGAAGAACAACATGAGCCAAAACAGACCAATTTCGGATTTTATTGAAAAGCATTATCTGCACTTTAATGCTGCTGCCTTAGTAGATGCTGCTAAAGGATACAAGAAACACATTGCCGATGGCAAAAAAATGATGGTGACGCTGGCCGGTGCGATGAGTACAGGCGAGCTGGGAATCAGTTTTGCTGAGATGATCCGTCAGGATAAGGTGCAGATTATTTCATGCACAGGCGCCAACCTCGAAGAAGATATTATGAACCTTGTAGCGCACTCGCACTACAGACGCATACCCAACTATCGTGATCTTACTCCTGAACAAGAGTGGGAGTTATTACAAAAACATTTGAATCGCGTTACCGATACCTGTATTCCGGAGGAAGAAGCATTCCGCAGATTACAATCGCATTTGTTTAAGGTGTGGAAAGATGCTGAAGATAATGGTGAGCGTTTGTTCCCACACGAGTTCATGTTCCGCATGATCAACAGTGGTGACTTGAAACAATATTATGAGATCGATCCAAAAAATTCATGGATGATCGCTGCCGCAGAACGTAACATGCCAATGGTAGTTCCGGGTTGGGAGGATTCTACGATGGGAAATATTTTCGCTTCTTATGTATTGACAGGTGAGTTGAAAGCATCCACCATGAAGAGTGGAATTGAATATATGGTTTGGCTTGCAGACTGGTATACACAAAATGCAGGCGAGCATGGCATTGGTTTCTTCCAAATTGGTGGAGGTATTGCCGGTGACTTCCCAATTTGTGTTGTACCAATGTTACATCAGGATTTGGAGCGAACAGGTGTTCCGTTCTGGAGTTACTTCTGTCAGATCAGTGATTCAACTACAAGCTACGGTTCATATTCTGGTGCAGTGCCAAATGAAAAAATCACATGGGGTAAATTAAATATCGATACACCGAAATACATAATCGAAAGTGATGCGACTATTGTTGCGCCACTGATGTTTGCATATGTACTCGAATGGTAAGGGTTTAACCGCGGAGATACGCAGAGAAATTTTTAAAAACGGTAAGGATCAGTTATCGTGTTAGAATCTGAATTTTAAGAGAACAGGAATTAACTCTGCGATTCTGTGCGCCCGCTGCGGTAAAAAAATGAACGTTAGCGATGGAAGAAAATGAAATTTCAGATAAAGTAATAGGATGTGCCATTCAGGTACATCGGGAACTTGGAGCTGGTCTTTTGGAATCTTCCTATGAAGCTTGCCTTTATTATGAATTGGTTCAATCCGGTTTATTTGTTGAAAAACAAAAACCACTTCCTGTAATTTATAAAGAGGTAAAACTTGATTGTGGATATCGAATTGATTTAGTAGTGGAGAGCAAAGTAGTGATTGAAGTAAAATCGGTTGATGCACTGCATGATATTCATATGGCCCAGATTCTGACTTACCTCAAGCTTTCAAACTGTAAACTTGGCTTGCTGATTAACTTTAATGTTACGTTATTAAAAAACGGAATCAGGAGGGTGGTAAATAAACTTTAAAAATAATTAGCCTCAGAGGAAAAATAAACCGCAGAGGACGCTGAGATGCGCAGAGAGTTTTCGGAAGCTTCTAAAGTGCCTGTATTAACTCTGCGGTTCTCTGCACCCTCTGCGGTTTAAAAGAACTATAACAAATGGACTTAGACATACACCTTCGCACCGAGATACAAAAAGCAGCTCAAGCTATATTCCAACAGTCAGTAGAAAATCTTCAGATACAACCGACTAACCAAGAGTTCGAAGGATCGCATACTTTGGTTTGTTTCCCACTTACAAAAATTTCCCGAAAGGGTCCAGAAGAAACCGCGAAGGTGGTGGGTGAATACCTTGTTCAACATTCTGGTATTGTTGATCGCTTCAATGTGGTGAAGGGATTTTTAAATCTGGTGATGAAAGATCAGGTTTGGGTAGAAGTATTTCAATCGATTTACTCTAATGTAAACTATGGTCAGCTTCCATCCAATGGTGAAGAGATCATGGTTGAATATTCCTCACCGAATACCAACAAGCCTTTACACCTTGGACATTTAAGAAATAATTTTCTTGGATACAGTGTAGCTGAAATTTATAAGGCGAATGGTTATCAGGTTCACAAAGTACAGATCATCAACGATCGCGGCATACATATTTGTAAGTCGATGGCAGCGTGGAAACTTTTTGGAAATGGAGAAACTCCTGCAAGTACGGATATTAAAGGAGATCATCTTGTTGGAAAATATTATGTAGAGTTCGACAAGAATTACAAAGTGCAAATGAAAGCGCTTGTTGAAAAAGGTGTTGACGAAAAAGAAGCAGAGAAGCAAGCACCTATTATGAAACTCGCCATTGACATGCTTCAAAAGTGGGAAGCAAAAGACAAAGAAACGGTGGAGCTGTGGAAGTCCATGAATGGTTGGGTGTATTCCGGATTTGAATCCACCTACAAACGCATGGGTGTTGATTTCGAAAAACTATATTATGAATCTGATACCTATCTCTTAGGAAAAGAAGAAGTGATGCGCGGCTTAGCGAGTGGCGTGTTCTTTAAGAAGGAAGATGGCTCCATCTGGGTTGATTTAACATCCGATGGTCTCGATCAAAAAGTTTTGCTGCGTTCGGATGGAACTTCAGTTTATATGACGCAAGATATTGGCACTGCCATTTTACGTTTCCGTGATTTTCCAAAAATCTCCGGTCAGGTTTATACAGTTGGTAACGAACAAGAATATCATTTCAAAGTATTGTTTCTCATTCTTGCGAAGCTCGGTTATGAATGGGCCAAGCAATGTTATCATTTATCATACGGTATGGTGGATCTTCCTACTGGGAAAATGAAATCGCGCGAAGGTACCGTTGTAGATGCGGATGACTTGATGGAAGAAATGGTTCGCGAGGCTGACAAGCAAACGCGTGAACATGGAAAGCTGGAAGACGTTAGTGAAGAAGATGCAAATACATTATTCGAAATGATCGGATTAGGTGCGTTGAAATTCTTTTTATTAAAAGTAGATCCTAAAAAAAGAATGCTGTTCGATCCTGCTGAGTCAATTCAATTGCAAGGATTTACGGGTCCATTCATTCAATACACTCATGCTCGTATTAAAGCGATCATTCGCAAAGCAGACAGTATGAATATTACTGTTCAGGCCGGTGATCTTAAAGAGGTAAATACTTTAGAGCCTGCAGAGCGTGATGTGTTGCAACTACTCAGTCAGTTTGAGAACAGACTTCGTGAAGCGGCAAAAGATTATTCACCGGCCGTTATTGCCAACTATGCATTCGATCTGGCGAAAGGATACAATCAATTTTACCAAAGCATTCCAATCTTTAATGAAACGAACATGGCCAAACTGAAATTCAGAATTGCTTTGTCGAAGTCAGTGGCAGGCGCTATTCAGAAAGCCATGAAGATGCTGGGTATTTTAGTGCCGGAGAAGATGTAAGGAGAACCGTTTGTAAATAGTGTTTTGAAATTGTTGCAGAGTTTTTAGAGGTCATGGCTAAAACTCACTCGGTATTCTGGCAATAACCACGGCCTTAAGGCAGTGGTTATATACAAAGCTTAACTTGGGCTTTAGCCCCTGATGCGACAATCTGAATTGTACCGCCTGTAAACAATAACTGTTCTGAGCTGTTTATTATTTGTAATTTAATCCCATCATTCAACCCTAATTAATATGAAAGCAATTCTGTTTATTATCTTATCTTTTTTTATGTCGGTTCCTTCGCTGTATGATTTTAAAATGACTTCCATTGATGGACAACAAATTGATTTTGCAAAGTATAAAGGAAAGACTTTGTTGATTGTGAACGTAGCATCCAAGTGTGGATATACTCCTCAGTATGGTGATCTGCAAAAACTACAGGAACAATACGGAAGCAAAATTACTATACTCGGTTTTCCTGCGAACGATTTTAATTCGCAAGAACCAGGATCGAATATAGAGATAGCACAGTTCTGCCAAAAGAACTATGGAGTATCATTTCAAATGTTTGAAAAGATTTCAGTGAAAGGAGATGATCAACATCCGCTTTATAAGTTCTTGAAAGAAAAAACAGGACAAGAGCCAAGCTGGAATTTCTGCAAATACTTAGTGAAACCTGATGGTACAATTACTTTCTATCCTTCCAAAGTAAATCCCCTCGATAAGGAAATTGTAGATGCGCTTATTTAAAGTCACTATTGCTATAGCAATCGTTATGGGGTTAGCCGCATTTCTTTCTAGTAAACTCTCCTTCGCCAAGAAGAACGATGCAGTAACGGGAAGTATCTATGATTTTAAAATTGAATCCATTGACGGAAAAGAAATAGACTTTGCTCAATTTAAGGGCAAGTCTATTTTAATTGTTAACACCGCTTCGAAGTGTGGTTACACTCCTCAATATGAGGACCTAGAAAAATTGCATGAACTGTATAAAGATAAGGTAGCGGTGCTTGGCTTTCCTGCCAATAATTTCCTATGGCAAGAGCCGGGCTCGAATGAAGAGATCGCCACATTCTGTCAGAAGAATTATGGTGTAACCTTCCAGATGTTTGAAAAAATTTCGGTGAAGGGCGGAGATAAGCATCCATTGTACAAATGGCTTGAAGCCAAGACAGGTCATTTACCAAGCTGGAATTTCTGCAAATACATCGTCAGCAAAGACGGAACTTCTGTTAAATTCTTTTCACAGAAAGTAGAGCCGTTGGATTCTGCTATTGTGAATGCGATTTTGAAATAGAAAAGTTTCACGCAAAGGCGCAAAGTGAATGCCGCAAAGAGCGCAAAGAAATTCCACTAGTTAATTCAACATTTGATGTCATTGCTTTGCGTTCTTTGTATTTAAACCTTCGCGCCTTTGCGTGAATTGTATTCCTCTCATCATGACTCAAACTCTCAGACAAAAATTATACGATAAATGTGTGGACTATGTAAACACACGAATTGATACCGCTAAGCAAGCAATGGCCAATGCGCAAGAATCTGCTAATGCAGAAGAGAAAAGCAGCGCAGGAGATAAATATGAAACCGGCCGTGCAATGATGCAGATTGAAAGAGACAAAGCCGCGCAGCAATTGAACGAAGCCATGAAACTGAAACAGGTATTGGATCAAATCAATAATACAGAGACGCGACAAAGCATAGTTTCACTAGGCAGTGTAGTGATCACTTCTTCGTCTCCACATTTTTATGTTGCGATTAGTGCTGGTAAAGTTGTAATCGATGGAGTAGAATATATTGCGCTTGCTCCCCAATCACCGATAGGAAAATCTTTATTGAACCTAAAAGTAAAAGATACTTTTATCTACAACAGCAAGAGTTGCACGGTCGCTGAAATTTTATAGATAGTTTTCTCTTTGGTGAACGCTGGGTTTAAAGAAATGAAATCACTACTTTCATTTCTTTAAATCTTCCCTATGAACCGCAGAGATTTTATTTCCAAAGTAGGTATCGGCTCTACGCTGCTTACCTTGCCTTCACTTATTTCTAACAAGACGTTTGCTGAAACGCAACAAAAGAAACTCGGCATTGCCCTTGTTGGTCTTGGATATTACAGCGAACATCTTCTTGCACCTGCTTTGCAACAGACAACGAATTGTTACCTCGCAGGCATTGTAACAGGTACATCCGAAAAGAAAGAGAAGTGGAAACAACAATTTAATATTCCGGATAAGAATTGTTATACCTATCAATCGTTCGAACGCATCATTGAAAATAAAGACATCGATATTGTGTATGTAGTGTTGCCCAACGCTATGCATCGTGAGTTTGTGATTCGTGCAGCCATGGCAGGCAAGCATGTGATTTGCGAAAAACCGATGGCGGTTTCTGTAAAGGAGTGCCATGAAATGATTTCCGCTTGCAAGAAAGCTAGCGTAAAGCTTTCCATCGGGTATCGTTTGCATTTTGAACCGTATAATTTAGAAGCAGCTCGAGTAGGACAGAAGAAGGAATTTGGAAATGTAAAAATTGTAGAGAGCTCCATGGGCTTTAAAATTGGTGATCCCAATCAATGGCGATTAAAGAAAGCAATGGCGGGCGGTGGTGCCATGATGGATGTAGGCATCTACGCGATACAGGGAGCGCGTTATGCCACAGGTGAAGAACCTATTTCTGTTACAGCACAGGAATTTAAAACCGATCCCATCAAGTTTAAAGAGGTTGACGAAACCATCTTATGGCAAATGGAATTTCCGAGTGGTGCAGTTTCTAATTCCATGACCTCATACGCCACTCAACTTGAGCGCCTTTTTATTTCTGCGGAAAACGGATGGCTTGAACTTCGTCCGGCATTTGGTTATGGGCCATTAGCTGGTAAGACCAGTAAAGGCGATTTAAATTTTCCACAAGTAAATCATCAAGCTTTGCAAATGGATGATTTTGCAAAGTGCGTTGTAGAAAATAGAGAATCAACTGTGAATGGAGAAGAAGGAGTAAAAGATGCGAAAGTAATTGAGGCGATTTATAAAGCAATTAAGACTGGTGGGAAGGTGATGGTTTAAAGATTGTTATTGTAATGTCTTCAAATTATATCAAAAATTTTGAAATACCCGTAAAAAAAATTCAGATGAGTGAGCTTTAAAATCCTGCTTGCGTCACTCTGTAGAGTATTTTGTAATTAATGGTATCATTTACAAAATACGCTTACAAAAAGTGATCAATTCCTTTGCCAGCAAATTATGACCTTCCACATCAGGATGACTTCCTTTCGCTTGGATAGGTTTTAAAAAGAAAGCTGCATTTTTTTTCAAATGGATAGGTAACATTGATATTTTCTTTCACTGCGCTTAAGCTATTCTTTTCCAGAACTCTTTTGCGTCAATTTACTATTGCACTGCTCGCACTTTCAAAAACCTGATGCATAGTTGATTCATTGCTTTTCCGCTTTTGTAAATACTGATCGTTGTTATAGTTGGCATTTATGACATTCGGAATATAAAACGCATAAAGTGTTTGTATCTATTTAGATTATTGAGAAGAGCTGCCCTTTCGAGCAGCTCTTAACTCTAACCCAACAATCAATGTGAAAGCTGAAACTTAATAGGTAGCACCATTCTCACCATAACAGGATTGTGATTTTGTTTTCCGGGATTCCACAACGGCATCATAGAGATTACGCGTTTTGCTTCTTCATCACATTCGCGGCCAATTCCTTTCACCACTTCAGCTTGAATAACGCGCCCATACATGTCCACAACAAAACTAACAAACACAGTTCCTTCTGTTCCCATCCGTTGTGCCGCTGACGGATATCGTAATTTCTTTTGCAAAAATTTCATCATCGCTTCTTGCCCACCATTATAGGTAGGCATTTCTCCAACCCAATTGTGAATAATTGGTGCAACATCTACTAACGGAAAATCAGTTGCTGGATCAGTAACCGCTACTTGGCCAGTTGAAATTTGAGTAGTTCCTTTTCCGCTTCCGGTATTACTTACATTCTCGATTGGAGTTGTAGGTTGATCAATTACTTGTGCTGTTGTAATTACAGGTGCCACATCGCGATGCGCTTTTGTAACCTTCTGTACCAATGGTTTCGCTTGCTCATCAGGAATAATGTGAGGAGTTATATGTTCTAAAATAAATGGGGGACACACAGTAGGCATTTTAATTAAATTTTCCCCATCAGAAAATTTCATCGATGAAAGTATCAACAAAGTAGTTGATGCAGCAATAATTAATACAAATGCTTTTACAACACTATCGGAGTATGATCTCCGAACATGATATGCTCCATATTCTTTGTTACGATTTTCAAACACCAGATCATCCCAGCTTTGCAAGACTACAGTTTCTGTTTTCATGTGCTTTATGGTTTAGAGTAGTTGAACATATTTCAGTGCTTCGAAGACATAGGCATACTGCCTGATCTCTTCTGATCACTCGTAAAGAAAAAATAAAATCGATTTGTACTTATAAGCTTAGAGTGAATAAAAAGTCACAGAATTTTATAGTTTTTTTTAGCAAGGCTAACTGTTCTATTTCTCATGAGCTTGTAAGTTGATGAAAGGAAATAGATTATTATTACTTTGGATTAAGAGCTTCGTCTGATGTAAATTTGTTTTTTTAAATGGCATTGTAGAACAAGTTAAAAGAGAACCAAGGTGACACATTACTTTATTATTCCAGGGCTTGGAAATTCGGGATCAGAACACTGGCAAACTTTTTTTGAAAGTAGACTCAACAACGTTCAGCGAATCAATCAACAGGAGTGGGATGCACCAACGTGCCGTGATTGGATTGAAACAATAGATCAACGTATTTCTCCCTACGACTTAAATTCAATCGTACTTATTGGTCACAGTTTAGGATGCGCAACAATTGTACATTGGGCAACGCAGTACAAGAAGAAAATCAAAGGAGCTTTACTTGTCGCGCCAAGCGATCTCGAGGCTCCTGTCTACACTTTCCCTACAGAAGGATTTAGTCCGATGCCAAAAGAAAAAATAAAATTCAAAACAATCGTTGTTGCCAGCTCCAACGATCAATGGGTTTCTTTGGATAGAGCGAAATATTTCTCTGCTAACTGGGGCAGTGAATTTATAAACTTGGGTGATGCTGGTCATATCAATGCCGTGTCAGGCTATGGCAAATGGGAAAAAGGGTTGGAGATTTTAAAAACTCTTGAAGCGTAATTGATAATGAGCTACAGTTGGGAATTATTTAGAAAGTAAACTTTCGTAATAGGTAGATAGAGTCTGCCGCATTCTACCCCTTGTAATGTCGTATCTGCACCCCGTTAACTTTACCAACAGGTTGTAAATTTATTGCTGTAACAACAAGTAACAACGCTATGGCGAAAACAATGAAAAGTAAACCAGCAAAAAACATAGATGAATACATCGCAGTTTTTCCAAAAGATGTTCAAAAGAAGTTGAAAGAGATGCGGACCACTATTCGAAAAGTCGTACCTCAAGCAGAAGAAGCAATCAAATATGCCATACCTACCTATGTATTAAATAGAAATCTGGTGAGCTTCGCAGCCTTCAAAAACCATATTGGTTTATATCCAGTACCTAGAGAAGTAGAGGCGTTCAAAAAAGAACTTGCAAATTATGCAGGTGCTAAAGCCACAGCGCAATTCCCTCTAGACAAACCGCTGCCCCTAAAGCTCGTTGTGAAGATTGTGAAATTCCTAGTGAAGAGAAGCGGAGAAAAGTTAAAAGCAAAGAGCAAGTAAATTTTAGAAAGTCGACCATTAGGGAAGCTTCTCAACACGGTGTGATAAAGTTTAAAAAAAGTTTTTTTTCTTCCTAAAACGTCCAGACTCACCCGTGCTGTCGGAGTTTATTGTAAATCGAAATATCTATACACATGATGATGCCATTCAATCTTCAAAAGGCACTTCTTAAAATATTTAATACGAAGTGCAGATTCCTTTCATTACCTATTCGTATTGGCGCGCCTGAGATAAAGTAAGCTTCATAGCATTTTCGTCAATGATGCATTCCTAAAAGAGCTAGAGTGAGGTCGTCAGAAAAGGGAGTAACTAATCTACATTGATTAACAATTCAGAATTATCTTACATGGTATCTTGGCTACCTTCAAAACTATGTTGTTTGATTTTGGTTCTTCCGTAGTTTGAATGCTACTATTTTTTTATTTTAGAACGATTAATTCTTTCGCTATGATTCGTTTTATAATAGGCACTGTTGGCGTTGTGTTGTCTCTCTCTTGCGTAGCCCAAAAAATACCTCTAATTAACGCTGCAGAGGTAATGGAGCAAAGTAAAACACTTTATGATTCCGGAAAATATGCCGATGCGATTAAGCAATATTTAACCATTTCGAAAAGAGATACGGCCTACGTTGAAATGCTTACCGAATTGGCTATGACATACACTGCCAACGAAGAGTATAACAAGGCGATATCAACAACCGAAGAGGCATTGAATATTACATCGGATAATCGTGCGCACCTACTTCGATCACGTGCCATTGCGATGGATAAAAAGGGAGATTACGATCAATCTCTTATTCTTTTTAACAAGGCTATTGAAGAATTTCCATTCGATTTCTCGCTCATCTATAATCTCGGAATTACACACTATAATCATAAGGAGTATGAAAAAGCGCGGGATTGTTTTTTCAGAACATTAAAGTTAAATCCATTTCATGGTGGTTCTCATTTAAACTTAGGGAGGCTTTCTGCCGCTCAAGGTAAAAAGGGTCATGCTATGTTATCGTTGGGAGTATACATGGGCATTAACAACAGTGCAAATCAGTGGCTAGTCTTCATTGAAAAATTCGTGTCAAATGAATATCAGGAAGAAAACACAATTCCGTTTACAGGAAAAAATGCATTCGATAAAGTTGATCAGATCATTAAATCAAAAATAGCACTTGATAAAAATTATAAATCAACTGTTGATTTCGATGCCAATCTGGTAAAGCAATATCAAATGCTTTTTGAACAACTCGGTACCGTCAATACATCTGTCGAAGATCCTTGGGTAACTTTTTACATGCCACTCTACACTGCACTAAAAGAACAAAATGCGATCGAACCTTTTCTGTATCATATACTCACAACTGTGCAGGGCGATCAGGTTAAAAAATGGCAAAAGAAAAATGAAAAACGATTGGAGGCTTTTTTTGCATTAACGAATTCTATCCTCAAGAAAGGAAGAGGAGAACTTACCGTTCCTCCGTCATTGGGTTTTGATAAACCTGTTAAGGCGTGGTACGATGATGACAATCGACTTGTTGCAATAGGTAATAAGGATGGCAGTGATATTCGAATCGGTCATTGGATTTATTATCACAATAATGGCCAGCGCTCTGCTGAAGGGGATTACGATAATAAAGGTGTAAAGAAAGGGATATGGAAATTTTATCGATCTAACGGAACAGTAAAAAGTATTGAAGATTATAGCACGGGCGAAGTGACCACTTACTTTGAAGAGTTTGTGCGCAACCAGCATTTCTTTTTGAAGGACGATAAAACTCAAGGCGATGTTGAAATATATTTACGATGTGGTGCTCTCGATGAAAAGCTTAGATATGATAAAGATATAAGAAGCGGGCCAGGTGCATCTTATTATACAAATGGAAAGGTTAAGGTTCGTTATCAACATAAGGATGGTAAGCTTGAAGGTGAATACATTCAATACTATGAAGAGGGGAAAATAAAAAGTAAATCACTGTACAAGGCAGGATTGTTAGATGGAGACTACATCTCGTATTTTCTAAATGGAAAGGTAAAATCAACGGGTACGTACCTGAATGATGAAGTTAATGGCCATTGGAAATATTATTATGCGAATGGCAAACTTGAGAAAACGGGTTCTTATAAAACTGGATCGGGAGAAGGCGAATGGATATTTTATAATAGTCAGGGTCAAATTTTTGGTAAACGTATTTTAATAGCAGGCCAAATAAATGGAGAGGACGTTACCTATCACGATGAAAAAGTCCATTACATTAATACGTATAAGAATGGGTTACTGATAAAGGTTGTTTATTTCGATACCTATGGAAAAGAGCTGGGCAGGTATGGAAATGACAAAGGAAGTTTTTCTGTTAAGCAATTTTATTCCACTGGCCAGTTAAACAGTGAGGGGGCTTATGTAAAAGGAAAACAAAGTGGTGTTTGGAAATATTATTATCGTGAAGGCGGTAAACTAAGTGAATACAATTATGTTGACGATCAGATTGTAGGAGAGGTGGTTGAATATTTTCATTCTGGAGGAAAAAAATATGTATCCAACTATAAGGAGGGAGAACGTGACGGATATTTCCAGGAGTTCTATCCGCATGGTCAGGTAAAGCACGAAGGGTGGTATCAAAAAGGAATGCGGCAACAGCAGTGGCAAGAATATTATGCAAATGGCGTTGTGGAATCTGACTATTACTATTTAAATGGTGAATATCATTCGTTGTGTTACAGTTTCAACACCGATGCAAAAATGTCTGTGGCAGCTCGTTACGATCATGGAAGTTTAGTAGATGTAGTCAACTACAACGAAAAGGGTGTTGCAATAACAACGAAGGCTAAGGTGGACAATAGCGTAATACTCGAAACGAAATATTCGTCAGACAAACTGCAATCGAAATTATATTTAACCTGTGGCGAATACACGAACTCCGTAACCAGGTGGTTTCCAGATGGGAAAGTATTTTATACCTACACCTTATCCGATGGAAGCCGTCATGGATTATATGAATACAATAGTCCGAATGGGCAAGTTGAGATTCGTGGTAATTATGCTCTGGGCATTCAAGAAGGATGGTGGGAAGGATTTAACTTCGATGGCAAAAAAGATTATGCAGGCAAGTATGTTCAGGGTGAACAAGACAGTACATGGACTTATTATTCCGCAATAGGTAACATCTCTCATACATCAGAATTTAAAAACGATGAGCGTGAAGGATTGACCCGACAATATGGAGCTGATGGAAAAGTGGTGTTGGAGAAAATGTTTGTTAATGGTGACATGATATCCTATCGGCAGGTTGTGGATGATAAACAGGGAGAGTGGATTACGTTTACAGGAGATGCCTCGATTGTGGTAAAGTATTCGAATGGCAAAACAGCCTTTGAGGAAAATTTTAAAAAGGGTGTGTTAGAAGGTAAAAGAAAAATTTACTTTTCTACAGGGCAATTGTACAGCGAGTATCAATATACATTGGGTGACTATATCGGCCCATATACATTATACTATCCGAATGGAAAAGTTCTTGAAAAAGGGACTTATAGACTAGATGAACTGGATGGTGTTGTAGAGTGGTTTAATGAAGATGGTTCTGTAAACCACCAAGAGAATTTTTTGATGGGTTCGCGCCAGGGAAAATCAATTTGGTATCAAAAAGGGATAAAGGTAAAGGAGTTTAACTTTTGGGGAGGAATTACCAATGAATAGAAAGAAAAGTAAACAAACATTAGCCATTGGCTTCGTTCTTTTAGCAACGTTGTCTGCATCCGCACAAACAACGGATCTATGGCAGCAGAATAAAACAAAATTTCCTGACGAGCCCGCTGTTTTTATCGAACGATCGGAATTGATGACCATTGCTGTAAAGGGAGATTCTTTAGACGTGTACACAGATCAATTGGAAGATGTGCTTCATTTGAAAGAACAGACCGAAGGCTTTTCAAGTCGACACGTATATGGTTCTCATTTCAATCAGGTAAAAGATATTAGAGCTAAAACATTGGTGTGGGATAAGAGTCGCTATAAAGAAATGAACGTTTCTGATTTCAAAAAGAAGAGCGATCGTGATGATGGTATTTTTTATGATGACTCTTATTATTACACATTTAACTTTCCTTCCATTGCATCTCATAATCGGACGCAATTAGAGTATCGCACTTTGGTAAAGGATCCTCGATTTGTATCGGGTTTTATTTTCGGCAGTTACTTACCACAAGCAAAGGCAAAGTTTACCATTAAAGCATCGAAAGATGTTGAATTATTCTATCAGGTTGTAAACGATAAACAAGGAGCTATCCAGTTTAAAAAATATGAAAAGGGTGGCGCCATTTTTTATGAATGGACTGCTGAGAATCTAACGTCAATAAAACGGGATGATGGAAGTCCATCCGTTCGCTATTACACCCCACATGTGATTTGCTACATCAAATCATACACAACGAAAAAAGGTAAGATCAATCTGCTTTCAAATGTTGATGATTTATACCGTTGGTATTATTCGTTTATTGAAAATCTGAATAAAGAAACATCGCCTGAACTGAAGGCTGTTGTGGAGAAAATAAAATCAGAAAGCAAAACGGAAGAAGATGTAGTGAAGAATGTTTTTTATTGGGTGCAACAAAACATCCAATACATTGCGTTTGAAGAAGGCATGCGTGGTTTTATTCCGCATAGCGGAGATTATGTTTGTGAGAAACGCTATGGTGATTGCAAAGACATGGCGAACCTTATTGTGAACATGTTGGATGTTGCTGGCGTAAAAGCACATCACACCTGGATTGGTACACGCGATTTACCTTATAAATATTCAGATGTGCCCACACCTTTGGTAGACAATCATATGATTGCAACCTACATTACCAAGGACGGGCAATACATTTTTCTGGATGGAACGGGAGATCACACCAAGTTTGGATTTCCTTCCTCTATGATACAAGGCAAGGAAGCCTTGATTTCAATTGACCGTGATCATTACGAAATTAAAACGGTGCCCGAGATAGCAAAAGAAAAAAACATCATGATCGATTCAATTTCCATTACGCTGAACGAAAATCAAATTATTGGAAAGGGTACAACTACTCTAAGAGGTTATCCGAAAGTATTTGGTGGATATGAATTAGATCGTGCTGGTAAAGATGACGTGAAGAGGTATGTTACGAAGTTGATTGGAAGAGGAAGCAATAAATTCTATTTAGACGAATACGCTCTTTTTAATCTGGAGAACAACGACAAGCCTACAAAAATCACATACACTTTTAGGATTGCAGATTACTTTCAAAAAATCGGTGATGAAATCTATGTGAATCTAAATTTAAACAAAGACTACTATAACGCTTTCATTAACGTAACATCGCGAAAGACACCAAAAGAGTCTGACTATAAATATATGAAAGAAGAGTTTTATACAATGATTATTCCGGAAGGTTATGAAATTGAGTATCTGCCACCCAGTGAAAAATTTGATAACGCTTTGTTAGGGTTCACCACCGCATACACGCAAAACGGCAATACAATTTTGTTCTCAAAAACATTTTACCTGAATTACCTGCTAATGCAGCCCGATCAATTTAATAGTTGGAATGAAGCAGTAAAGCGTGTAAGTGAAACATATAAAGAATCCATCATCCTGAAAAAGAAATAATATGAAGAATGTAAAGTTGTTTGCTGTAGTATTGATGTCGTGCCTTAGTGTGCAATTGTGGGCATTAGAAATAAATCCATACGAATGGGAGAAGGATCGTAAACGAACTTCGTTGACGGAAACAGAGGCTGCATTGTCTGAGTTAATTGTAAAACATCATGTACAATATCAATATGTATTGGAGAATGATCAGTTCTTAATGTACTCCACAATTCATCAGATCATATATGCGAATAACAATGAAGCAATTCAAAAACACAATCGCATTGTTATTTCAATGAGTAGCGCATTGGAATTAGTAGATTTGAAAGCACGGGCCATCAATAAAAATGGTAAAGCCATTTACTTTGACAAAACAAATCTGAAAGAAATTAAAGACGAGGAAACGGGAAACGCAGTACGCATTTTTGCAATAGAAGGAATTGAACTTGGCAGCGAGATTGAATATTACTATACCCGCAAGATGAATGCGAGTTTGTATGATCGAGTATTTATGCAATTCGATGTGCCGTTAAAAAATGGTTCGTTCATGTTGAGTTGTCCTGGCCACTTAAAGTATGATTTTAAAACCTATCAGGATTTAGCTAAAGTTTCGGAAGAGCTAAGTGAGGAAAAGAATGTATATAAAACATCAACTACCGATGTTCCTGCTTTGAAGAAAGAAGAATTTTCTCAATTTGATTCGAATCGAAAACG